>NZ_JBFUPL010000003.1:0-768923 GCF_041355235.1 Rhizobium sp. RCC_161_2 | reverse complement strand
ACGACCAACACAAACGATACCTAAGGCGGGTCACTTCTCGGTGGAAATGCCGGGTCAGCTCTCAGTGGAAATCAACAGCGCTGCTTAAGGTTTGGCCACACCAGCGGTTTCATCCTCGTTTCGGCGCGGCGGCACTCGTCGGTAGTATTGCATTCGCAGTCATCGCACTCGGGTCGCTTTGGCCCGTCAGCCAGCTCCGTGCTGGCTATCTCGCCGACCCATTTGTGCAATATTTTCAGGGGCAGTATCAGCTGGCCGCAGACGACTTTGCGGCCAGTGCGCAACGCGATGAGAAAGCCGCGCCTTACTATCATCTCTGGCGCTTTCTCGCCCAGACACAGGGTAATGATAGTCGGGCGGCTACGGACCTTCGTGTTGAGGCTGGCAAGCTGGATCAAGGCAAATGGCCCTATCCAGTCTATAAGCTCTTCCTTGGAGAGTTGAGCCCCGAGGGCGTTACCGCGAAGGCCACCAACAGCGATAGCCTTTGTGAGGCTATATTCTATATCGGCGAATGGCACTTGCTACGTGGGGAGACCGCTGACGCTACTCAAAAATTCAAAGCCGCGCTTCTATCCTGCCCGACGACTTTCATGGAGTATGAGGGCGCGGGAGGTGAGTTAGGTCTGCTTAATCGCAAGTAGATCTAGGGATATGACCTCTCCCGGTACTTCCGCACTCGTTGTCGCCGCGTTAGGAGGGCAGGCGATCCTGGTCGACTTTGCCGAATGTTGTTGATGACAAGGTCGAGTTGATTCGGCGTTGTAGCGGGCTGCTTTTCACGAATGGACGGTACGGGAGGGCGCGCGACCGCCACAGAATACATCCAGCATAGGGTCACAATCGGGCCGCCGCCTGATTTTCTCACCGCTGCCACCCGTGCAAACACGTGCGCACACCTGTATCCGTGTACCGGCTGCGAAGCGCGCAACTGGCGAAATTGCGCAGTCCCCTAGGCCCGTCCAGGGGTGTTTCGGCTTATACAGTCCCTGAATGGGGGAAGGGTGTCACCGACGACCTGCCTCCATCTCGCGATGACGAACCGTCAATTCCCAAAGCCAGGTGGATTGCTTCGGCGTGATGGAGAACAACTCGCTCGCTCGGCTCGCGCCAGCATCTTGCAAACAAAGTCGCGCTCACGATCACGCAGGAAGGCGTCCGCAAGCAGAGCCCGCGCCGTCTCTAACACGTCTCCAGCCGACATAGCCGCGCCCGCAACGTCCTTGGCCGCTGGCTCTCGGTCGCGGTAAACGATCCTCTCTTCCACGACGACGCGGTCACGATATACGATGCGTTTAATCACCCGTGGCTCTTGCGGCTCGCCCAGCGCCGCGACCAGATCGTGCATCGAAGCCTCGGCACCGCTCAGGGTGCGCAAGATTGCTGCCATGGTCGCGGTGACTTCTCCCGGTTGATCGCTGGTCAGCATAGGCAGAAGCTTGCGCAGCCTTTTGATTGTGTTCCTATCCAGTTCGGCCATTGGTCGCGCTCTTAGTGAATCAGCCGTGGGCTGCGGTTAAGGTGCGCCAGTAGCACGACCATTTCTCGGCGGGCCGCGTCTGCCACGTGTGCGGTCGATTTGAGGGACCACGGACGGAAGCCGGGTATTCCCTCTCAAAAGCCGATTTTTCAGTTTCCGCGCACTCTGAAGGAGAGGTTTTTATTTGAGTCACTGAAGTGCTCAAACCTTTGAACCCTATGGCTCGCATGATCCAGCCGCGCCACGACAGCGAGACGATCTTGATGATGTTGGTGAGGTTCTTGCCGAACCGCTGCGGGCGCTCTCGAACGGAGATATGCTCAACGCCCTTCGAACGAGCCCTGCGAATGGCGTTCTGCACCGACGTGCGCCCGACGCCAGCCACTCGGGCGATTTCGTCGAGGCAGAGATCGCAGAAGCCCTTCTTGCGGCAACGATCCGCGATGACGCCGAGGGCGGCGCGTTCTGCCTCGGAATAGCAGGCGCGGATCTCCGGCGGCATGTTGCCTGCACTCGCCCATTTGCGGCGACGCCGGATTTCCTTGGAGCGTTGTTCGCTGGTGAGGGGACGGCGGCGGGAGCGCGCTAAAACGCGTTCAGCCGCCCGTGCTGACGACTGCTTTTCGTATGCCTTGCTCGCGGGCTTTGTGCCCTGTCCGGTCTCAAAGTAGCGGTCGCGGTCGTCATACGGGCGCGACAAGGCGCGCGTGCGCAGCAGCGCGGCGGATGCCTGATACTGCGTCATCGCGACGCACCAAGCTTGGAGAAGGTGGCGGCAAGGAAGTTTGACAAACCGCCGCCAAGTGCTTGATCTCCGCGCTTGGGTTTGACAGAATTATTTTTATAACCTGCTGTTTTTGGCTGAACAGGCGGGGGCTGAAAATTTGCGTGTCGCTGGTTCGATTCCGGCTCTGGGCACCACTCTTCTCAAGAAATCACAGAAATTTTCAGATGCGCGGCGAATTTGATCGTGGTTTTCCCGCCTGTTCGACCGGGATTATTTGAGCCTCAGTGAGGCACTACATCTTGTTGGGCGGTTGCGGCGGTCATGGAGTGCCGGGCAGGATCGCAATAGGTGTGTAGGACGACTGAAAATGGAAGCCGGGATTTTAATGCCCCGTAGTATTCCTGATCCTGAATTTCCCATTGTTTCGACTAGGATGCCATGAAGCCGGGCAGGCTGGAGGGGCGAGCCTGGATTCGCGTTTTTCGCGATCTGCCGACCGCTCCTTTTGATGGAACGGATAAAAATCACACAACTTTGAGTGAATTCAAAATTAATTCCGGTGAAAGAACCTTTCAAGATATTGATGGCCGCCGTAATCAAGCGTACGAATTATTGAAGGGTCACCTATTGATTCGAAGCGACTATTACCGCACCTTAGATATTAGCGGGAAAGTGTCTCGCTAAGTCCGGCGTTTACTGCAATAGCAAGTCAACGAGGCGCCATGTCAAACAACGATGTCCTATTCAACACGTTCGCCCGTTCTTTCGAAGCACGGCGCGAAGTCGAGATGTCATTCTCTGAATACCTGGAAGCGTGCCGGGATGATCCGCTCATGTACGCGAATGCGTCGGAGCGCTTGCTGGCCGCGATGGGAGAACCGTTGCTGATCGATACGGCCAAGGATACTCGCCTTGGGCGTATCTTCATGAACCGGACGATCCGGACCTATCCCGCCTTTGCCGGCTTCTTCGGCATGGAAGAGACGATCGAGCGTATCGTCGCCTTCTTCCGCCATGCGGCGCAGGGGCTGGAGGAGCGCAAGCAGATCATCTATCTGCTCGGTCCGGTCGGCGGAGGTAAGTCCTCGCTTGCCGAGCGGCTGAAGTCATTGATGGAGGTCCACCCCATCTATGTGCTGAAGGCCGGCAATGAGCTCAGTCCGGTGTTCGAAAGCCCGCTCAGCCTCTTCGACCCCGTCACCATGGGGCCGATGATCGAGGAGCGCTACGGCATTCCGCGCCGCCGACTGACCGGGTTGATGAGCCCATGGTGCCTGAAGCGGCTGGAAGAGTTCGAGGGCGATATTTCCCGCTTCCGCGTCGTTAGGATACAGCCGTCCAGGTTGCGGCAGATTGCCATCGCCAAGACGGAGCCGGGCGACGAGAACAATCAGGACATCTCCTCGCTGGTCGGCAAGGTGGATATCCGCAAGCTCGAAAGCCTGGCGCAGAACGATCCCGACGCCTACAGCTACTCCGGCGCTTTGAACCGCGCCAACCAGGGCATTCTCGAATTTGTCGAGATGTTCAAGGCGCCGATCAAGATGCTGCATCCGCTGCTGACGGCGACGCAGGAGAGCAATTATATCGGCACCGAGAATATCGGCGCCATTCCCTTCTCCGGCATCATCCTGGCGCACTCGAACGAGTCGGAATGGCAGACGTTCAAGGCCAACAAGAACAATGAGGCCTTCATCGACCGTATCTGCGTCGTCAAGGTACCTTACTGCCTGCGGGTGACCGAAGAGCAGAAGATCTACGAGAAGCTGATCGAGGAATCCGAACTCAGCGATGCGCCCTGCGCACCGTCGACGCTGGAAACGCTCGCTCGCTTCACGGTTCTGACGAGGCTTGCCAAGCACGAGAACTCGACGGCCTTCTCCAAGCTTCGGGTCTATGACGGCGAAAGCCTGAAGGAGACCGATCCAAGGGCGCGCAGCGTGCAGGAGTATCGCGACTCGGCCGGTGTGGACGAAGGCATGGATGGGGCGTCTACCCGTTTCGCCTTCAAGGTGCTGGCGGCGACCTTCAACTACGATACGACGGAGATCGGCGCCGATCCGGTGCATCTTATGTATATGCTGGAGCAGTCGATCCGTCGCGAACAACTGCCGCTTGAAACCGAGAAGCTCTATATAGAGTTTATCAAGAGCGAGCTCGGGCCACGTTATGCGGAATTCATCGGACATGAGATCCAGAAGGCTTATCTGGAATCCTATGCAGACTACGGCCAGAATCTCTTTGACCGTTATGTCGACTACGCCGACGCCTGGATCGAGGATGTCGATTTCAAGGATCCCGACACTGGCCAGCTTCTGGACCGAGAGCTTCTCAACCAGGAGCTGACCAAGATCGAGAAGCCGGCGGGCATCGCCAATCCGAAGGATTTCCGCAACGAGATCGTCAAGTTCTGCTTGCGAGCGCGGGCGAGCCATGGCGGCAAGAATCCCTCCTGGACGAGTTATGAGAAAATCCGCGAAGTCATTGAAAAGCGGATGTTCTCCCAGGTCGAGGATCTGCTGCCGGTCATCTCGTTCGGGTCCAAGAAGGACGGCGACTCGGAAAAGAAACATGGCGAATTCGTCGAACGCATGATGGCGCGCGGCTATACCGAGCGTCAGGTTCGGCGGCTTGTGGAATGGTACATGCGTGTGAAACAGGCGGGATGAGCCACCAAGGAAGAAGGAATGCACATTGTTGACCGACGCCTGAACCCAGGCGGAAAAAGTCTAGAAAATCGTCAACGGTTTTTGCGAAGAGCAAAAGCGCTGGTGCAGAGAGCGGTCTATGAATCCTCTCAAAATCGCGACATTCAGGACATTCTGAAGGGTGGCGAGATCAGCATTCCCCTAGATGGAACCGAGGAGCCTCGGTTCCATCGCGGCCCGGAGGGGCTGCGGGAGCATATTTTCCCCGGCAACAAGGAATTCCTGGAGGGCGACATCCTTCCACGGCCGGAGAGCGGCGGCGGCAAGCCGAAAGCCGGCGGCGAAGGCAGCGGCGAAGACGCCTTCCGCTTCATCCTGACCCGCGATGAATTCCTCGATCTTTTCCTCGACGATCTTGAGCTTCCCGATCTCGCCAAGAAGCGGCTGGTGTCGGCCGATCAGATCAATCCGGTGCGGTCCGGCTATTCGGTAACGGGATCACCGGCCAATCTCGCCATCAACCGTACCATGCGGCTGGCGATGATGCGGCGCGTGGCGCTGCATCGCCCGAAGCCGGAGACGGTCGCCAAGCTCGCCGCGGAAGCGGCCGAGTGCAAGGATGACGAGCGCCGCGCGGCGCTCGAGGCCGAGATCAAGGTATTGGAATCGAAGGTTCGGCGCATTCCTTATATCGACCCGATCGATATTCGCTACCGCCGTTTCGAGAACGAGCCGAAGCCGGTGGCGCAGGCGGTGATGTTCTGCCTCATGGACGTCTCCGGTTCGATGTCGGAACACATGAAGGACCTCGCCAAGCGCTTCTACATGCTGCTCTACATCTTCCTGACCCGGCAGTACCGCCGCGTGGAGATCGTCTTCATCCGCCATACGGATGTGGCCGAGGAGGTGGACGAGGAGACGTTCTTCCGCAGTCCGGCGACCGGCGGCACGCAGGTGTCGAGCGCGCTCGAAGCGATGCGGCGGATCGTCCAGGATCGCTTCCCGGCATCGGACTGGAACATCTACGCCGCGCAGGCGTCGGACGGCGACAATGCCTATTCCGACAATGCGACGGCGGCGGCGCTGCTGACCGACGCCATCCTGCCGGTCAGCCAGTATTTCGCCTATCTCGAAGTGGGCGAGGCACGGAGCGTCGCGATCTCCTCCGGCTCGGCGCTCTGGTCGCTCTATGAGCGCATTCAGGCGGGCTGGCCGGTGCTGTCGATGCGGCGCGTCAGCGATCGCAGCCAGATCTACCCGGTCTTCCATGATCTCTTTCAGCGGCGGGCGGCGGAAACAAGGAGCGGATAATGGCGAAAGCATCGATGGAACGGCTTTTTGACGGTGCGGACTGGGACTTCTCCACCATCCAGCGGATCCACGATGCCTGCGAGCGGGTCGCCATCGACGAACTCGGCCTCGACGTCTATCCCAACCAGATCGAGATCATCACCGCCGAGCAGATGCTCGACGTCTATTCCTCGATCGGCATGCCGCTGTTCTACAAGCACTGGTCTTTCGGCAAGCATTTCGCCCATCACGAGGCTTTCTACCGCAAAGGCTTGCGCGGGCTTGCCTATGAGATCGTCATCAACAGCTCGCCCTGCATCTCCTATCTGATGGAGGAGAATACGGCGACGATGCAGGCGCTGGTGATTGCGCATGCCGCCTTCGGTCACAATCACTTCTTCAAGAACAATTACCTCTTCAAGCTCTGGACGGATGCCGAGGGCATTCTCGACTATCTGAACTTCGCCAAAGGTTATATCACCCGTTGCGAGGAGCGCTACGGCCATGCCGCCGTCGAGCGGACGCTCGATGCCGCGCATGCGCTGATGTCGCATGGTGTCCATCGCTATGCCGGCAGGAAGACGCCGAGCCTGCGTGAGGAAGAAACGCGCGAGCGCGAGCGTCGTGAGTATGACGAGCGGATCTTCAACGATCTCTGGCGCACGGTTCCGGTCGGAAAGGGCAAGGTCATGCCCGACCTGGATTTCGAACGCCGGCGTTCGTTGGCCGGCCTGCCGCAGGAGAATATCCTCTATTTCCTCGAAAAGATGGCCCCGCGCCTGAAGCCTTGGCAGCGGGAGATCCTGCGCATCGTCCGGCACGTCGCGCAATATTTCTATCCGCAAAGCCAGACCAAGGTGATGAATGAGGGCACGGCGACCTATGTGCACTATCGCATCATGACGCGGCTACATGAGCTTGGCGGCATCGGCGACGGCGATTTTCTCGAATTCCTAAAGTCCCACACCAATGTCGTCTTCCAGCCGTCCTTCAACGATCAGCGCTATTCCGGCCTCAACCCTTACGCGCTCGGCTTTGCGATGATGCAGGATATCGAGCGGATCGTGACCAAGCCGAGGGACGAGGACCGGCTATGGTTCCCCGATATTGCCGGTACCGGCGACGCCATGGCGGTGCTGCGCGATCTCTGGGCCAACTATCGCGACGAAAGTTTCGTGTCGCAGTTCCTCAGCCCGCACATGATGCGCAAGATGCGTATGTTCCACCTCACCGACGATCCGGAAGAGGAGGAGGGGCTTCGGGTGGCGGCGATCCACGACGAGCGTGGCTATCGCCGCATCCGGCGCGAGCTGGCGCGGCAATATGATGTCGGCTGGATCGATCCGCATATCGAGATCGTCGATGTCGATCTCGCCGGTGACCGCAGGCTGCTGGTCAAGCATACCGTGCTGAACGGCGGCTTTCTGGAGGATGCCGACGCCAAGCGCGTGCTGCAACACCTTGCCGATCTCTGGAGCTACGATGTGCTGATGCAGGAGGTTGACGGCACCGGTCTGGTGTTGCGTGAACATCTTGTCCATCCGCGCCTGTCATCGCTTGCAGCGTGAAGCAGCAGACATTAGATTTTATTGGCTGCTGGGGAGCGTTACATGACCAATAAGCGATATTTGGATGGGAGTGAGAAAAAATATCCTGAAAAGAATAACCCATATGTAATGGGTGAAATAAATAAGAAATCCATCTATGTATATCTTGGATCTTATTTGGTGGGAGCATTCTTGATTTTCAGTTTTGTGGAGCCACCATATTGGCTTATATTGTTGATTGTCGGTGGATTTGGGTATCTTTATGCCGCATTATTTTGGCAGAAAATTATTCTTTCCAGTTATATCAAGCCGAAAAACAATGAGGCGCGCTTTAATGGAAGTAGCGGAGTAGGCGAGGAAGACTAAGTCGCAATTTTCAAACAGTTTCCTTCGAGCGGCGGTAATGGCCGCTGACCTGCCTGCCGTCTTCCGGCCGCAGCTTCAGGAAGCCCGGCAGGCCGAGCAGCGGGATCACCGCCATCAGCAGAAAAGCCAGATGGAATTTTTCCGGCGTCAGCGCGGAGCCGTCAAGCGTGACCAGGCCGAGCAGCATGGCGGCGATGGAGACGCCGAAGCTGACACTCAATTGCTGCAGTACGCCACCGAGGCTGGTCGCACGGCTGAGCTGGGCGGCTGGGGTATCGGAATAGGACAGCGTGTTGGAGGTCATGAACTGCGCCGCGCGTGCCAGGCCGAAGACAAAGACATAGACGATGATGACCCAGTGCGGCGTATCCGGCCCGATCAGGGCGAAGCCGGCGACGATGCCGGCGCTGAAAATCGCGCTGGCGGTCAGCACGCGATCGAAACCGAACAGCCGCAGCATCTTCGACGAGACCGGACGCACGGCAAGCGAACTCAAGGCGCTGACGAAGGTCAGCGTGCCTGAGGCGATCGGGCTGAGGCCGAAGCCGACCTGCAGCATGAGCGGCAGCAGGAATGGTACGCCGTTGAGCCCGACACGACAGATGCCGCCGGCAAGCGTGCCGACGCGGAAGGTGCGCAGCTTGAACAGAGTGAGATCGACCGCCGGCGAATCCGCCGTCCTGGCATAGCGGACGAAACCGACGAGCAGCAGGCCGGCAGCAGCGAGGACCACGACGATGGCCCATATGGGGATCGTCGGCCGGCCGATATTCTCGATGCCGTATTGCAGCAGCAGACAGCCGACGCCGACCATGATGAAGCCTGGAAAGTCGAATTTGAGCGAGGTATCGCGAACGGTGTCCTCGATATATTTCAGCGCCATGGCCATGCCGATGATGCCGAAGGGCAGATTAACCCAGAAGATCCAGCGCCAGGAGAGATAGGTCGTCAGAAAGCCACCCAGAAGCGGGCCGATCACCGGCCCGATGATCGCCGGCAATGTCATGTAGGTCATCGCCGTGACGAGCTGGCTGCGCGGGAAGCTGCGGATGAGGATGAGGCGACCGACCGGCGTCATCATCGCGCCGCCGAGGCCCTGCAGGGCGCGGGTGGCGACCAGCATCGGCAGGCTTGTCGCCAGGCCGCAGAGGATCGAGCCGATCGTGAAGATGAAGAGCGACAGGGCGAAGATGCGCCGCGCGCCGAAACGGTCGGCGAACCAGCCGCTCACCGGGATGAACATGGCGAGCGTCAGGATATAGGTCGTGACCGCGAGGTTCATGCGCACCGGCGTGGTGCCAAGACTTCTGGCGATGTCAGGAACGGCGGTGACGAGGATCGTCGAATCGAGCTGCTCCATCAGGAATGCAACGGCGACCACGGCGGGGATGATAAAACGCAGGCGGGGATCACGATCGATCGCAAAGGTCTGGCCTTGCGGGGCGGTATCTGGCGAGTCCATGGGAACGTAATAACTTTCCACGGCCGGATCGGAGGTCCGGCACGTCAATGCTGGCGCATGATCTGATCCAAGAACCGCTTCACATTTTTGGGAATCATGCTGTGGTCAGCCGGTTTTCCGCCGGCCATCGAAATCAACCCCATATGATCACCATCGATGATGCGGCGCAACAAAAAGCAGGTGGATGGATGGAGACGCTTCGTCGCAAGTCCATGAAGCTGGGCGGGCGGATTTGCTAGTTGCCGGGCGGGACTGAGCGGAGCGTCCATCGGGCCTTGTCGAAGACGATGGCCGTCCGGATCTGTTCGGGCGTCGTTCTGTGCAGTTCCAGTTGCAGGTTGAAGTTCCTGTCGTTCTGGAATTCGCGGAAGAAGCTGAGCTTCGCGCCGAAATGCTCTTGCGTCACATCCTGCAGCTTGCCGATCGCATCGAGTGCCGCCTGGAAATCAAGCCAGTGGGTTTCCGTCAACAGCATGACGACGGCGTCGATGAAGGTCTCGCCGATGGCGCGGCCGTCGGCATTGTCGGGCATGATCACCTTGATGCGGATATTGTCGAGATCACCGGTTGGCGTGCCGCGGGCAATGACGAAGAATGACGCAGCGTTCGGGTTTCCGAAGTCGCCCTTCTGGATCTGGTGACTGCATTCGAACGTGCCGACGCCGAGCGCGCTCTGCTTCCATTCGCCGACCGGCAGGCCGAATTTCGTCAGGTCGGCGCAGAGCGTCTGGCCCGATATCCGCCAGCTTCGCAGGAACGCACCACGCAGGGCATCCACGGGCGGATCGAGTATATGGGACGAGGGATGCGCATGTGCCGGTTTCACCGGCTGTGCAGCCTGTGTCACTTTGACGGGCTTGATGGGAGCCTGCGCTGCAGTCGTGGCCGGTGTCGTTGTGGGATGGGCGGCATTGTCGGCTGGCGGGGAGGCTATCGCTGCTGCAGGGGCCGGCGGTGGATGTGCCGGCTGGCTGAACAGGTTCAGATGATAGCGGGTATCGAGCGCCCTGAGATTGCGCATGTCATTGGCAAGCAGCGCCGTCGCCAAAATGATCGAGCCGATGACGATCGCCGCAATCCAAAAGACAGCCCTGCTTTTCTTGCGAGGTGGCGCCACCGACATGGTTTAGATCTACAGCTACTCCGGAGAAATCTGCTTAACTGCAATGGCTTGGCATTCCGCAGCTAGGCTATAGCTACAGAATATACGTTTATGAACGATTGATCATTCTACCGTTTCTTTGTCAATTCGCAGTTGCCGATCAGGCGAAATGCGCCTTGAGCGTCCTCACGGTTGCGGCATCCGTGCGTCGTGTTGCTGGTGCCGAAAAACCGAAAGCGAGCAGGCGTTCATCCGGCTCCGCTTCGGCGATGGAGCAGGAGGCATGCACTTCACCGATCGCCAGTCGTGGCCATAGCGCGTCGATGGTTCCGAGGTTGACGCCCGAGCCGGGCATGATCGAGATACGGCCGGCGGCGATGGTGATGGCCTGCTCGAGGACGGCGATGCCCTCCACGGCCGTTTTGGCGCAGCCCGAGGTCAAGATACGCTCGAAGCCGAGGGAGATGGCGAGTTCCACCGCCTCCTCGACATCGGGAACCAGATCGAAGGCGCGGTGCAATGTCTTGCCGAGGCCTTTGGCATGGGCAACGAGCGCGCCGAGCATATCGCGGTTGAGGCGACCATCCGGCAGCGAGGCGCCGAGAACGACACCAGGCAAACCCGCTTGCCTGATAGCATCGATATCGGCCTTCATGACGGCAAGCTCATCGGCGGAGTAGACAAAACTGCCGGCGCGCGGGCGGATCATCGCGTAGGCGGGGATGGGTGCCTGTGCTGCCAGTGCCATCAGCCCGGCGCTCGGTGTGAGGCCGCCAACGGCGAGCGCGCTGCAAAGCTCGATGCGATCGGCACCGCCAGCGATGGCGGCGGCAAGGCCTGCGCTATCCTCGACGCAGACCTCAAGCAGCATGGCTTCGCTCCTCGACGAATTTCAACCCCAGTAGGGCCGCGCCGATCAGGCCGGGCTCGACTTTGCATTGGCTCGGCACGACGAGCGGGCGGTCGAACTTGCGCAGGATACGGGTGCGCACCGCCGCGTCCAGCCGCTCCAGCAGCGGTTCGACATTGGACAGGCCGCCGCCGACGGGAACGATGGTGGCGCCGGTGATATTGATGGTCAGCGCCAGCGGCGAGGCGACGAGATCGATCAGGACCTCGATCGTCCGCGCCGCATTGGCGTCGCCCGCCAGCCACTGGCTGATGATCTCCTCACTGGAAAATTCCAGGCCGTGCAGGGTCTTGTGCAGGCGCTCGACACCACGGGCACCGCCGACGGTGTCGACGCAGCCCTGCTGGCCGCAGCCGCAGGGATAGGCGGGGATGGCGACCGGCGGATTGCCGGCGAAGGAAGCGATGATCGGGCCATGGCCCCACTCGCCGGCAAAGCCGCCGGCGGCGTTGACGAGGCGGCCATCCGCCACCAGCCCTCCACCGACGCCGGTGCCGAGAATGGCGCCGAGGACGATGCGGTGGCCGCGGCCGGCACCGGACATGGCCTCCGCCATGGCGAAGCAATCGGCATCGTTGGCGATCAGGACGGGATAGCCGAGTTCCGCTTCCAGCTCGGCGGCAAGACGCCGGCCGTGGATGCAGGGAATATTGGCACAGATCAAGGCCTGGGTATCGGGATCGACCACACCGGCGATGGAAAAGGAGAGGCAGTCTGGCGTCTCGCCGGCGTCAGCGATGACGTCGCGCAGGGCCGCGACGAATTCGCCGAAATCGCCCTTCGGCGTCGGGCGCCGGGCGAGCGGGGTGATATCCGTCGCGGAGCGGGCGATACCGCCCTTGATGGCGGTGCCGCCAATGTCGAAGGAAACGATCATAAAACTTGACCCGCAGGAAACATGCGGCTCTTGCTCGCACCCTTTGCCGCTCTTTGCAAGGCCAATAAGCGCGGCTTTCGTCGAGGCGCGATCAGGCCGAAGGCAAGGTGATCCGGGCTTCGAAACCATCCACCTGGCCGGCGGCGGGCGACAGGAGATCGAGACGGCCGCCGATTTGTCCGACGATGCGCTCGGCGATGGCAAGGCCGAGGCCGGAGCCGGAGGCGTTCGTCTTGCCACGCTGGAAGCGTTTCTTCAGGCTGGCCAGCTCATCCAGGGAAAGAACATGGCCGCCGTTCAGGATGCGGATGACGTCGTTTTCGACCTTGACGGTCACTTCGTCGTCGGTCGGGCCATGGATCAGCGCATTCTCGATCAGGTTGCGCATGACGATGGCGAAGGCGTCGATATCGACGTTGCGGATCAGCGTCTCGTTCGGGTTGCGTTCCAGGAGGATGCGGCCAGCGGTGCCGGTGTCGCGGTCGTAGTCGCCGATGATGGTTTCGATGACGGCCATCAGATCGGCGGGCTTGTCGCCGGTGCCGATGCCGGCCTGGGCACGGGAAAGCTGCAGCAATTTCTCCGCCAGCCGTCCGAGATTGGAGAGCGAGGTTTCGATCCGGCTGGCGCGTTCGGTAAGCGGTCCCTTGGGCAGCTCAGCGACCAGACGCTGCGTCTGAGCGAGCGCGCCGGCGATCGGCGTGCGCAGTTCATGGGCGCTGTTGGCGGTGAATTCCCGCTCGGCTTCAAGCGCGGCGCGCAGCCGCTCGAGCAACAGGTTGACCGAGCGGGCGATCGGCTGGAGCTCGCGCGGCAGCGTGTCGCTCTCCAACGGGACCATATTGCCGCCGTCCTTGGTGGCGATGTCTGATCGCAACCGGTCGATCGGCCGCAGCGAGCGCCCAACGGCGAACCAGATGGCCAGGATGCTAGCCGGAATGAGAGCGAGTAGCGGCCAGAGCAGGGCAACGCCGCTCTCGCGCGATGCTTCCCGGCGGTTCTTGAAGGCGTCGGCCACATGCAGGAAGATCGTGCCGTTCATCGAGGATTCGGTATAGATTCGGTATTTCGGTGTGTTATGGAAGCCGATCTTCAGGGGCACCTCATAGGCCACAGGCGGTGCGTCGTGCGAATGCAGGATGACCTTACCGGAGGCGTCGAGCACCTGATAGGTCAGGTATTCCCGGTTCAGTCCCTTGTTCAGCTCCTCGAGGCTTTGCGGATCGCTGGAAGGATCGCGATTGGCGAGATCGTCGACCACCAGCGGCATCAGCCGCTCGGCGGTTTCCTGCAGCGCGCCGTCGAAGGTTTCGGAAAGCTCATGGTTGACGACATAGACGCCGATCCCGACGGCGATCAGCCAGAACACAACGACCGTACCCGTGAGTGCAGCGATCAGGCGGCGGGTAATGCTGGTAGGGCGAGTCATCTCTCACCCAGGCAATAGCCGACGCCACGGGCCGTGCGGATGCGGTCCTTGCCGATCTTCTTGCGCAGGCGGCTGACATAGACTTCGACCGTGTTGCTCTCGATCTCGGAGCCGAAGGCATAGAGCGCCTCCTCGATCTGGTCCTTGGAGACGATGGCGCCCGGCCGTGTCACCAGGAGATCGAGCACGGCCCATTCGCGGCCGGTGAGCACGACATCCTTGCCGTCCAGCCGGACCCGTCGTTGCGGCTGGTCGATTTCGAGATCGGCAAAGCGGATGGTCGGCTGCGGGCTGCCGCTATAGCGCCGGGCCACGGCCAGGATGCGGGCGGAGAGTTCGCCGAGATTGAAGGGCTTGACGAGGTAATCGTCGGCGCCGCTGTTCAATCCCTCGATGCGGTCGGAAATCTGGTCGCGGGCGGTCAGGATGATCACCGGCGTCTCATCCGGTTTGCGGCGCAGCTTCTTCAGGAAGTCGATGCCGACGCCGTCAGGCAGTTGCAGGTCGAGCAGGATCAGGCCGTACTTCACGGCGCTGGTGACCTCGGCCGCATCCGCGAGGTTCTTCACCCAGTCGACCGCGTGGGTGCTTGCCGCGATATGGTCGCGCACCGCGCTGCCGATCGTTTCATCGTCCTCAACCAGAAGAATTCTCACTTGCCCTCGCAACCAGTGCCTGTGCTTCAGTTAACGCCGCCGAACCTATCTGGTCAATAAAGGCTGAAATAAGCCAGCATGAGAAGTGCTTTCTTATCCCGGGATTCTCTGCCGATAACGGTCACGGCGGCTATGGACAGAGATCGTGACCACGATTACTTGTTTGCTCCCAAAGAGAAGAGGGCGAGGGCAGGGCCGTCGCCGGTTACGCACTGGAGGAGCTTTCATGCTGAAGGGAATTTCGCCGCGGTTGAATGCGGACGTGCTGCACGCGCTGGCATCGATGGGGCATGGCGACATGCTTGTCGTCGTCGACACCAATTTCCCGGCCGAGTCGATCGCGCAGCAGACGATGCTCGGCCATCTTCTGAGGATCGACAACGTGTCGGCGGCCGAGGCCGTCGAGGCGCTGCTGTCGCTGATGCCGCTCGATACCTTCATCGACGATGCTGCGACGCGCATGGAAGTGGTGGGCGCACCGGAGGAGGTGCCGAAGGTTCAGCATGAAGTGCAGGCGACAATCGATCGCGCCGAGGGCAAACATTGGCCGCTCGTGCCGGTCGAGCGCTACGCCTTCTATGAGCGGGCGAAAGAGGCCTATTGCGTGATCCAGACCGGCGAGCGCCGCTTCTACGGTTGTTTCACCTTGACCAAGGGCGTCATCCCGCCGGAAACTGAATGAGCGACCGCCCCGGGTCGTTCGGCCTGGGCAAGAGGCGCTGTTTTGGCAAAGGACTGTGATGGCCAGGAAGTTGGATTCCCAGGGGCGACTTGACGACGCGGCGCGGGCTGGCTGGCTATATTACGTGGCCGGGCGGACGCAGGACGAGATCGCCATTGCCATGGGAATCTCCCGGCAATCGGCGCAGCGATTGGTGTCGCTGGCCGTTGCCGAGCGGCTGATCAAGGTGCGGCTGGATCACCCGATCGCCGTGTGCCTCGAATATGGCGCGGCGCTGCGCGAGAAATTCAAGCTCAAGCATATCGAAGTGGTGCCGAGCGATCCCGACGGGACATCGTCCACAGTGGGGATCGCCGAGGCGGGGGCTGCCGAAATCGAGCGCTGGCTGAGGCGCAGCGATCCGATCGTACTGGCGATCGGCACCGGGCGTACATTGAAGGCTGCCGTCGATCAGCTGCCGGCCATCGAATGTCCGCAGCATCGGATCGTATCGTTGACCGGCAATATCGGCCCGGATGGTTCGGCCGCCTATTACAACGTCATCTTCAGCATGGCCGACGCGATCAAGGCGCGGCACTATCCCATGCCGCTGCCGGTCCTCGTCTCCTCGGCCGAAGAGCGCGAGTTGCTGCATGCGCAGGCACTGGTGCGCTCGACGCTCGATATCAGTGCGCAGGCCGACGTCACCTTTGTCGGCGTCGGTGAGTTGGGCATTGAGGCGCCGCTTTGCCTCGACGGCTTTCTCGAGAAAGACGAGATGACGGCGCTGATGAAGCGGGGCGCGGCCGGCGAGATCTGCGGCTGGGTTTTCGACGGCGACGGAAAGCTGATGTCGGACGCCGTCAACGACCGCGTTGCCAGTGCCTCCATCCCGCCGCGCGATACGTCTTCCGTCATCGGGATTGCCAAGGGCAAACGCAAATTCGAGGCGATCAGGGCCGCCGTAACCGGCCATCAGATCAACGGTTTGATCACCGACGAGGCGACCGCCGAATTTCTGCTCAAGAACTGAGCAAAAAATAACACCATAAAAACAAATGGATGGGCTGCATGTTCGGCAACGCAGCAACGAATCCGCATTGACATTTTGTCGCAAGCGGTGAGTAATTGCCCATGAGCAAAGCGAATGCTCAGATTTGATCTTCTGGGGAGGAAGATATGAAATTGAAAACCTTTCTGCTGAGCGCCTGCTCGGCCCTGATGTTTGCCGGAATGGCGTCTGCCGAAACGCTGACGATTGCGACCGTGAACAACGGCGACATGGTTCGTATGCAGAAGCTTACGGATGATTTCAAAGCGAAGAACCCCGGCATCGACCTGCAATGGGTCACGCTCGAGGAAAACGTACTGCGCCAGAAGGTTACGACGGACATCGCGACCAAGGGCGGCCAATATGACGTGCTGACGATCGGCACGTATGAGGTGCCGATCTGGAGCAAGCTCGGCTGGCTGGCGCCGCTCGACAAGCTCACTGCCGACAAGACCTATGATGTCGACGATCTTCTCCCGGCCATTCGCAGCGGTCTGACCACGGACGGCAAGCTCTATGCCTCGCCGTTCTACGGCGAAAGCTCGATGGTGATGTACCGCAAGGACCTGTTCGACAAGGCCGGCCTGAAGATGCCGGACGCGCCGACCTGGACCTTCATCGCCGATGCCGCCCGCAAGATCACCGACAAGAGCCATGAAGTCTACGGCATCTGCCTTCGCGGCAAGGCCGGCTGGGGCGAGAACATGGCGTTCCTGACGGCAACGGCGAACTCTTTCGGCGCCCGCTGGTTCGATGAGAAGTGGAAGCCGCAGTTCGATCAGCCGGAATGGAAGAACACACTCGACTTCTACGTCAAGCTGATGAAGGACGCCGGCCCTCCGGGCGCTTCGTCCAACGGCTTCAACGAGAACCTCTCGCTGTTCCAGACCGGCAAGTGCGGCATGTGGATCGATGCGACGGTTGCTGCCTCGTTCGTGTCCGACCCGAAGGAATCGAAGGTTGCCGACAAGGTCGGCTTCGCTCTGGCGCCGGATAACGGCCTCGGCAAGCGCGGCAACTGGCTCTGGGCATGGAACCTCGCCATCCCGGCTTCCTCGAAGAAGACTGAAGCGGCTGAGAAGTTCATCGCCTGGGCAACCAGCAAGGAATACACCAACCTTGTCGCCCAGAAGGAAGGCTGGCTGAATGCTCCTCCCGGCACCCGTTCCTCGCTCTATGCGAATGCGGACTACCAGAAGGCGGCTCCCTTCGCCAAGATGACGCTCGACTCCATCAACTCTGCCGATCCGACCCACCCGACCGTCAAGCCGGTCCCGTATGTCGGCGTCCAGTTCGTGGCCATCCCTGAATTCCAGGGCATCGGCACTGCCGTCGGCCAGCAATTCTCCGCTGCCCTTGCCGGTCAGATCACCGTCGACGCCGCCCTCAAGGCCGCGCAGCAGCTGACAAGCCGCGAAATGACCAAGGCTGGTTATCCGAAATAATCAACCTCCCATGGATGGAAGGAAGCACCATCGAGTGCTTTCTTCCCTTGGCCGCCGAATGCCTGAACTGCTCTTCGGCGGCCTCTTTACCCAGCCGGTCCACGGCCACCTTCCCGCTCAAAAGATAGGTCGGTACTTGCCATGGCAACGTTACACACCCGTTCTGCTGCCCGCGTCATGATGACGCCGTCGGTTTTGCTGCTCTTCGCGTGGATGATCGTCCCGCTGGTGATGACGATCTACTTCTCGACGCTGAACTACAATCTCCTGTCGCCCGGCGCGCACGACTTCATCGGGCTGCTCAACTACGAATATTTCGTCACCGACCCCGCCTTCCTGAACTCGCTGATCGTGACGCTTCTGCTGGTCGGCGGCGCGCTCATCATCACCGTGGTCGGCGGCATTGCTCTCGCGCTCCTTCTCGATCAGCCGATCTTCGGCCAGGGCATCGTCCGCATGCTGGTGCTTGCGCCGTTCTTCGTCATGCCGACGGTCGCCGCCCTCATCTGGAAACATATGTTCATGAACCCGGTGAACGGGCTCCTGGCGCATCTGTTCAAGTTCTTCGGGCTCGATCCGCTGACCTGGCTGGAGACAGTGCCGCTGTTTTCGATCGTCATCATCGTCGCCTGGCAGTGGCTGCCCTTTGCAACGCTTATCTTGCTGACTGCGTTGCAGTCTCTGGATGAAGAGCAGAAGGAAGCCGCCGAAATGGACGGCGCCGGTCCGGTCTCGAAATTCATTCACATCGTCCTGCCGCATCTGGCGCGTGCGATCACCGTCGTCATCCTCATCGAGACGATCTTCCTGCTCTCCGCCTTCGCCGAAATCCTGGTCACCACCAATGGCGGACCCGGCACGGCGACGACCAACCTCACCTATCTCGTCTATTCGCAGATCGTTCTGTCGCAGGATGTCGGCGGCGCATCGGCGGGCGGCATCATCGCCGTCATCCTCGCCAATATCGTCGCTATCTTCGTGATGCGTGCGGTCGGCAAGAACCTGGAGGCCTGAGATGGCACGCAATGTCTCTACACGGCGCAAGGTGGTCGTATCGCTGGCGGCCTGGGCCGTCGCGCTCCTCATCTTCTTCCCGATCCTGTGGACGATCCTGACGAGCTTCAAGACGGAAGGCGATGCGGTTGCTTCGCCGCCGCAGTTCCTGTTCTTCCACTGGACGCTGGAGAATTATTTCGAGGTGCAGTCGCGCTCGAACTATTTCCTCCATTTCTCCAACTCGGTGATCATCGCCTTCGGCTCGACCATTCTCGGCCTGATCGTCGCCGTTCCCGCCGCCTGGGCCATGGCCTTCTCGCCGACCAAGCGTACCAAGGACATCCTTATGTGGATGCTGTCCACCAAGATGATGCCGCCAGTCGGCGCCTTCATCCCGATCTACCTGCTGTTCCAGGGCTTCGGGTTGCTCAACAATCAGTTCGCCAGCCGCGTCGGCATGGTCGTCGTGCTGATGCTGATCAACCTGCCGATCATCGTCTGGATGCTCTACACCTACTTCAAGGAAATTCCTGGCGAGATCCTGGAGGCGGCCCGCATGGATGGCGCGTCGCTTGCAAAGGAAATCATCTACGTGCTGACGCCGATGGCGATCCCGGGGCTGGCCTCGACGATGCTTCTCAACATCATCCTTGCCTGGAACGAGGCTTTCTGGACGCTCAATCTTTCGTCCGTCGATGCGGCGCCGCTCAGCACCTTCATCGCCTCCTATTCCAGCCCGGAGGGCCTGTTCTACGCCAAGCTTTCGGCGGCATCGACGATGGCGATCGCCCCGATCCTGATCCTTGGCTGGTTCAGCCAGAAACAACTCGTCCGTGGCCTCACCTTCGGCGCGGTTAAGTAAGGAAGACAAACATGGGTAGCATTGTCCTGAAGAAGGTTTCCAAGGTCTTTGGCGAAGCCAAGGTCATTCCTTCCATCGACCTCGAGATCAACGAAGGCGAGTTCGTCGTATTCGTCGGCCCGTCCGGTTGCGGCAAGTCGACGCTGCTGCGGCTGATCGCCGGCCTGGAAGATGTCTCGGGCGGCCAGATCCTGATCGATGGCAAGGATGGCACCAATCTGGCGCCGGCCCAGCGCGGTCTTGCCATGGTGTTCCAGTCCTATGCGCTCTATCCGCATATGAGCGTGCGCAAGAACATCGCCTTTCCGCTGAAGATGGCGAACATGCCGCAGGCCGACATCGACAAGAAGGTCGCCGACGCCGCGCGTGTCCTCAATCTCACCGATTATCTGGAGCGCAAGCCACGCCAGCTTTCCGGCGGTCAGCGTCAGCGTGTCGCCATCGGCCGCGCCATCGTGCGCCAGCCGAAGGCCTTCCTGTTCGACGAGCCCCTGTCGAACCTGGACGCGGCGCTGCGCGTCAACATGCGTCTCGAGATCAGCGATCTGCACCATCAGCTGAAGACAACGATGGTCTATGTGACGCACGACCAGGTCGAGGCGATGACCATGGCCGATAAGATCGTGGTCTTGAACCGTGGCAATATCGAGCAGGTCGGTTCGCCGCTGGAACTCTACAAGAGCCCGCGCAATCTCTTCGTCGCCGGCTTCATCGGTTCGCCGAAGATGAACTTCGTCAAGGGCGCCTATGCGCAAGCGCTTGGCGCCGACACGATCGGCGTTCGCCCGGAACATGTGCTGCTGTCGACGGAAAGTGGAGACTGGAAGGGCAGGGTGAACCATGCCGAGCATCTCGGCTCCGATACCTTCCTGCACATCGAGGCTGACGGCATCGGCGCCATCACCGCGCGCGGAACCGGCGACTTCCCGGCTCGCGCCGGCGATACCGTCTATCTGACACCCGACAAGAGCCGCATCCACCGTTTCGACGGAAACGGGCTGGCGATCTAAGCCGGGCGAATGCCATTCAACTCGGCCCGCATCTGTCGATGCAGGCGGGCCGGGGTCATCCCAACCGGGGCGGCCTTCCCAAGCCATCCGGAGCAAAAAGACCTTTCAGAAGGACTTGAGACATGACGTGCAAATTATCGCTCGCAACGCTTCAGGAAGCGGCCGCAACCGCTGCCATTCCGGCCTATGATCCGAAGTCGCTATCGGCGGGTATCGTTCATTTCGGCGTCGGCAACTTCCATCGCGCCCATCAGGCGATATACCTCGACGATCTTTTCAATATTGGCCAGGACCACGATTGGGCGATCATCGGCGCCGGCGTGCTGCCCTCGGACGCCGCTATGCGCGAAAAGCTCGCCGCCCAGAATTTCCTGACGACGGTGGTCGAGCAGGACAACAACAAGACGGCTGCCCGCGTCACCGCGCCGATGGTCGACATTCTGCCGGTCGGCGACGCCAAGGCGATCGTCGCCAAGCTCGCCGATCCCTCGATCCGTATCGTCTCGATGACGATCACCGAGGGTGGCTATTTCATCGACGCCTCCGGCAAGTTTAATCCAAGCCATCCCGCCATCGTTGCCGATGGCCAGAACCCGGACGCACCGAAGACGGTGTTCGGCCTGATTGTTGCCGGCCTCAAGGCCCGCCGCGCCGCCGGCCTGCAGCCGTTCACCGTCATGTCCTGCGATAACATTCCCCACAATGGCGGTGTCACCAAAGCCGCTGTCGTCGGTACGGCGAAGCTTTCGGATCCGGCCTTCGCCGACTGGATCGCCGCCAATGTCGCCTTTCCGAATGGTATGGTCGACCGCATCACGCCGGCCACCGGCGCACGCGAAATCGATCTCCTGAAAAGCGCCTTCGATATTGAGGACAACTGGCCGGTTTATTGCGAAGAGTTCAAGCAGTGGGTGCTGGAAGACAATTTCCCGGCTGGCCGGCCGGCGCTGGAAAAGGTCGGCGTCACCTTCGTGTCCGATGTGACGCCCTATGAGCATATGAAGATCCGTATCCTCAATGGCGGCCATGCGGCTATCGCCTATCCGGCGGCGCTGATGGATGTGCATTTCGTCCATGAGGCGATGGAGGAGCCGTTGATCCGCGCCTATCTCGCCAAGCTCGAAAATGACGAGATCATCCCGGTCATTCCGCCGGTGCCGAACACGGTTCTGGCCGACTATTTCAAGCTGATCGAGCACCGCTTCTCCAATCCGAAGATCGCCGACACCATTCCGCGCCTGGCGCAGGACGGCTCGAACCGCCAGCCGAAGTTCATTCTGCCGTCGACGGCCGATCGTCTCGCCCGAAAAGAAGATGTCGTCGGTCTCGCTTTGGTCTCGGCGCTCTGGTGCCGCTACTTCGCCGGCAAGACCGACAGTGGCCAGGACATCGTCTTCAACGACGCCAGCGCCGACCGGTTGCATGCGGCGGCGCTGAAGGCCAAGGACGATCCGGGCGCCTTCCTCGTCTTCGACGATATCTTCGGCGACGTCGCCAAATCGGATCTTTTCCGCAAGCGCTTTGCGCATGCGCTAAAAACACTGTGGGAAAAGGGCACCCGCGCCACCCTGCAGCTATACCTCGACAACAAACTCGCGGATTAATTGTTTGTCGGCCGGGGCGCCCAAGTCCCGGCCGAATTTTTATGGCCAGGCCGATGCTCGAAAGAGATGCGGCTGAAACAGGGTTCGGGTTGGATCTGCGATGACGAATGCGGATAAAGGACTCGTAATCTTCGACTGCGACGGCGTGCTTGTCGACAGCGAGCCGTTGTCCGTCAGCGTGCTGATCGACGCTATGCGCGATGTCGGCGTGGATATGAGCGAGGAGGATGTCTACAGCCGTTTCCTCGGCAAGAGCCTCGCCACGCTTGTCGACACGCTGGAGACCGAGTTCGACGTCTTCATCGACCAGGCCTTTCTCGATCGCATCCGCAACGATCTTTATGAGCGCTTCCGCGATGAGCTGAGGCCGATCGAGGGTATTGCCGAGACGCTGGACGTGCTTGCCGTGCCGCGTTGCGTCGCCTCCTCCAGCCAACTGGAACGCATCCGGCTTTCACTTGGCGTCACTGGCCTGCTCGAGCGGCTGGAGCCGCATATTTTCAGCGCCAGCATGGTCAAGCGCGGCAAGCCGGCGCCCGATCTCTTCCTTTATGCCGCCGAGCAAATGGGGGTTGCGCCGAAGGACTGCATCGTCATCGAGGACAGCCCAGCGGGGATCATGGCGGCGCGGGCGGCGGGCATGACGGTTTTTGCCTTTACCGGTGGATCGCATGCTCATTCGCCGAGTTACCGGGCGGAATTGGAACGGCTTTCGCCCGAAGTCGTGTTTGACGCGATGCCGGATTTGATACACCTTGTCCGTAACAAGACATAAGCGGACGGGGCTCCTTCTTGATGCGTGATCATGTGGTTGCGGTCGACATCGGCACTGGCAGCGCGCGCGCTGGCGTGTTCACGTCGAGCGGTGCCCTGCTCGCAAAGGGCGAACATCCGATCCTCATGAACCGCCCGCGTGAGAACCACGCCGAGCACAGTTCCGAAGATATCTGGGCTGCGGTTTGTACAGCCGTGCGCAACGCTGTTACAGCCTCCGGTGTCAGCTCCTCCGTCATCGGCGCGATCGGCTTCGATGCCACTTGTTCCCTGGTCGTGCGCGACACGGAGGGTAAGCCGCTTACGGTGTCGACCGGTGGCGAGGATCGGTTCGATACCATCGTCTGGCTCGATCATCGGGCGCTTGCCGAGGCGGATTTCTGTACGGCGACCGGACATCAGGTTCTGGAGCATTCCGGCCACTTCATGTCGCCGGAGATGGAGATGCCCAAGCTGATGTGGCTGAAGAAGAACCTGCCGCGGAGCTGGGCCAGGGCCGGTTACTTCTTCGATCTCGCAGATTTCATGACATGGAAGGCGACCGGTTCGCTGGCGCGCTCGCGCTGTACGCTGACGGCAAAATGGAATTATCTAGCCCATCGCAGGCCGGGCTGGCAGGCGGATTTCCTCGATGTGATCGGCCTTGGAGACCTGCGGGAACGCGGCAACCTGCCGGAAGAGACCGCGCCCGTCGGGCAAAGTGTCGGGCTGCTGACGGCGGAATCGGCCGAAGCCCTGGGGCTCGACCGCGAATGCCATGTGGGTGCGGGAATGGTCGACGCCTATGCCGGTGCGCTCGGTGCGCTCGGCGGCCATGCCGGCGACCGTGATGCGCTGGAGCGTCAACTGGCGCTGATCGCCGGCACGTCGAGCTGCGTCGTCGCCTTTTCGCGCGACCGCAAGCGCAGCACCGGATTATGGGGCCCCTATTACGAAGTGGTATTTGCCGACACATGGCTGGCCGAGGCCGGGCAGTCGGCGACCGGCGCGCTGCTCGATCATGTCGTCAGCATGCATGCCGCTGGCGGCGAACCGACAGCGGCGCTGCATGACCGCATTGTCCGGCGCATTTCGGAGCTGCGTGCTGCCGAGGGCGACGCCTTTGCCGAGCGCCTTCATGTGCTGCCGGATTTCCACGGCAACCGATCGCCGCTTGCCGATCCGCATGCGGTCGGCGTTATCAGCGGCCTGACGCTCGACACCTCCTTCGATGGCCTCTGCCGCCTCTACTGGCGCACGAGCGTCGGCATCGCGCTCGGCATCCGCCATATCCTCGAGAAGATGCATGATTATGGCTATGTGCCCGACATGCTGCATGTCGCCGGCGGCCATGTGAAGAATGCCGTGCTCATGGAGCTTTATTCCGATGTCACCGGCTGCAAGGTGGTGGTGCCGAAGATGAACGAGGCGGTGCTTTTGGGAACGGCGATGGCCGCCTCCGTCTCTTGCGGGCTTTATGAGAGCCTCGCGGTGGCTGGTGCGGCCATGTATCCCGGCGGTCATGAACGCCTGCCGAACCGGGAAAAGAAAGCGCTCTACGACCGCGATTATCGGCGTTTCCTTGCCATGCATCGTCACCGTGCCGAGCTGGACTCGATGGAATAGGCTCGCTGTCGACCGGTTTCGCCGGCGGTCGGCCGGTGCTTCGGATCCTTACCGAAGCGGCGTGTAGGTAAACATGCCTTCCAGTTCTTCGATCTTTCGCATGCGCTTTTCGGCTTCTTCGCCGGCCGCCTGAATGACGGCGGATGCCAGGCATTCCAGAAGCGCCGTTATCGCTGAGAAATTGTCGCGGCCGCCGATGCGCAGGGGTGGCAGCGAGAGCGTGGTGTTGGCGAATTCATGCGCCCATTCCGTATATTGGCTGGTGATCAGCAGCACCTTGTAACCGGCGCGCCGCGCGGAACGCGCCAGCAATCGCGACGTGATGAAACGGGGTGAATCGATGATCACCAACAATGCCTCGTTTGCCGGGCGGCCGAGCAGCTCGATGTAGCTGCCATTGGCGCCATCGAGGAATTGCACATGATCGCGAGCAAATTCGAGGCGGTCGCAAAAATGGCGTCCAGGGCCGGCAAGGCTAAGATGCGTGGCGACGAAGACCTCGCTGGAGGACAGGCTTGCCGCGACGGCATCCAGCCATTGTGGCTGGCCGGTAAGGTTGTAGAGATGCTGCAGCATCTCGACCTGCTCGGCAATCTGGCCGGCGAGCGAGCGTCCCTCATAGGCGTCCTTCTGCAGCTGTTCCAGAACGTTCGGCAGTTGCAGCGTTACCGGAGCCACGTTTTCCTTCAGGTGGACCTTGATCCCATCCAGACCCTGATAGCCGAGCGACCGCAGGAAGCGCCCGACCGTCATCGGGCTCAACTCAAGCCTGTCGGCCACGGAGGAGGCGGTTTCGAAAGGCAGTTCGTTCAAGTGTTCTGAAAAATACTTGGCTATACGGCGCTCGGCGGGAGTGCCGCTCTTCATGTATTGTCTAAGCTTGTGGCCAAGGTCTTCCAAATGTCATGCCTCGCTAACGGTTCATCCCGTCTGCTATCGTGCCGAATGCGAAAATAATCGGGGTGCGTGCAGATTTCCGATGGACGCCGATCATGTTTAGGTTGTTGTTTTTTATATGACGCTCACAATATATTAGAGTATACTTTATTACAATAATTCAATTTTGAACCATCGGCGCCCGCATGGCGGGAAGATATTGATATATTTGCAATCGTTACCTACCTCTCCGATCACCACACAGGAGATGTCGAACGAATGATCATCGATGCCGCGCGTCTTTCCCTCGCCAACCTCTTTGCCATCGAGACGCGCAGGGTTTTCTGGAAGGTGCTTGGTCTGACATTGCTGGCGCTCGCCGTGCTCTGGTTTGCACTGAACAGCACCTTCGTGGCTGTTGTGCTCCCCTGGCTGCAGAGCTTCCTGCCGTCAGCACCGGACTGGACGAGCTGGCTCACCTTGTTCCTGGGAATATTGGCCGGCCTCGGCCTGGCGCTGGTATTGGCGCTGCTGATCGCGCCGGTGACGGCGTTGATCGCGGGCCTGTTTCTCGACGATGTCGCCGAGGTGGTGGAGCGGCGGGACTATCCGGCCGATCCGCCCGGAAAGGCACTCCCCCTCGGGCCGGCGATGAAGGGTTCGCTGAAGTTTCTGGGCGTCGTGATCGTCGGCAACATCATCGCACTGTTTCTGCTCTTCATTCCCGGCATCAATCTTGTGGCCTTCTTCCTGGTCAACGGCTATTTGCTCGGCCGTGAATTCTTCGAATTCGCCGCCATGCGCTTTCGCTCGCCGGACGAGGCGCGGCAGTTCCGCATCAAGCATGCATTCACCGTCTTTCTCGCGGGACTGGTGATCGCAGCCTTCCTCGCCATTCCGATCGTCAATCTGCTGACGCCGCTGTTTGCTGCGGGGATGATGGTGCATCTGCACAAGCTGATTTCGCGGAAAGAAGCGGCGCGGCACGTCTGAGCGCGGCCGCGATCGCTACCCTAATTGGCGGCTTCGGCGGCGATCGGCTGCTGCGGTAATTCGACCAGCGGTGCCGGGACATCGCAGATCTTTTCCGGCGAGCGACAGAGATCGGCGATGACGCAGCGCTCGCATTCCGGCTTGCGGGCCTTGCAGACATAGCGTCCGTGCAGGATCAGCCAGTGATGCGCGTGAAAGAGATATTGATCAGGGATCACCTTCATCAACCGGTGTTCCACCTCGTCCGGCGTCTTGCCGGGCGCCAGCAGCAGGCGGTTGGCGATGCGGAAAACATGGGTGTCGACGGCAAGTGTCGCATGACCGAAGGCCATCGACATCACCACATTGGCGGTTTTGCGCCCGACGCCCGGCAGCGTCATCAGCTCCTCGCGCGTCTGTGGCACTTCGCCATCGAAATCCCGGAGCAGCTTTTCTGACAAAGCCACGACGTTCTTCGCCTTGTTGCGGTAAAGGCCGATCGTCTTGATATAGTCGCGGATGCGGTCTTCGCCGAGATCGAGCATCTTCTGCGGCGTGTCGGCCACAGCGAAGAGGGCTCGGGTCGCCTTGTTGACGCCGACGTCGGTCGCCTGCGCCGAGAGAGCCACGGCAACGACGAGGGTGAAGGGATTAACGTGCTCCAATTCCCCCTTCGGCTCGGGCCGCTGGATGGAGAAGCGGCGGAAGAGCTCCTCCAGCTCCGCCTTGGAGTAGGGACACTTGAAAGCCGGCTTGCGGCTTGCGGTCGCATTTGACTTTTTCATGTTTTGGGCGCTGGATTTGATCTTGGGGTTTGCCATGAACGACCTATACTCAAGACCCATGATGGAACGCAACGCCGATCCCGGCACCGACAACAACAGGCCGGTTTTTGCCGCCGAATTGTTTCCCCATCGCTCCCTGGGGCGAAAGGGGTTCAGGGTGATGCTGGCGCTGATGGGGACGTTCTGCCTGGTATACGGCATCCTGTTCGTCATTCGCGGTGCATGGCCGATCGGCATCTTCTTCGGCGCGGACTTCTTCCTGCTCTACGGCGCCTTCTGGCTGAACTACCGTTCGGGCCGGGTGCGGGAAGAGGTGACGGTGTCGCGCACCGATGTCTCCATCCGCAAATTCTCGCCGTCGGGCCGCATGGTCGAGCATCGGTTCAATCCGTTCTGGACGCGCTTTCTCGTCCGTCGCCACAGCGAGATCGGCGTGGTGTCGATGCATGTCCGTGACAGAAGCCATACCACCGATGTCGGCTCCTTCCTAAACCCGGAAGACCGCGAGAGTTTTGCCAAGGCTTTCAAGCGCGCCCTGGCGACGGTGACCCAGAGGATATAATCTGTTTGTGGGCATGATCTTGTCCGAAAACCGCTTCACACTTTTCGGGATCAAGCCGTTGCGCAAGAAACGGGTGGTTTTGCCCTTCTCTTCGTGGTGTTCTCCTTTCCAAGGAGAAAGTTTATGAATGCCATTGCACAGTTGAAGAAAGACATCACGCCGGAGGGGCCGGATTACGATACCGTCCGCCGCGTGATCGAACTCATCACCGAGGAGTATCGTGACCAGCCGTCGCTGGAGATGCTCGCCGACAGGCTCGGGCAATCGCCGACCCAGTTGCAGAAGACCTTTACCCGCTGGGCCGGCCTGTCGCCGAAGGCCTTCCTGCAAGCCGTGACGCTGGATCATGCCAAGCGGCTGCTACGCCAGGAAGATTTGCCGCTGCTCGAAACCTCGTTCGAAGTGGGGCTCTCCGGTCCGAGCCGGCTGCATGATCTCTTCGTCACGCATGAGGCGATGTCGCCCGGCGAATGGAAGGTGAAGGGCGGCGGGTTGACCATCCGTTACGGGTTCCACATCTCGCCGTTCGGTCTTGCGCTGATCATGGTCACCGACCGTGGCCTTGCCGGCCTTGCCTTCAGCGACACCAGCGACGAGAAGGCTTGCCTGGAAGATATGACCTGCCGCTGGCCGAACGCACAATATGTCGAGGACCTGCAGGCGACCGTGCCCTATGCGGCGCGGATTTTCGAGCCATCGAAATGGACGAGCGACCAGCCATTGCGCGTGGTGCTGATCGGCACGGATTTTCAGGTGCGGGTTTGGGAAAGCCTGTTGAAGATCCCGATGGGCCGGGCCGTCACCTATTCCGACATCGCCAGGGATATCGGCCAGCCCACAGCGATGCGGGCGGTCGGCGCCGCTGTCGGCCGCAATCCGATCTCCTTCGTCGTCCCCTGCCATCGGGCTCTCGGCAAGAACGGCGATCTCACCGGCTATCACTGGGGCCTGACACGCAAGCGGGCGATGCTCGGCTGGGAGGCGGGGCAGGCTTGAGGTTGAGAGTTTGAGTTTGCCGAGCCTCTGATATCCCCCCTGTCACAAAGTGACAGGGGGTGCATTCTCCACGAACCTGGTGGTTGATATGATCCCCGGAGCCTTCAAGCCGCCTTCGCCACTGCCATCTGCAACAATGCCTTGGCGGCACTTTCATCCGTGATCAGGGTGTTGCAGCCGATGCGCTTGATGGTGGCGCTGATCGCCACGGCGCGGTGCGCGCCGCCGGAAGAGATGACGATGTGCTTGGCCTTCTTCAGCGTGTCGAGATCGACCGACATCACGCGCTTGTTGATCGGGTGGTCGACCGAATTGCCCTCGGCATCGAGGAAATTGAACATAGTGTCGCAGACGCAGCCGGCTTCGATCAGCTGATCCAGCTCCCGTTTTGAGATGAAGCCTTCCGATAGCGAAGTGGATTGCGGGCCGATATCGCCGCAGCTGACGATGGCGAGGTCGAGATTTTCGGCCAGCCGGTAGATTGCCTCCAGTCCGCATTTTTCGATCAGGTTGCGCTTGGTCTCGATGGAATCGACCAGAAGCGGCGCCAGGAACATATAGCATTCCGCTCCGAGCTGGCTTGCCAGGCGCCAGGTATAGTCGATCGGGTTGGTCTGGTGGACGGCGACGATGCCGCCGAGCAGCGAGACTACCTTGCAATTGTCGCGGCGTGGCGGGCGGAAGCTTGCGAGCGAAGCCGTCATCGTCCGGCCCCAGCCGACGCCGATCGTGTAATTGTCGGGGATTGCTTCGGTCAGAAACTGACCAAGCGCCAGGCCGACGCTTTTTGCCTGGGCATTGACGTCGCCGCCAGCCGGTGCCGGAACGACGATCGCCTCGTCCAGCCCGTAAATACGCTCCAGCTTGATCGCCAGCTCGACGCAGTCATCAATGCCTTCGTTGATCCAGATCTGCACCTCGCTGCGGCGCATCGCCTCGTCCAGCAGGCGGATGACGGTGGTGCGGCTGATGCCGAGCTGCTCGGCGACATCCTTCTGTGTCAGGCCTTGATTATAGTAGAGCCAGGCGGCGCGCAGCCGCAGAGATGCCGTCTCCGAATAGGCAGTATGTGTCCCGCGTCTGAGTTTGGCCACAGGTCCTCCAGCAAGATTTTCGCCCGCCCATTCTGTTATAGTGATCGCAAGCAACCAAGGTTGCCGCGGCGGCGTATGGCGGGAGCGGGGAGATCGGTTCTTCGCCTAGAGATATTCTATGGGTTGAAACTTATGTCAATTGAAATGCACAAATGTCGCTTGACTTTTCCCGGCGAGATTGATGATAGTCGCCCTGAGGAATACGGTCTTTGTCCAGTCGAGGAGGGCAATGTGCAAGTGCTGCGCCGTGGAAATGCTTGGCCGGGCAGGGAACCATATAGGGCGCTCTCACCCGGTGAAAAGCCTGCCCTCGGAAAGTTGTTTCTTCGCGGCTCCGACCGTTCACCGGAAATGGAACCATCGCACTGTTTTTGCCGTTACCGAGGCATGGGAGACAGTGCGGCGCGATCCGCTCGCAGTCTTCGTGTCGTCCATCGAACCGGACGGAATCGCCGGTCAACATTTCCCAACCCAATGGGCTTATTTCAACAAGGATAGGTATCATGACATCCAAGCTTGACCAACTTCGCGCCATGACGACGGTCGTGGCCGATACCGGGGACATCGAGGCGGTTGCCCGTCTGAAGCCGGTCGATTGCACGACCAACCCGACCATCGTCTTGAAGGCGCTCGGCACGCCGATGTTCGCCGACGCGATCAAGGAAGCTGTCGCCTGGGGCAAGAAGCAGGGCGGCACGCCGGATGCTGTTGCCGCCGCCGTTGCCGACCGTCTGGCGATCTCCGTCGGTGCCGCGCTGTCCGGCCTCGTTCCCGGCCGTGTTTCGACCGAAGTCGATGCCGACCTGTCCTTCGATACTCAGGCATCGCTCGCCAAGGCCCGCGCCATCATCGCCGCCTACAAGGAGCGCGGCATCGAGCGCGACCGTATCTTGATCAAGCTCGCGTCCACCTGGGAAGGCATCCGCGCCGCCGAAGTGCTGCAGAAGGAAGGCATCGACTGCAATCTGACGCTGCTCTTCAGCAAGGCTCAGGCCGTCGCTTGCGCCGACGCCAAGGTTTTCCTGATCTCGCCCTTCGTCGGCCGTATTCTTGACTGGTACAAGAAGTCGACCGGCAAGGACTACACCCCGGAAGAAGATCCGGGCGTTCTGTCCGTTCGCGAAATCTACAACTACTACAAGGCCAACGACATCAAGACGATCGTCATGGGCGCCTCCTTCCGCAGCGCTGCGGAAGTCGAAGCTCTGGCCGGTTGCGATCGCCTGACGATCAGCCCGAACCTGCTCGACGAGCTCGCCAAGGACGAAGGCAAGCTGGAGCGCAAGCTCTCGCCGGAACACAAGACCTCCGTCGCCAAGATCATCGTCGATGAAAAAACCTACCGCTGGCAGATGAACGAAGATGCGATGGCGACCGAAAAGCTCGCCGAAGGCATCCGCGCATTCGCCAAGGATCTCGGCACGCTTCGCGCCATGGTCAGCAAGGAACTGCAGCTCGCTGCTGCTTGAAGCAGTTGGACTGAGATGAACAAGGCGCGGCTACCGAAGGGTGGCCGCGCTTTTTTCTTTGGCTGCGTTTAATCGGCGCTGATTGCGAATTCCGTCCGGATCTTTTCCGAGCCGCTGCCGATCGTCGGGGCGGCGAGGTCGCTCTTATGGCGCTGGCCATTGACGCGGATCGGGCTTGCCGTCGTGCGAACGGAAATGCCGTCGCCGCGGGTCACGGTTTGCAGCATGTCGAGCTGGCGGAAGGCGGCGGTTTTGAGCAGCTGCGGCCAATCCAGTACTTCCGTTGCCCAGATATCGGCGAGCTCGAGAATGGCGAGCCATTCCTTCACTGTCTTCTGATGCAGGCGAATGGCGATCAAGCTCTTGATTTCGTCGCGCAGGGAAAAGGCTTCGTCCGGCGTGTAGTCTGCCAGTGCGGGCAGGTCGAGGAGTGGCGCCAGTTTCGGCAGTGGCGTCATGGCGAGCGCCAGCCAACCGTCGGCGCAGTGATAGACGCCGTAGGGGGCCGAGAGATAGGCGTGGGCATTGCGCACCGAGGATTTTTGCGGCAGGCGGCCGCCATCGTTCAGATGCGTGGTCAGCACCTCGAACTGGAAATCGACCATGGCTTCCAGCAGGCTGGTTTCGACATGGACGCCGCGACCGCTGATGCCGCGCCTGACGAGGCCGGCGAGAATGCCCTGGACGATAAGATTGCCGGCCAGCATGTCGGCAACCGCAAGGCCGAAAGGCACCGGGCCATCATCGGCCTCGCCGTTCAGCCACATGGCGCCGGAGCGGGCCTGGGCGAGCAGATCCTGTCCTGGAAAATGCCGCCATTCATTCTCCGGGCCGTAGCCGGTGATGCTGCCATAGACGATGCGCGGATTGATCGCGGTGACCGAGGCATAGTCGAGGCCGAGGCGCTCGATGACCCCAGGGCGAAAATTCTGGATGATGACATCGGCTTTCTCGATCAGCGCCCTGAGGTCTCGCAGATCGCCTTCGTCCTTCATGTTGATGGCGAAGCTTTCCTTGCCGCGATTGATGGCGTGGAAGAGTGTCGAGTCGCCGCCGATCTCGGTGTCGCTGAGATAGAGCCTGCGACAGAGATCGCCGCCATCGGGCCGCTCGATCTTGATCACCCGCGCGCCGAGATCGCCGAGCCGTAGTGCTGCCATCGGCCCGGCCAGGAACTGGCTCATATCGAGCACCACTATGCCGGCAAGCAGGCCCTCATTGTTTTGCTCGGTCATCTCAGCCCTTCAGCTCCGGAGCGTCGGTAGGGCGGCCGTTCTTGTAGCGCACGGTCTGGATATGCTCGCAATAAAGCACCAGCTCGCCTTCGCCCTTGAAGACTTCGTAGGACGAGCGGATCAGCCCTAGGTCTTTATATTTTGGCTGCTTATCGAGGTTGGTGCGGATGGTGTAGATCGTGTCGCCGATGAAGGTCGGCTTGATGAAACGCAGCCTGTCATAGCCATAGGAAAAGGCGTTGATGCAATTGGTGGCGACCAGCCCGAGCCCGGCGGAAAAGACGAAGGCGCCGGCCACCAGCCGCTTGCCGAACAGGCCTTCCGTCTCGGCAAAGATCTGGTCGCTGACGTAAGGGTGCATGTCGAGCACCAGGGCGTTGAACTGCTGGGATTCACCTTCGGAGATCGTGCGCCGCAGCGAGCGGATCTTGTGGCCGATCTCAAAGTCTTCGTAGAACCAGTTTTCCGAGTTCCAGACCGGGATATCGGCATGGCCGGCCGGCATGGTCTTCGGTTGGGTGCTGGAAATGCCGACGGTGGCAGTCATGGCATGAGCTTTCGGTGATATGGGGCGCTCAGAGGGACCAGAGGCGCTTGGCATTCAGCTGATAAAGCCGGTCGCGTTCGTCGGCGCTTGTCCCCTGCATCAGCGCATGCGTGGCGGCGACCCAGGTGGAGAGACCGCCGCCCAGCGTGCAGACCGGCCAGTCGCTGCCCCAGATGACGCGATCCCAGCCGAAGCTTGCGATCGAATGCTCTACGAAGGGCTGCAGCCTGTCGACGGTCCAGCTATCGGGATCGGCATAGGCGACGACGCCGGAAATCTTGACGACGACATTCGGCCGCCTGGCAATCTCGGTTATTCCCGAGGACCAGACCTGGCCGAGTTGCTTCTTGATGGCGGGTACGCCGCAATGGTCGAGAATGAACTGGATGTCGGGATTGAGGTCGATGAGTGCGATCGCCTTGGAAATCTGATGCGGCAGCACGCAGAGATCGAAGGTGAGGCGGGTGCCGGCAATCCGCTTCAGGTTTTCGCGGAAGAGGGCGCCTTCGGAGACGTCATCCGGCACGACATGCAGGACGCGACGAAATCCCTTGACGAAGGGGTCGGCGAGTACCCGTTCCAGATAGGCGGGAAAGCCGGCGTCTTCCGGACGGCAGGCGGCGATGGCGCCGCGGATCAGGCTGCCGGGCTTTCTGCTCAAGCCTTTGACATAGTCCGTTTCCGGCTCGATATCGCTCTCGGCGACATCGACTTCCATATGCAGTGTGTCGGTAATCCCGCAGCGATGCGCATCGCGGGCATAGTCCTCGTAGAGGCTGTCGCGGTTGAGCGCGCCGGCCCCTTCCAGCCAGGGATATGCAAGTTTCTCGCGATCGACGATGTGCAGGTGGCTATCGAAAAGCATGGCGATCCTCCCATCATGCTGATCAACATATACTCACAGAAGAATAGTTTATTCAAATAGAAATTATAACTCGGCGCTATCCACCGTCCCGACCACGGTTTCGGAGATCTGATTTGCCGCGTCCCGCACATAGTCGATGACCTGATCATAGGTCGGCGCGTTGGGATTGACCGGCTGGATATAGGGGCAGGTGAGTGCGGCCAGCGCATTGCCGTCCATGGCCAGGATCGGCGCGGAGATATTGCGCACGCCGTTGGTCTGCAGGCTGTCCATGGTCTCGAAACCCTTGTCGCGGATCGCCCGCAGTCTTTCGTCGAGATCGGCCGGCGGTCGGTCGTCCTCCTGGTCCTGCTGGCGGCGCTGCTCGTTGATCATCATCTGGCGCTGCTTCTCGTCGCGAAAGGCGAGGAGGATATGGCCGGAACCGGTGTTGAAGAGGTTGATCTGGGCGCCGACGCGGATCGAGATGCCCCAATAGGTCGGCGAATCCTGCTGGGCGATGACCACGACCGAGCCGCGGTCGAAAATTGCCAGGTGGCAGGCCTGCTCGGCACGATTGGAGAATTCACGCATCAGCGGCGTGGCGAAGGAGACGAGCCGGCGCACCGGAGCATGGTAATGCGCCAGGCCGAAGAGTTTTAGCGTCAGGTAGAAACGGTCGCCATCCTGCCGCTGCACATAGCCGCGCCGCACCAGCCGGTCGAGCATGCGGTAGAATTCGTTTGGGCTCTTGCCGAGCGCCTTGGCGATTTCCGCCTGCGTCAGCCCGCCATCGATGCGCGCCAGCAACTCCAGAATATCGAGGCCTTTGTCCAGCGCCGGTGCGCGATATCGATCGCTGTCGTCTTCAATGGTCACGGCGGGCCTCTCCTCAAAGAACATGATTCATCATTCATATGTGAATGAATGCGATTTGCAAGCGCCGTTGATCCCGGCTTGACGGCCAATGAATAAGATGTTTACTTATAAATCAATGATCCATATTTGGGTCGCAAGGGCGATCGGACGGGGAGTCCGGTTCTTTAGGGAGGAATGACAATGAGGAATTTGAAGGCCGGCTTTGCTGCCGGCGTGATGGCATTGCTCGCGAGCTCCGCGGCTTTTGCCGCCGACCTGCCCGGCAAGTTTCCGGGCGTGACGATCGATGCCAAGCTGATCGGCGGCCAGCAATATGAGCCGCTTTATGCGCGCATTTCCGAGTGGGAGAAGGAGACCGGCGCCAAGGTCAACATCCTCTCCAAGAAGAACCATTTCGAGCTCGACAAGGAAATCAAGTCGGACATGGCGTCGGGCGATATCTCCTGGTGCGTCGGCTCGAACCACTCGTCCTTCGCGCCGCAATATCCTGACCTTTACACCGATCTCGGCAAGCTGCTGCCGAAGGAAGAGATTGCCCAATTCGTCGATTCGACGATCGCGGCGTCCACCATCGACGGACGGCTGATCATGCTGCCGCGCGCGCAGTTCGACGTCTCGGCGCTCTACTACCAGAAGAGCCTCTATAGCGACGAGGCCAAGAAGACGGCGTTCAAGGCCAAGTACGGCTACGATCTGGCGCCGCCGAAGACCTGGAAGGAAGTATCGGATCAGGCGGTGTTCTTCGCCAATCCGCCGAACTTCTTCGGCACACAGTTCCCCGGCAAGGAAGAGGCGATCAACGGCCGCTTCTTTGAAATGCTGGTCGCGGAAGGCGGCGAATATCTCGACAAGGACGGCAAGCCGGCCTTCAATTCCGAGGCTGGCGTGCGTGCGCTCGACTGGTTCGTGAATATGTACAAGGCGAAGGCGGTTCCGGCCGGCACGACCAACTATCTCTGGGATGATCTCGGCGCCGGCTTTGCGTCCGGCACCGTCGCGCTCGATCTCGACTGGCCAGGCTGGGCGACCTACTTCAACGATCCGAAGTCCTCGAAGGTTGCCGGCAATGTCGGCGTCGTCGTGCAGCCCGTCGGTTCCTCCGGCAAGCATACCGGCTGGTCTGGCCATCACGGCTTCTCGGTCACCGAGGCCTGTGCCCATAAGGATGCCGCCGCCTCGCTCGTCTGGTTCCTGACCAATGACGATTCGCAGAAGCTCGAAGCCGCCAATGGCACGCTGCCGACCCGCAAGGCGGTCTGGGATTGGGACATCCAGCAGGCTGCGTCCGATCCCTACAAGAAGGAAGTGCTGAGCACTTTCCAGGAATCGATGAAATATGCCTTCCCGGTTCCGCGCACGCCGCAATGGATCGAGATTTCCAACGTCGTCTACCCTGAGCTTCAGGCCGCCATCCTCGGCGACAAGACTTCCAAGGAAGCGCTCGACACGGCCGCACAGAAGGCCACCGACGTCCTGAAGGATGCCGGTTCGCTCTGATCGACGCAATCAGGTCCCGCGCCCGGAAACGGGTGCGGGACGTCTTTGAAAATACCTATGACCAGTGCCTTTAGGGGCCGGTCTGTCCGGCCGGATGTGCCTCCGGCCTCTCGGCCCCATGCAATCGCATTCCACGCAGTCCGGGCCACGCTGCTGAGGAATGCCGACAGGTGCAAACCATGTTCAAGAAAATATCCCCACCGGTCCTGCTGCTTCTTCCAGCGATCATCGTGCTTGTGGCGGTGGTGCTATTTCCGCTGCTTCTGTCCTTCTATTCCAGCTTCACGCCGTTTCGCCTGACACGGCCGTCGACGCTCTTCACCTTCATCGGCTTGCGCAATTACATCCGCATTCTGACCGATCCGGTCTTCCTGGCTGCCTTCGTGCGCACCGTTGTGCTGCTGACGATCGCGCTCAATCTGGAAATGCTGCTCGGCCTCGGCCTGGCGCTTCTGGTCAACAAGGCGACCCATGGCAAGCGGATCCTGCGCACGCTAATGATGTTCCCGATGATGTTTTCGCCGGTGCTCGTCGGCTTCCAATTCAAGTTCATGTTCAACGACAATGTCGGCATCATCAACAATGCCCTGCAATCCCTGGGTATCACAAACGATGCCATTCCGTGGCTGATCGACGGCAATCTGGCGCTGTTTTCGATCATCGTTGCGGAAGTCTGGTCGTCCACCTCCGTCTTTGCCATCCTCATCCTCGCTGGCCTGTTCGCCATGCCGCAGGAGCCTGTGGAGGCGGCGAAAGTCGATGGCTGTACGGGCTGGCAGACCTTCCGCTACGTCACCTGGCCGTTCCTGATGCCATTCGCCTTCATCGCCATGACCATCCGCTCGCTCGACGTCGCCCGCGCCTATGACATCGTCAAGATCATGACCGATGGCGGCCCGGCGCGGCGCACGGAGCTGATCTGGACGCTGGTCGGGCGCACGGCCTATGCCGACGCGCAAATGGGTCTCGCCAACGCCATGGCCTATGTCTCGATCATCCTGTCGATCGCCTTCACAGTGTATTTCTTCCGTAAGCTGGCGCTTGCCCGCACCCAGATCGGAGCGGAGTGGTAATCATGGATCGCAACGCCGAACAACGCCTGCGCCGCCGCATCGGAAATGTCGCCTATCTCATCGGCCTTTTCATCGCGATGCTCATTATCTGCCTGCCGGGCTTCTGGATCATCCTGAGCTCGCTCCGCCCGACGGTCGAGATCATGGCGAAGCCGCCGGTCTGGATTCCGCACGAACTTTCGCTAGAAGCCTATCGCGCCATGTTCAGCGGCGCGGGGCAGGGCGGTATCCCCGTCTGGGATTATTTCCGCAATTCACTGGTGATCTCCATCACCTCCACCGCCATCGCGCTCGTCATCGGCATGTCCGGCGGCTATGCCTTTGCCCGCTTCCGCTTCACCGGCAAGTCGGCCGTGTTCCTCGGCCTGATGCTGACGCGCTCCGTGCCGGGTGTTGCCCTGTCGTTGCCGCTGTTCATGGTCTATGCGCGGCTCGGGATCATCGACACGCATTTCGGCCTGATCCTCACCTATGTCGCGCTGAACGTGCCCTTCACCATCTGGCTGATCGACGGCTTCTTCCGGCAGGTGCCGAAGGATCTGGCCGAGGCGGCGCAGATCGACGGCTGCACGCGCTGGCAGGCCTTCTGGCAGGTGGAGTTTCCACTTGCCGGCCCCGGCATCGCGTCCGCCGGCATCTTCGCCTTCCTCACCTGCTGGAACGAATATGCGCTGGCCTCGCAGCTGACGCGCTCGGTCAATTCCAAGACGCTGCCGGTCGGCCTGCTCGACTATACGGCCGAATTCACCATCGACTGGCGCGGCATGTGTGCCCTCGCCGTGGTGATGATCGTTCCGGCGCTCGCACTCACATTCATCATTCAGAAGCATCTGGTGTCAGGTCTGACATTCGGTGCGGTCAAAGGTTGATTCCATGGCTCAGGTCTCGCTCAAAAAACTCGTCAAGCGCTACGGTGCCCTGGAAATCGTCCACGGGATCGATCTCGATATCAAGGACAAGGAATTCATCGCTCTGGTCGGGCCGTCCGGCTGTGGCAAGTCGACGACGCTGCGGATGATCGCCGGTCTCGAGAATATCTCCGACGGCACGATCGAGATCGGCGATACCGTCGTCAATGACCTGCCGCCGCGCGATCGCAATATTTCCATGGTGTTCCAGTCCTATGCGCTCTATCCGCATATGACTGTGCGAGAGAACATGGGATTCTCGCTGAAGATCGCCAAGCAGCCGCAGACGGAGATCGACCAGCGCGTCAATGAAGCAGCCGCCATCCTCGGCCTCGATGCGTTGATGGATCGCCGCCCGGCGCAGCTTTCCGGCGGCCAGCGCCAGCGTGTCGCCATGGGCCGAGCCATCGTCCGCCAGCCGGAGGTCTTCCTCTTCGACGAGCCGCTGTCGAACCTCGACGCCAAGCTCCGGACGCAGATGCGTACCGAGATCAAGAAACTGCATGCCAAGGTGCAGTCGACGGTGATCTACGTCACGCACGATCAGGTGGAAGCAATGACGCTTGCCGACCGTATCGTCATCATGCGCGACGGCTATATCGAGCAGGTCGGGACGCCCGACGAGGTGTTCAAGCGGCCTGCCACCCGCTTCATCGCCGGTTTCATCGGTTCGCCACCGATGAATATCGAGGAGGCGCTGGTGTCTGCCGGCGCGCTGGTGTTCAAGAATGGCGAAAGACTGCCGCTGCCGGGTCAGTTTGCCGGCAAGGTCAAGGAGGGCGAAAAAGTCGCCTTCGGCCTGCGACCCGACGATATCTTCCCCACTGGCCATGGCCTGCATTCAGGTGCGCAATCGGCCGTGCACGAGTTGACATTGCCTGTCGCCATCACTGAGCCGCTCGGCAATGAAACCCTTGTTTTCGTCGAATTCGGCGGTCGTGAATGGGTGTCGCGCATGCTCAATCCGCGCGGCTTGAAAAGCGGCGAACAGCTGAAGATGAGCTTCGATCTCTCCCAGGCACATCTCTTCTCCATCGAAACCGGCAAGAGCCTGGCGATCTGAGCGAGGGAGGCGAGACATGGCCCGCATCGAGAAAATTGAACTGCGCATGGTCGTCCTGCCGCCGAAGGTGAAGCGGACGGATGCAATCCAGAGCTTCGTCAGCCAGGAAACGCCGATCGTCACCATCACCGATTCTGATGGCGCGGTCGGCACCGGCTACAGCTACACGATCGGCACCGGCGGTTCGTCGGTGATGCGGCTGCTGGCCGACCATCTGGCGCCGCTCTTGATCGGCGAGGATGCCGATTGCATCGAGGCGATCTGGCACAAAATGGAATTCGCGACCCACGCGACGACCATCGGCGCGATCACGGCGCTGGCGCTTGCCGCTGTCGATACCGCGCTCTGGGACCTGCGCGCCAAAAAGCAGAGCCTGCCGCTGTGGAAGCTCGCCGGCGGTGCCAAGGATCGTTGCCCGCTCTACACGACGGAAGGCGGCTGGCTGCATATCGAGAAGGAAGCTTTGGTCGAGGACGCCTTGCAGGCGAAGGCCAAGGGCTTTTCAGGCTCGAAGGTGAAGATCGGCAAGCCGCATGGCTCGGAGGATTATGATCGCTTGTCGGCCATGCGCCTGGCGCTTGGGGCCGGCTTTGAGATCATGACCGACTGCAATCAGGGCTTTACCGTCGATGAGGCCATCCGCCGTGCCGCGCGGCTGAAGGAGCTCGATCTCGCCTGGATCGAGGAGCCGCTGCCGGCCGACGATCTCGATGGCCATATCCGCCTGACCCGCTCAACGCCGACGCCGATTGCGGTTGGGGAATCCATCTATTCGATCCGGCACTTCCGCGAATATATGCAGAAGGGCGCCTGCTCGATCGTGCAAGTCGACGTCGCCCGCATTGGCGGGATCACGCCCTGGCTGAAGGTGGCGCATGCGGCGGAGGCCTTCGACATTCCCGTTTGCCCGCATTTCCTGATGGAGCTGCATGTCAGCCTGGTCTGCGCCGTGCCAAACGGGAAATATGTCGAATACATCCCGCAGCTCGACGATCTCACCGCCAAGGGCATGGAGATCGTCGATGGCAAAGCGCTTGCGCCATCCGAGCCCGGCATCGGCATCGCCTGGGATTGGGAGGCGGTGAAGGCGCGCTCGATCGGCGAATTCACCCGAGAGATTCACGGCTAAGAGAGGACGGGGTCATGCAGCGGATGGGTATGGTGATCGGCCTGGAGCCGGCAAAGGTCGAGGAATACAAGCGCCTGCATGCGGCCGTCTGGCCCGAGATCCTGGCGCTGATCTCCGACTGCAACATCACCAATTATTCGATCTTTCTGAAGGAACCTGAAAATCTGCTCTTCGGCTATTGGGAATATGTCGGCACGGATTTCGAGGCCGATATGGCCAAGATGGCGGCGAGCCCGAAGAACCAGGAATGGTGGTCGGTGTGCATCCCCTGCCAGAAGCCGTTCGAGACCCGCAAGCAGGGCGAGTGGTGGGCGATGATGGAAGAGGTGTTTCATCATGGGTGAGATGATGGTTTTCATCTTCTCCCCAGCGGGGAGAAGGACGCGCGAAGCGCAGGTTGAGGGGGCGTTGCATCGTAAGGCTCCACGGAATATGCCGCGCCACCCCCTCATCCGACCCTTCGGGCCACCTTCTCCCCGAGGGGAGAAGGTAAGCTCGCGGCCATCGCCGGAGCTAAATTCATGACCTTCGATCCCCAATCCCTTCGCCAATGGTGGCCCAAACCCCGCGCCCCGCGCCCGATCGTTATCTTCGGCGCCGGCAGCATTGTCGGCGATGCGCATCTGCCGGCTTATCGGAAGGCTGGGTTTCAGGTGGTGGGTCTTTACGATCCTGATGCGGAGAAGGCTGCTGCGCTGGCAAGCCAATGGGGTATCCGCGCTTTCACCTCTGAAGCCGAGGCGTTGGCTGTTGAAGGGGCTATTTTCGATCTGGCGACGCCGCCGGCGGCCCATACTGAGATCCTTGGAAAATTGCCGCGCGGCTCTTTCGCCCTGATCCAGAAGCCTATGGGCAGTGATCTTGCCGGGGCGACGGAGATACTGAAGGTTTGCCGCGAACGCGATATCAAGGCGGCGGTGAATTTCCAGCTTCGCTTCGCGCCGATGATGCTGGCGCTCCATGATGCGGTCGAAAAAGGCTATCTCGGCGAGGTCGTCGACTTCGACGCCTGGCTGGCGCTGGCGACACCCTGGGGGCTCTGGCCGTTCCTGAAAGGGTTGCCGCGCATCGAGATCGCGATGCATTCGATCCACTATCTCGATTTCATTCGCGGCCTGCTCGGCAATCCCTTGGGCGTGCACGCCAAGACCATCGGTCATCCGAACCACGAGATGGCGCAGACGCGCACCGCCGCGATCCTCGACTATGGCGACAAGGTGCGCTGCGTGCTCTCGGTCAATCACGATCATGATTTCGGCCGCAAATTCCAGGCGTGCGAGTTCCGCATCTCGGGCACCAAGGGTGCTGCCTATATCAAGCTCGGCGTCAATCTCGACTATCCGCGCGGCGAGCCCGACGAGCTATGGATTAAGCCTGATGGTGGGAGCGACTGGGTCGAGGTGAAGCTCGAGGGCGCCTGGTTCCCGGATGCTTTCGTCAACCGCATGGCCAATCTGCAGCGCTTCGCCTCGGGCGAGAACAAAGAGCTGGTCGGCTCTGTCGAAGATGCCTGGCAGACCATGGCGCTGGTCGAGGCTGCCTATCAGTCGAGTGCTGCGCCGGCGACGCCGATTGCCGAACTTCCAAAGGTATAAGTCATGGCCGAACAGACGATCCATTTCGAAGACTACGAACTCGGTCATGTCAGGGTGACGACCGGACGGACGATCACCGAGACGGATTTCGTCGTCCATGCCGGCCATACCGGCGATTTCTTTCCGCATCACATGGATGCGGAGTTCGCCAAGACACTGCCGGGCGGTCAGCGCATTGCGCATGGCACGATGATCTTCTCGATCGGCGTCGGGCTGACGGCGTCGCTGATCAATCCGGTTGCCTTCTCCTATGGCTACGACCGGCTGCGGTTCATCCGGCCGGTGCATATCGGCGACACGATCCGCACGCGGGTGACGGTATCGGCGAAAGAGGACGATCCGAAGCGCCCTGCATCCGGCCGAGTGGTCGAGCGCTGCGAGGTGCTCAATCAGCGCGACGAAGTCGTTCTCGCCGCCGACCATATCCTGGTCGTCGAGCGCAAGGTGGCGGGCTGATGGTGAAGCTCAGGGGAATGACCTGGTCGCATCCGCGCGGCTACGACCCGATGGTGGCCTGCTCGAAGCTCTGGCTGGAAAAGACCGGTGTCGAGATCGCCTGGGAGAAACGCTCGCTGCAGGATTTCGAGACCTTTCCGGTCGAAGAGCTGGCCGCCGCCTATGATCTGATCGTCATCGACCATCCGCATGTCGGCCAGATCACTCGCGAGAATTGCCTGTTGCCGCTCGATGATGCGGAGCATGCCGACGAACTGGCTGCCACCGCGGCCGGTACGGTCGGCCGGTCCTACCCGAGCTATCATTGGCAGGGCCGGCAATGGGCCTTCCCGATCGACGCGGCAACGCAAGTCCAGGCTTACCGACCGGATCGGCTGAGAGGGCCGGTCACCGATCTTGCCGAGATCATTCCGCTGGTGGCGAAGGGCAGGGCGATCCTGCCGATGCGCTCGCCGCATGTGCTGATGACTTTCTTCACCCTCGCGGCGCATCTCGGCACGCCTTGCAGTATCGAAGGGCCGGAATTTATCGCCAGGGCGGATGGCGAAGTCGTGCTCGACTGGATGGCGCGGATCCTCAGTGGCATGGATATCAGCTGCTATGACATGGACCCGATCGCCGTATTCGATCTCATGGGCGAGCCGGATTGCCCCTACGATGTCTGCCCCTTCATTTACGGCTATGTCAGCTATTCCTTCGCCGGATTCCGACCGGCGCGTATCGCCTTCGCCGATATGCCGGTGATCGACGGTCGCGCGCCCAACGGGTCGGCGCTTGGCGGTACGGGCATTGCTGTTTCAGCCGCGACACGGGCGCCGGAGGAGGCCAAGGCCTTTGCCCGCTGGATCGCCGGCGGGCCGGTGCAGGCGGGTGCCTATGCGGAGAGCAACGGCCAGCCGGGCCATTCGCATGCCTGGGTCAGCGATGCCGTCAACGCGCCGGCGCTCGATTTTTACCGCAACACGCGGGCCACGCTGGAAGGTGCCTATGTCCGGCCGCGCCATGACGGCTATATGGCGTTTCAAAGTGAGGCTTCGGATATTATTACCCATGGACTGCGCACTGCCGAGCGGCATACAGTCCTCATCGACAAACTCAACCGGCGCTTCGCGCAATCGTTTTGAGGCTGGAGTGAAACGGCTCTAGCTATCTGTTTTTGCTTGTTCTTATCCGGAGGTGGCCGCGGGCTTCTCCAGATCGGAATGAAGCCTTGGAGGAAAGGATCAGGATTATGGGTCACGGATTGGAAGGCAAGAAGGTCGTCATCACGGCGGCTGGTCAAGGCATCGGCCGGGCGACGGCGGAACGTTTCATCTCGCTCGGCGCGCATGTCTACGCCACCGATATCAACGAGCAGACGCTCTCGACGCTGGAAGGCGCCAGCACGCATGTTTTGGACGTGCTCGACGGCGCGGCGGTCAAGACTTACGCCAGCGAAATCGGCCCGATCGACGTGCTTTTCAATTGCGCCGGCTTCGTGCATGCCGGCACCATCCTCGACTGCGAAGAGAAGGATTGGGATTTCTCCTTCAACCTCAATGCCAAGGCAATGTACACGACCTGCCGCACCTTCCTGCCGGGCATGCTGGAAAAGGGCAAGGGCTCGATCGTCAACATGGCGTCGGTCGCCTCCAGCGTGAAGGGCGTGCCGAACCGTTTCGCCTATTGCGCCTCCAAGGCCGCCGTCATCGGGCTTACCAAGTCGATCGCCGCCGATTTCGTCTCCAAGGGCATCCGCGCCAACGCCATTTGCCCCGGCACGGTCGACAGCCCTTCGCTGCATGATCGCCTGCGCGCCACCGGCGATTACGAAAAGGCGATGGCCGATTTCATTGCCCGCCAGCCGATGGGCCGCATCGCCAATGCCACGGAAATCGCGGCGCTGGTAACCTATCTCGCCGGCGACGAGGCGGGCTTCACCACCGGCCAGATCCACGTCGTCGATGGCGGCTGGACGGCCTGAGCGCCATCTTCCTTCGGATCGGAGGCTCCGCATTGCGGGGTCTCCTTTTATTTGCCACTCTCATCGGCGAATCGATGTCTGAGAGACAATTTGCAATCGGGAGAGCGGCATGGGCGTGGACGGACAGATGCATCGTTCCAGGGGGCTCGTGCTGCTGCGCAAGCATCAGGTGATTTTAGTTGCGACCGTTGTCGGAATAGCGGTTTTTCTGCTTCTGACATCACGACAGTTGAATGCGGGCAATTTGCTCATCGCCTGGGATGCGACCGCTGTCATCTATATTGCGTTCAGCCTCTACCGCATGCTGACGGCCGATGCGCGCCTTATCCGCAAGCGCTCCGCCGATCTTGATTTCTCGGATGTATTGCTGCTGTTCCTGTCGAGCGCGGCGGCAGTCGCCAGCATTGGCGGCATCCTCCTGGATCTGCTCGGCATCAAGGAGGCCTCGCCCGAGGTCGCAGCTTTCCGCGTGGGGATGGCGATCGTGACGATCCTGATCTCCTGGGTATTCCTGCATATGCTGTTCACCATCCATTACGCGCACCGCTTCTATGGCGAATCGGGCAAGGGACAGGGGCTGACATTTGCCGAGCCGTTGGAGGAGCCCATCTATTGGGACTTTCTCTATTTCTCCTTCACCATCGGCGTCGCCGCCCAGACCGCCGATATCGGCGTCTCCTCCGTCAGCATGCGCAAGCTGGTGCTGCTGCACTCCATACTGTCGTTCCTGTTCAATACGACGATCCTGGCTATGGCGATCAATGTCGGGGCGAGCCTGGTATAGCTCGCCCCTTCAAGGCATTGCCGATTGTCACAGTACGGCGTTACCAGCCATGACCGCCATGATCAGGAAGACCAGGAAGACGATCAGGAAGATCGCGAAGAGCACACGGGCAATCGTCGCCGTTGCGGCGGAAACGCCCGAAAAGCCGAAAAAGCCGGCGATCAGGGAAATCACGAAAAATATAATGGCCCATTTCAGCATGCGGAAATCTCCTCTGCGTTGCGTCCAGTAGAGACGCTTGAAACGGGAAATTGTTCCGATGCCGTTCTGATCGAGAGGCGAAGGCTGTGCCTCGTTCTACGACAGCCCATTTCATCCGCCAAGGCGAAATGGGATCTGTATATGCGGCACCCGCCGGCCCTTCGCTTTGGCTCAGGGCGCTCGTCGCTGCAATCGACCCAATGGGTCGATTGCTTCGGCTGCGCCGAACCGCTCCTCACCCGTGATTGATCATCACATGCCGCACGGCGGTGTAGTCCTCCAGCGCGTAGACCGACATGTCCTTACCGTAGCCGGATTGCTTGAGCCCGCCATGCGGCATTTCGTTGACCAGCATGAAGTGGGTGTTGATCCAAGTGCAGCCATATTGCAGGCGGGCCGCGGTCTGCATGCCGCGGCTGATGTCCTTGGTCCAGACGGAGGAGGCAAGGCCGTAGTCGCTGTCATTGGCCCAGGCAACGGCGTCGTCGGGATTGGTGAAGCGGGTGACAGAGACGACGGGGCCGAAAACTTCGCGGCGGACGATCTCGTCATCCTGCGTCGCGCCGGCCACGACGGTCGGAGCGTAAAAGAAGCCGCGTTCGCCTGATGTCTTGCCGCCGGTGGTGATCTCCATGTGCTTGTGTTCGGAGGCGCGTGCAACGAAGCTCTCGACGCGGTCGCGCTGGCGCTTCGAAATTAGCGGGCCGATTTCGTTTTCGGTATCGTCGGCGAGGTTGAACTTGATGCTCGAGACGGCGGAGGTGAGGTCGGCGACGAAATTGTCATAGACCTTGGCGTCGGCATAGATGCGGCAGGCGGCGGTGCAGTCCTGGCCGGCATTGTAATAGCCGAAGGTGCGGATGCCGGCGACGACGGCGTCGATATCGGCATCGTCGAAGATGATGACGGGTGCTTTGCCGCCGAGTTCCAGATGGGTGCGCTTCACCGTCTTGGCGGCGGCCTGCAACACCTTCTTGCCGGTGGCGACATCGCCGGTGATCGAGACCATGCCGATCTTCGGATGGTTGATCAGGGCGTTGCCGACGCTCTCGCCACGGCCGAGGATGACGTTGACGACGCCTTCAGGCAGGATCTCCGCCAGCAGCTTCGCCATCTTCAGTGCCGTCAGTGGCGTCTGTTCGGAAGGCTTGAAGACCACGGTATTGCCGCCGGCAATCGCCGGTGCCAGCTTCCAGGCCATCATCATCAGCGGGTAGTTCCACGGCGCGATCGAGCCGACGATGCCGATCGGGTCGCGGCGGATCATCGAGGTATGGCCGGGCAGATATTCGCCGGCGACCGGGCCATGCAGGTTGCGCACCGCGCCGGCAAAGAAGCGGTAGCAATCGACGATGGCGGGGATCTCGTCATTGAGCACAGCATTGATCGGCTTGCCGCAGTTGAGTGCTTCCAGCGCCGCAAAGCCTTCGGCATCCCGCTCTATGGCGTCGGCGATCTTCAGGAGATAGGTGGAGCGTTGGCCGGGCGTGGTCTGCGACCAGCTCGTGAACGCCTTTTCGGCAGCGTCGACGGCGGCGTCGATCTGACCGAGTGACGCTTCCGGTAGGTCGAGCACGGTCTCGCCGGTCTTCGGGTTGAGGATATGCTCCTCCGTTTCCGTGCCGGCCTCGAAGCGGGCGCCGATCAGCATTTGGATGTCCATAATAATCTCCCTCTATTTGCCGCCGCCGGCGATCTGGTCGCCGTCGCGGGTAAGATAATAGGCTGCCAGGATCGGCAGGAAGGTGACGAGCACGACGACCATGGCGACGACATTGGTGACAGGGCGCTGGCGCGGGCGAATGAGTTCCTGCAGCATCCAGATCGGTAAGGTCATCTGCTGGCCGCCGGTGAAGGTGGTGACGATGACCTCGTCGAAGGACAGCGCGAAGGCGAGCATGCCGCCGGCCAGCAGCGCCGTGCCGATATTCGGCAGGATGACATGGCGGAAGGTCTGGAAGCCGTCGGCGCCAAGGTCCATCGAGGCCTCGATCAGCGAACCCGAAGTGCGGCGGAAGCGGGCGACGGCATTGTTATAGACCACGACGACGCAGAAGGTGGCGTGGCCGAGAACGATGGTCCAGACTGAGAAGGGAATATCGAACAGGCTAAAAGCCGAGCGCAACGCAATGCCGGTGATGATGCCGGGCAGCGCAATCGGCAGGATGACCAGCAGCGAGATCGCCTCGCGGCCGAAGAATTTCGTCTGGCTGACGGCGGCAGCGCAAAGCGTGCCGAGCACCAGGGCAATGGCGGTGGCGATGGTGGCAACCTGCACCGACAGCGCCAGCGACGACCAGACATCCGGCCGGTTCCAGGCTATGCCGAACCATTGCAGCGTCAGGCCCGGTGGCGGCCACTGATAGCTCTTCTCCTCCGTCGTGAAGGCATAGACGAAGATCAAGAGGATCGGCAGATGTAGGAAGAGCAGGCCGCAGGCGGCGGCGGTCTTCAGGGGCAGGGAGGCGCGTTGGCCGCGATCAGAGCGCATCGAAAGCTCCCTTTTTCTTGGCGATCCAGAGATAGATGGCCATGATGACGATCGGTACGACCGAGAAGGCGGCGGCCAGCGGCACATTGCCGGCCGTGCCCTGCTGCGCATAGACCGCCTGGCCGATGAAGAGGCGCGAGGAGCCGATGATCTGCGGGATGATGTAGTCGCCGAGCGTCAGCGAGAAGGTGAAGATCGAGCCGGCGACGATGCCGGGCAGTGCCAGCGGCAGCAGCACGGTGCGGAAGGTCTGGTTCGGCGCGGCGCCCAGATCGGAGGAGGCTTCGAGCAGATTGGCGGGCACGCGCTCGAGAGCGGCCTGGGTCGGCAGGATCATGTAGGGCAGCCAGATATAGACGAAGACCAGGAAGGTGCCGATATAGCTCACCGAAAGCGAATTGCCGCCGATGACGGGCAAAGCAAGTAGGCTATCGAGCAGCCAGCCGAGGTAGAGCTTACCGAAAAGCCAGGTTAGGATGCCCTCCTTGGCGAGGATCAGCTTCCAGGCGTAGACCTTGACGAGATAGCTCGACCAGAGCGGCAGCATGACGCCGAGATAGAACAGCGCTTTCCATTTTCCCTGCGCATAACGCGCCGCATAATAGGCGATGGGGAAGGCGACGAAGGCGGAGGCGATGGTCACCAGCGCTGCCATGACGACGGTGCGGACGATGATGTCGAAATTGGCGGAATTCAGAAGCTGCGCGTAGGTCGCGAGCGTGAATTCGTAGTTCACCATTCCGGAGAAATCGTCGATCGAGAAGAAGCTCTGTAGCAATAGCGCAATCAACGCGCCGATATAGATAATGCCGAGCCAGAGGAGCGGCGGCGTCAGCATCAGGAAAAGGAAGAGTTTCGGGCGACGCCAGAAAAGATCCGAAAGGCGGCCGAAGAACCCGCCGCGGCCTGGCAGGATCGAGGTGGGCGCAGGCGCGGCCGTGGTGATGCTCGCCATCGTCATGCGGCGTCGTCCATGTAGTGCACGTCGGCGGGTGCCCAGGCGAGGCGGATCGATGCGCCGGTTTCCGGGATAGGCTGACCGGCCGGCACGGTGACGTGCAGCCGCGTGCCGTGTGCTTCGACGGAGAGGCGGGTGGCGGCACCGAGGAAGCTGGTTGCCTGCACAGTGGCGGCAAGGCCGGCGCTGTCGCCAAGACGAATGGCCTCGGGCCGCAAGCTCGCCCAGCGCCGTTCGCCGCCAAGCGATGACATCGTCTCGGGCGCGATCACATTGGAGGAACCGACGAAATCGGCGACGAATCTGGTCTTCGGTCGCTGATAGATGTCGTGCGGCGTGCCTTCCTGCACGATCTTGCCATTGTTGAAGACGGCGACGCGGTCGGCCATGGACAGCGCTTCGCCCTGGTCATGGGTGACGAAGACGAAGGTAATGCCGAGCGCCCGTTGCAGGCTCTTCAGCTCTTCCTGCATCTGCTCGCGCAGCTTCAGGTCGAGCGCACCGAGCGGCTCGTCTAGCAGAAGGACCTTCGGCTTGTTGACCAGCGCCCGGGCGAGCGCCACACGCTGGCGCTGGCCGCCGGAGAGCTGGCCGGGGCGCCGGGCGCCGTAGCCCGGCAGTTTCACCATTTCCAGCGCCTGTTCGGCAGCCTTCCAACGCTCGGCCTTGCCGATGCCCTTGACCATCAGCCCGTAGGCGACGTTGTCGAGGATATTGAGGTGCGGGAAGAGGGCGTAATCCTGAAACACGGTGTTGACGTTGCGCCGATAGGGCGGCACGCCCTCGGCGGTCTCGCCGAAAATCTCAATATGGCCGCCGGTCGGCTGCTCGAAGCCGGCAATCAATCTCAGGCAGGTGGTCTTGCCGGAGCCGGAAGGGCCGAGCATGGCGAAGAATTCACCGGGCGCGATCTCCAGATCGACGTGGTCGACGGCGCGGACCTGGCCGAAATGGCGCGATACCTGCTGGAAACGAACGGCGGTCATGGGTGCTCCGGGAAAAATGTTGTCATTCCTTCTCCCCGCCGGGGAGAAGGTGGCCCGAAGGGTCGGATCAGGGGGTGGTGCGGCATAAGCTGTCCTTCGCTTGTCGCTCAGGACGTTCGTCGCTTTGCTCCTCACCCCCTCATCTGCCCTGACGGGCATCTTCTCCCCGGTGGGGAGAAGAGGGAAGGTTACCTGCCCCCAATCACGCCGATATAATCGGAAACCCAGCGATGGTAAGGCACGCATTCGCTCTCGCTCGTGCACTTGGCGACCGGGGTTTTCCAGAACTTGATCTTGTCGAAGTGGTCATAGCCGTTGGTGGCGCAACCGCTGTCGGTCAGCAGCTCATTGCCCTTGCAGGCTGCCGGAACGGAGGGCACCGCGCCGAACCAGGCGGCGGCGTCACCCTGGACCTTGGCCTGAAGTGAATGTTCCATCCACATATAGGCGCAGTTCGGATGCTCGCTGTCGACATGCAGCATGGTCGTATCGGCCCAACCGGTCGCGCCTTCGTCGGGGAAGGTCGAGGCGATCTTTTGCTTGTCGGTCTGCAGCAGGTTCACCTGGAACGGCCAGGAGCCGGAGGCGACGACGCCTTCGTTCTTGAAATCGTCCGTCTGGATCATCGCATCATGCCAATAGCGGCTGACGAGCTTGCGCTGGCCGCGCAACAGGTCGAGAGCGGCCTTGTATTGATCTTCGTTGAGCTCGTAGGGATCCTTGATGCCGAGTTCCGGCTTGTGGGCCATCAGGTAAAGAGCAGCGTCGGCGATATAGATCGGACCGTCATAGGCCTGGACGCGGCCCTTGTTGGACTTGCCGTCCGGCAGGGTCATTTCCTCGAAGACGACGTTCCAGCTCTTCGGCGCCTGATCCTTGAAGGCGTCGGTGTTGTACATCAGCACGTTCGGCCCCCAAAGGTAGGGTACGCCGTAGTGGACGCCGTTGACGGTATGCCAGGGGGCATTCTTCAGCCGGTCGTCGAGGGTCTTCCAGCTTGGGATCAGATCCGTGTTGATCGGCTGGACGCGCTTGCCGGCGACGAGGCGGAGCGAGGCATCACCCGAGGCGGTGACGAGGTCGAAGCCGCCTTCGTTCATCAACGCCACCATTTCGTCCGAGGTCGCGGCGGTCTTGACGCTGACCTTGCAGCCGGTCTCCTTCTCGAAGCCCGTCACCCAGTCGTAATTCTTGTCGCTCTCACCACGCTCGATATAGCCGGCCCAGGCAACGACGCTGACGGCGCCTTCGCCCTTGCCGAGCGTCTTCAGCGGTTCGGCGGCGATGACCTGCGTGGCGAAACTTAAGCATGCGAGCGCAGCCGTGCATGATTTCAGCAAATGCTTCATCGAAGTCTCCCGGTTTTTGAGCCAATTTATGACGTCTTGTTCCCGGGGAAAAAGGTGACGCGATTTTGCCGTATTCGCAAATTCATTTATCAGAAAGTCGATATCGGAATTTCCGATTCCAGAAGACCAAATCATGTGGGGTAAGAGCCGGCGCGATGTTTGGCGGCTCGGAGGCGGTAATGGCGAATGTGTTCGAACGGGCGTTCTCATCCATTCTGCATGATCGAAAAAAATAAAATAAATTGTCGACTTCCGACAACGCCAATCGTCCTAGTGAACGGAGTTAGCCGCAATGCGCCGGCGCGGATCTCTGCCCTATAGTGCCGGCATGTATGGAGGTACAATTGACTAAAGTAAAAGTTGCTGGGTTCAGTGTCTCGCTTGATGGTTTCGCTGCGGGCATCGATCAGAGTCTGGAGCGCCCGCTCGGCTTGCGAGGCGAGGAGCTTTTTCAGTGGTTTTTCCCGACGCGCGCGTTTCGTCAGATGCTCGGAAAAGACGACGGAGAAACGGGCCTTGATGACCGGTTCGGCCAACGCGCCATGGAAGGTTTCGGTGCCTTCATCCTGGGCCGTAACATGTTCGGGCCTGTTCGCGGCGAATGGCCCGACGATCAATGGAAAGGCTGGTGGGGTGATAATCCGCCTTATCACGCACCGACTTTCATACTGACACATTATCCCAGACCATCGATCGAGATGCTCGGTGGAACGACATTTCACTTTGTCAGTGGTGGTATTGAGGAGGCGTTGCAAAAGGCGCGCCAAGCGGCGGGCGCAAAGGACATCAAGATTGGCGGCGGTGCCGAGACCGTGAGGCAATATGTTCAGGCCGGCCACGTCGATGAAATTCATCTTGCTTTTGTCCCCACAGCGCTCGGCCAAGGAGAACCGCTCTTTAGCGGCATTGATCTTCATGCGTTGGGATACCGGACAATCGAACATGTTCCGACGGAGCGAGCCACGCATATTGTTCTCGCAAAGTAGAGTTGGAGATTGAGAGGCTATGGCGCTCCGGAGGTGTTTGCCTGTTGAGACCGATTCTTAACTGCCATCGGGCGGCAAGCGGAACCTTGCCGCCCGACTGGTCGAGCCCAGACCCGAGAGTATTTCCAGGAAAGGCCCTACAGGCGTTCGAAGACCTTAGGCTGTAATTTCCCAGCCTTCATAAGATGTTGCAGGGTATAGGACACTGAAAGTGCATCGTCGAGCGCGTCATGACCCTGCAGAGGAAGATGGTCCACGCCATAATAGTCGGCGAGCTTATTGCTTGGGGTCTTCGCCAGGTCCTTAATGGGCATTTCCGCCGCGAGCAGTAATTTGACGGCATTGTCAAAGCGCCAGGCAGGGATTGGCGGCTGAATTCCGGCGACATAGCAACTGATCGCCACCATGTTCAGCTCGTCCTTGCCCCAGGACCAGAAGCGGGCGCCGTCCGAGAAGCTGTCGAGGCCGGCAAGTGCATCCTGCAAGGTGAGGCCTTCCGTCTTGATATTCTTTTCAGTAATGCCGGTCAGCGTGGTGAAGAACGGGTCGAGCGCATATTGGTTGCCAAACCGGTCGATTGGGCGGACATAGGCTTTATAGGTGCCCAGAATGGGGAAGTCGCTTTCCAGGCTCAGCTTGACCGCTCCAATCTCTGCGATCACTGGATCGGGATCATGCGCCGCGCACCAGAATCTGCGTTGCGAGCCTTCGAGACATAGAAATTCGCAGTCGAATATTATGGCGGCCTTCATGATTGATCCTCCGCTCCTTGGTGCCTGTGGAATAGCTCTCCACTATCGCTGCCGCCCCGAGCGCATGCTTTCGGCGACGCCGACAAAATCGCGGGCCGCCTGCGGCAGGCTCGATCCTTTCCGCCAGACCATGCCGACCTGCACGACCGGCAGCGAGCCGGAGACGTCGCGGCTCTCGATGCGGTCGCCTTCCAGCGACCAGGGGCGGTAGACGAGATCCGGCAGCAGCGCGACGCCGGCGCCGGTGGCGACCAGGCTGCGCACGGCCTCGACGGAGCGGGTACGGAAGGCGACATGCGGGCGAGCGCCGAGCGCCGTCAGCAGCTTGCCGGTGTTTTCCTCGATTTCGTCGATGGTCAGCATGATCAGCGGTTCGCGGGTGATGTCGGCAACGCTGATGATGTCGGCGGAGACAAGGGGATGACCCATGGGCAGCCAGAGCCGATAGGGGGATGTTTCCAGGATCTCGGCTTGCAGCGCCATGCGGTCGCGCAGATTGGAAATGACCATGACGGCAACGTCGAGCTCGCCACCAACCAGAAGATGTTCCAGATAGCCGCCATTGTCCTCGATGGCGCTGACTTCGACACCGGGGCAGGCGCGGCGATAGCGCGCCAGGAGATCGGAGAGCACATAGCCGGCGACGAGCGAGGTGACGCCGATGTTCAGCGTGCCGCCGGCGGCATTCTGCTGGCCGGAAAAGCTGGTGCGGGCGTCGGAAACGGTCGCGAGGATCTTCGTCGCGTGGCGCAAAAACTGATGGCCGTTGTGGGTGATGGTGAGCCCGCGCGGATGGCGCTCGAACAGCTCGACGCCGAGATCGCTTTCCAGTTCTTTCAGCGCTTCGGTGACCGAGGATTGTGAGATCGACAGGTTCTGCGCGGCGCGTGTGACCGAGCCCTGTTCGGCCACGGCGACGAAGTATTGAAGCTGTCTCAAAGTGAACGCCATGTCCCGGTTAAAGCATGGCTGCGCGGCATAAGGCAAGAACCGACATCGGACTGAAAAATCTGGACCTTTTTTGGTAAAAGCAGCGACGGCGACACAAGTTTCATCTCTGTTTTAAGCATTCCGAAACGCCACACCCCTAACGTGAGGATCGATCATCTTGTCGCGTTGGAGTGCTTTATGCTGGAGCAGTTGGCGTGAGCGCCTTACTGCATATGTTCCGGTCACCCCGGAAGCTCGTCGTCCTCATCGGCGGAGTGGCCTTGTTGATAGGCTCCTCCGGCGCTTTCGCGCTTTATATGGGCAGGGACAAGCTTCAGAGTTTCGTTTCGGCCTCCCCAAATGGCCTGCAATGCAGCGACGTCAGCCTCGTCACCATTCGCAAGGAAAACCGCTTCTGGGTGCGCAAATATATCCGCACGGATCCGACCGATGGCCTGACGCGTGTGAGGACAGCACTCCGCGTCGCCAAGGCCGTTTATGAGGAGCAGAAACCGGATCTCGTTCAGGTGGTGGTTCTCGACAAGAATGGACCGACTTTGCGATCCGATATTCGCGGCCGGGCGCTCGGTGCCGATGTCGTCTATGTGCCGCATCCGGAAAAGGTCGCTGATGGTACCGTCGAGGCGCCAGTCACGGCGCGTTATTACAATGGCGATGCGAGCACTCAGGGCCTGTTCTACGGCGAGCAGATCAACATGCTGCCCAAGGATATCGACGCGACGCTGGCTGGGCTAAAAAATTATAGTGATTGCGAGGATCCCCTGGCCGCCGAGAACGGCAAGGGTGGCGACGCCAAGGCGGACAAGCAGAAGGCAGCAGTAGCGGCGGAAGAAAAGGCTGCGGCGAAGGAAGCCGCCCATGCTGCACCCGAGCGGCGTGAGCCCGCGACGACCGGCAACCTGCCGCCCGAGCCCGACAAGGGCGACGAATTCATCGGCGTCGATGCCACCGACCCGAAGGCGGCGCCACCGCCGGGTCTAGACCCGACAATGACGGGCGCCAGCAACCGGCGATCGCCGGTGACGAATTGATCCGGGCTAACGTCGCTGTTTCCGGCCTACGATGAAGACCCTCAATCCGCCAGATGCTTCTCGCCAATGGCCTGGTAAAGCGCGAACAGGGCCTCATGAACATTGCTGGCGAGGCGGTAGAATTCCGGATCGGCGAGAATGGCGGGGTGTTGCAGCAGGTGATCGTCGGTCATGTCGAGCATGAGCGAGGCCGTATGCATCGCTTCGTGGCAACCGAAGGTCCCCGGTGCGAACTGAGACAGATCGACATCGCCGATCTCGGCAAGATCGGCCAGCCGCTGCTGTTCGTTGTCGGTGTCTGCGGTCGTGTTGTCGGTCATGGATTCGCACCTTTGATGTGAGGGCGGCGAAGATGCCGCCGCGGTTGGCGGGACTTATACGCCATCTGGTGGCAATGACCACCCGCAACCGCGATTGGTTCAGAGGTTCTCCGAGGTTACGGTGAGAAAGCGCACGGGCTCGGCGCTGACCTCGACATCGATCAGCCCCAATGTCTTCAACGTCAGGTCGATCGAGCGGCGTGCCTGGATCTCCGGCGCCTGATCCAGCACGATCGACAGGATGCCCTGGCGCAGGTAGCCGCGTGTCTGCTCGGTCAGTTCATGGCCGACCCAGAATATCCCTCGCTGCCGGTTTTGCTGGAGAACGGAAGCGACGGCCACATTATCACCTCCAGCGCTGTAGACGCCGATGATATTGGGATCGCGGGTGAGGGCAGCGCGAAGCAGTTCCATGGCATTATGCTCATCGTCGAAGTCGAACATCACTTCTGTGAAGGCGTGGGCGTTCGAACCCTGCTCGGCGAGATAGGCGGAAAACCCGCGAATGCGCTCCTTGTGGTTCTCATAGGCACCGCTGTGACAGAGCGCGACGAAGGCGCCCATCTGTCCGGCCAGCATGCGTGACATATAGTGGGCGGCGGTGCGGCCGGCGGCGTAGTTGTCGATCCCGACATAGGGCAGCTCCGGTGCCGGGCGGGTCATGATCTGGACGACGGGAATTCCGAGGCCGCGCGCCTGTCTGACGCTGGTGACCACGTCCGGATGGTCCGGCGCGACGACGATCAGCGCCGATCTGCGGACTTTCGGATTGGCGATATAATGGGCGAAGTCCGCCGGGTCGTTTTCCCGGGCAAAGGTGCGGTGAACGAGGATGCCATGGTCGAGGGAGGCGGCGATGCGCTCAAAAGCCTGGTTCATCCGCGAATAGAAGCTGGTTTCCGGCCGCACCAGGATCACCTCGATCCGGATGAGACCGCGATGGGCGTTCGACAGCGCATGCCGGTAGTTCAGCCTCTTGGCGGCAAGAAACACCTTTTCTACGGTTTCGGGCCGGACGCCGCCACGGCCGTTGACGACGCGCTCGACCGTGGCCGTGCCGACGCCGGCCGCTTCCGCGACATCCTTCAAGGTGACCTTCGTCATCCACTCCTCCGGCAGCATCAGCTCAGCCCTGCATCCATGCTGCCCTACGCCAATGATCAAATTTGATCAAGGAAGGATTGGAGAGCCGGCACGGTGCGGGCCTATCCTCCGGGCAATTCGGGAGGAAAACCGAATCCTTGAAAACGATCCAGACGAAAGAGCATCCGCTGGCCCTCTCATGGTCGAGCGGATGACGGAGGAGCCCCGATGAAGATCGCACTCGACCCGCATATGCACCGGCACCTGCCGCTCGATCAACTTTGCCGCAAGGCCGCGGAGCTTGGCTATGACCATATCGAACTGTCGCCGCGCGATGATTTCCTTCCCTGGTGGGTGCGGCCTCGTGCTCACAAGGAGCGCATCGCCGAATTCAAGGCAGCGCTGAAGGACCACGGTGTCAAGCTCGCATCGCTTCTGCCGATGTATCGCTGGGCAAGCCCGCACGAGGATGAGCGGCAGGCGGCGGTCAGCTATTGGAAGGAAGCGATCCGGGTCGCCGTCGAGATGGATTGCGACACGATGAATTCGGAATTCGGCCGCGGCCCTTCGCCGGACCGGAGCCACCGCTCCATTTGCTGCGGCGGCATGCATACCCACGAACACAGCGAGGCGGCCTGGTGGCGTTCGATCGAGGAACTCGTTCCGGTCTTCGAAAAGGAAGGCGTTACCCTCAACATGGAGCCGCATCCTGAAGACTGGTGCGAGACGCTGCATCCGGCGATCGACATGCTGAAGACGATTGGTTCCGACAGAGTGAAGTTCCTCTACTGCGCACCACACACCTTCTACTTCGGCGACGACATGGCGAAGATGATCCGGGACGCGGGTCCGCTGATCAACCATGTGCATGTGGCCGACACCTATAACCATAGGGCGTCCTCCGGCCTGCGCTACATCGTCAATCCGCCAGGCGCGAAGGTGACGATCCACCAGCACATGGACATGTACCAGGGCGAGATCGACTGGGACGTCTTCTTCTCGTCGCTGGCGGCGGTCGGCTTCGACGGCATCGTCACGGCTTGCGTCTTCGGCTGGGAAGAGCGGGCTGACGCTTCCGGAAAGTTCATGCGCTCGGAAATCCAGACATATGTCGACAAATACTGGCCGACGAAACGCGCCTGAGCACTGGCCCGCCGTTCGACCTTACCGATATCAGACAGGAAATGACCCCGTGACCATCACGATTACGACCGCTCCATGCTGCTGGGGCGTGGACGACGTCAAAAATCCGAACTTGCCTGCCTGGGAGCGCGTTTTTGACGAAGCCGCTGCCGCCGGCTATGGCGGTCTTGAACTTGGGCCATACGGCTATGTGCCGCTCGATCACCAGCGGGTCGCCGAGGCTCTCTCCGAGCGCAATCTCTTCATCGTCGCCGGCACGATTTTCGATGACCTTGTTTCTCCGGACAATCGCCAGAACCTGCTTCGGCAGACGGACGAGATCTGCGCCGTGATCACCAGGCTGCCGCAGTCGGAGCAGGCTGACGGCCAGCGGTTCAGGACGCCCTATCTCACCGTCATGGACTGGGGGCATGACGATAGGGATTATGCCGCCGGTCATTCCGACCGCGCGCCGCGATTGTCCGACAAGGACTGGGCGGGCATGGTCGCCAACATCAAGGCCATCGCCGAGCTTGCCCGAGACAAATACGGCGTCCGCGCCGTCATCCATCCCCATGCCGGCGGTTATATCGAGTTCGCCGACGAGATCGAACGGATCGCGAGGGACGTACCGGCCGAGACGGCCGGCTTCTGCCTCGATACCGGCCATACCTATTATGCCGGCATGGATCCTGTGGAGGCGCTGCGCCGCTATTCGGACCGGCTCGACTACGTCCATTTCAAGGATATCGACCAGGCGGTGTTCGAGCGCGTGCTCGGCGAGAAGATCCGTTTCTTCGAGGCTTGCGCCCAGGGCGTCATGTGCCCGATCGGTCGGGGCTTCATCGACTATCCCGAGGTGAAGCGGACGCTCGCCGAGATCGGCTATCACGGTTTCATCACCGTCGAGCAGGAACGCGATCCGTCGAGTGTGGCGGGGAGCCTCGAGGATGTGAAGGAAAGCCGCGATTATCTGCGCTCGGTCGGCTTCTAGGAACAGGGAATAGGGCAATGTCAGGACTGAAGAGAAAGCCGATCCGCTGGGGCATGGTCGGAGGCGGGCGCGGCAGCCAGATCGGCTATATCCATCGCTCGGCGGCACTCAGGGACAGCATATTCGAACTCGTGGCCGGCGCTTTCGATATCGATCCGGAGCGCGGTCGGGCCTTCGGTGTGGAGCTTGGGCTCGACGAGGCGCGCAGCTATGCGGATTATCTGGCTATGTTTGCCGCGGAGGCCAAGCGGCCAGACGGCATCGAGGCCGTCTCGATCGCGACTCCGAACAATACCCATTTTGCCATCTGTAAGGCCGCGCTGGAGCATGATCTGCATGTCGTCTGCGAGAAGCCGCTTTGTTTCACCATTGCCGAGGCCGAAGAACTGAAGGCGCTTTCGCAGGTGCGGAACCGTATCGTCGGCGTCACCTATGGCTACGCCGGGCACCAGATGATCGAGCAGGCGCGGGCCATGGTGAGGAATGGTGATCTCGGGGAAATCCGTATCGTCAATTTGCAGTTCGCCCATGGTTTCCATAGCGCGGCGGTCGAGGAGCTGAACCCGTCCACGCGCTGGCGCGTCGATCCGAAATTCGCCGGTCCGAGCTATGTGCTCGGCGATGTCGGGACGCATCCGCTCTATATTTCGGAAGTCATCCTGCCGCATCTGAAGATCAAGCGGTTGATGTGCACGCGCCAGAGCTTCGTCAAGAGCCGGGCGCCGCTTGAGGACAATGCCGTGACCCTGATGGAATACGACAACGGCGCGCTCGCAACCGTCTGGTCGAGCGCCGTCAATGCCGGTTCCATGCATGGCCAGAAGGTCCGCATCGTCGGGTCGAAGGCAAGCGTCGAATGGTGGGACGAGCGTCCCAACCAGCTCTCCTGTGAGATCCAGGGCGAGCCGGTGCGTATCCTTGAGCGAGGCATGGACTATCTCTATCCGGAGGCCCGGATCGACGACCGCATCGGCGGCGGCCATCCGGAGGGGCTGTTCGAAGCCTGGGCCAATCTCTACCGGCGCTTCGGCTTTGCCATCGACGGGCAGCGTGGCCTTGCGCCAGCCGGAATGGAAGAGCTCGGCTTTCCCGATGTCCATGCCGGCCTTGAGGGTGTGCGATGGGTGGAGAATTGCGTGCGTTCCGCCGATGCGGGTGGTGTCTGGGTGGAATACGCGTAAGCGCTATTGTATGAACGACAAAGGCCGCCAGGGTCACCATGGCGGCCTTTGTTTTTTTATGCTGTCTTGGCTAAGCCGGCTCAGTCCGCCTTGGCGCGGCGTGCCGGGAACAGGATGATGTCGCGGATCGACGGGGAGTTGGTCAGCAGCATGATCAGGCGATCGACGCCGATGCCGAGGCCGCCGGCGGGCGGCATGCCCTGGTCGATGGCGTCGAGGAATTCCTCGTCCAGTTCCTTCTGCTTCTCGCCGCGCGCATGCGCCTGCTCCAACTGCTCGACCATGCGGGCGCGCTGCTCTTCCGGATCGTTGAGTTCCGAGAAGGCGTTGCCGAGTTCCCACGCGTTGCAGTAGGTCTCGAAGCGTTCGACGAGGCGCGGTTCGCCCGGCACTTCCTTGGCGAAGGGCGAGATGTCCTTCGGGAAATGCGTGACGTGCGACGGCTGGATCAGCGTGCCTTCGACCTTCTCTTCGAAGATGAAGGCGAGGCATTCGCCCCAGGTGGCGTCCTTCTCGACGGTAAAGCCGGCGGCCTTGGAGGCGGCGCGGGCTTCCTCGTCGGTCTTGAGCGCCAGGAAGTCGATGCCGGTCGCTTCCTTGACGGCATCGGGCATGGGCACGCGACGGAACGGACCCTTGAAGGAGATCTGCTTATCGCCGAAGGCAAATTCCGTGCTGCCGTGGATCGACAGCGCCAGCGTCGAGAACAGACGCTCGACGAGGTCCATGATGTCCTCGTAGTCGGCATAGGCCCAATAGCACTCCATCATGGTGAATTCTGGATTGTGCCGGGTCGAGACGCCTTCGTTGCGGAAGTTGCGGTTGATCTCGAACACCTTGTCGGTGAGGCCCGAAACCAGCGTGCGCTTCAGGAACAGTTCCGGCGCGATGCGCAGGTACATGTCGAGCTTCAGCGTGTTGTGATGCGTCTTGAACGGCTCGGCGGTGGCGCCGCCATAGACCGAATGCAGCATCGGCGTTTCGACTTCCATGAAGCCGTCATCTTCCATGAAGCGACGGATACCGGAGACGATGCGGCTGCGCTGCTGGAAGCGGAGCTTGGATTCTTCGTTGGTCATGATGTCGAGATGGCGCTTGCGGTAGCGCAGCTCGATGTCGGAGAGGCCATGCCACTTCTCGGGCATCGGCAGCAGCGACTTGGTCAGCATGGTGATCTGCTGGGCGTTGATCGTCAGCTCACCGCGCTTGGTGCGGCGGACGACGCCGGTGACGCCGATGATGTCGCCGATATCGATCATCGGCAGCAGGGCGCGGGCGTCTTCGCCGGTGACGTCCTTGTGGCTGAAGATCTGGATCTTGCCGGAGGCGTCATGGATGTCCATGAACATGCCGGAATTGCGTGACGAGTAGACGCGGCCGGCAACGGTGACGACATCGGTGGTTTCCGTGTCCGGCTCCAGGCCTTCATATTTCGCCGTCAGCTCGGCATTGGTCAGCGTCCGGTGAAAATGCGCCGGATAGACGTCGCCGATCTTTTCGCGCAGCAGCTTCAGCTTCTGGGCGCGAACTTCCGTTGCGTCGGAGGAGAGGGCTGATGTTTCGGTCTTGTCGTTCATGGTTCTACGTCCGGTTCAGTTCTTCGGGCCGACGAGCGTCGCAACGGTCTGGGCGGCAAGTTTCAGCCGCTGGCGCACGACGGAGCGGCCAAGGATCGCCATGCTATCGAAAAGCGGCAGCGAGCGCGAGGAGCCCGATACGGCGACGAAGAGCGGCGCGACGATGACCTTCAGCTTGTTGCCCATGCGGTCGGCAATGGCGCGCAGTTCGGCTTCGATCGTCTCGACATTCCATTCGAGGATCTTTTCGAGGTCCGGCTGCACCGTATTCAGGATTTCCAGCAGTTCTTCCGGCGTCGACTTGATCTTGGCAAAAGCGGAGGGATCGAGATTGAGGTCGGACTTGAACAGGAAGCCGGTGAGATCCGGCAGTTCGCCGAGCTTGGAGATGCGCGACTGCGACAGCTTCAGGCCTTCCTGCAGGCGGCTGTTTTCCATCGCCCAGGTCAGAACCCGCTGCTGGAATTCCTCTTCCGAGAACTTTTCGCGGATCCAGCGGCCGTTCAGCCAGTCGAGCTTCTGGATATCGAAGATCGCGCCGGCCTTGGAGAGGTTTTCCGGATCGAACTTTTCGGCCAGCTCATCCATGGTCAACAGCTCGTCGCCTTCAGCGATCTGCATGAAGAACAGGCCGAGGAAGTTCATCAGCGCTTCGGGGATATAGCCGAGTGCCGTGTAATAGGAGATCGAGGTCGGGTTCTTGCGCTTCGACAGCTTCGACTTGTCGGCATTGCGCATCAGCGACAGGTGCATGAAGACCGGCGGTTCGAGGCCGAGATAGCGATAGATCAGGATGTGCTTCGGCACCGAGGCGAGCCATTCCTCGCCACGCGCCACATGGGTGATCTTCATCAGATGGTCGTCGACGACGTTGGCCATATGATAGGTCGGCATGCCGTCGGCCTTGAGCAGAACCTGCATGTCCACGGCATCCCACGGGATTTCGACGTCGCCATAGACGCCGTCATGGAACTTGCAGGTGCCTTCGGTCGGTATCTTCATACGCACGACATGCGGCTCGCCGGCGGCGACGCGCGACGTGACTTCCTCAGCCGAAAGGTTCAGACAGTGGCCGTCATATTTCGGCGGCAGGCCGGCGGCGCGCTGGGCGGCGCGCATCTGCTCCAGGCGCTCCGGCGTGCAGAAGCAGCGGAAGCCGTGGCCGGCATCGACGATCTTCTCGACGTAGGGCTTGTAGAGATCCTTGCGGTCGCTCTGGCGATAGGGGCCGTAGGGGCCGCCGATATCGGGACCTTCCGACCATTTAAGGCCGCACCATTTCAGCGCGTCGAGCACCTTGGTCTCGAATTCCGGGGTCGACCGCGTCGCGTCGGTGTCTTCGATGCGCAGGATAAACTCGCCGCCATGCTTCTTGGCGAAGAGATAATTGAACAGTGCGATATAGGCGGTGCCGACATGGGGCTCGCCGGTCGGGGAGGGTGCGATGCGGACGCGAACGCCTGAAGTGGTCATTTTGTTTGCCCGTCAGAAAAAGCCAGGCCGCTGCGTGGGATAAGCGCTGCCCGGCTGGAAATGTTTATCTGGATCAGGAAACTGGCCGGAAAAGGGCGTCTTGCCGCTTCAATTCCGCGTTTTCCGTTTGGCTGGCCTTAGGCCATATTCATCGGATGACGTCAAGGGAAAGTGCGTCGTAACACGGCGCGGATGCAAGCGCGGTGCTATCCCGTGGCTTCGTCTATCACGATCTCTTCTCCTATTTCCATTCGGAAAAGCCTGAATAGAAAGACGGACATATTATTTTTCATTTGCAATTTTTGCGACAGTGGCAGAATGGGTCTTCAATTGATCAATGGGAGAAAGCAATGAAGAAATTCATTTTGAGCTTTTTATTCTTGGGAGCCATGCTCAGCCCAGCCGCCGCCCAATCGACGATCACGCGTGATGGTTCGGCCCGTCTTCTCGATAGCTACCGGGCCTATATCGGTCACGACGATCTGTATAATTCCAAGGGAGAGCGCCTGGAGCTGCCCTGGCAGATTATCCGGCAGGATCGCGCGAACTATCACGCCTACCGCCGCCGCGATCGGGGCGATCAGGGCGACAGCTTCTTCTCGGACCCCGCCAACCGCCAGCGTCTGGAAGTAATGCTCGCAAGCGGCACCATCACCGACGATGCCGCGAACGACATCGTTCGCGGCAACATATGGATCAAGGTGGACATTTACGGTCGGGGTGACATCGGCGAATGGGTCGACGTCCACGTCCAGGAGTGAGTGCCGCACCCATATACGGGTGCGGACCTTTTTCTCAATGCCCGCCAGCCGCCTTTTTCCGTCTGTTGCGTACTATCATGTTCAGCACTTCGACGGCGGCCGAGAAGGCCATGGCGGTGTAGACGTAGCCCTTGGGAACGTGGAAGCCCATGCCTTCGGCAATCAGCGTCGTGCCGATCATCAACAGGAAGGCCAGCGCCAACATGACGATGGTCGGGTTCTTCTCGATGAAATTGGCAAGCGGGTTGGCGGCGACCAGCATGACGGTGACGGCGGCGATGACGGCAACGAACATGATCGGCAGATGCGGCGTCATGCCGACGGCGGTGATAATGCTGTCGACCGAGAAGACGAGGTCGAGCAGCAGGATCTGGCCGATGGCCGCGGCAAAGCCGGTCGTTGTCGATTTGGCGATGAAGTCCTCGCCGTGTTCGGCGGGGTCGACATTGTGATGGATTTCCTTCGTGGCCTTCCAGACCAGGAATAGACCGCCACCGATCAGGATCATGTCCTTCCACGAATAGCCGTGACCGAAGAGCTCAAAGACCGGCGCCGTCAGCTGCACGATCCAGGCGACGGTGCCGAGCAGGGCAAGACGCATGATGAGCGCGAGGCCGATACCGATCTTGCGGGCCTTCTCACGATGTTCGGGCGGAAGCTTGTTGGTCAGGATCGAGATGAAGATGAGGTTGTCGATACCGAGCACCACCTCCATGACGACAAGCGTGATCAGCGCAACCCATGCGCTCGGATCCTGGATCAAGCCAACAATGTCCATTAACGATTTCCTTTGGTCAGCGTTTGCCGAACGCTGACCCCCAGCTCCGGCTCCTCAATAATCGTCGGTAATGTAAGGAGCGAATTCACAGGTGCAAGCGGCGGCGCCATTTTCGTAGGCGCCGCAGCTGCTTCTATGCCTTCAGGGGAATCCAGATCTCCGTCACGCCCATGCCGGTCTGAGGGTCGAAACGATCATCGTAGCGCTCCATCATATCCGGCAGGCTGGCGTGCTGGTGACCGGATTGCGGCAGCCACTCGCCGAAGATCTGATGAACGGTGGCGGAGATGCCGGAGATGTGGCCGCGATGCGTGAAGACCGCATAGCGCTGCTGCGGCAGTTTCAGGGTCGTAAAGCCCTCCGGCAGGTCGTCGGCCGCGCTGATCTCGGCGGCGGACATATAGCGGAAGCTTTCGGTCTCGCCTTCGGCCTGGGTGCAGACGCCATAGGCGACATTGCCGACCTGGCCGGGGATGTGGCCAAAATGCTGGTTGAACCGCTGCCAGAGCGAGGGAATCCCTTGGGTGGCCTCATGGGCATAGGTTTCCGCAAGGCCGGCGAGCAGCATTGCGGGGCGGGTCTCGAAACGCGGCGCGTCGAGCTTGGGGAGGCGGGTGTCGTCCATTCTGATCGGCTCCAGTAAGGCAAGGTTTCTGGCATGCCCCTGTTTGCGCAGGCTGTCCGGCGTCATGCCGAAATGCTCGCGAAAGGCACGGGTGAAAGCCTCATGCGAGCCATAGCCCGCATCGAGGGCAACCTGGAGAATGGTCGATGAGCTGTCGATCAGCGCAAGCGCGGCCCCGCTAAGGCGCCGGCCCCGGATATAGCCGCTGATCGAATGGCCGGTGGTGAGCCCGAAGACGCGCGACAGATGGTAACGCGACAGACCGGCCGTAGCGGCAATCTCGTCGAGTGAGATATCCGACGCAAAATGGCTTTCGATGAACCATATCGCTCGTCCGACCGCGCTCATGTTTAGCTCCCTGGTTGCGCGCCTATTGTTAGGCGCTGACCAATTGAAGGATTTGATCGCGGTTGCGGGATTGGAGCTGATATCCGCCAGCTATCGGAAGCGGTCAGGCTTGATCTTTCCGATTGCTACCATAGGCAGCCAGGAAGACGCGTAAGGCGCCGCGCACGACATAGTCGATCTCCTCTTTCGAAGGAGGCACTTCCATGTCGCCGAAGAGCCTTAGCTTGAAATAGCCACCGCTGGCCATTTCGAGAAAATGACGCGCAGCCATATCGAAATCCTCGATGTTGAGGCGGTCGACTGCGACCTGACGTTCCAGGAAGCCTCGCAAGATAGTGCGCAGATTTTCCGGACCGGTGAAAAAGCGTTGACAGAGAGAGGGCATGCGCTCGCGCACACCGATGAGGGTGCGCATGGCGCTGATGGTCTTTTCGGAAGTGACGTGAGTCACGAACACCATGCCGAATTCATAAAGAGAGGAAGCGACATCTGCCTCGTCGGCAAGTGTGGTGCGCACCAATTCTACAAAATGCGCCCTCTCACTATCCATCATGGCTGAGAACAGGTCTTCCTTATTGGCAAAGTAGACATACAGCGTGCCCTTGGAGACGCCCGCTTCTCGCGTAACGTCGTTCATGCTCGCGGCATCGAACCCCATCTTCATGAAAACGCGCTTGGCGCCTTCCAGAATCTGCTGGCGCTTGACCGGATCCTCACCAGCGGCCCATCGTCCACCAGATGCGGGTGCGTTCAAGACGGCGACATTTTGCGGTTCGTGCTTCATGGTCTCCTTCACTCGGTCACTTTTCGGGAACCTTAATCAGATTCGCCAAATAAATCGAACTCAGCGGTTCGATACCACTTGATATGGAGTGGAAAACGATCTATGTCAACTGAACCGAACCGTTCAGTTCGATTATTTTACCCAGATTCTCCGGTGGTAGGGCAATGTCGTCTAGTCATGGTAACAACGTAGCACGCATCGTGAACGATGCCGCTGATACCGAAATGGAAGCAACGGAAGCCGGCGTATCCGCCGAAGCTCCCGCCGCGGAAACGCGCGGCAACCCAGCCCCCGCCCAGGCTGCGCCTGCATCTCCGGCCGAGGTGGCCCCACCGCCCGCCGAGAAGAAGCGGCGCAGCCTGGTTTTGCCGATCGTCGTCGTTCTGGCGCTCGTCGGCGGCGGCTGGTACGGCTATGACTGGTGGACGACGGGCCGCTTCATGGTTTCCACCGATGACGCCTATATCGAAGGCGACATCGCGACCATCCAGCCGAAGGTCACCGGCTATGTCGCCAAGGTGAATGTCGTCGCCAACCAGCAGGTCAAGACGGGAGACGTGCTCGCAACGCTCGACGACGGCGATTACAAGCTGGCGCTGGAACAGGCGCAGGCCTCGCTCGTCACCGAGCAGCTGTCGCTGCACACGATCGATGCGCAGATTGCCGCCGGTCAGGCGACCCTTGCCCAGTCGCAGGCCCAGAAGGTCGCGCTTGAAGCAACGGTGCGCGGTGCGCAAATCACCCAGACCCGCGCCGCCGAACTTCAGGCGAAGTCGGTCGGCACCACGGCTTCGCTCGATAGCGCCAATATCGCGCTTGATCAGGCCAAGGCCAATCTCGTCGGCGGTGACGCCGCCATCGCATCGGCCCAGGCCAATATCAACCTTCTGCAGGCGCAGCGCACCCAGGCCGAGAGCACCATCAAGGGTCTCGAAGCCGCCCGCGACAAGGCTGCCCGCGATCTCTCGTTTACCGTGCTGAAGGCGCCCTATGACGGCGTCGTCGGTAACCGCTCCGTCCAGGAAGGCGATCTCGTCTCTCCCGGCCAGAAGCTGATGGCGATCGTTCCGACCCGCCAGCTCTACATCGACGCCAACTTCAAGGAAACGCAGATCCAGCATCTGGTTCCCGGTTCGAAGGTCAATGTCCAGGTCGATGCCTATAGCGATCATCCGATCGTCGGCACGGTCGAGTCGATTTCGCCGGCCTCCGGCTCGGTCTTCTCGCTGCTGCCGCCGGAAAACGCGACGGGCAATTTCACCAAGATCATCCAGCGCGTGCCGGTTCGCATTGCCTTGCCGCAGGATGCACTCGATAGCGGCCGCCTGCGCGCCGGCCTGAGTGTCGTCGTAGACGTCGACACCCGCACGGCGCCGGACAAGTAAGCTCGGGAGAGACAGATCATGTCGTCGGCCAGCACTACCGCAGGCTCCCCTCCGCGGGCGCCGGCACCCGCCGTTTCTCCGGCGGACGAACGCATAGACCCAAAGAAGCTCATAGCCTTCCTTGCGATGGTGCTCGGCATGTTCATGTCGATCCTCGACATTCAGATCGTCTCGGCGTCGCTCAGCGAAATCCAGGCCGGCCTCAGCGCCGGCTCGGATGAGATCGGCTGGGTGCAGACGGCCTATCTGATCGCCGAAGTCATCATGATCCCGTTGTCGGGAACGCTGGCGCGCATCATCTCGACGCGGTATCTCTTCGCGATCTCGGCTGCCGGTTTCACCGCAGCCAGCGCGCTCGCGGCCACCGCTACCAACATCGACCAGATGATCATCTACCGCGCGATCCAGGGCTTCATCGGCGGTGGCATGATCCCGTCGGTGTTCGCGGCGGCCTTCACCATCTTCCCGCCCTCGAAGCGTAACGTCGTTTCGCCGATCATCGGCCTGATTGCGACGCTTGCGCCGACCATCGGTCCGACCGTCGGCGGCTATCTGTCCAATGCCTTCTCCTGGCACTGGCTGTTCCTGGTCAACATCCCGCCAGGCATCGTCGTTGCCATCGTCACCTGGAATTTCATCGACTTCGACAAGCCTGAGCTGTCGCTGATGAAGAAATTCGACTGGTGGGGCTTGATTTCGATGGGCGTCTTCCTCGGGGCGCTGGAATATGTGCTGGAAGAGGGTAACACCAACGACTGGTTCAACGATAATTTCATCGTGGCGGGCGCCATCGCCTCCGCCATTGGTGCGATCATCTTCTTCTATCGTGCCTTCACCGTGGATTTTCCGGTGGTGGACCTCAAGGCCTTCGCCAACAAGAACTTCTCCTTCGGCTCGGTGTTCTCCTTCGTGATGGGCATCGGTCTTTATGGCCTGACCTACATCTACCCGCTCTATCTCGCCCGCATCCGCGGTTACGATTCGCTACAGATCGGCGAGACGATGTTCGTGTCGGGCCTGACGATGTTCTTCACGGCACCGCTCGCCGGCTTCCTGTCGAGCAAACTCGATCTGCGCATCTTGATGATCATAGGCTTTACGAGCTTTTCAGCCGGCACTTACGTCATGATGCATCTGACGACGGATTGGGATTTCTACGAGCTGTTGATCCCGCAGATCCTGCGCGGCTTCGGGCTGATGCTCTGCATGGTGCCGATCAACAACATCGCGCTCGGAACCATGCCGCCCGCGCGCATGCGCGGCGCATCCGGCCTGTTCAACCTGACGCGTAACCTCGGCGGCGCCGTTGGCCTTGCCATCATCAATACGCTGCTGACGAACCGGCAGGATCTGCACTACTTCAACCTGCGCGACAATATCAACTGGGGCAACCAGGCCGCCGTGGCTCAGCTGAACAACATGGCCACCAGCTTCACCGCCTCAGGCCTGGATGGTTCTCAGGCTGCGCTGAGGCAGATGGTCAACATGACGACGCAGCAGGCGATGATCATGTCCTTCAGCGATATCTTCCTGATGCTGACGGTATTGTTTCTGGCGATGATCCTCGGCGTGCTGATGCTGAGCAAGCCGAAGACGGCGGGCGGCGGTGGCGGCGGAGGCCATTGATTTCGTCCTATCCTCTTGCAATGAATGGGCTCCTCACATCGAGGAGCCCTTTTTCGTTGTGGCGATTGACAGGAAAATATCAGCGCAAAAAAATTTCTGATTTACGTACATCAGAAATGGCGGTAAGCATCTCGTCAGGAGGAGCTGATGAGACCCACTGTTTACGATATCGCCGCTGCTGCGGGCGTCAGCCTTGCGACCGTGGATCGGGTGCTGAACCAGCGCCCGGGCGTGCGTATCGTGACGCGAGAGAAGGTGGAAGCGGCCATCCGCGACATCGGCTATGTGCGCGACGTGGCAGCGGCCAATCTTGCCAAGGGTCGCGTCTATCCGCTGGTTTTCATCCTGCCGACCGGCGACAATTCCTTCATGCACGGGCTTTACGCCGAGGTGCGCCAGGCGATGACACGCTCGTCTCTCGAGCGCACCGAGATCCGCATCGTCGAAGTGCCCGCATTCGATCCGCCGGCGCTGGTGGCGGCGCTCGATGCGCTGCATGGACAGGATGTCGCCGGCGTGGCGCTGGTGGCGACCGATGCACCGGAGGTTCGCGCCGCCGTCAACCGATTGGTGGATGCGCGCATTCCCGTCGTCACCCTCGTCTCCGATCTCACCGGTTCCGCGCGGCATCACTATGCCGGCGTCGACAATATTGCCGCCGGCCGGACGGCAGCCCGGTTGCTTGGTCGGTTCCTTGGTGGCCGCAAGGGCGATATCACGGTTCTCGCCGGCTCCATGCTTGTGCGCGACCATCGCGAGCGCCTTGAGGGATTTGCCGCCCTGATGGCGGCGGAATTTCCGCAATTGCGGTTGTTGCCGGTGCTTGAAGGGCGCGACGATCCGGAGATCACCAGTGGGCTGGTCTCTGAGGCGCTTGCCGGCAGCAACGACATCATTGGTATCTACAGTCTCGGCGCCGGCAATCGCGGCCTGATCAGGGCGCTGAAGGCGACCGGGCAGGGGCGTGGGCTGACGGTGGTGGCGCATGAACTCACCGAACATACGCGCGCGGCGCTGCAGGACGGCACGATCGATGCCGTGCTCAACCAGGATGCCGGCCATGAAGTGCGCAGTGCCGTCCGCGTCCTGAAGGCGACGGCGGATGGCCAGGGCTTCATTGCCGGCCAGGAGCGCATACGCCTCGACATTTTCGTGAAGGACAATCTGCCGTGAACGGCGGACTCTAGGGAGTATTGTCTAATGTATTTGGGTCTCGATCTTGGAACGTCCGGCGTCAAGGCGATGCTGATCGACGGTGACCAGAAGATCATCGGCTCGGCCAATGGCGGGCTCGACGTATCGCGTCCGCATCCGGGCTGGTCGGAGCAGGAGCCGTCGCACTGGATCCGCGCCACCGAAGAAGCGGTCGCCGGTCTGAGGGCATCGCATCCAAAGGAGCTGGCCGCCGTGCGCGGTATCGGGCTTTCCGGCCAGATGCATGGCGCGACGCTGCTCGACGCCGACGACAAAGTGCTGCGTCCCTGCATTCTCTGGAACGATACGCGCAGCTATCATGAAGCGGCGGCCCTCGACGCCGATCCGCGTTTTCGGGCACTGACCGGCAATATTGTCTTCCCCGGCTTCACCGCACCGAAGCTCGCCTGGGTCGCTAAGCATGAGCCGGATGTCTTTGCCAAGGTGCGTTGGGTGCTGCTGCCGAAGGATTATCTGCGCCTGTGGCTGACCGGCGAGCACATTTCGGAAATGTCGGATTCCGCCGGCACCTCCTGGCTTGATACGGGCAAGCGTAAATGGTCGACCGAGTTGCTGGCCGCGACCGGTCTCGATGAAAAGCAGATGCCGACACTGGTCGAGGGCACGGAAGCCGCCGGCAAGCTACGTGGCGAACTGGCCTCGAAATGGGGTATTGCCGGCGATGTCGTCGTGGCTGGCGGGGCAGGGGACAATGCGGCTTCCGCCTGCGGCATGGGCACGGTCAGCCATGGCGCCGCCTTCGTCTCGCTCGGCACCTCGGGCGTGCTCTTTGCCGCCAACGGTTCCTACCTGCCGAAGCCGGAAAGCGCCGTGCATGCCTTCTGCCATGCGCTGCCGAACACTTGGCACCAGATGGGCGTCATCCTGTCGGCGACCGATGCGCTGAACTGGCATTCGACCGTTACCGGCAAATCCGCCGCCGACCTCACCGGAGAGCTGGGCGAGACGCTGAAAGCACCTTCGAGCGTCACCTTCCTTCCCTATCTCTCGGGCGAGCGCACGCCACACAATGATGCAACGATCCGCGGCGCCTTCATCGGTCTCGGTCATGAGAGCGGCCGCGCCGTGCTGACGCAGGCAGTGCTCGAAGGCGTCAGTTTCGCCATCCGCGACAATCTCGAAGCACTGCGCTCGGCCGGCACCGACATTGCCCGCGTCACGGCGATCGGCGGCGGCTCGCGCTCGCGCTATTGGCTGGCCTCGATCGCTACCGCACTTGGCGTTCCAGTCGACCTGCCGGCCGACGGCGATTTCGGAGCCGCCTTCGGTGCTGCCCGTCTCGGCCTGATCGCAGCGACAGGTGCCGATCCGGTCGCCGTGTGTTCGGCCCCGGAAACGGCCGGCACGATCGAGCCCGTTACGGCGCTGACCGGCGCCTATGAGGATGCCTACAAGCGCTACCGCGCGCTCTATCCGGCGATTAAGCCGTTGAGCGCGGTGTAATACTCCCTCACCCTGCCCTCTCCCCGAGGGGAGAGGGGGATACTGAGCTTGCAGCCGTCGCACATACCTTCTCCCTTCGGGGAGAAGGTGGCCCGAAGGGTCGGATGAGGGGGCGTCACAAGCGACGAAGCAATATGAGAATATTCAAAAACCAAGGAGACAGGACATGAGCACCGGCTTTTTCGGCGATATCGCCAAGGTCAAGTATGAGGCCCCCGACAGCACCAATCCGCTGGCCTTCCGCCACTACAACAAGGATGAAGTGGTTCTCGGCAAGCGCATGGAAGACCATCTGCGCTTTGCCGTTGCCTATTGGCACACCTTCACCTGGCCGGGCGGCGACCCCTTCGGCGGCCAGACGTTCCTGCGTCCGTGGTTCAACGAGACGATGGAAGCTGCCAAGCTGAAGGCTGACGTTGCCTTCGAATTCTTCACTTTGCTTGGTTCGCCCTATTACTGCTTCCACGATGCCGACGTGCGTCCGGAAGGCAAGAATTTCGCCGAGAACACCAAAAACCTGAACGAGATCGTCGATTACTTCGCCCAGAAGCAGGCCGATACCGGCGTCAAGCTTTTGTGGGGCACGGCAAACCTCTTCTCCAACCGCCGCTTCATGTCGGGCGCGGCTACCAATCCGGATCCGGATGTCTTCGCTTTCTCGGCCGCGACCGTGAAGACCTGCATGGATGCGACGCACAAGCTCGGCGGCGAAAACTACGTTCTCTGGGGCGGCCGCGAAGGCTATGAAACCCTGCTCAACACCGACCTGAAGCGCGAGCTGGACCAGATGGGCCGCTTCCTCAACCTCGTGGTTGAATACAAGCACAAGATCGGCTTCAAGGGCGCGATCCTGATCGAGCCGAAGCCGCAGGAGCCGACCAAGCACCAGTACGATTATGACGTCGCGACCGTCTATGGCTTCCTGAAGAAGAACGGTCTCGAAAACGAAGTGAAGCTCAACATCGAGCAGGGCCACGCGATTCTCGCCGGCCATTCCTTCGAGCATGAACTGGCGCTTGCCAACGCGCTCGGCATCTTCGGCTCGATCGACATGAACCGCAACGACTACCAGTCCGGCTGGGATACCGACCAGTTCCCGAACAATGTTCCGGAAATGTCGCTGGCCTACTATCAGGTCCTGGCGGGCGGCGGCTTCACGAGCGGCGGCACCAACTTCGATTCCAAGCTGCGCCGCCAGTCGCTCGATCCGGCAGACCTGCTGATCGGCCATATCGGTGGTATGGATTGCTGCGCTCGTGGCCTGAAGGCTGCCGCCAAGATGATCGAGGACAAAGCCCTGTCGCAGCCGCTTGCCGACCGTTACGCCGGCTGGGATTCGGCTGAAGGCCAGAAGCTGCTTCGTGGCGAGTACTCGCTCGACCAGATCGCACAGTGGGTCGAGACCAAGGACATCAACCCGCAGCCGAAGTCCGGCAAGCAGGAACTGCTGGAAAATATCGTCAACCGCTACGTTTGATGATGGATGACATCCGGGAGGCGGTGCTCATCGCCTCCCGAGCTACCGCCTGAATGCGCGGCTGGAAATCGCTATGGGGTTTCCAGAGGGGTCCTTGGCATTGGCGAACACATAGCCGTCAGCCTGATGCAAAGGTCCGAATTCAAGTCCTTCGGCAGCGCATTTGGCGCGGAAGGCTTCGACATCTTCCACGTCGAAGCCCAGTTTCACCAGCACCTGGCCCATCTTCTGGGCCTTTCCAGCGAGATGGATCATCAGATTGGCGCCGCCATCCTGCGCCAGCAGTTCGATAATCCGATCGCCTTCGAGCCTGAGTGGCTTGAAGCCAAAATGCTTCTCGTAAAAACCGATCGTCGCTTCCACATCGCGGACATAAAGGGTGATTCTACCGAGCGGCATCGCTATGCATCCCTATCGCCGGCTGCGTGACGGTGCCGAGACCGAGTTGCGCACCACCAGATCGGGCAGCAGCAGGATTTCCGCCTTGGGAGGCTCGCCGTCCGACAGGAGTTCGAGCAGGAGCGCCATGGCCTGCTTGCCGATGGCGGTGCGCGGTTGCCGGATCGTCGTCAGCGACGGCGACATGAACACGGCCTGCGGCACGTCGTCGAAGCCGGTTACCGAGAAATCCTTAGGGATATCATAGCCGCGCGCCTTCAGCCCGATCATCACGCCGATTGCGGTCTGATCGTTGACGCACATGAAGGCTGTCGGCAGCGTATCGCGCATGAAAAGCTGCTCGACGGCCAGTCGTCCGCTCTCGATGGTGCCGTCGCCTTCGAAGACGATGCGGAGTTCGGCGCCGATTTCGGCGGCATCCATCCCCGCCTCGTAGCCCATGCGCCGCCGGCTATAGGCGAGGCGGGTGCGGGAATCGCCGATGAAAGCAATCTTGCGGTGGCCTTCGGCGATGAGCAAGTCGACCGCCTTGCGGGCTCCGGCGATATCGTCCACGCCGACATAGGGAATGCCGCCGTTGAAGACCGGCTCGAAGACGCCGACGCTCGGCGGCAGCCGCGCCGTCATCGTCTGATGTCCGAAGGGCAGGATGCCGGTGAACAGGATCAATCCCGCCGCCTGGTTGGAATTCAGGAATTTCAGATATTCCAGTCCGCGCTGGGCATCGTTCTGCGTGTGGCCGATCAGGATGCCGTAGCCGTGCGACCTTGCCTCGTTTTCCAGTCCGATGAGGATATTGGAGAAATTGGGATCGCCGATATCAGGTGCCACGACCAGAATCATATTGGAACGGCCGAGCCGCAGGCTGCGCGCCATGGCGTTGGTCGTATAGCCGGTGATCGCAATCGCTTGATTGACCTTCAGCCGCGTCGAATTTGCGACCTTCTCCGGCATATGGATGGCCCGGGAGACTGTGGCGATCGAAACATTGGCAATTCGGGCGACGTCTTCGATGGTTGCGGGCGTGGAATTCGACACTGCGCTCTGCCTTGGGTCTCGTCTCGGACCGGACACTACACAGACTTCCGTGGAGGTCAAAGGCGACCCATGAAGATTTGTGCAATATCGAATGATGTAAACCTTTACACTCCATATGTAAAGGTTTACATAGCATGGAAAGTGGGTGGAGCCACAGGGAGGAAGTGATGGTTTCGGAGGCCGTCGACGGCGCTGTGGTGCTGTCCGCGAGGCGGATTTGCAAGTCTTTCAGCGGCGTGCAGGTTTTGTTCAGCGTCAATTTCGATCTACGGGCCGGTGAGATCCATGCGCTCATGGGTGAGAACGGCGCCGGCAAGTCGACGCTCGTCAAGGTTCTCTCCGGTTTCGAGCAGCCAAGCTCTGGCGAGATCCTTCTCGACGGCAAGCCGGTGAAGCTGCCGCCGAATGGCGCCGCCGAAGCGCTTGGGATCGTCATCATCCACCAGGAATTCAATCTCGCCGAACACCTGACCGTTACCGAAAGCCTGTTTCTCGGCCGCGAAGTCACGCGTTTCGGCGTGCTCGACCGCAAGCATATGCGGGCGGAAACGCGGCGCGTTCTCGACCTGCTCGGTTCGCATGTCGATGAGAATGCCATGATCGGCACGCTTTCGATCGCCGACAAGCAGATGGTCGAGATCGCCAAGGCGATCAGCCGAGATGCGCGGATCGTCTTCATGGACGAGCCGACTGCCGTGCTGTCGCGAGAGGAAACCAACTTTCTGTTCAAGCAGGTGCGCAAGTTGCGCGACCAGGGCACGAGCTTCGTATTCGTCTCCCACAAGCTCGATGAGGTCATGGAGCTGACGGACCGGGTCACCGTCCTGCGCGACGGCCAGTGGGTGAAGACATCACCGACCTCGCTGCTCGACGGAGAGTCGATCGCTCAGCTGATGGTTGGGCGTGAGCTTTCCAGCCTCTATCCCGCCAAGAACGAGCCCGATGTGGATGAGAAGGTCGTACTCAGCGTCAGCTCCCTTTCGACGGGCTATGTCCGCGATGCAAGTTTCGAGCTGCGCAAGGGCGAGATCCTAGGCTTTTCCGGCATGATCGGCTCCGGCCGCACCGAGTTGATGGAGGCGGTGGTCGGGCTGCGCTCGCGCCTCGCCGGTGACGTGATCGTCAATGGGCAATCCGTGCCGGCGCATGATGTTCACGCCGCGATCGGCTCGGGCCTTGCCTATATGACCAAGGACCGGAAATCCAAGGGCCTGCTTCTCAATTCGGGCATGACCGCGAACCTCACCCTGCAATCCCTGGATCGGCATGGCAAGTTCGGCTATCTCAGTGCCGCGAGCGAAGCCAATGCGCTCATGCGGGCGCGCCGCCGTTTCGATATCCGCGTTCGCGATGGCAATATCGTCGCCGGCCGCATGTCCGGCGGCAATCAGCAGAAATTGCTTCTGGCCAAGGTCATGGAGACCGAGCCGCAGATCATCATCATCGACGAACCGACCCGCGGGATCGACGTCGGCACGAAGCAGCAGATCTATCATTTCATTTCGGCACTGGCGCGCGACGGCCACTCGATCATCGTGGTCTCGTCCGAGATGCCCGAGGTCATCGGGCTGTGCACACGGGTTGCCGTGATGCGCGAGGGCCGGATCGTCGGCGTGCTCGAAGGCGAGGAGATCTCCGAGCAGGAAATCATGCGCTACGCGGCAGGCTTGAAGAAAAAGGCGGCTGCCTGAGCAGGCGGCAAAAAATACGAGCGAATTCCCAGCAATAATGGGACGGGAGGTTGGTTTTGGATATGAGCGTCGGCGAGGATAGCAGCGAGAAGACAGGCGGGCGGGGCCGATCCTGGCGGGATGTCGATCTGCGGGCAGTCGCACCGTTTGCAGCGCTGCTGCTGCTTTTGATCGTTGGCGCGTTGGTCAATCCGAATTTTATCGGCATGACCAATCTGACCAATGTCGCGACGAGATGCGCCTTTATTGCGATCATAGCCGTGGGGGCGACCTTCGTCATCTCGGCGGGCGATCTCGATTTGTCGGTCGGCGCGATGGTCGCCTTCGTCGCCAGCCTGATGATCCTCCTGATGAACTCGGGCGTCATCGCAGATCCAACCCTGATGCTGGCGGCCGCTGCGTTGTTCGCGATCGTCGCCGGTGTCTTGTGCGGCCTCGCCAATGGTCTCATCACGACCATGGGCAAGATCGAGCCGTTCATCGCGACGCTCGGCACCATGGGCGTCTACCGTGGCTTAACGACGTGGTTGTCGCAGGGCGGCGCGATCACACTGCGCTCGGCCGAGGTGCAGGCGCTCTACAAGCCCGCCTATTACGGCTCAGTGTTCGGTGTGCCGGTTCCGATCGTGGTCATCCTTGCCGTCACCTGTGTTGCGGCCTTCATTCTTTATCGCACCCGCTATGGGCGGCACGTCATCGCCGTCGGTTCCAATCGCGACGTTGCGCGCTATTCCGGCGTGGCGGTCAATCGTGTCCGCACTGTCGCTTTTGTCATCCAGGGCCTGTGTGTGGCGATTGCCGTGCTTCTCTACGTGCCGCGGCTTGGCTCCACATCGGCAACGACGGGTATTCTCTGGGAATTGCAGGCGATCACCGCCGTCGTTGTCGGTGGTACGGCTCTGAAGGGCGGTGCGGGCAGGGTATGGGGCACGATCTGCGGCGCCTTCATCCTCGAACTCGTCGGCAACATCATGCTGCTTTCCAATTTCATCAGCGAGTATCTGCTGAGCGCCATCCAGGGTGCGATCATCATCATCGCCATGCTGGTTCAGCGTTCGCTTGCGCGCAAATCGTGAATAACCGGGTCAGGGGGCGCCCGGTTCTTATGACAAGGCCCTGTCTCTATCTGGGAGGATAAAACATGCGTAAAAGACTATTTGGCTTGGCGATCGTGATGGCGGCTCTGGCCGGCACGGTGCATGCCGAGGACAAGAAAGTGACCATCGGCGTTTCCATTCCGGCGGCGGACCACGGCTGGACCTCGGGCGTCGTCTTCCATGCCGAGCGCGTCGCCAAGCTCTTGATGGCGGAACATCCGGGGCTCACCGTCATCGTCAAGACGTCGCCGGATGCGGCAAGCCAGGCTAATGCGGTTCAGGACCTCGAGACTCAGGGCATCGACGCCCTCGTGATCCTGCCGTCCGACCCGGATCCGCTGGTCAACGCTATTAAGGAAGTCAAGGACAAGGGTAAGTTCGTCACGCTCGTCGACCGTGCGCCGAGCAACAACGACAATTCCGTCCGCGATCTCTACGTCGCCGGCAACAATCCGGCACTCGGCCAGACGGCGGGCGAATATATCAAGGCGACGACACCGGATGCGCAGGTCGTTATCATCCGCGGTCTGCCGATCCCGATCGATCAGCAGCGCCAGGATGGTTTCGACAAGGGCATCGCCGGCTCGAACGTCAAGGTTCTCGACCGGCAATACGGCAACTGGAACCGCGACGATGCCTTCAAGGTCATGCAGGACTATCTGACGAAGTTCCCGAAGATCGATGTCGTCTGGTGTCAGGATGACGACATGGCCGTCGGCGTGCTGCAGGCGATCGAGCAGGCCAAGCGCACCGACATCAAGTATGTCGTCGCCGGCGCCGGCTCGAAGGATATGATCAAGAAGGTCATGGACGGCGACAAGCTGATCCCGGTCGACGTGCTCTATCCGCCGGCAATGGTCGGAACGGCCATGGAGCTGACCGCCGCTCACTTCTACGATCAGGTTCCGGTTCGTGGCAATTACATCCTGGATGCGACCCTGGTTACCAAGGACAATGCCAAGGATTTCTACTTCCCCGATTCGCCGTTCTGATCGGCTGATTTGAACTCATGCGCCCGCCGGTTCCGGCGGGCGTTTTTTATGCGTTCCGCCAAAGAGTTTAGCACGGCGCGACGATTTTTGCGGCACGTACCTCTTGCCGTCCGCGGCGGGCCATGATTAGGTCGCCATGCATTCGACTTTCGGCCGGACGGCCCTATTGTTTCTCGAGGAAATTGCGCCTTGTTCATCTGGAACTGGGCGTTAAGATGGATCGGAAACGTTTACAGAACGCGATCAGGGAGGAATTACGCATGAAAACGATCAAGGGCCCCGGCCTGTTTCTCGGACAATTTGCAGGCGATACAGCGCCGTTCAACTCGTGGGATTCGATCACGAAATGGGCGGCCGATGCCGGCTATATCGGTGTGCAGGTGCCGACCTGGGCCGGCCAGCTTATCGACCTGAAGAAGGCTGCTTCTTCCAAGGATTATTGCGACGAGTTCGCCGGCGTTGCCCGTTCGAACGGCGTCGAAGTCACCGAGCTTTCGACCCATCTGCAGGGTCAGCTTGTCGCCGTCCATCCGGCCTATGACGAGGCCTTCGACGGTTTCGCGGCGCCGGAAGTGCGCGGCAATCCGAAGGCGCGGCAGGAATGGGCCGTCGAGCAGGTGAAGATGGCGCTGACGGCGTCGAAGCATCTCGGCATCAAGGCGCATGCGACCTTCTCCGGAGCTCTCGCCTGGCCGTTCATATACCCGTGGCCGCAGCGCCCGGCCGGTCTCGTGGAGACCGCCTTCGATGAGCTTGCCCGCCGCTGGACGCCGATCCTCAACCATGCCGACGAAAACGGCGTCGATGTCTGCTACGAAATCCATCCGGGCGAAGACCTGCATGACGGCATCACCTTCGAGATGTTCCTGGAGCGCGTGAAGAACCATCCGCGCGCCAACATGCTCTACGACCCGTCGCACTATGTCCTGCAGTGCCTCGATTATCTCGACAACATCGACATCTACAAGGACCGGATCAAGATGTTCCACGTCAAGGACGCGGAATTCAACCCGACCGGCCGACAGGGCGTTTATGGCGGTTATCAGGGCTGGGTCGAACGTGCCGGTCGCTTCCGTTCGCTGGGCGATGGCCAGGTCGATTTCGGTGCGGTGTTCTCGAAGATGACGGCTAACAATTTCGATGGCTGGGCCGTGGTCGAATGGGAGTGCGCGCTGAAGCATCCCGAAGACGGCGCGCGAGAGGGCGCTGAATTCGTCAAGTCGCATATCATCCGCGTGACGGAGAAGGCCTTCGACGATTTCGCCGGCAGCGGCACGGATCAGGCGGCCAACCGGCGCATGCTGGGGCTGTAAACACTCTCTCTTCTCCCCACCGGGGAGAAGATGTCCGAAGGACAGATGAGGGGGACGAGGAGCGTCGCGACGAGTGCCTTGAGCGATAAGCGAAAGGCAGTGTCCGCTGAGATTCCCTCTCATCCGACCCTTCGGGCCACCTTTTCCCCGCTGGGGAGAAGTGAAGTTCAATTCAATTTCCCAGGAGGAACCTATGGCAATCGAAGGATCATCGGAACAGACGCGCGAGCCGCGCATTCGGCTCGGCATGGTGGGCGGAGGTGCTGGCGCCTTTATCGGCGCGGTGCATCGCATCGCCGCGCGCATTGACGACCAGTTCGATCTCGTCGCCGGCGCGCTGTCGTCCTCGCCGGAAAAGGCGGCGGCCTCGGGCCGCGATCTCGGTCTCGATCCGTCGCGCACCTATGCCAGCTACCGCGACATGGCGATCCGCGAAGCCAAGCTGAAGAACGGCATCGAGGCGGTTTCGATCGTCACGCCGAACCACGTTCACTATGACGCCGCCAAGGAGTTTCTCCGCCGTGGCATTCATGTCATCTGCGACAAGCCGCTGACCTCCAACCTCGCCGATGCCAAGAAGCTGAAGAAGGTGGCGGACGAGAGCGGTGCGCTGTTCATCCTGACGCATAACTACACCGGCTATCCGATGATCCGTCAGGCGCGTGAGATGATCGCCAATGGCGAGCTCGGCGATATCCGCATCGTGCAGGCGGAATATCCGCAGGACTGGCTGACCGAGAATATCGAACAGTCGGGCCAGAAGCAGGCGGCGTGGCGCACCGACCCGTCGCAATCCGGCGCAGGCGGCTCCACCGGCGATATCGGCACGCATGCCTATAATCTCGCCTCCTTCGTCACCGGGCTGGAGCTCGACAGCCTTGCTGCCGATCTCGACAGCTTCGTCGAAGGCCGCCGTCTCGACGATAACGCCCATGTGCTGCTGCGCTTCAAGGCCAAGGGTTCGGAAAAGCCGGCCAAGGGCATGCTCTGGTGCAGCCAGGTGGCGCCCGGCCATGAGAACGGCCTGAAGCTCAGGGTCTACGGCACCAAGGGCGGTATCGAATGGACGCAGGCCGACCCCAACTATCTCTGGTACACGCCATTCGGCGAGCAAAAGCGGCTGATCACGCGCAATGGCGCTGGTTCCGGCGCTGTGGCTGCCCGCGTCTCGCGCATCCCGTCGGGCCATCCGGAGGGTTATCTGGAAGCCTTCGCCACAATCTACACCGAAGCGGCGCGCGCCATCAATGCCGCCAAGAAGGGCGTGGCGGTCGATCCTGCCGTCATCTATCCGACCGTCGATGACGGCGTGAAGGGTGTCGCTTTCGTCGAGGCCTGCGTTGCCTCATCGAAGCGCAATGGCGCCTGGGTCAAGGTCTAAACCGAGATGTTCCGAGGCGGCGCAAGTCGCCGCCTCGGGCGGATCAAGGTTCAAGCAGTGACCGTTTGCTTACGCTTGGTCAGCGCGTCGATGCTGAAAGGTCCGGCGCCAGCGCCGACCAGATAGAGAAAGATGAAGCAAAACAGGATTGCCGAGACGCCGCCATTTTGGGCCGGATAAAAGCTCTGCGACGCATGGCGCAGGAAATAGGCGAAGGCCATCAGGCCCGACAGTACGAAGGCGGCAATGCGCGTCTGGAAGCCGATCAGCACAAGGAAGCCGAGAGTGAGTTCGAGCAGGCCGGCAATCCAGGGCAGGGACCATGCGGACGGCACGTTCTGGGCCGCCGGAAAATGCAGGATCTTCTGTGTTCCATAGCTGAACAGCACGAGCGAGGAGACGATGCGCAGGAGGCTCAACAGATGGGGCTGCAAGGTATGGATCGCTGAAAGCATTTGATTCCTTTCTTCTTGGATGGGTTTGCTACTTCCAATTGGTCCGAGTCGAAAAGACAAGTCACGACTGTTGACATTGGCGTTATCGGTCGCACCGAGGCGTGTCGAGGGTAGCCGACCGAAGGTTGCGGAAAGCCGGTAGCCGGCTCAATTTTAATGCCTGCAACGTTGCAGTTTTTCTTCGACCGGCGCTGTACTTTGCCATTCGGCTTGGCTAAACCGCCGTCAACGAAGCCACAACAGACGGGATTTTCATTATGATCGATCCGAAGCTTCTCGCAGCCCGCTTCCCCGGCGATTTCACGTTCGGCGTTGCCACCGCCGCCTTCCAGATCGAAGGCGCCACCAAGGCGGATGGCCGTAAGCCCTCGATCTGGGATGCCTTCGCCAACATGCCCGGCCGCGTCTTTCAGCGCGACAATGGCGATGTCGCCTGCGATCACTATAACCGGCTGGAGCAGGATCTCGATCTGATCAAGGATATGGGCGTCGAGGCCTATCGCTTCTCGATCGCTTGGCCGCGCATCATTCCCGACGGCACCGGCCCGATCAACGAAGCCGGTCTCGACTTCTACGACCGGCTCGTCGATGGCTGCAAGGCGCGGGGCATCAAGACCTTCGCGACGCTCTATCACTGGGATCTGCCGCTGACGCTCGCCGGAGATGGCGGCTGGACAGCGCGTTCGACGGCGCATGCCTTCCAGCGTTATGCCAAGACCGTCATGGCCCGCCTCGGCGACCGTCTCGATTCCGTCGCCACCTTTAATGAGCCCTGGTGCATCGTCTGGCTGAGCCACCTCTACGGCATCCATGCGCCGGGCGAACGCAACATACAGGCGGCGCTTTACGCCATGCACTATATGAACCTCGCGCACGGTCTTGCCGTCGAGGCGATCCGCGCGGAAGCGCCGAAGGTGCCGGTCGGTATCGTGCTGAACGCCGCCTCGATCCTGCCGGGCTCCGATAGTGCCGAGGACAAGGCCGCCGTCGAGCGCGCCCATCAGTTCCACAACGGCGCATTCTTCGATCCGATCTTCAAGGGCGAGTATCCGAAGGAATTCGTCGAGGCGCTCGGCGACCGGATGCCCGAGGTCCTAGACGGCGATCTAAAGACCATCAACCAGAAGCTCGACTGGTGGGGTCTGAACTACTATATGCCGATGCGCGTCTCCGATGACGCTTCCAAGAGCGGCGATTTCCCATGGACGAAGGAAGCGCCGCCGGCCAGCGACGTGAAAACCGATATCGGCTGGGAAATCTATGCGCCGGGCCTGAAGCATGTCGTCGAAGATCTCTACAAACGCTATGAGCTGCCGGAATGCTACATCACCGAGAACGGTGCCTGCTACAACATGGGCATCGTCAACGGCGAGGTCGATGACCAGCCGCGTCTCGACTACTATATCGAGCATCTTGGCGTTGTCGCGGACCTGATCAAGGATGGCTATCCGATGCGCGGTTATTTCGCCTGGAGCCTGATGGACAATTTCGAATGGGCGGAAGGCTACCGCATGCGCTTCGGCCTCGTGCATGTCGATTACGAGACACAGGTACGCACCGTGAAGAAGAGCGGCAGATGGTACAGCGAGCTCGCCGCTCAATTCCCGAAGGGGAACCACAAGGCGGATTGATGCCACATCACCTCCCCCTTGAGGGGGGAGGTCGCGCGGAACGCGCGGGTGATTTGTGGGATGAACAAATGATCACCCCACCCCGGACCTTCGGTCCGACCCTCCTCCTCAAGGGAGGGTGGCTATCGCTCGAATCGTCGGCGCCTGTTAAATCTCAAGAATGATCCAGCGTCCGCTCTCCCTCTACGCTCTCTGCGGCAGTTTACGGCAGGCCTCGACCAGCCGCCGGCTGCTGCGGGCTTTGCACGCCGCATCGCCGGATGGCGTTTCCATCGAGATCTGCGATTTCATCGGTGATCTGCCGATCTTCAATCCGGATGACGAGGGTGAGGGAACGCCCGCCATTGTCGCATCTTTTGCGGAGAAGATCCGCGATGCCGATGGGCTGATTGTCTCCTGCCCGGAATATGCCCACGGCATTCCCGGCGGGTTCAAGAATGCGCTGGATTGGCTAGTGTCGCGCGACGAGGTGCCGTTCAAGCCGCTGATGTTCGCACATGCCTCGCATCGCGGCGATCTCGTGTTGGAGCAACTAACGGACGTGCTGCAAACCATGTCGCTCCGCGTCATGCCGGAGGCTTTTTTGCGCGTGCCGCTCGCCGGCAAGAGCGATGAGGCGCAGGCGGTGGTCCTTGTGGAGGCGCAGAAAAACGGTGCACTCGGGACTGCTCTCGATCGTTTTGCGCAGGCGATCCGCGCTGCTGCTTGATCGACCACCATGGCGATAAAAATACAACCCTTTCCTGTAAGAATCATAGGCTCGCTTTAACCGTTTCTTGAAGACCTGACGGCAGACTTCGCCGCTCAAGGAGAAGCGTGTTGGGAGCAGTTTTCAGGTCATTCGGGCGGAGCAAGCAGCTCGGTCGTCATTCCATCGTGACGGCCGTTTTGTTTTCATTCGCCCTGGTCGTTACCGTGGTCACGCTGATGGTGCTGACGGCGATCAGCCGAGTTGCGGATTATTCCAACAAGCTGGACGACGAACGCTCGTGGGAAACCACGGCGGGGGCACTGAAGACCTTCGAAGGCCAGCTCGACGCGACGCTGCATGACTATGCGGCGCGGGATGCCGCCGCCAGAAATGTCTATGCGGAGAGTGGCCGGGAATGGATCGTCGACAATTACGGCGAAATGACCTCCGATGGCACCCTGTTCGATACGGCGCTGGTGGTCGACGACAACAACAAGCCGATTATTGCCTATCGGGATGGAAAGCCGATGGCCGAGGGAGCGGGGGATTTCTTCGATGCCTCGATCTGGGCTCTCGTCGATCAGGTACGCAAGACGAGGATAACCGGCGAGCCGGAGGCGAGCGGCTATGTGACGACCTCAAGGGGTATCGCCGCCGTCGGCGTGGCGACGATCCGCGAGACATCCGGCCGCATCCCCGTGCCGGAGGGCAAGCGTCGTTATCTCATCTTTGCCCGGCATCTCGATGCCGCCAAGCTCAAGATGCTCTCCCATACCTATATTATCAGCGGACTGCGCCTGGTGCCGCCGGACACACAGGCACGCTACGCCGTCTCGATCGTCGATCCGCTCGGAAAATCGCTGGGGCGGCTGGTCTGGAACTCGCGCGGACCGGGCGACACGAGCTATCAGCAAGCGCGTCCGCTGGTGCTCGGGGCTCTCGGCCTCGTCGGCATGTTCTTTGTGGTGCTGCTGATCCTCGGATCGCTGGCGGGGCGCCGGTTGCGGGCAGAGGAGGTGTTGGCGCGCCAGGGTTCGCTGCGCGACCGTCTGAGCGGTCTTCTCAATCGCGAAGGGCTGCGCCTCGATGTGGATCGGCTGGTAGAGAGCGCCCGCGCCGACGGCAGCAATGTACTCTTGCTCTATCTCGACCTCGACGGCTTCAAGGAAATCAACGATGCCTACGGTCACGGCACCGGCGATCAGCTGATCCGCTCCGTCGCTGCCGGTCTCAATGTGCTGATCCCGGCGAATGCGACGCTGGCGCGGCTCGGTGGCGATGAGTTCGCAATCGCCTTTCCGTCCAGGGAGCTGAACCATGCACCGGCGCTACGACTTGCCGAACAGGTGCTGGATTTCTTCTCCGAGCCGCTGGAGATCGGCCGCCGCGTGATCGTCGTCGGCGCCAGCATCGGCATTGCCAGCTCGCCGGAGGGTCGGATCGACCGCGAGGAACTGGTGCGCCGCGCCGATCTCGCCATGTACAAGGCCAAGGAAGCCGGCCGCGCCCGCATGATTTGCTACGAGACGGCCATGGATACCGACCGCGAGGAGCGCAATGCGCTGGAACTCGACCTGCGCAATGCCATCGACAGACAAGAGCTGACGGTTGCCTATCAGCCGCTGGTCGATGCGGTGAGCCATGAGATCACCGGCGTCGAGGCGCTGGTGCGCTGGAACAGGCCCGGCCACGGGCCGGTCTCGCCCGACGCTTTCATTCCCATTGCCGAAACCAGCGGCCTGATCGAGGCGCTGGGGCTGCTTGTGCTGCGCAAGGCGTGTGCCGCGGCACGGCAATGGCCGGATCTGCGGGTTGCCGTCAATGTTTCGCCGGGGCAGTTCCGCAACCCTGCTTTCGCGGATTATGTGCGACATGTGCTGAAGGATGCGGAGATCGAAGCCGAGCGCGTCACGCTGGAGATCACCGAGGGCTACATGATCCAGAATCCGGAGCGCACCCGCCAGTCGATCGAGCGGCTGAAGAGGCTCGGCGTCAAGGTGGCGCTGGATGATTTCGGCTCCGGTTTCTCCTCGATCGGCTATCTCCGCCAATTCGGTTTCGACCGCATCAAGATCGACCGGTCGCTGACCATGGATGTGCTGACGGACAGCCGCTCTCGTGACATGTTGCAGGCGACGGTGGCGCTGGCGCGGTCGCTCGACCTGCCCGTGACGGCGGAGGGTATCGAGACGGAAGAGCAGGGGACGGCGTTGAAACTCTTCGGTTGCGACGAGCTGCAGGGTTATTTCTTCGGCAAACCGATGCCGGAAGCTGAAATCAGCAGGCGCTTGGCGGCGCAAACGGCCCGCGTCCCGGACAGGGAACGCGACACCGCCGCCTAAAACGGTTCAGCTCTTCGCGGATTTTCTCGAAGATCAGCCGCCGATATGCTCGTGGCCGCGCTTGCGGGCGAGGGCGATCTGGCGCTGGCGCTCGCGGTAACGTTCGCGGTCTTCCTCGCTGCGCTCGTGATAGCAATGGCTGCACGAGACGCCGGCTTCATAGAAGGGCGAGGTGATTTCTTCCGCTGTGATTGGCTGGCGGCAGGCATGGCAGAGCTTGTGATTGCCCTCCTTCAGGCCGTGCTCGACGGAGACGCGTTCGTCGAAGACGAAGCAGGCGCCTTCCCACAGGCTTTCCTCGGCCGGCACCTCCTCAAGATATTTCAGAATGCCGCCCTTCAAATGAAAGACCTCGTCGAAACCCTGTTCCTTCATGAAGGCGGTCGCCTTTTCGCAGCGAATGCCGCCGGTGCAATACATGGCGATCTTCGGCTTGTTGTGCAGGCCTTCGTTCTGGCGCACCCATTCCGGAAATTCGCGGAAGGTCTTGGTCTTCGGATCGACTGCGCCCTTGAACAGGCCGATCGCGGTCTCATAATCGTTGCGCGTGTCGATGACGATGGTGTCGGGGTCGGAGATCAGCGCATTCCAGTCCTTGGGCGCGACATAGGTGCCGACGACCTTGGTGGGGTCGATATTCTCGACGCCCATGGTGACGATCTCTTTCTTCAGCTTCACCTTCATACGCACGAACGGCATTTTCGAAGCCCGGCTTTCCTTGTGCTCCAGGCCGGCAAATTCCGGCTGAGCGCGCAGGAAGGACAGCACCGCGCCGATGCCCGCATCCGTGCCGGCGATGGTGCCATTGATGCCTTCATGGGCGAGCAGCAGCGTCCCCTTAACGCCGTTCGCCTCGCAGAGCGCAAGCAAGGGCTCCCGCAGGCTTTCAAAGCGCGGGATAGAAACGAAATGATAAAGGGCCGCAACGAGAAATGCGCCACCTGCCTCGTGTCGCGAGGTCGAAAGAATGTCCGTCATGCCGGGGAAATACAATTTTGCGCGCCGTCAGGCAATCGGGATTTGTATGTGAGCCTATCATCGACGCCGCCGGCGGCCTGTCAGATCTTCACCCGCGCGGTCGATTTGCGCGGAATGAGCGTCGGAGCCGAAATCCGGATGCGATCATCTTCGGCGATCGTACTCGCGGCCAGCAGATCGAGCGCTTCCGAAGCGATTTGATCGAACGGTACCCGGAGTGTCGTGAGAGGGGTTGGCAAATGGCTGACGATAGGGATGTCGTTGTATCCGACGAGCGATATGTCGCCCGGAACCGAAAGCCCCATTTTCGTCAGCATCGAAAGGGCGCCGATGGCGGTATTATCGTTCACGGCAAAAATTGCGGTCGGCCTGTTCTTCATGTTCATGAGCGTGGCCGCCGCCTCCGCGCCCGAGTCGATGCCGAAAGTCGAGCCGACGACGAAATCCGGATCAATGTTGATGTCCGCCTCCAGGAGCGCTTGCTTGTAGCCCTCCACGCGTCCGCGGCCGCTGGATGCATAGGACGGGCCGGCAATCAGGCCGATCCGCCGATGACCAAGATCGAGCAGATGTCGTGTCGCAAGATAACCTCCAAGCCGGTCGTCGCCGACCGAAGACAGGCTGCGGCCGTCGGTTCTGAGTGCCAGCACGTAGGGCACACCGCGCTCGGTCAGGATGGTCGGAAAGTCATCATCCTCGCGGGCGGTGGCGAGGATCAGCGCATCAACGCTTCTATGGAGAAGCGATTCAGCCGCCAGCCTGTCCGCCTTCGGCCTGTCGTCCGTCGTCGCCACGATGGCAAATCGGCCCGAGCGGCTGCAGGCCTTCGCAAGCGACTCATAGAGCATGGCCATGACGGTGTCCGTCAATCGCGGAACGATCACCCCGACCGTCATCGTCTTGCCGCGCCTGAGGCTGGCGGCAGACACATCGCGCACATAGCCGAGATCGGTCGCGATCTTCCTGACTCGCCTGGCGGTCTCGTTATCGGATTGCGGAAGCCGCTCGTCGAGAATGCGGGAAACCGTCGATTTTGAAACTCCCGCCGCTGCCGCAACGTCGTGAATCGTAATGCGCGCCGTCCGCAGTTTGTCTGTCTCGTCTACTGCCATCTGTCATCCTTAAGCCGCACCATCGCACGCAGCGCCTTTTATAAATGCCTCAAAATCACACTTGACTCCAGGGTTTTCGAAAACGATAGTGGGAACGTTCCCATTAACGATCCCAAAACGGAGGAGGATTCCAATGACGGTTCACGATCCCAAGCTTGCAACGGAAACGAAGACGCCGGTGATGGACCTGCGCGGCCTTAGCCCGGCGCCCGTCACCGCATTCACGCGGGATGGTAAGGTTGACTATGCCGCAAACGCCGAGCTGGCCCGCTGGCTGGTGTCCATCCAGGGCGTCAAAAGCCTCGTTTGCCTCGGCCATGCCGGTGAGGGCACGTTCCTGACGCAGGACGAACAGGTCAAGCTCATCGAGACGCTGGTCGAAGCCGTCGATGGGCAGGTTCCGATCATCGCTGGCATCACTGGCGAAGGCACGGAGGTAGCCACGAAGGAAGCCAAGCGTGCGGCCGATGCCGGCGCCATCGGCGCGCTCGTCTATCCTTCCCACGGCTGGCTGCGGTTCGGATATCAGGACGGCGCGCCGCAGGATCGCTACAGGGCCATCCACGAGGGATCCGGCCTGCAATGCATCCTGTTTCAGTATCCTGATGTCACCAAGGCGACCTACAACCTCAAGACCCAGCTTGAGATCGCCGCCCAGCCAGGTGTCGTCGCCACCAAGAACGGCGTGCGCAACATGAAGCGCTGGGACACCGAGATTCCGGTTCTGCGCAACGAGTTTCCCGATCTGCAGATCCTCACCTGCCATGACGAATATCTGCTGCATACGATGTTCGACGTCGATGGGGCGCTCGTTGGCTATGGCAATGTCGCTCCGGAACTCCTGGTGAAATTCATCGAGGCCGGCAAGGCGAAGGACTACGTCAAGGCGCGCAAGCTTCACGACCAGCTCCTGCCGGTGACCAAGGCCATCTATCATCGCGGCTCCCACATGGAAGGCACGGTGGCGCTGAAGATCGCGCTGGTCGCGCGCGGCATTCTCAAGAACGCCACGGTTCGCTCGCCGCTGCTCGATCTTTCGAAGGAAGCGGAAGAGGAGATCAAGGCAGCACTCAGGTCCTCAGGCATTATCTGACGAACGAGATGCCTGATGGGTTCGGCGCACATGTGCCGGACCTACGGCACCCCGTCGACATCGACTGCTCAAGCCGAGGATCAAACCACCTAATTCGACCGAGAATCATGCATGAAGGCATCCGAGGAGGTGGCGTCAGCCACGGGGGCCTTCTAGAGGAGGAGAAAATGCTACATCAACCATCCGCGTTGAAAGAGGGCGTGCACTTCGACGGCCAGGCCGATATCGGTGCGCGCCTCGAACGCCTGCCGATCACCCGCGAGGTGTTCTGGGCCAGAAACATTGTCGGCGCGGCGACATTCTTCGATGGCTACACCGTGATCGCCATTGCCTATGCAATGCCGGTTCTCGTGCGCGAGTGGGGCCTTTCCCCGCAACAGACCGGCATGATCCTGTCGATGGGGTATCTCGGCCAGCTTGTCGGCGCGGTCTTCTTCGGCTGGCTTGCCGAAAGGCTCGGTCGTCTCAAGGTTTTGCTGTTCACCATTCTGCTCTTCGTCAGCATGGACATCGCCTGCCTCTTTGCCGCGGGCGCCGGAACGATGATCCTCTTCCGCTTCGTTCAGGGAATTGGAACGGGCGGCGAGGTGCCGGTCGCCAGTGCCTATATCAACGAATATATCGGGTCGAAGGGCCGCGGGCGCTTCTTCCTTCTCTACGAGGTCATGTTTCTCCTTGGCCTCGTGGGCGCCGGTCTGATCGGCTATCTGATGGTCCCGGTCTACGGCTGGAAAGTCATGTTTGCCGTCGGTCTGGTCCCCGCGATCCTGATGATGCCGCTTCGCTGGTTCATGCACGAATCTCCAAGATGGCTTGCATCCAAGGGCCGCTATGCTGAGGCCGACAAGATCGTCACCCGGCTCGAGAACAGTGTCCGCGCGGCCGGCAGGGAACTGCCGGAACCGGTGCCTGTCGGGATCAACGCCAATGCCCGCCGCGAGTCCAATTGGCGCGAACTGTTCCAGGGGATCTACAGAAAGCGTACCCTGACCATCTGGGCCATGTGGTTTACATCCTACATGGTGGCGAACAGCACGATCACCTGGCTGCCGACCCTCTATCGCCAGACGTTCAACCTGCCGCTGGAGACCAGCCTGGCCTATGGGTTCATGACCTCGGTGGGCGGTGTGATTGCAGCGATCATCTGCGCGCTGCTGATCGATACGGTTGGCCGCAAGCGGTGGTATACCTGCGCTCTGATCCTCGCGCCCATACCGCTTGTCGTACTGGCTTTTCTCGGCGCGACGTCAGCCGAGCAGGTGCTCGTTTGTGCCGGACTTGCCTACGCGATCGTGCAGACGGTCACCTTTTCGCTCTACCTATATTCCGCGGAAATCTACCCGACCCGGCTTCGCGCCATCGGCACCGGTGTTGGCAGTGCCTGGCTGCGGCTGGGATCCTCGGCGGGGCCGATCGTTGTCGGCTGGCTCATGGCCCATTTCGGGCTTCAGAGCGTGTTCGCTGCCTTCGCCGGGATACTTCTGTTCGGAGCGTTGATCACTGCGGTGTTTGCGGTGGAGACGAAGGGGCGCATGCTTGAGGAGCTGTCTCCGTGACCCGGTACGGCCGAAGCTTGTCGATGGCGAAAGCTGGTACCCAGGGGCGGGAGTCTAGTCTCCCGCTTCAAGCCAAAGCCGCTTGATCGTCCGTGCCTCGCGTTCCGGCTCGTCAGCGAAGACCCAGAGGGCTTTGGCGAGCGCGTCCTGGCGGGCGGTTTGCTGGCGGGAGATGATGGCCTCCAGCAGGCGGGCACGGTCGTCGCTGCCCTCGAAGAGATGCGGCTCGCGGTCGGTGACTTCGGACAGCATCGACAGATCGAGGTAACGGCCGAGCACATCCACCAGTGCCTTGGCTTCGAGCTGTTTGGCGTGCATCGCCGTGGGCCAGACGTCGCGCAGCAGCGCATGGTGCATCCAGCAATCCTGGCTGCGTTTGCGCAGGTCGTGGAACTGGTCGGCATGGGCTTCGGCATGGCATTCGGAGAGCGCCGCTTTTGCCTTGCGGCCGGTCCTGTGCCAGCTCTTTTGAAAAAGACGGGCGGTTTCGCGCCGGCCGCTCTCGAAGGAGGCGGTTTTCCGCGCCTCCAGTGCATCATGGCAGATGGCAATCGCTGCTTTGGCCTTGTCCTCAAGTTCGGTTTCGGCCTCAGACAAGCGGTCGCGCCGGGCCGTGAGCACCTTCGTGATGCGGGCAAGCGCTCTGGCTTCGTCCTTTGATGTCGCCGTTTCGTGCAGATAGCGGCTGGCCTCGATCAGCGCGGTGGCGTCGCGAACGCCAGAGAGTGTCCTGGCCATCTCCCGCAGCCTGTCATTTTCCTGCCGCTGGAATTCCGGTGCCCGTCGGGCAATGAGCCGATAGAGCGCTCGTACGCGTTTGATATGCTTACGCGCCCGATGCACCGCCTCGTGCAATCCCTCCGGCCGATCGGCAAGTGCCGCGATCGCCTTGCCGAGCTGCTGCGCTGCGACGGCATGGACTTCGTCATCGAGGGCCTTGTCAGGCCGAATGCGATAACTCATCGTATTCCTGTTCGAACTGCGTTGCGAGCGCCTGGTTGGAATAGCGATATTCGCCGGTCACCTCGCGGCCGATCCAATCCGGCAATTCCGGATCGTCGCTTTCGTCCTTCAGCTCGACCTCGGCGACCACCAGGCCGCGATGCGCGCCGCGAAAGACGTCGACTTCCCAGACGAAACCCTTATGGGGCACCTTGTAGCGGGTTTTCTCGATGACGAGGCCGATGGCATTGCCGAGCAGTTCCTCGGCGTCGCCGACGGGGATCTCATATTCGAATTCATCGCGCGTCATGGCCTTGCCGATTTTCATGGTCAAGGTCGCGATAGTGTCGTTGGTCAGCCGTACCCGCACGGAACGATCATCCATGGTGGCGACATAGGCCTGCCGCAGGACGAGCTTTTCGGAGGCGAGCTCGCGCCAGCGATCTCCACGGACCAGAAACTTTCGCTCGATCTCTTTTGCCATGCGTTTGACACGCTCCAGCCGCACATATCTAGGTACACTAACGGAAGTTTTCGCAATTTCCTACCCATTGTATCTGGGTCGAGCTTTTGTCTCGACAAGGACCCTCGGGAAGGCTATTCGAAGTCCGGATTTCAATCGTTTTAAGGGAGCGCGCCAACCATGGGCGAGAAAACCGAAAAGCTTCTTTCCATCCTGAAACTGCAGCCCGTCGTTCCCGTCCTTGTCGTCGAGGATGCGAAATCGGCGGTGCCGCTCGCCCGCGCGCTTGTCGCCGGCGGCCTGAAGGCCATCGAGATCACCCTGCGCACCGCGGGCGCTCTCGATGCCATCCGCGCTGTAGCCGAGGAAGTCGAGGGCGCCGAGGTTGGTGCCGGCACGATCCTGAATGTCACGCAGTGGGATGCAGCCGTCGCGGCCGGTTCCAAGTTCATTGTCAGCCCCGGCACGACGCAGGAACTGCTGGATGTTGCCCGCACCTCCGACGTGCCGCTGCTGCCGGGCGCGGCAACCGCGAGCGAGGTCATGGCGCTGCGCGAAGAGGGCTACAAGGTCCTGAAGTTCTTCCCGGCCGAACAGGCCGGCGGCGCTGCCTATCTGAAGGCTCTGTCCTCGCCGCTCGCCGGCACGCTGTTCTGCCCGACCGGTGGTATTTCGCTGAAGAATGCCCTCGATTACCTGTCGCTGCCGAACGTCATCTGCGTCGGCGGCTCCTGGGTCGCGCCGAAGGAGCTGGTCGCCGCCGGCGATTGGGCCGGGATCACCAAGCTCGCCGCCGAGGCGGCCGCGCTGAAGGGCTGAACTTCGTAAACAAAATTGCTCGAAGGGCGTGCATGGGCTCCATGCGCGCCCTTTTTTGCATGTGGCGGATTTGTATTTGCGGCAGCAATTCCTATCTCACTCTGGCCATCACAAGGACGGAGGACCACCCATATGATCGACGCCCGCAAGCTTTTGGACCAATTTCTGGGGACGCAGGTACCAGGACTGCAAGGAAGCGTGAAAGACAAGGCGACGCAGGCCATCAATCTCGCCAGGGACAATCCGATGGCGACCAGCGCCATCGCCGGCGTGCTGCTCGGAACCAAGACCGGACGCCAGGTTGCCGGCAATACGTTGGTGCTCGGCGGGCTCGCCGCCATCGCCGGGCTCGGCTATCAGGCCTACAAGAATTATCAGGCCGGCAATGCGCCGCAACCAACGCCGCAGCCTGCCCAGCAGGCGGAACCGCAATTCCTGCCGCCACCCTCCAATTCCGGCTTCAGCACTGCGCCGGCCGTCGCCAGCAATGACTTCGCCCTTTCCCTCGTCCGCGCCATGATCGCCGCTGCGCGCGCCGACGGGCATATCGACGACGCGGAGCGGCAGCATATCCTCGGCAAGGTGCAGCAGGCGGGTGTCGGCGCAGAGGCGGAAGCGTTTTTCGAACGCGAGCTTGCCAACCCCGTCGATATCGACGCCATCGTCGGCTCGGCTGAGACCGAGGAGCAGCGCGTGCAGGTCTATGCCGCGTCGCGCCTGGCGATCGAGCCGGATTCGCGTGCCGAGCGCGGCTATCTTGATCTTCTCGCCGGCAGGCTCGGTCTCCCCGATGCGCTGGTCGATCATATCGAGGCGACGGTTTCGAGCGCCAAGGTCTGATCGTCACCACGATAAAGGGCCGGTTGCCTTTCGCGGGCGGCTGGCCTAAGCCTTCGCCCGACAATAAATGGCGATGCGCGAGGGATTGGTCATCTTGACGGATAAGAACAGCGAAACCCGCTCGACGGCCATCGCCGCCGCCATCATCCTGCTGGTCGCCATGGCGCTTCTGTATTTCATGCCGGATGTCATCGTTCGGCTCGGTGATATCTCGCCTTGGCTCGGCACCGGCTTCGGTGTCCTCGTCATCCTCGCCTTCTTCCTAGTCTTCTGGCTGAGAGCCCGCTACCAGCGGCGCCGGGACCTTTAACCGATCAGGTTTGCAGCGAGGCGCCGAGCAGTACGACGCCGGTGCAGATCACCAGTAGCGCACCGCAAATCTCTATGCCATTGCCGACCCATGCCGAGAGCTTCGAGCCGCGACCGGTGAAATGCACGGCGGCGCCCTTGGCGAAGACGGCGATGATGGCGAGCAGCGAGACGGTCAGCGCCGTGCCGATCGACATGGCAAGGACCGACAAAAGACCGCCGAGATAAAGCCCGTTCAGCATCGAGAAGGTCATGACCAGCAGCGCGCCGGAGCAGGGGCGAAGGCCGACGGTGATGATTGCCGACCAGGCTTCGCGGACGCTGAATTTCTCGTTCGACAGCATTTTCGGATCGGGCAGATGCGAATGGCCGCAGGTCTCGCAGACCATGCCGTTGTCCAGATCATGCGCAGGATCGTAGCACTGATACTGACTGGCCGTTTGTGGCGTGGCGCTGAGCCGGGAGAGCTTTTTCGCTGGCCCCGGCTCGTCCGCGAAGAGTGACATGCTGATCGGGCCTGCCGATGTCGCCAACTGCATTTCCTGGCGCTGCGGGCGGCTCTGGATCATCGAGCGCAGCTTGCGAAACAGCAGCCAGCCACCGAACATGATCACCATGACGAAGCTGGTAATCTCCATGGCATTGGTGGCCATCGTCATGGTGATGCCCGAGCCGCGTAGGACGAAATAGGCCGCACCGACGACGAGGACGGCGACGAGGCCCTGGATGAGGGCCGAGATGAACGAGATGACGATGCCGCGCTTCAGCTCGATCTCGTTGGCGACCATGTAGGAGGAGATGACCGCCTTGCCATGGCCGGGACCGGCGGCGTGAAAGATGCCGTAGGCGAAGGAGAGGCCGATCAGCGTCCAGAGCTGCCAGGGATCCTCGCGCATAGCTTCTATCGACTTGGTGAGTGCCCGGTAGAAGGCCTGCTGCTCGTAGTTCACATAAAGGAAGATCGGCGCCAGCGGCCCGCCCATCGGCTGGAAGCTTGGCTCCGCCGTACCGATGCCAAGCGGGGATCCGGTGGCATGGGCAAGGCTTGCCGCCGCCAGAAAGGCGAACGCCACAGCCGGAACCAGCCTCCATATCCGCGATATCAGCATTGAACGTCTATCCGCGTTGCAAACAGTTTCGACATCGTCGTTCCCGTCGGATCGTTGAAGAAGGCGTCCGTCAGGGTCGTCTTGTTCTCGGCGATGACTTCGTCCGGATTGGGGCGCACGACCTGCTGCTTGCAGTCCTTGAAGGCGGTGCCCTCGGTCACCAGCTCATTGTCGGTAGGGAAGTCGATCGAGGTGTAGAGCGTCGGGTCGTAGATACCGAAGCTGAGCTTGTTGCCCTTCAGCGGCATCGTCTCGGACGGCTTGACGGCGAAGAACATCAGGAGTTGTCCTTCCTGATAGTCAACATTGATGATGTCGGGCTTGTTGACCTTGATGGGTTTGCCGTTGAGCGACAGGTTTGTGTAATAATCGTAGTCGGCCAGTGAATCGCGCACCGTCTTGCCGACTTCCTTGAGTTCGTCCGGATCGAGCTTCAGGTTGGTGTTCTTGTCAAAATCCATCAGCACCGAGGAGGAGAAGACCTCGTCGAAACGCCAGACGTTGCGCAGCTCCTGCACATTGCCGTCGGGTCCGGCCAGCACTTCCAGGCGGGCCTCGACGAAAATATGCGGATGCGCCCATGCCGCGACGGGTGCAAGCAGCAGGCCTCCAGCCAGGATGGCGGCTTTGACAGGGATGGATTTTCTCATGCGTCCGATGTGCTTCGTGAGCATTGATTCACTTCGACTTCTGGTCAGAAAATAAGACGGAATTGGGACCGCCCGGCGGAACTGGAAGGCTCAGCCGTGCTTGCGGAACCAGTTATGGAGGTAGTCGACGAAGATACGCACCTTGGCCGGGAGATAGCGGCGGTGCGGATAGACGGCATAGATGCCGCGGTCGGTCGGAAGATAATCGTTGAACAGCGTCAACAATTGCCCGCTCTCGATCGCCTTACGGCCGATGAAGTCCGGGACAATGGCGATGCCGAGGCCGGCGAGCGCCGCACGCAGCGTCGCATGCGGGCTGTTGACTTCGAGCGTGCCGCCGATCGCGACATTGAAGGTGGTGCTGTCGGCATCGACGAAGCGCATCGTGCCTTGCGAGCGGGTGTTGGTGTCGATGATGAAAGGCACGCGCGCAAGATCGCTCGGATGCTCCAATGCCGGGTAGCGGTCGAGAAATTCCTGGGTGGCGCAGAGATGGACGCGGAAATCGGAGATCTTGCGGGCGATCATGCCGGAATCCTCGAGCTTGGTGACGCGCACGGCGACATCGAAGCCCTCTTCGATCAGATCGACGAAACGATCGTCGGCGGCGATTTCCAGCGAGAGATCAGGATTTTCCTTGGCAAAGTCGATCAGCGACTGCCCGACATCGGCATCGACGAAGGTACGCGGCACGGAGACGCGCAGCCGGCCCTTGAGCTGCAGATTGTTCTCACGCACAAGGTCGGCGAGGTTGTCGATCTCCTTCAAGATGTCGGATGCGGTGCGATAATAGGTATGGCCGGCTTCGGTCATCGAGAATTGCCGCGTGGTGCGGTTGAGCAGGAGCGCGCCAAGGTCGTCCTCGAGCTCCCGGACATATTTGGACAGCAGCGCCTTGGAGCGGCCGGTCTTGCGGGCGGCGGCCGAAAATCCTTCCGCCTCGACCACGTCGATGAAGGCGCGAATCCGGGTTAAAGTGTCCATGGCGAAACCCTCGTTAATTGTTCCAAGATGTTGAACAAAATGCGCCGATTTGTTCAATTATTTTTTTGGCCGCTGGTGAAAAAAATTCTTGATTATAATAGCGAATACTCCTATCTCCGGGTCAGCCCAAAGTCGCACGTGCCCGTGGGTGTCCGCCGATCCTCGATGTGGTGAGAAAATCGGTAAGGTACCTGGAACTAACCCCTCCAGTCGCTATTTCGGCCAACCGAAAAATGCGAGGACATCTGAAGCAACGACGGTGCGGGCCTTTTTGTTCTCTCCCGGCTTTCCATCAGCCGGGGTTACTGAAGAGGCACACCTTCATTGCCGGAAGTGCGGTTGGGATATTCCCTCCAATCCATGGCAGACAAAGCCGAGCTAGCGCTGCTTTCGTAGCACTGGTTCATCATCTGCGCTTCGCGCGTTCGCACGGTTCCGGGGTCTCCACCGGCTGGTACCTGAGCGAATGAGCGTTGCCCTTTGTCCTCTGGGTCTTTCCCGGAGCTATTGGAATTGAGAAGGGAATTGACATGACCACGCAACGTATCCGCGACTTTCTCGCTACCCGACGTCCCGATGGTCCCTGCCTGGTGGTCGATCTCGACGTCGTTCGCGACAATTTTCGTGCCTTCCGTCACGCCATGCCGGACAGCGCCATCTACTACGCTGTCAAGGCCAACCCGGCTCCGGAAGTGCTGCGCCTGCTCGCAAGCCTCGGTTCCAACTTCGATTGCGCGTCCGTCGCTGAAATCGAAATGGCGCTCGACGCCGGTGCGACGCCTGCCCGTATCTCCTTCGGCAACACGATCAAGAAGGAACGCGATGTCGCCCGTGCGCATGCACTCGGCATCAGCCTCTTCGCCGTCGACAGCCACGAAGAAGTCGAAAAGATTTCCCGTGCAGCTCCTGGCGCTCGCGTGTTCTGCCGCGTGCTGACGGATGGCGAAGGCGCCGAATGGCCGCTATCGCGCAAGTTCGGCTGCGTTCCGCAGATGGCCGTCGACGTTCTCGTCTACGCTCATCAGCTGGGCCTGGAATCCTACGGCGTGTCTTTCCACGTCGGCTCGCAGATGACCAAGGTCGATGCCTGGGACGCTGCTCTTGCCGATGCCAAGCGCGTTTTCGTCTCGCTGGCCAAGCAGGGCATCCACCTGCAGATGGTCAACATGGGCGGCGGTTTCCCGACCAAGTATCTGCGCGACGTTCCGTCCGCTGAAGCCTATGGCAAGGCGATCTTTGCGTCTCTGCGCGCCCATTTCGGCAACCAGATCCCGCACACGATCATCGAGCCGGGCCGTGGCATGGTCGGCAATGCCGGTGTGATCAAGGCTGAGGTCGTCCTGATTTCCAAGAAGTCGGACAATGACGATGCTCGCTGGGTTTTCCTCGACATCGGCAAGTTCGGCGGTCTCGCCGAGACCATGGACGAGGCGATCCGTTACCCGATCCGCACCGAGCGCGACGGCGACGAGATGGAACCCTGCATCATTGCCGGCCCGACCTGCGATTCGGCCGACGTGCTGTATGAAAAGAACCTCTATCCGCTGCCGGTGACGCTCACCATTGGCGACGAGGTTTTGATCGAAGGCACCGGCGCCTATACGACGACCTATTCGGCTGTAGCCTTTAACGGGTTCGACCCGCTGAAGTCCTACATCATCTAAGGCATGCGTCCCGAAAAGTGCGAAGCGGTTTTCGGATAAGATCATGCCAAAGAAAAATCTCAGTTTAGGCTGAGATCCGACTTCGCCGACCCCGTAATCAGCCGGGGCGGCACCCTCACAATAATCTGTCACCGCCGCTGATAACGGTATTGGGCACGGGAGGCCGAGATGGCCGCTGTTCTTGATTCTGTCCGCGCATTCTTTGCGCCGTCCACCTTCACGCTCGACCTGGAAAATGCAGGCGATGTCGTCGCTCGCGAAAATCTGCTCGATCAGGCCATGGGCGCTGACCGCCGCAAGAAGTCGTCGGAAAAGATCCGCCGCGGCCGCGTTCCGGCCGAGGGTCTGGCTCTGGTCGCCCGCGACCGCGCCGGCCATGTCATAGGCACGGTTCGCCTGTGGAACGTCGAAGCCGGCGTCGATCGCGAAACCCGTCCGGTCGAAGCGCTGCTCCTCGGCCCGCTGGCCGTCGATGCCGCCCATGAAGGCAAGGGCATCGGCTCGGCACTGATGCGCGCCGCCATTCTGGAAGCCAAGAAGCGCGGCCATGGCGCCATCCTGTTGGTCGGAGATGCGCCTTACTACGAGCGTTTCGGCTTCTTTGCCGAAAAGGCCAGCCATCTCGTCATGCCGGGTCCGTTCCAGCGCGACCGTTTCCTGGCGCTCGAGCTGAAGGACGGCTGGCTTGCCGGTGCCGCCGGCATGATCATTGCCAGCGGCCGCAAACTGGCCCAGCCGCCGGTTGCAAAGGCCGCTTGAGACTGATTTGCCTTCGTCCCGATGGGGCGAGGGCATGATCTCACTTTGCCGCCTTCACCCCATCCTTTGCTGGATCATATCCATCCGTCAGCGTCTTCAGAAACGCCACGACGTCGGTAATCTCCGTTTCGTTCAGCGCTGGCGCATCGCCAAGCTTGCGGTTCATCGGCGCGTCGATGATATCGATATTGGCCTGATATGGCTGCGGTAAATCATTGAATTTCTGCACATGCCCGTTGGCATCCTTCGGATAGATCTCCTCCGGATTGGTGTCGCGCTTGACGTAGAAGCGGGTGACATCCTCCAGCGAGCGATAGACGCCATTATGGAAGAAGACGCGGCGGCTGGCGACATTGCGCAGCGTCGGCGTCTTGAACAACCCGCAATTCTGCGGCTGGGCGGAATAGGTGTCGTTGCGCAGCGGGCCGCAGATGCCAGTGTCGTAGTAATGCGGATCGGCATTGGCCGGGATGTCCGGATTGCGCGGCGCGCCCAATGCCTCGAATTCGAAATCGGTGAAGTTCGGCATCTGCCCGTCGCCCATCATCTTGTCGAGATGGCAGGAGGCACAATTGCCCTTGTTGGCGTCGTCGAACAGTTTCAATCCACGCTGCTCGGCGTCGGAGAGTGTTGTCTTGCCGCGCAGATAATAGTCGTACTTGCTCGTATAGGGATGGAAGGAGGGCTCTTCGATCTGGTAGCGGGCGAGCGCAAAGCCGACTTCGGCGATCGCCATGTCCTGATCGTTGAGAACATTCTCGCCGAAGAGGTCGGCGATATCCTTGCCATAGCCCTGCTTCAGCTTCGCATAGACGGTTGCCGCGTCGGCATTGGCCATTTCGAAGGGCGAGATCATCGGCTGCAAGGCCTGCTCTTCCAGCGAATCGACACGTCCATCCCAGAACATCCCGCCCTGCGGCACCAGGTTTGCGGCGGCGGCATCGGCCTTGACGACGGCTTGCGCGGTCAGCGGCCCGGCGACGACTGCCGGCGTATTGGCAAGCGCCACTCCGGACGCCTCGGTCATGGGGGCTGCTTCCGCTGCCTCGTCTGCGGCACTTTCTCCAATCGAGAAGGATGGCGTCGACATCTTGTAGGCGAGGCTCGGCACGGTTCGGACGCCCGACTGGTCGAAATGCGGGCCGCCAAGCTGCACAGCCAATCCATTGGCCGGCGCATAGTGATTGTTCGGATCATGGCAGGTGGAACAGGACATCTGTCCGCTGCCGGATAGCGAGGGGTCGTAGAACAGCTTCTTGCCGAGTTGGGCAACGGCGCTCAGCGGCACCGTATCCTCATAGGTATTCGTGGCCACGGAAGCATCGGGAGCAGATTGATTTGCCATGCCGATACTTGCCCCCGCGAGCGAGACGCCCGCGAGTGCGATGAGCGGCAGGAGACGGTGATTGATTTTTAGAGACATCGCCGTCTCCCTTCTTCCGCTTAGGATGCGCTATTGCCGGTCTTCGGATCGAGGATCAGCTTCTGCGTATCGCCCTTCGACCAGTCGAACATGGCGTTCAGCGAGCCGGAGATGGCATCGAACGAGCCGCCGCCGAGGCGTGCGCCGCCCATCCAGTTATCTTCGATGAAGCGCATGACGGAGGTCTGGTCGGTCAGTGTGTGGTCGACGAAATTGACCTTGGCGTAGGGCGAGATGACCAGCAGCGGCTGGCGCGTGCCATAGCCGCAGCGGCCCTGGGCGGGCTGGCCGTTGACGCCCGGCAGCGGCGTGCCGGTGGAGCAGCTGTCGCCGCTGAGCACGTCATAGCCCTTGACGCCGAGCTTTGACGGATTGACGACGGCGTGGGCATGGTCATACCAGCCGTCTGAATCGTCGTAGAGGAGGATAATGGCGGTGTCCTTCCAGTCCGGCGAATTCTGGACGGTGTTGACGACCTGGGTCACGAATTCCTGCTCGTCGAGCGGATCGGAATAGCCGGCATGGCCGTCCTGATAGGCGGGTGCCTTCAGGAAGCTGATGGTCGGCATGCTGCCGTTCTTCAGCGCGGCATAGAAGTCTGTCACGTCATACTGATGATTGGCGGCATCGGTGGTGCCGATCGCTGCGACCGAGGACGGACGTGCATGCATCGGGTTGGCCGTCGAGGCATAGTATTGAAATGGCTGGTGATGCGGAATGTAGTCGCCGTAGTTGACCTGGGTGACGGGCGAGGTCGTGGCGCGCTTGCAGCCGGTCGTGCCGTCGGCATTGGTCTGGGTCAGGTCGAAGCCGCCTTCGAAGAAGCCCCAGGTGATCTTGTGCTCGTTCAGCATGTCGCCGATGTTCTTGCCGTACATCAGCGCGGTCTGGCCGACGGAACAGACGTCGCCGGTCGGGTCGAAGTCGCTGATGGCCGTCCAGCCGCCATTGCCGTCGGGAACGATGCGGCCCTTGGAATAAGTGCCGTCCTTCTCCAGCGTATAGCCGGGCGGCAGGATGACGCCGTTGGTCTGGCCGGAGATGAGGTTCAGCGCGCCGGGGGTCGACGGGCCGAAATTTGTGGAGAAGGAATTGTCGTTCAGCGCGTAGTGCTGGGCGTAGTTCCACATGGCGGTGACGGTGTTGCCGTCATAATAGCCCATGACCTGGCCCTTGGTGCCGAATGCGCCGGCCGCACCCTTGGTGCCCCTGCCGGTATTGGCGGGGAAGAGATCCATGGCGAAGTTGTTGTAGGCGGCCTGCTCGGCGGTATAGCCATGGTTCTGCGACTGCGTGGCCGCCTGGGTGCGGTCGAGGCGGAACGGGGCTGCGGCATCTGCGCCGTTGGCTGCGTTGGTCTTGTTCGGGTTGTTGTCGAGAAGACCGGCATTGGCGAGCGTATTGATATCGGCCGGTGTATTGTCGGCCGCCTTGAATTCCGGCTCGCCGGCGACGTTTGCGGCCTTGGGGTAGGTCGCGAAATAATGGTCGAAGGAGACGTTTTCCTGGAAGATGACGACCAGGTGCTTGATCGGCGTGGCGGTATTCATTGCCGGCGCCACGTCGGCGGCGCCAGCGGCGGAACAGAGCGAAACAAGGGCAAGCGCGCTGCCGGCTGCAAGGGCGGCGCGACGCGAAAGACGGGTCATGGTGATATCCTCTCAAGTGGGGGCATTGCTCCAGCGCTTTTGCGCCGCGCCGGAACAGAGGGAACCATGCCGGGCTATCAACGGTATGTGACAGTTCCGTGAAGGGGTGTCTTGGGAGAGGCTATCGCGGCTAAGATGGGCATAGCCAAGCGATTGATTTTACTGGAATGATGGAGCGGATCGGACACCGGTAAGGCATAAAGCCGTGACGGTGCTACGTTATGTCACGGCTGACATTGGAGTGTTCCACCCGCCCCCGCCCTTCGAGGGTCGCTTTGCTCCCACCTCAGGGTGAGGGCTAATTTCTGGGGCTTAACCGCTGCAAGGGTTCAATCGTTCGGTATCTGTTTTTCCGTGGCGAGGGATCTACTCCACCTCATCCTGAGGTGCGCAGCGCCCTGAGTCTGTCGAAGGGGACGGAGCCTCGAAGGACGAGGCCGCCACGGTACCCCATCGATGGGAGGCTAGATATTCTGATCCATCGTTTCCGCCGGGATCTCGTCTGCGGGATGGATGCGGACAACCGTGGCCGGGACGCCGGCGACGGTGCAGTGGGGCGGCACCGGTTTCACGACGACGCTGCCTGCCGCCACCTTGCTGAAGGCGCCGACTTCGATATTGCCGAGGATCTTTGCTCCGGCGCCGATCATCACGCCATGGCGGATCTTCGGATGCCGGTCGCCGGTTTCCTTGCCGGTGCCGCCGAGCGTGACGTTCTGCAGGATCGAGACTTCGTCCTCAATGACGGCGGTTTCGCCAATGACGATGCCGGAGCCGTGGTCGAGCATGATGGACGAGCCGATCTTTGCCGCCGGATGGATGTCCGGGCCGAAGACCAGCGAGGCCAGGTTGGACAGCCAGCTGGCGATTTCCGGCCGGCCTTCCGTCCAGAGCGCATGGGCGATGCGATGGGTCTGCAGAGCGTGGAAGCCCTTGAGGTTCAGAAGCGCATGCAGATAGGTGGTGCAGGCGGGATCGCGGGTCCGCACGGCAACGAGGTCAGCCTCCGTCGCCGGTAGGATCTCGGGGTGGCGCGTCAGCACATCCTGGAAGAGGGCGAAGAGGTCGCGAGTCTCGATCCCGGCAGTGGAGAGCCGGGCGACCAGGACATTTGCGAGGTTTTCGGCATCCGATTGCGTCGCGACGATCTGCGCTGCCAGCAATGGGCGAAGCGTCGGTTCGCGGCCGGCGAGGTCGATGGCCTCGTGGCGGATCACGTCCCAGACGCTGCCTGGTGTGGCAGGGGAATGTCCGGCAATTGCCGTACCTGTCTGGGACATGGTCCTGTCTTTCTCGTCAGGCGGAAATATCAACGACGCCGCAATCGCCGGCCTCGGAGGCAAAGGCGAGCAGCTTGCCGGATTTGCTCCAGCTCATCGAGGTGATCGCACCTTTACCCGGGCGGCGCAAGAGCGCCTCCTTGGCGTCGCCGATACGCACCGCCAGGATCATGCCGTCGACGAAGCCGATCGCCAGGATGTCTTCCGCCGGATGGAACTTGACCGAGGTTGCCATGATGTTGGCGCGGGTGCCGAGCTCCTGCGGCGCCTTGCCCATCGGGCCGTCCTTGCTTTGGAAGGGCCAGACGATCGCCGCCGGGGCGCCGGACGAGGCGAGCCACTTGCCCTTGGCGGACCATGACAGCGACTTCACCTTGGCGGGATAGCCGGTCATACGCATGTGCCGTGCTTCGCCACCCGGCTTGCTGTCCAGCTTCCAGCCGTGCAGGGCGTTTTCCTGCATAGTGGTGACAACGAACTGGCCGTCCGGCGAGAAGGTGACGCCGGTATGGGCGCCCTTCCATTCCAGATTGATCGGCTGCGCGCTCATGCCGACCCAATGCAGGGAGACGCCATTATAGCGGGCGGCGGCGATGCGCAGGCCTTTGGGCGCGAAGGCGAGACCTTCGACGGTGCGCTCCTCGGTGAATTCCTTGGTCGAGCCATCGGCAAGCCGCACGAAGCTGCTTTTTCCGTAGGCGTAGGCGACCGCGCCTTGCGGGCCGGCGGCAAGCTGGGTGATCCATTTGCGCGGCGCTTCGGCAAGCACGGTCACGCCGCCATCGGCTGCGATGCGCAGGACCTTGCCATCCTCGCCGCCGGAGATCAGGCTGTCGCTATAGGGGTCGCGGATGCAGGTGAGCATGCCCTGATGGGCTTCGCTCACCTTTTCCCCGCCTTCCAGCCGATGGATCGTGCCGGCGGCGCTGGCGAAGATGGGGGTATCCCCTAAAAATTCGACGGCCAAAACGTGGCCGTCGATATCAAGCGGAGCGACAGTCGGCATCAGGCGGCTGCCTCGCAGGCCTTGAAGCTCTTTTCCAGCTTTTCGCGGTCGAGTTCACGGCCGATGAAGACCAGGCGGCTCTCATGCTTTTCACCGTCCTTCCAGGGGCGCTGATGGTCGCCTTCGATGATCATGTGCACACCCTGGACGACATAGCGCTCGGCGTCGCCTTTGAAGGCGATGATGCCCTTCAGGCGAAGAATCTTCGGGCCGTCGGTCTGGGTGACCTTCTGGATCCACGGGAAGAAGCGGTCCGGGTTCATCTCGCCGCCGCGCAGCGACACCGACTGCACCGTCACGTCATGGATGGGCGAGGGAGCGTGATGATGGTGGCCATGATCGTGATCATGGTGATCATGATGGTGATGGTGATGGTCATGATCGCAATCCGGGCCGCAGACATGATCGTCATGGCTCTGATCGAGGAAATGCGGATCGTTTTCCAGCGCGCGTTCGAGGTTGAAGGCACCCTGGTTCAGGACGCGGGCGAGATCGACGCCGGAGCGGGTGGTCTTGTAGACTCGGGCGGCCGGATTGATGGCGCGGACGATGTCCTCGATCTGCGCCAGTTCTTCCGAAGACACGAGATCGGACTTGTTGATGACGACGACGTCGGCAAAGGCGATCTGGTCTTCGGCCTCGCGGCTGTCCTTCAGGCGCAGCGGCAGATGCTTGGCGTCGACAAGCGCGACGACGGCGTCGAGCTCGGTCTTGGCGCGGACGTCGTCATCCATGAAAAAGGTCTGGGCGACGGGAACCGGATCGGCGAGGCCTGTAGTCTCGACGATGATGCCGTCGAAACGGCCGGGGCGGCGCATCAGGCCCTCGACGACGCGGATGAGATCGCCGCGCACGGTGCAGCAGACGCAGCCATTGTTCATCTCGTAGATTTCTTCGTCCGACTCGACGATGAGGTCGTTGTCGATGCCGATCTCGCCGAATTCATTGACGATGACGGCGTATTTCTTGCCGTGGTTTTCGGAGAGGATGCGGTTCAGCAGCGTCGTCTTGCCGGCGCCGAGATAGCCGGTGAGAACGGTGACGGGAATGGGCTTTTGCGTGGCTGTTTCGGTCATGGGAGCCTCGAAATATGGGATTTTCCCCGGGGGGCCGGAAAATGGTCGGGTTCCATATAAGGAGTTGAAGGCGGTAGTTCAAAGGCTTTTGTATGTTATAAGATCACATTAGGTTTGGGATGAGCGGTTACGTCAGCGTTCCCACATCAAACTGATCGACATCCTGCAAAAGCTCCACCAGCCCCTTTACCGCATGCGCAATCAGCCGCTCGCCCTTTTCTGCCGTGGCGACGCCTGCGTTGCCCGCAACGCCCTCAATGCTCAGATCCGACATCTTCCAGCCGAATGCGTGCGGTCCATAGGCTCGCAGATGCTTGAAGCGCTGCGCGTAATCAGATTGCCGGGAGGGGAAATCCGCGGCCTTGCTCATGTCGACCATCTCTGGATAGAGCGCCAGCATTACCGATGTCTCGATGTCGCCGCCGTGGATGTCGATGGCCTTGTCCTCTGGCGCGATCAGGCCGTTCGGCACGCCGAAGCGCGTCCAGCTGGTCGCCACCGCCAGCATGTTGAAGCGGACGCGCGCCTCGGTCGCGACGATGGTCATCAGGGGCGAGTTGCCGCCATGGGCGTTCAGCATGACGAATTTTCGGATGCCGAGATGATGCATGGCCTCGGCAATGCCGAGCCAGCGGTTGATGGCCTCATCGAAGGTGAGTGTCTTTGTGCCGGCAACATCCATGTGCTCGATGGAATAACCGACCGGCTCCACGGGTAAGAAAGTAGCTGGCAAATCGGCGGGTAGGGCGGCCTGCAAATGTGTGACGATGCCCTCGGCGATCAGCGTGTCGGTGTCGAACGGCAGATGCGGGCCGTGTTGCTCATGGGCGCCAAGTGGCAGGACGGCGATCCAGTTTGCCCTCTCCGCAGCCGCCAACGTCCTATCATTGTCATCGAAACGTGGCAAAGGCTGTGCCATCTGGGGGTGTGCCTCTTGTTTATGTCAATAACCTAGGCAATGTCATAACGTGATGATGCAGCGGCGGAAAGAGCAACGGAATCACGATGGGTAAGAAGCACAAGGACGGCAAGAAAAGTAAGTCAGGTAAAAAGAAGGACCACAGCGAATACACGCTCGCTGATCTGTCGCCAGCGTTGACGCAGGCGGCGCGGTCCATGCGAACGGTTCTGACGCGCAACCTGACGGCCAGTGGCCTCTATGCGGGCCAGGATGGCGTTATCCTCGCGCTCGCGGCCAGCGACGGTCTGCCGGCGGGGACGCTGGCGCAGAAGCTCGGCGTCAAGGCACCGACCATGACCCGCACGATCGGCCGCATGGAAGCGCAGGGCTTCCTCGAGCGCCGGCCGGACGCCGAGGATGCACGGTTGACCAAGGTCTATCTCACCGAGGCGGGCCGCAACAGCGTCAGCGAGATCGAAAGCTCGGCTGCTGCCTGCGACGAACTCGCCACGCGCGGCTTTTCGGAAAAAGATGTCCGTTCGCTGGTGCGGTTGCTGAAGGCGATCGAGGACAACCTTCATATCGGCGACCACGACGAGGATGATGGGGAATTTTAAGGATTCCCGAGGATTCGAGTTGCGCGGGCCGATTAAAGCTTTTAATTAAAGTTTTTAAATTCCGGAATCGTAAAACGACGGAATGGCATATTCGGCTGCGTTTCACGGGGAGGGGAGCGCATGGCGCAAAAGATAAAACTGTCTACCATTGCGGAAACGCTGGGTATTTCAACGGCAACCGTCTCTCTTGCCTTACGCGACAGTCCGCTGGTGGCGGTCAACACGCGCGAGAAGATCAAGGATCAGGCGCGGGCGCTGGGCTATATCTACAACCGCCGCGCGGCAAGCCTCAGAACATCGCGATCCGGCATCATCGGCGTCGTCGTTCATGACATCATGAACCCGTTCTACGGCGAAATCCTCAAGGCGATCGAGAGCGAGCTCGACCGCAGCCGTCACACCTTCATTCTTTCCAATCATTATGATTCGGTCGAGAAGCAGCGGACCTTCGTCGAAACCCTGCTGCAGCTTGGCGGCGATGGCATCATCATGTCGCCGGCGATCGGCACGCCGGCGGAGGATTTCGATCTGGCGGAGGAAAATGGCATGCCGGCCATCCTCGTCGCCCGTTCGATGGAAGGACTGGATTTGCCGACCTTTCGCGGCGACGACAGCTACGGCATTTCGCTTGCCACCAATCACTTAATCAGCCTCGGCCACCGCACCATCGCGATGATCGGCGGCACGGATCAGACCTCGACCGGCCGGGATCGTTACCAGGGTTATGTCAATGCTTTGCGCAAGGCGGGCATAGAGGTCGATCCGGATCTGCGCATTCCCGGCGCCCGTTCCAAGCAGGGCGGTTTCGAGGCAGCGGTGCATCTCCTGTCGTTGCCGCAGAAGCCGACGGCGGCCGTCTGCTGGAACGATCTCGTCGCCATTGGTCTGATGAACGGCATTTCCCGCGCCGGCCTTGTGCCGGGTAAGGATATTTCGGTCACCGGTTATGACGATCTGGAGGAAGCGGCGATCGCGACGCCGGCGCTGACGACGGTGTGGAATGGACAGGCCGAGGTCGGAAGGCTTGCAGCACGCGCGCTTTTGGATAGGCTAGCAGGCAGCCATGAGCCGGATGGTATCCATCTTATCAAGCCGGAAATGCGCATTCGCCAGTCGACATCTCCCTATCAGGCCCGCCAATAGCGCCGCACGACATCTTCAAGAGGAAAGATCCATGTCCGATAACCGCATCGCCGTCCTCATTCCGGGGAAGATACATCCGCGTGTCCTCGAAAGGCTCGGCGGGCATTTCGATCTCATTGCTGTTGATCGCAACGAAACCCCCGAGGTCGATGCCGGGACTGCGGCGCGCGTGCGCAGTGTTGCCGTCGCCGGTGGTTTCAACGCGGCCTGGATAGACGCCTTTCCGAATGTCGAGATCATCGCCAATTTCGGCGTCGGCTATGACGGTATCGATGTCAACCATGCGGCTGCGAAGGGTGTCGTCGTCACCAATACGCCTGATGTATTGAACGACGAAGTGGCCGATACGGCGATCGCGCTGCTTTTGAACACGCTGCGCCTGTTTCCGCAGGCGGAAACCTGGCTGCGGGAGGGACGCTGGGCGAATGAGGGGCCTTTCCCGCTTTCGCCTTTCTCGTTGAAGGGGCGGCGCGTCGGTATTTACGGCCTTGGTCGTATCGGTCAGGAGATCGCCAAGCGTCTGGAGCCGTTCAAGGTGACGATCGGCTATCACACCCGCACGCCGCGCACGGAACTTGCCTATGACTATTATCCGTCGCTGAAGGCGATGGCGGAGGCTGTGGATACGCTGATCAGCATCGTGCCGAAGACGGCGGAGACGCATAAGGTCATCGATGCCGAGATCCTGTCGGCGCTTGGGCCGCAGGGCGTGTTCATCAATGTCGGGCGCGGCTGGTCGGTGGATGACGACGCGCTGATCGCCGCTCTTGGGAACGGCAGGCTCGGGGCTGCCGGCCTCGATGTCTTCTATGACGAGCCGAATGTGCCGGCGGGCTATCTCTCCCTGCCGAATGTTTCGCTGCTGCCGCATGTGGCGTCCGCTTCGGTGCCGACGCGCAACGCGATGGCCGATCTCGTTGCGGACAACATTATCGAGTGGTTCGGCAAGGGTGCGGCGCTGACGCCAGTGCCGGAAACTCCGGTCAAGCCAAAGGGCTGATCAGAGTGCCGATTGGCGGCGGGGAGCGGCTATCGGCTGTTCCTTCGCCGCCGCATAATCGCGCACGGCATCGCCGAAGGCGACAAACAACTTGCGCGACGGCGAATCCGTTTCCGCCCAATATTCCGGATGCCACTGTACGCCGACGGCGAAGGCCTTGGCGTCGATGACGGAAACGGCCTCGATCGTGCCGTCCTCGGCGATGGCCTCCACCTGCAGCCGCGGCGCCGTATCGGCGATTGCCTGACGATGCAGCGAGTTGACGCGCACTTCGCCAGGGCCGACGACGGCGGCAATGCAGGAGCCTTCCTTGACGAAAACGCTCTGGCGGATCGAATACATCGTGTCGCGGTCGACATTCTGCGGCTTGCGGTGATCCCAGATGCCCGGCTGATCCTGGATTTCACTGGCAAGCGTGCCGCCGAGCGCGACGTTCAGCTCCTGAATGCCGCGGCAGATGGCGAGCATGGGAATGGCGCGCTCGATGGCGCGGCGGATGAGCGGCAATGATGTGGCGTCGCGAGCCGGATCGAAGGGGCCGTCGCTCTCGTGGGCTTCTCTGCCATAGAGCGAAGGATGCACGTTGGTGGCGGAGCCGGATACCAGCAGCCCGTCGACGCGGTCGAGAATGGCGTCGATATCGTTGCCGTCTTCCATCGCGGGGACGATCAGCGCCATCAGGCCGGCGGCCTTGACGGCGGCGCGGACATATTGCTGCTGCACCGCATGCCAGGTCGCGCCGTCGAATTCGCGGATATCGGCGGGAATGGCGATGATCGGTCTGGACATGCGAGGCTCCGGAAACATGCAAAACTGCCGGGCCTTGTCGAGACCCCTGAATGAATATGGTGTCGATGCCGCGATGGGCCAACTTGCCGGTAAACCTACGCGAAGAGCAGCCGTTCGGCAACGCGGGACGACTGCCACTGGGCTTTGTTTCCCTTTGTCATGACGATGTACAGGAATCGCCATAATGCAGTGCAAAAGCAAACTTGAAAGACAATACGCGGCATGGTTAAGCTCAAATGCTTGCGCCATGATTGGGAGAATCTCTTTCCCGCAATGCCATCCGTGTGAGAGGTTATAATGGATCGCCGTTCGTTCATCAGACGGGCCGGAGCAGTGGGTGCGGGCGCAGCCGCCTCAGCGCTTGCCAGTCCTGCCGTCGCCCAGGAATATCCCAAGATCACTTGGCGGATGACGTCGTCCTTTCCGAAGAGCCTGGATACAATCTATGGCGGCGTGGAGGATATAGCGCAGCATGTTTCGGACGCGACCAATGGCAATTTCGTCATCCAGACCTATGAGGCCGGAGCGATCGTTCCCGGCGCGCAGGCGGCCGATGCGGTGAGCGCCGGCACGGTCGAGGCAGCGCATACCTGCTCCTACTATTTCTGGAACAAGGACCCGACCTACGCCATCGGCACGGCGCTGCCCTTCGGCCTCAATGCCCGGCTCACCAATGCCTGGTTCTATCAGGGCGACGGCAACAAGCTGATGAACGAGTTTTATGCCACTCAGGGCATCCTCGGCCTGCCCGCCGGCAATACCGGCGTGCAGATGGGTGGTTGGTTCCGTAAGGAAATCAATACGCTGGATGATCTCAAGGGCCTGAAGATGCGCATCGCCGGCATTGCCGGCAAGGTGATCGAGAAGATCGGAGTCGTGCCGCAGCAGGATATTCCCGTCAGTGACATCTATGCCGCGCTCGACAAGGGTACGCTCGATGCCGTCGAGTGGGTCGGTCCCTATGACGATCTGAAACTCGGCTTCCAGAAGATCGCCAAATATTACTACTATCCCGGCTGGTGGGAAGGCGGCGCCGTCGTGCATGCCTTCTTCAATCTGGAAAAATGGAACGGGCTGCCGAAGAACTACCAGACGATCCTTGCGGATGCCTGCGCCTTCGCCAACACCAATATGCTGGCGAAATATGATGTGAAAAATCCGCAGGCGCTGAAGGATATCGTCCAGCAGGGCGTGACATTGCGCCCGTTCAGCCAGGAAATTCTCGAAGCCTGCTTCCAGGCGGCGAACGGCATTTATGCCGACCTTTCGAAGTCGAATGATTATTTCAAACGGATCTATGAGGATCAGGTTGCCTACAAGAAGGATGCCTATCTCTGGATGCAGCTTTCCGAGTACACTTTCGACACTTTTATGATGATTCAGCAGCGGGCAGGCAAGATTTGACCGAGGATGCTTTGCTGATTGCTGTTTTCTATTTTAGCGTTTCATGATCAATAAACTATAATTCAAGTAGAAACTGTTTCATCGGTTGCACGAATGCGGTGCAAAATATCACTAAAAATCGATGAAAATTATCGCATGGTTGGAAAATCCATCCAAATATGCGCTATCTGGGCAATCAATTTTTAAAACGTTCCAACTAGAGTTCGCGCCGCATCAGGGGAGCTCTGGATGAAGCCTCAAGACCCGAACACCGTGCCGACGGATGTCTATCTGTCGTTCGTCAGTTCGCTTTTCGGAAACCGTGGCACGCTGTTTACGGGCGTATTCGTTCATATTCTGAGCTATGTCGTCATTGTCCTGAGTACCGGCGCTGGTATCTATTTCAGTTTCTGTCTTGCCCTCGTTGCCATCTTCGCTTTCCGCATCCATTCCTTCCGTCAGTTCGATGCTGCCGACAAGAGCATGTTCTCGCGTGCCGATATCGCGCGTTGGGAAATGCGCTATGTGCTCGGAGCGACGGCGGTGGCACTGATCCTGGGTATCGGTAGCGGCTATGCTATCCTGGTTGTCCAGAATCCGCTGGCGGAATTCATCTGCATCGCGGTGACCATGGGATCGATGGTATCGATCCTTGGCCGCAACTACGGTTCTCAAAAGGCGATCGATCTGCAGACCGTGGCGTGCTGCCTGCCGATCATCGTCGCCTGCCTGATGTCGGGGCAGCCTTACATGGCAATCGTTTCCATCATGCTGGTGCCCTTCGGGCTGACGACGCGTTCGATGGCGAGCAACCTGCGTGAGTTTCTCTACAAGAACGTCATAGCGTCACGCGAGATATCGCTAATCGCGGATCGGTTCGACACGGCACTCAACAACATGACGCATGGCCTGTTCATGCTGGATGCTGAAAACCGCATCCTGGTGGTCAATCGAAAGGCTTGCGAACTGCTAAATTTGGCGCATCCCGAGCAGCTCAGGAATTGCGACTTCGATGTCGTGTTGCGCTATGGCGTGCGCCACGCCTCCATTGACGGGTCTCTTCCCGGCTTGATCCAACAACAGATGGTACAGCTCATCGATGGTTCGTTGTCGCGCACGTTGATTGAGTTCGGCGAAGACCTGTTTCTGGAATTTTCGGCAAGCCGCCGCGCCGATGGTGTTGTTATCCTGATTTTCGAGGACGTCACGGCGCGTGTTCGGGCCGAGCGCAAGATCCTGCATATGGTGCGCTTCGATCCGCTGACCGGCCTGCCGAACCGCGAATACTTTGCCGAATTGACGAAGGAGAAGCTGGCCGCGCATGTCGGTGACGGCCGGATCGGCTTTCTGGTTCTCGATGTCGATGATTTCAAACATGTCAATGATTTCAAGGGACATGTGACCGGCGACCGGCTGCTGGTCGCCATCGCCGCGCGGCTAAGGGAGAAGGCAGGCGACGTCGCGCTTTGCGCGCGTCTGGTCGGGGACCAGTTCGTGCTGTTCTTCCCGAACGATGACGGCGTCCAGGATATCGATGGCCGCATAGCCGCGCTGCACGCCGCAATGGCAGGCACCTACGAGGTGAATGATCATAGCCTCCGCGTCACCTTCAGCGGCGGCTACGTAACCATGTCGGGCTGCGAATTCCGCCCCGAAGAATGGCAGATCAAGGCCGATCTGGCACTCTTCGACACCAAGTTGCGGACGAAGGGCGGTTGCTCCGCGTTCGAAGATGAAATGGACGCTCGCTACATCGAGAGGCAAAAGCTGAAGACCGATCTGCGCGAGGCAATCGAGGCCGGCAAGCTGCATGCGGTCTATCAGCCGATGTTCACGCCCGATGGCCGCCGCATCGATTGCTGCGAAGCGCTGGCGCGTTGGACGCACCCAGAAAAAGGGCCGATCCCGCCAAACATCTTCGTTGAGATCGCCGAGGAGATGGGGATCGTTTCCGGCATAACCCGCTTTATGCTCAACCAGGCTTGCCGGGATTGTGCCGGCTGGCCCCGGTCTCTGTCGGTCTCGGTCAATCTCTCGGCGCAGGATCTGCGCAGCAATGACATTGTTGCTGTCGTGACGGAAGCGCTCGAGGCATCGGGGTTGGAGCCGTCGCGCCTGCACCTGGAGGTGACCGAAAGCTGCCTGATGGACCAGATTGCGACCGTTCGTTCCATTCTCGCCGATCTCAGGGCCAAGGGCATCACCATTGCCATCGATGATTTCGGGACCGGCTTTTCCAGTCTCAGCTATCTCGATTCACTGCCGGTGGACATCGTCAAGATCGATCGCTCCTTCGTGCACGAAATCACCGGCGACAGCCGCCGTTTCAAGCTCCTGTGCGGCATTGCCGATCTCTCAAGGGCTTTGGGTCTGGAAATCGTCGTCGAAGGTGTTGAGACGCCGGAACAATTGGCACTCATCAATGAGCGCAGCCTGGCGGATGTGATCCAGGGCTATGTATTTTCGCTGCCGGTGTCGCCGGCGCGGGTTAGCGAGATGGTCGATAGTCTCGATCGCAATCGACCGGTCCTGCGCCAGGACATCCTGGCCTGAAACGAGACGGCAGTCGCAGAGGAGATCGAACCTCTGCGACGTTCTCGTGCATTGCATTTTTTCTCGCTTTGTGTAACGCCTCGGTAGAGGAAATCTGGCTGCGGTATTGTCTGATGAGATGCCGCAGCTTTCGAGGGCGAACTCCAGCCGGCAGCTGTCGCAAGGCCTGTCGGGGAGCGGATCGAGGGGAGACTTTTGCATGGCTGAACATCATACTGGACCCGCTGAAACCGGTGCTCCGATGGATTACAAGGAACACGAGAAAACCTATAACGGGTTCCTTTTGGTCGCCAGGGTCGGATCGGCGATCATCGCCGCGCTGTTGATCGCGATGACAGCGGGTTTCTTCGGCCACGCCGGTTTGTTCGGCGGGTTTCTCATTTTCGTCGTTCTTTCAATCGTCGGCGCCTTTCTCGCGCGCTGAACGACGCTGGGCATTTGGCCCGCGCTTTCCCTGAGATCTTGGCCTGATTTCGCAGGCTGTTGTGCTGCTGTCTCCAGCAGGGCTGTCGTTTGATGCGAGGTGGTGTCGTTGGGCAATCTGGTTTTTGTCGCCAAGGAGACCGTGGGGGATGAGACGCGTGTTGCGGCATCCGTCGAAACGGTGAAGAAGATGAAAAGCCTCGGCTTCGACGTCGTGGTGGAAGCGGGCGCCGGAGCCTTGTCGCGCATTCCGGATAGCGAATACGAGGCCATCGGCGCGCGCATCGGTGCTGTCAAGGATGCCAAGCGGGCGGATGTCATCCTCAAGGTGCGGCGGCCGACACACAAGGAAATTACCAGCTACAAGAGCGGCGCCATCGTCATCGCCATCATGGATCCCTACGGCAACGAAGCAGCCTTGGTCGAGATGGCGAAGGCAGGGCTGACGAGCTTTGCCATGGAGCTGATGCCACGCATTACCCGCGCGCAGTCGATGGACGTTCTGTCGTCACAGGCGAACCTTGCCGGCTATCAGGCGGTGATCGAGGCGGCCGCCGTCTATGACAGGGCGCTGCCGATGATGATGACGGCGGCGGGCACGGTGCCGGCGGCGAAGGTCTTCGTCATGGGTGCGGGCGTTGCCGGCCTGCAGGCGATCGCGACGGCACGGCGCCTTGGCGCGCAGGTGTCGGCGACGGACGTTCGTCCGGCCGCGAAGGAACAGGTCGCCTCGCTCGGCGCGAAATTCATCGCCGTCGAGGACGAGGAGTTCAAGGCGGCGGAGACCGCCGGCGGCTACGCCAAGGAAATGTCACAGGCCTATCAGGCCAAACAGGCGGCCCTCGTTGCCGAGCATATTTCCAAGCAGGATATCGTCATCACGACGGCCCTGATCCCCGGCCGCCCGGCGCCACGGCTCGTCAGCCGCGAGATGCTGAAAGCGATGCGGCCCGGCGCGGTCGCCGTCGATCTCGCCGTCGAGCGCGGCGGCAACATCGAGGGCGCCGAATTCGGTGAAGTGGCCGATGTCGAAGGTGTCAAAGTGATCGGCTATCCCAATATGGCCGGTCGCGTTGCGGCGAGCGCGTCCGCTCTCTACGCCAAGAACCTCGTCACCTTCCTGGAGACGATGGTCGACAAGGATACCAAGAGCCTCGGGCTCAACCGCGCCGACGAGCTGATCAAGGCGACCATGCTGACCGATGGCGGCGAGGTCGTGCATCCGAATTTCGTCGACCCGGATCAGCCGACGGTCAACAAGGGAGATGTCTAAATGGCCAGCCAAGCAATGGATCAGGCGCTCCAGCAACTGAATGACGCCGTTACTGCCGTCAGGACGGCCGTAGCGCAGGCCCCCGAGACTGTCAGCGCCGCATCCGGCGGCGTGATCGATCCCTTCGTCTTCCAGCTGGCCATCTTCGTGCTTGCGATCTTTGTCGGCTATTACGTCGTCTGGTCGGTAACGCCGGCCCTGCATACGCCGCTGATGGCGGTCACGAACGCCATCTCCTCGGTCATCGTTGTCGGCGCGCTCCTGGCGGTCGGCATTTCCGCGAGTGGGCTTGCGACGGGCTTCGGCTTCGTGGCGCTGGTGCTCGTTTCGGTCAATATCGTCGGCGGCTTCCTTGTCACCCAGCGCATGCTGGCGATGTACAAGAAGAAAGACAAGTGAGGGCGGCATGCTGAGCAATATCGCGGCCTTTCTCTATCTCGTTTCCGGTGTGCTGTTCATCCTGGCACTGCGCGGCCTGTCGCATCCGGCCACCAGCCGGCGCGGCAATCTCTACGGCATGGTCGGCATGGGCATCGCCATCGCCACGACGCTGGTGCTGGCGACACCGTCCTTCGGCGGCCTGGTGCTGATCATTCTGGGTCTCGCGATCGGCGGCGGGGCCGGGGCCTATATCGCCCGTGTCATCCCGATGACCTCGATGCCGCAGCTCGTGGCCGGTTTCCATTCGCTGGTCGGTCTCGCCGCCGTGCTGGTTGCGGCTTCGGCGCTCTATACGCCGTCTTCGTTTGGTATCGGCAATATCGGCTCGATCCATACAGAGGCGCGCATCGAAATGGCGATTGGTGTTGCCATCGGCGCGCTGACTTTTACCGGCTCGATCATCGCCTTCCTGAAGCTCGATGGGCGCATGTCCGGCAAGCCGATCCTGCTGCCCTATCGCCATCTCATCAATGCGGCCCTGCTGGCGTTGATCCTGTTCTTCATGGTGGGCCTGGCGATCAGCGAAAGCCATTTCGATTTCTGGGCGATCGTCGTCCTGGCTCTGGCGCTCGGCGTGCTTCTGATCGTGCCGATCGGCGGCGCCGACATGCCGGTCGTCGTGTCGATGCTGAACTCCTATTCCGGCTGGGCGGCGGCGGGCATCGGCTTCACGCTCGGCAATCTGGCGCTGATCATCACCGGCGCTCTGGTCGGCTCCTCCGGCGCGATCCTGTCCTATATCATGTGCAAGGGCATGAACCGCTCCTTCGTTTCCGTCATTCTGGGCGGCTTCGGTGGCGAGGCGTCCGCCGGCGGCACCGACAATAGCGACAAGACGGTGAAGCTCGGTTCCGCCGAGGACGCCGCCTATCTGATGGCGAATGCCTCGAAGGTCATCATAGTGCCTGGTTATGGCATGGCGGTGGCGCAGGCCCAGCATGCGCTACGCGAGATGGCCGACCGCCTGAAGGCGCACGGCGTCGACGTGAAATATGCCATCCATCCGGTCGCCGGCCGCATGCCCGGCCATATGAACGTGCTGCTTGCCGAGGCCAATGTTCCCTATGACGAGGTGTTTGAGCTCGAGGACATCAATTCGGAACTCGCCCAGGCCGATGTCGCCTATGTCATCGGCGCCAACGACGTCACCAATCCGGCTGCGCGCGATGACAAGACCTCGCCGATCTACGGCATGCCGATCCTCGACGTCGACAAGGCCAAGACCTGCCTCTTCGTCAAGCGCTCGCTCGGCTCCGGCTATGCCGGCATCGACAACACGCTGTTCTACAAGGATGGCACGATGATGCTGCTCGGCGACGCCAAGAAGGTGACGGAGGAAATCGTCAAGGCGATGAACGAGTAGAAAGCGCCTGCCTTCTCCAATGTCGGGGAGAGGAAAGGGGCTGGTTTTGACGGGTATTTCTGAAGAATACCGCTACCGTCGATGACGCAGAAACTACGTCGTAGACCCTGAGCACATGGGCGAGCCTCAAGCCCGCTCGCGTTCTCGCTCCATGGTGCTGCGCAGGGCATTCAGCACCCAGACCAGACCCTCTGGCCGGAAGTCGATCGCGACATTGCCGCTGAAGGCCGCCGCCGCATGGGCCTTGGTGACGGTGGTGCCGAAGCCGGTGATGGTTGGCTGTTTGACGCGCGGGCCGCCGCTCTCCGTCCATGTGAACTGGACCATCGGCCCGATATCACCGTCGACCTCCGTCCATTCGATGGCGATCCTGCCCTCGGGCGCGGAAAGCGCGCCGTATTTCACTGAATTCGTCGCCAGCTCATGCAGGATCAGCCCCATATTCTGCACGGCTTCCGGCTTCAGCACAAAATCCTGACCCTTGATGTCGAGCTGCTGCGGACCCTGCAGGAAGGTGGCCAGATGAATGTCGATCACCCGCCGCAGCGATACGCCCGACCACTGTTCGCTGGTCAGGACCTCGATCGAGCGGGCCAGCCCCTCGAGCCGGTCGGCGACGGCGTGTTGAAAGGTGTCGACACTGTCGGTCTGCCGGGCGAGCTGGCGGGTCATCGCCTGGGCGAGTGCCAGCAGGTTCTTGGTGCGGTGGACGAGTTCATGCATGACGAAATGCAGCCGATCCTCGGTCTCGCTGCGATCGAAGGACGCATTGGACATTGCAATTGAGACCTGATTGGCCTCGATGACGCTGGTTTCGACCGGCGAGACGATTTCGCCGCGGCCCATGCGCTCAGCCATGTTGGCAATGCTCCGTATGGTGGTGCGCACCTGGCGGGCCAAGGCATAGACGGCAATCAGCGCCACCAACAGCAGGGTGACGCCGCCGTAGATCAGGAAGCGCCAGGTGCTCATCAGCGACGCCTGCGCGGAAGCGACGGGTCCCCACACCACTGCTTTCCAGGACCAGCCGGGGATCTGCGCATAGCCGAGCAGAGAGTGCGGCAGGATCTTCTCGTCCTGGTATACGCCGCTCGAGGCGATCAGTTTCGGCAGGATGTCCTTATTGAAGGGATCGCCGGGAGAGAGATTGGCGGGGCCGCTGGAGGCAACGATATGGCCGGAGCTGTCAATGACCGCGGCCGACCAGCCGGGGGCAAGAGCATCCGTCGTGACAAGCTTGGCGAGTTCATTGGCATCCTGCGTCATGGCCAGGGCTGCACCGGCCGGCGAATGGTCGAGTGGCAGGGTGACATTGTAGACCCAGCGACGGATGTTGGATCCGACGAAGACATCGGACGCTTCGATACGTCCTGAGTTCAGCGCCGATTGCAGGGCGGCCACGTTGCCTGTCTTGCCAAGCGGTCTGTCGAGCGGCCAGCGCGTATTGAGCAGCATGTGGCCGTCCTTGTCGAAGAGCAGGACGAAGAGCGAATCGGTGCGCAGTACCGTCTCCGTCCGGTAGAAGAAGGTGGCGATATCGTTGTGCTCCAATTCCGGCGAGGAGGAGAGCAGCCGCAGGGTCGTCGCCATGTCCTGCAATTGCCGGTCGATGGTGCGTGCCAGCGCTTGCGCGTCCTGAACCGTATCGCGCTTCAGCACATCGCGCTCGTTGCTTTCGAGCTGGACCAGCAGCAGCGCCACGAAGGCAAGAATCGGCAAGGCAATCGCCAGCGCTATGGCGATCAGATAAGCCCCAATCGAAGCCCTCGGGAAATGCAGCTTTCTCATAACGCGATCAACCGATCGGACCACCATAGGGTTCAAGCGCATCTGCGAAAGCGGAAATTATGGTTTCAGTCATCATGCCGAGCGCCCCCATGCTTTTGTTCGAGCAGCATGTTCTCGAAGGCGTCATGTTAGGGCCCGGCAAATGGCGTGGCAACATATGAAAAGTCATCGCCGTTAAATCGTAAGTGACGCCGGACGCTTCCGGTGCGTGTGGCATGGGTCTGATGCTGACCATGGCGTGGGTCATTGGCCGACCTTTGCAAATCGCGACAGGCGGAATGGGGCGAGCTGGGCGTCCGGATATCCGCTGACGATCTCTTCCGCCGCAAGCAGTCCGACGATCGGTGCTAGCGTAACGCCGGAATGCAGAACCGAGAGATAGAGGCCCGGCGCGCCATCCACACCGCCAATGATCGGAAATCCGTCCGTCGGGTTAGGGCGATAACCGATCGTGTAAAAATCGAGTTCGAGCTGCTCGGCGCCACGCAGCATGGCTCTGACCTTGGCAAGAATGTCCTCTGCGGCTTTGCGCGGGTCGTCGCTGGGATCGCCACCGCCGAAATCGCTGCCGGCGATGATCCGGCCGTCCTGCGTCTGGCGCATATGCAGCTCCGGCGCCATGACGAGGCCATTCAGCAGCCGAGGGTGAGGGCGGGAATGCGCGATCAGGCCCGGCGGGGTTTCGAGTGGAACCTCGATGCCGATGGCAGCGGTAAGCGGAGGGATACCGGCGCCGGCGGCAAGGACGACATAATCGGCAAGCAGCGTGCCGTTCGTCGTTTCGACACCTGTGATTCTGCCGTTCTCCTGTAAAAGCCGGGTGACCTCCGTGCCGTATGACAGCGTTGCGCCATGACGGACGGCGTCTTCCAACAGAAGATTGGCAGCGGCGACGGGTTCGACGGCGCCTTCTTCGGCGACATGCACAGCAAAGGCGGGCGGGTCGACGAGGTTGGGCTCGATGGCGGCGCTCGTCGCGCCGTTGACCGGCTGGATGTCATAACCCCAGCCGTGATGCTGCGCGAGATAGGCTTCCAGTTCCGCCTCCGGCATGTCCCAGCAGAGCCCGCCGCACCAGGAGAGCGGCAGGCCGGGAACATCGGCCGCCAGCTGCGACCATTCCCTCATCGAGCGGCGGCGAAAATGGTAATAGAATTCGGGGTTGCCCCGGCTCGCATTGATCCAGGCAAAGGAATTCGGCGTGGCCTCGCCGCCGGCCTTCATGGCGATCACGGTGACATCGGCGCCCTTGCGCTGGAGATGCCAGGCGATGGATGCACCGATGATGCCGGCGCCGACCACGATGATTTTCTGTGAGGAGGGCATGTCGTATGTCTCGTTCGAAGGGGAGTTTAGCGCGAGACTATGCGCTCAACAGCGCAAAGAAAAGCCGCCGGGCGGATGATCGCCGAGCGGCCCACTGTTTCGATGATATGCCGCGAGCCTATGCGCCCGTGCTGACGCGCGACAGGCCGTCCTTGGCCGGCTGATAGCTCGGGTCGAGGTTGACGGCGTGCTGGTAGGAACGGCGGGCCTTGGCCTTGTCGCCGCGACGCTCATAGACGAAAGCCTGATTTGCCCAGGATTCGGCAACCTTGTTGTCGAGGTCGATCGCGTGGTTGAAGTCGGCGAAGGCGTTGTCGTCGTCGTTCTGCGCCAGATAGGAGATGCCGCGGCTGTTGTAGGGCTCGGGCGAATTCGGTGACAGCGAGATGGCCTTGGAGAAGTCGTCGATCGCCTTGTCCTGCTGATTGCGCTTCTGGAAGATCACGCCACGGCCATTGTAGGCGCGTCCGTCCGTCGTGCCGAGGCTGATCGCCTTGGAATAGTCGTTGAAGGCATCGTTGTCGCGACCGGACTGGCGGTAGAGGTTGCCGCGGCCGATATAGGCGACGTCGTAATTGCCATTGATCTGCAGCGACGCATTGTAGTCTGCGACCGCTTCCGGCAGCTTGCCCATGTTGCGGTAGATGAGCGCGCGATTGGCATAGGCCTGATAGAACTTCGGATTGAGCTGGATCGCCTGATTGAAGTCCGCAAGAGCACGGTTGAAGTCGCCGGCGCGGCCATAGGCGGTGCCGCGAACGTTATAGCCTTCAGGATCCTGCGGATTGGCGCTGATGACCGAGGTCAGCGAGGCAATGTTTTCCGAGGAGCCCTGCGCCTTGTCGATACGGATCACTGTATCGGTGGAGGCTGTCTGGCAGCCGGAAAGGCCGATTGCGGCGAGAAGCGCCAAAGCTGGCAGGGCAGCTACGCGCTTCGAAACAAAGGAGGTGAGATTCGAAGTGCGGAACTGGTCGGACGTCGTAATTGCCATTATCGGGTTCGCTTTCCCCATGCGTCATATCAGGCTGTTCTGATTTAATCCGATTTAGACGGAGAATAAATCAAAAAGGCGGCGGCGAACGATTCGCCCCCGCCAGACATGCATCTGAAAACGTCGAAAAAACGACGATTACCGTGCAACCAGACCTTCGCGCTGAGCGCGCTTGCGGGCCAGCTTGCGAACGCGACGAACGGCTTCAGCCTTTTCGCGAGCACGCTTCTGCGACGGCTTTTCGTAGTAGTCGCGCATCTTCATTTCGCGGAAAATACCTTCGCGCTGCATCTTCTTCTTGAGAGCGCGGAGAGCCTGGTCGACATTGTTATCGCGGACAAGTACCTGCACGAGAATCACGTTCCTTTAGTTTGGTTGATGCCAGCGGCGACGGCAGCGCCAGGAGGCAAAAAAATAACGTTCGCGCGGCCGCAGCCTTGCGATTGGTTAGGCGAGATAACAGATCGCTTTGCCAAAGTCTAGCCGGATCGTGCATTAGCGGGGGAAAAAGCAATTTGCCCCGGGCGAGATTGGCTCGCTATACCTCAATCGCGTTGCTGCGGCTATCGAATAAGGGTCGCCCCGTCATATTTTGCGAGACTGACATGCCTGTGCGAAGATCCTGCTTCACATTGTTGCTAGATGCTATCGCGGCTATCCGATTCCGGCAGTTGCGGCGTGCATCAAAGGAGAATCGCGGCATGGTATTCACGAACGTCCTTCCCACCGGAAGACTGTTTGCGTCGCTGGCGCTTATCTGCGCCATTCTGGCCGCAACGCTTGCACCAGTCACCGCCGGCGAAGTCCGTTTCGGCAAGAATGTTCGCGTCGGCGGTCACGATTTTTCGAACCAGAGGTTCGACAGCAAGAATCGGGCAAGAATCTATCTTTACAACCATAAGCCGCAGAAGGAAGGGTGCGTCTGGCGCAAAGACGGCCATGGTGGCCGGGTGAAGATTTGCCATTTGCAGCGCAAGTAGGGATAGGGGAAGACCGTGAGTGATCAGACCATGCCGATCAGCGTTCGATATTCCGAGCGGTTCACATATGCTGCGATGGCGCTCATTTTTATCCGTCAATTGGTGAACTGGGATAAATCGACCGGTCAGTTTGCTGAAGCGCCGGTCGCTTTCACGATTTTACAAATCGCAATGCTTTGCGTTCAAATCTTCTGGGTTTGGCTGGTTTTTTATAAACGGGTGAACTGGGCGCGCTGGATGACGCTTTGCGCGCAATTCATCATGCTGTTTATCATCGGTCTCGGTTTCGGCATGAAAGGCGATACCGAGTCCACGGCTTTGGAATTCTTTTTCTTAATTGTGACGGCCCCGTTGTATTTGCTTGCTGCGTGTCTTCTTTTTACGCGTGACGCAACGATGTGGTTTGTTCCTCAGCGAACGTGATTTCGATCGAGCCAATCCGCGTTATTGGCTGCGGTCGGCCCGTGTCGTTTGACTATTCTTTTTAACCGTGTCGAAAGCCGGTGCTGAATGCGTCGCAAAAGAGCCGTTGTGTCGGTTTTCGATTTGCGATTTGTATGGCCGATCAAACGGGCCTGTTGCCTGAAGGAGTTGAGGGCGAATGCGTAAATACTCGGTTTTTGCCGTGGCACGGGAAGCGATGCGGGCTCACAAGGGCTGGGAAGCCCAATGGACCTCGCCGGAGCCGCGCAAGGAGTATGACGTCATCATCATCGGCGGTGGCGGCCATGGTCTGGGTGCTGCCTATTACCTCGCCAAGGAGCATGGCATCACCAATATCGCCGTGCTCGAAAAGGGCTGGCTCGGTGGCGGCAATACCGGCCGCAACACCACCATCATCCGCTCGAACTATCTCTATGAAGAGAGCATGCACATCTATGAGCATTCGATGAAGCTCTGGGAGGGGCTGTCTCAGGATCTCAACTACAACGTCATGTATTCGCCACGCGGCGTGATGATGCTGTCGCATAATGTGCATGACCAGCAGTCCTTCAAACGGCATATCCACGCCAATCGTCTCTACGGCATCGACAATGAATGGCTGACGCCGGAGCAGGCCAAGGCTTTTTGTCCACCGCTCGATATTTCCGGCAGCGCCCGCTACCCGATCAACGGCGCGGCGCTCCAGCGTCGCGGCGGTACGGCGCGTCACGATGCGGTCGCCTGGGGCTTTGCCCGTGCGGCGTCCGATCGCGGCGTGCACATCATCCAGAATTGCGAAGTGACCGGCATTCAGCGCGGACCGGATGGGCGTGTCACCGGCGTCGACACGAACCGTGGCTTCATCGGCGCGAAAAAGATCGGCGTTTCGGCGGCTGGCCACACGACGGTCGTCATGCAGATGGCCGGCGTGCGCGTGCCGCTGCAATCGAGCCCGCTGCAGGCGCTGGTTTCCGAACCGCTGAAGCCGATCTTCCCCTGCGTCGTCATGTCGAACACAGTACATGCCTATATCTCACAGTCCGACAAGGGCGAGCTCGTCATCGGCGCCGGCACGGACCAGTATAATTCCTACAGCCAGACCGGTGGCCTGCAGATCATCACCCATACGCTGGATGCGATCTGCGAGCTGTTCCCGATGTTCCGGCGCGTCAAGATGATGCGCTCCTGGGGCGGTATCGTCGACAACACGCCGGACCGTTCGGCGATCCAGTCGAAGACACCGGTGCCGGGCCTCTACGTCAACTGTGGCTGGGGCACGGGCGGCTTCAAGGCGACACCGGGATCGGCCAATCTGTTCGCGCATCTGATCGCCCGCGACGAACCGCATAAGTTCAATGCCGGCCTCAATCTGGATCGCTTCCGTACCGGCCGCCTGATCGACGAAGCGGCGGCGGCTGCCGTCGCGCATTGATACTGGCTTTGGCGTTGCACCCGGCCTTCAGGCACCGGTCTCCGGTTCCGAGCTTTAACATTTAGGTAGAAAACGATGCTGCTGATTTATTGCCCTTATTGCGAGGAAGAGCGTTCGGAACTGGAATTCCGCAATGCCGGCGATGCGCATATCGTGCGGCCGGAAAACATTGCCGGGATTTCCGACGAGGAATTCGAGCAATATTTCTTCCTGCGCGACAATCCCAAGGGCCTGATCTTCGAGCGCTGGCGGCATATCCATGGCTGCGGCCGCTTCTTCAATGCGGCGCGCGATACGGTCAGCGACCGTTTCTATCTCACCTACAAGGCCGGCGAGCCGAAGCCGGATCTTTCGACATTGCTGCCGACGGCCAATGAGCCGGTGGCGCAGGATAAAAACGCACAAGAACAGACGGCACAAAAAGAGGGATCTGCGGAATGAGCGGCGCCAATCGTATTGCGGGCAAGGGTCGTCTGACGCCGGCCAGAACTGCCCGCTTCACCTTTGACGGCAAAAGCTACATGGGGCTGGAGGGCGACACCGTCGCCTCGGCGCTGCTTGCCAATGGTGTTCACCTCGTCGGCCGTTCGTTCAAATATCACCGTCCGCGCGGCATCCTCTCGGCTGGTGCCGAAGAGCCGAATGCGCTGCTCGATATTTCCCGCGATGCCGCCCGCCGCCAGCCCAACGTGCGCGCCAGCGTGCAGGAGGTCTTCGATGGCATGAAGGCAAAGTCGCAGAACCGCTGGCCGTCGCTTGCCTTCGACGTCGGCGGCGCCAACAATCTGCTGTCATCCTTCTTCGCCGCCGGCTTCTATTACAAGACCTTCATGTGGCCGAAGGCGGCCTGGAAGCATATTTACGAGCCGCTCATCCGCCGTGCCGCCGGTCTCGGCGTTGCACCGACGGAAGAGGATCCAGATCACTATGCGAGCCGCTACGCCCATTGCGACGTGCTGGTGGTCGGTGCCGGTGTTGCCGGTCTTTCGGCAGCGCTCGCCGCCGCTGAGGCCGGTGCCAAGATCATCCTCTGCGATGAACAGGCCGAAGCCGGTGGTGCGCTACGCTTCGATGCCAGCGTCAAGATCGACGGTGCCGAGGGCTATGTCTGGGCGCAGGGCGTCATCGCCAAGCTCAAATCGATGGACAATGTCGAGGTGCTGACCCGCACGACGGCGTTCGGCTATTACAACCACAATTTCTTCGGCCTTGCCGAGCGCGTCACCGATCACCTCGCAAAGCCCGGCCGTGATCTGCCGCGCGAGCGTCTGTGGCAGGTGCGCGCCAAGCGTGTCATCCTGGCGACCGGCGCGATCGAACGTCATATGGTGTTCCCGAACAACGACCGTCCGGGCATCATGCTGGCATCGGCCGCCCGCACCTATCTCAACCATTACGGCGTCGCAGTCGGTGCCAAGATCGGCGTCTACACGGCACATGACTCAGCCTATGAAGCGGCCTTCGACCTGAAGCGCGCCGGCGTCTCCATCGCCGTCATCGTCGATAGCCGCGTGCGTCCGGGCGAAGCGGTTGCCGCTGAGGCGAAGCGGCTCGGCATCGAGGTGCTGAGCGACTATGCTGTTATCGACACCGCCGGCAAGCTGCGGGTTTCCTCGATGACGGTGGCGCGCAATGGCGGCTCCGGCTCGCGCAAGATCGCCATCGATGCGTTGCTCGTCTCCTCCGGCTGGACGCCTTCCGTGCATCTGTTCTCGCAGTCGCGCGGCAAGCTGAAGTTCGATGCCGAGAAGCAGCGTTTCCTGCCGGGCACCTATGTTCAGGATTGTCTCTCTGTCGGCGCCTGCAACGGCACCGATGGCTTGCAGGCCGCAATCGAAGAATCACTTGCCGCCGGCGAGCTGATGGCGAAGGCCACCGGAGCCGAGGGCGAGGGCAAGATATCGATCCAGGCCGAACAGGCCTTCGAATGGACCGGCGGCATGATCGGCGCTGCCGAAGGGGCGGGGCCTGACACCAATGCCAAGGCTTTCGTCGACTTCCAGCATGATGTCTGCGCCAAGGATATCCGCCTTGCCGTGCGCGAGGGCATGCATTCGATCGAGCATATCAAGCGCTTCACCACCAATGGCATGGCTTCCGACCAGGGCAAGCTTTCCAACATGCACGGTCTGGCGATTGCCGCCGAAATGCTCGGCAAGGATATTCCGCAGGTCGGTCTCACCACCTTCCGCGCACCCTATACGCCGGTTACCTACGGCACGCTGATCAGCCATTCGCGCGGAGCCTTCTTCGACCCCGCGCGCAAGACGCCGATGCATGCCTGGGAAGAGGCACATGGCGCGATCTTCGAGGATGTCGGCAACTGGAAGCGCGCCTGGTTCTATCCGCGCGCAGGCGAAACCATGCATCAGGCTGTCGATCGCGAGTGCCGCACGGCGCGCGAAGTGGCCGGCGTGTTCGATGCCTCGACGCTCGGCAAGATCGAAGTGGTCGGGCCGGACGCGGCGCAGTTCCTGAACCTGCTCTACACCAACGCCTGGGATACGCTGAAGCCTGGCCGCTGCCGCTACGGCATCATGACGCGCGAGGATGGCTTCGTTTATGACGACGGTGTCGTCGGGCGCCTGGCCGAAGACCGCTTCCATGTGACGACTACGACCGGCGGAGCGCCGCGCGTGCTGCATCATATGGAAGACTATCTGCAGACCGAATTCCCGCATCTGAAGGTGTGGCTGACGTCGACCACCGAGCAATGGGCTGTCATCGCCGTGCAGGGGCCGAAGGCGCGTGAGATCATCGAGCCGCTGGTCGAGGGGCAGGACCTTTCCAACGAGGCCTTCCCGCATATGAGCGTTGCTGAATGCAAGGTCTGCGGTGTGCCGGCTCGGCTGTTCCGCGTCTCCTTTACCGGCGAACTCGGCTATGAAATCAACGTGCCGGCCGATTACGGCCAGTCGGTTCTTGAAGCCGTCTGGGCGCGGGCCGAGCCGCTGGGCGCCTGCGCCTATGGCACCGAGACCATGCACGTTTTGCGCGCCGAGAAGGGCTACATCATCGTCGGTCAGGATACGGACGGCACGGCGACGCTTGACGATGCCGGGCTTTCCTGGGCCGTCTCCAAGAAGAAGGCGGATTTCGTCGGTATTCGCGGCCTGAAGCGGCCGGATCTGGTGAAGGAAGGCCGCAAGCAGTTGGTCGGCCTCGTCACCCGCGATCCGAAGGTGGTGCTGGAGGAAGGCGCGCAGATCGTTGCCGATCCGAACGAGCAGAAACCGATGACCATGCTCGGTCATGTCACCTCGGCCTATTGGTCTGAAAATCTCGGCCGCTCGATTGCCTTCGCGCTGGTTGCCGGCGGACGCGAGCGCATGGGCAAGACGCTTTACGTGCCGATGCCTGACAAGACGATTGCCGTCGAGGTGACGGATCTGGTGTTCTTTGACAAGGAAGGAGGCCGGATCAATGGTTGATCTCGCAACCCGTAAACTGCCGCTCGCCGGTCGCCACGGCGGCTCCGCCACCGTTCGCCTGACGCCGGCTGCTCCCGCCAGCCGCATTGCGCTGCGTGCGCCCGATGATTCGATCCCCGGTCTCTCCAAGGTGCTCGGCCTGGAACTGCCGCGCAAACCGAAGACTTCGGCCCGTTCCGAGGGGCGTTATGCCCTCTGGCTCGGCCCGGACGAATGGCTTGTGATCGATGAGAGCGGCACCGAGCTTGTCGCTCTCGCGGCAACCGCCGGCGTGCTGCATTCGGCAACCGATGTCTCCCATCGCAACACCGCGATCATCGTCTCCGGTCCCGGTGCGGAAGCAACGCTCGCAGGCGGTTGCCCGCAGGATCTGTCGATTGTCGCGTTTCCTGTCGGCGCCTGCTCGCGCACGCTGTTCGGCAAGGTGGAAGTCGTGCTGCTGCGGCTCGACGAGGAGACATTCCGCGTCGAAGTCTGGCGGTCCTTTTCCGATTATGCGTTCGGCTTGCTTGGCGAAGCGGCGGAGGATGCCGGGCTCTAGCTCGCTTCCGGCCGATCCTTCGGGTCGAATTGTGAGAGGGTCGTCCAGGTCGCGGTGAGCGCAGGTTTGCGCTCGTTCTCGATCTCGACACTGACCTCATAGGTCAGCATCAGCATGTTGGCGCCGCGCAGCCGCGTTTCGGCAAGCACGAAACGACCGCGAACGCGAGCGCCGCATTTGACTGGCGACATGAAGCGGATCTTTTCGAAGCCATAATTGATGCCCATGACCTCCTCGCGGATCTTGGGCAGGGCGCTATAGTTCATGGCCGAGAGCAGCGACAGCGTCAGGAAGCCGTGGGCGATCGTGCCGCCATAGGGCGTTTCCGCCTTGGCACGCTCGGGATCGACATGGATGAACTGATGGTCGTGCGTCGCGTCGGCAAAGGTGTCGATCATCGTCTGGTCGACCGTGATCCAGTCGGAAATGCCGAGTTCGGTTCCGACACGCTGCATGATCTCAACTAGCGAAATATCGCCGGGCATAGGATCCTCGTCTGTTCTGCTGCTGCTCCGCCCTTTCTGGCGAAGAAGGCTGGAAAGTGCAAGGAAATCAGTTTTCGATAAGGAAGCTGACGGAGCGCGCCGGCACCGTGATTTCGTTCTGGACTGCCGTCGGCCCCTGCGGGTTTAGTAGCAACCAGCCACCTTCGCTCGACGCCGGCAGCTTGAAGCGTTGCTCCTCGTGTCCCCGGTTGAGCAGCACTGCGAGACGCGTCTTCCTGCTGCTGTCGCGATCCTCGGTCTCGATTGCCATGCCGAGCAGGCCGGCATCCGGCTGCTCCCAATCGGACACCGTCATCGTCGTGCCCTCGGTGGAGAACCAAAGCACGTCGCCGTCGCCGTTGAAAAATTCCATATCGCTGAAGGCGGAGAAGCGGTGGCGCAGGCTGGCGAGCCAGGCAGTGTGGCCGATCAATTCTTCGTCCAGTGCTGCCCAGTCCATCCAGGTGATGTCATTGTCCTGGCAATAGGCATTGTTGTTGCCGCGCTGCGTGCGGCCGCCTTCGTCGCCGGCGGTCAGCATGATCGTGCCGCGCGTGGCAAAGAGCGTGGAGAGCATCGCCTCAATGTCGGTGCGGCGCTTGCCGAGGATCGCCGGATTGTCCGTCTTGCCCTCGACGCCGTTGTTCCAGGAGAGGTTTTCGTTGTGACCGTCGCGGTTGTTTTCGCCGTTCGCCTCATTGTGCTTGCGCTCGTAGGAGACAATATCCATCAGCGTGAAACCGTCATGGGCGGCGAGGAAGTTGACGCTGCGCGTCTGGGTTCGGCCGTCGCGGCCGAAGACGGAGGACGAACCGGCAAGGATGGTGGCGATGTCGCCGATCTTGCCGCCGTCACCGCGCCAGAAGCAGCGCAGATCATCGCGGGCGCGGTCGTTCCATTCGAGGAAAGGGGCCGGAAAATTGCCCAGCTGATAGCCGCCGGGGCCTATATCCCAAGGCTCGGCGATCATGATGCGATCCTGAAGCACCTCGTCGGCAAACAGGGAGCGCAGGGTCAGGCTTTCGGGGTCGAAGCCCTTGGAGGTGCGGCCGAGGACAGTGGCGAGATCGAAGCGAAAGCCGTCGATGCCGGCGTGAAGCACGAAATGGCGCAGGCTGTCGATGATGAGCCGGCGCGTTGCCGACTGGTCGCAGGCAACGGTATTGCCGGTGCCGGTGTCGTTGACCAGTGTGCCCGGCTGATCCGGCTGATGGCGGAAATAGGTGGAGTTGTCGAGGCCGCGCAATGACAGCGTCGGGCCTTGGCGATCGCTCTCACCGGTGTGGTTGAAAACGAGATCGAGGATGACGGCGATGCCCTCGGCATGAAGGGCGGCGACTGTCTCGCGCAACTCCGTGACGCCGCCGGGCACGAGACGTGGGTCGAGCGCCATGAAGGCGACGGGATTGTAGCCCCAGCCATTTGTAAGACCGAGCGGCGGCAGATGCCGTTCGTCGATCCATGCGGTGATCGGCATCAGCTCGACCGCGTCGACATGCAGGCGCTTCAAATGGGCGATAACGGCGGGATGGGCGAGGGCGGCCAGCGTGCCGCGCTTTTCCGCCGGCACGTCCGGATGCAGCATGGTGAAAGGCGTGACGGCGATTTCGTAGATCAGGCCGCCCGGCTGAAACAGCGGCTTGGCCGGCTTGATCGTGACATCGCGCGCGACGATCGCCTTCGGCATCAGATCCCGCGTATCCTCGCCGAACGTGCCGAGACGCGGATCGTAGCGAAACGGCCGATCGAGCTCCTTGGCATAGGGGTCGACCAGCAGCTTCGCCGGATCGAACCACAGGCCCTGGTCGGGATCATAGGTGCCATGGGCGCGAAAGCCATAGCGCGCGCCGGCCTTGACGCCCTCGACGAACAGGCGATGTTCCTCGCCTTCGCGCGTCAGCGGCAGGCGCATAACCTCTTTTTTGCCTTCGGCATCGAACAGGCAGAACTCGACGCTGTCGGCATGCTTGGACCAGACCGCGAATTCCACGCCGTCGTCGGTGAGGGTGGCGCCAAGGGAGCGGATGGCGGGCTCTGACATGTCTCGCGGGCTTCCTGCTGATCGGGTGTTGGAAAGACGGAAAGGCCGCCGTCACAGCTGCTTCCGAAGAAGCCCCCTCATCCGTCTTCGGCGGTTTCGCTTTGCTCAAACGCCGAAATCCATCTTCTCCCCGAGGGGAGAAGGCGCTTATGGCATTGTCTCCCTCTCCCCTTGGGGAGAGGGCAGGGTGAGGGGGATCCCCACCAAATCTGCCGTTAGGTAATGACCGTCGGCGCGTCGCGACCGGTGCGGCCCTTGATGTCGGCGATCGCCTGGGCGGCGTCGATCAAGTCGGCCAGGGCTTCCTGCGTCTCGATGTTATGGCGGGTCGAATCGGGCTCATAGCGCTCGATATAGACGCGCAGCGTCGCACCCGTCGTGCCGGTGCCGGACAAGCGGAAGACGACGCGGGAGCCGCCCTCGAACAGGATGCGGATGCCCTGATGCTGGCTGACGGACTTATCGACCGGATCGTGATAGGCGAAATCGTCGGCGGCTGAAACGGTGAGATCGCCATACTTCGTGCCCGGCAGGGTCGGCAGCCTCTCGCGCAGCGCGTCGATCAGGCCGTTGGCGGCATCGGTGTCGACGCCTTCATAGTCGTGGCGCGAATAATAGTTGCGGCCGTAGGTCGCCCAATGCTGGGTGACGATGTCGATGACACTTTCGCCGCGCACGGCGAGGATGTTGAGCCAGAGCAGCACGGCCCAGAGGCCGTCCTTTTCACGGACATGGTTCGAGCCGGTGCCGGAGCTTTCCTCGCCACAGATCGTCGCCATGCCGGCGTCGAGCAGATTGCCGAAGAATTTCCAGCCGGTTGGAGTTTCATACATGCCGATGCCGCGCTTTTCGGCGACACGGTCGGCGGCGCCGCTGGTCGGCATGGAGCGGGCGATGCCGGTAAGCCCGCTCGAATAGCCAGGCGCGAGATTGGCGTTGGCGGCGAGGATTGCCAGGCTGTCCGAGGGCGTGACGTAGATGCCCTTGCCGATGATCAGGTTACGGTCGCCATCGCCGTCCGATGCCGCGCCGAAATCGGGCGCATCGTCCCCCATCATCTCGTCATAGAGCTCTTTGCAATGGACGAGGTTCGGGTCGGGGTGATGGCCGCCGAAATCGGGCAGCGGCAGGAAGTTGCGCACCGAGCCATCCGGCGCGCCGAGACGGATTTCGAAGATTTCCTTGGCATAGGGGCCGGTTACAGCACTCATCGCGTCGAAGTTGAGGCGGAAGCCGAGGCTGATGAGGTTGCGGATGGCGCCGAAATCGAACAGCTCTTCCATAAGGGCTGCATAGTCCTCGACCGGGTCGATGACCGAGACGATCATGCCGCCGACATCCTCGCGGGCGATACGATCGAGATTGATATCGGGGAAATCGGCGATCTTGTAGCTATCGATGACCTTGGAGCGCTCGTAGATCGCGTCTGTGATCTTTTCCGGCGCCGGGCCGCCATTGCTGATGTTGTACTTGATGCCGAAGTCTTCGGTCGGGCCGCCGGGATTGTGGCTGGCCGACAATATGATGCCGCCGAACGCCTTGTATTTGCGGATGATATGCGAGGCCGCGGGCGTCGAGAGGATACCGCCCTTACCAACCATGACCTTGCCGAAGCCGTTGGCAGCGGCCATCTTGATGGCCTTCTGGATGACTTCGCGATTGTAGTATCGGCCATCGCCGCCGATGACCAGGCACTTGCCGTGATAGCCTTCGAGCGAATCGAAGATCGACTGGATGAAGTTCTCGGCGTAGTTCGGTTGCTGGAATACCGGAACCTTCTTCCGAAGGCCTGACGTACCAGGCTTCTGATCGGCAAAGGGGGTGGTGGTAACGGTTTTAATCATCGGGTTAAGCGCCTCTCGAGACAAGTCTGGAGTAGAGAGCCGCGTAGCGTTCTGCGCTCTTACCCCAGGATACGTCGGATTTCATGCCCTGCTTTTGCATCTGCGTCCAGACCTTTCGGTCCTGGAAAAGGTATATGGCGCGGTGGATGGCTTGCAGTAGTCCTTCGGCGGTGACGGGCGAAAATTGAATGCCGGTTGCGACCTTCGCCTGCAGCGCGGCATGGTTGGCGTCAATGATCGTATCGTTGAGACCACCCGTACGCGCAACGATTGGCACGCAGCCATATCTTAAGCCATAAAGTTGCGTGAGGCCACAAGGTTCGAAGCGGGAGGGAATGATGATGGCATCGCAGCCGGCCTGCATCAGATGCGACATCGCCTCGTCATAACCGGCGGAAACGCCGACGCGGCCGCGATGGCGACCGGCCGCGGCAAAGAGCGCCCCTTCGAGGGCGGCGTCGCCGGCACCGAGAATGGCGAGCTTGCCGCCCATGGCGACGATATCGCTGGAAATGCTGGCGAGCAGGTCCATACCCTTTTGCCAGGTCAGCCGGCTGACGACGCAGAAGATCGGCCCATCATCGTCGTCCAGGCCGAAATGTTCGACGACCTGCTTGCGATTGATGGCGCGGTCTTTCAGCGTCGAGGCTCCGTAGGTCCGGGCGATCATCGGATCGGTTTCGGGATTCCAGATGCCGTCGTCGATGCCGTTGACGATTCCGTGGAGGCTGGCGGCGCGGCTGGCGATGACACCTTCCAGACCCATGCCGAATTCCGGCGTCAGGATTTCCCCGGCATAGGAAGGGCTGACGGTCGTCAGCGCATGGGCCGTCTGCAAGCCGCCCTTCAGGAAACCGATATCGCCGTAATATTCGATGCCTTGCATGGAGTAGGCGTGTGCGGGCAGGCGCAGGCCGGGGAAGATGCTGGGGCCGAACTGGCCCTGGAAGGCAATGTTGTGGATGGTGAGCACGCTCGGCAGTTCCGGGGTCGGAGAATAGCGCATGTAGACCGGCACCAGGGCTGATTGCCAGTCGTGCACATGCACCAGATCCGGCTGCCAGCCGGGCATCTGGCCGGCGGCAATTTCCGCGCCGGCAAGCGATAGGGCAGCAAAGCGCCGCCAGTTGTCGGGATAATCCTTGCCGGTGGCGTCGACATACGGACCGCCGGTGCGGTTGTAATATGCCGGGGCGTCGAGCACGAGGAAGGAAATGCCGCTGTGCTCAACTTCGAAGACCGTCGCCTTTTCGCCGAGCAGGTCGGCGAATTCGAGGCGGGCCACCGGACTGTGGATGGCCTTCATGACTGCGGGATAGCCGGGAATCAACGTCTTGGTCTCGACGCCAAAGGGCTTGAGCGCGCCAGGCAGGGCGCCGGCCACATCGGCCAGGCCCCCTGTCTTGATCAAAGGGAAGACTTCGGATGAAACCGAAAGAACTTTCATCTGTCAGATATCCAGCTTGTCGATCATCGTCTGCGTGATCAGGCAGATACCACTTTCCGTGCGGCGGAAGCGCTTGGCGTCCAGTTCCGGATCTTCGCCGACGATTAGACCCTCCGGAATGGTGACGCCGTGGTCGATGACGACATTCTTCAACTGCGCGTGACGACCGACCTTGACGCTCGGCAGCACCACGGCTCCTTCCAGCTTGGAATAGGAGTTGGCGCGCACGCCGGTAAACAGCAGGCTGTTCGAGAGGCTGGCGCCGGAGATGATGCAGTCGCCGGCAACAACGGAGGAAACGGCGGAACCACGGCGGTTCTCGTCATCATGGACGAACTTGGCCGGCGGACTGATTTCCGCATAGGTCCAGATCGGCCATGATTTGTCGTAGATGTCAAGTTCCGGCACCACGGCGGTCAGGTCGATATTGGCCTGCCAGTAGGCATCGATCGTCCCGACGTCGCGCCAGTAGGCTTGCCGCTCGAAATCGGAGCGGACGCAGGACTGTGCGAAGCGGTGGGCGACGGCTTTGCCGTTCTTGACGATGTAGGGGATGATATCCTTGCCGAAATCGCGGCTGGAGTTCGGGTCGGCTGCATCGCGCTTCAGGCATTCGATCAGGAACTTCGTGTGGAAGACATAGATGCCCATTGAGGCCAGCGCGAAATCCGGATTGCCGGGAATGCCGGGCGGATCGGCCGGCTTCTCGACGAAGTCGATGATCTGGTCTTTCTCGTCGACATGCATAACGCCGAAACCGACGGCTTCCATGCGCGGCACTTCCAGGCAGCCGATGGTGACCTCGGCGCCGGAATCGACGTGCTGCTGCAGCATCCACTCGTAGTCCATCTTGTAGATGTGGTCGCCGGCGAGGATGACCATATATTCCGGGCCGTAGGGCTCGATGATATCGATGTTCTGGTAGACGGCGTCGGCCGTGCCTTCATACCATTGCGTTTCGGAAACGCGCTGGGAGGCGGGCAGGATATCGAAGCTTTCGTTTCGCTCTGGGCGGAAGAAATTCCAGCCGCGCTGCATGTGACGGATCAGCGAGTGCGCCTTGTACTGGGTCGCCACGCCGATGCGCCGGATACCGGAATTGAGTGCATTCGAGAGCGCAAAATCGATGATGCGCGTCTTGCCGCCAAAGTAGACCGCCGGCTTGGCGCGGCGGTCGGTCAGTTCCTTCAGGCGGCTGCCACGGCCACCGGCAAGAACGTAGGCCATGGCGTCGCGCGCCAGCGGCTGAAAGCGTTTTTCTACCATTTCATTCCTCCCTGTCCGTAATGGTCTTAAAATTCCGGTTCGAGCATGATGGTTGCGAGCGGCGGTAGCGTTATTGTTGCATGTATGCTGCCGCCGGCGCTGACGGCCTGGACGCGCCCGCCATTCCCCTTGCCGCTGCCGCCATAAATGTCGGCATCGGTATTCAGTATTTCGCGCCACCGTCCCTCAGCCGGCAGGCGCAAAGCGTAGTTCTCCCGGTAGACTGGCGTGAAATTGGTGATGACCGCCACCGGCTTTTCGCCGGGCGCCTTGCGCAGCCAGGCGAAGACCGAGTTTTCGAAATCGTCAACGATCAGCCATTCGAAACCTTCGCCCTCGCAGTCGCGGGCATGCAAGGCCGGCTTGCTGCGATAGGTGAAGTTGAGATCGCGTACCAGTCGCCGCATGCCCTCATGCATGCGGTATTGCAGCAGGTTCCAGTCCAGCGCGCGCTCTTCGCTCCACTCGCTCCACTGCGCGAATTCCTGGCCCATGAACAGCAGCTTCTTGCCGGGATAACCCCACATGAATGCGTAATAGGCACGCAGATTGGCGAACTTCTGCCAGTCGTCGCCCGCCATCTTGGCGATCAGCGATCCCTTGCCGTGCACCACCTCGTCATGGGAGAGCGGCAGGACGAAGTTTTCCGAGAAGGCGTAGATCAGGCCGAAGGTCAGCTCGTTGTGGTGATATTTACGGTGAACGTGGTCGCGAGCGAGATAGCTCAGTGTGTCGTGCATGAAGCCCATGTTCCACTTGAAGCCGAAGCCGAGGCCGCCTTCGTGGACCGGCTGCGACACCTTCGGCCAGGAGGTCGATTCCTCGGCGATGGTCATGACACCGGGATGGGCGCCATAGAGCCTGCTGTTCATCGACTGCAGGAAGCGAACGGCCTCCAGGTTTTCGTTGCCGCCATACTCGTTCGGGATCCATTCGCCGTGCTTGCGGGAATAGTCGAGGTAGAGCATCGAGGCGACGGCATCGACGCGCACGCCGTCGAGATGGAATTTCTCGGCCCAGTAGAGTGCGTTGTTCTGCAAGTAGGCGAGCACTTCGGTGCGGCCGAAATTGTAGATCGCCGTGTTCCAGTCGGGATGAAAGCCCTTGCGGGGGTCTTCATGCTCGTAAAGTGCCGTGCCGTCGAACCAGCGCAGGCCGTGTTCATCGGTCGGGAAATGCGCCGGCACCCAATCGAGAAGGACGCCGATGCCGACCTTGTGACAGCCGTTGACGAAACGCGCGAAGCCTTCCGGCTCGCCGAAACGGGCGGTTGGCGCATAGAGGCCGGTGGTTTGATAGCCCCAGGACGGATCGTAGGGATGCTCGGTGATCGGCATGAATTCGATATGGGTGAAGCCCATGTCGACGCAATAGGGGATGAGGCGCGAGGCAAGCTCGTCCCAGGACAGCATCGAGCCGTCGTCGCGGCGCTGCCAGGAGCCGGCATGCACCTCGTAGATCGAGATCGGCTGGCGGCGCTGATCGACGCTCGCCCAATGCTCGCGATGGGCCGTGTCTTCCCAGATCTGGGTCATCTCGTTGGCGGTGACCGAGGCGGTCTTCGGGCGAAGTTCGCTGCGGCGGGCGAAGGGATCGGCCTTCAACGGCAATAGCACGCCGTCATGACCGCGAATTTCGAACTTGTAGGCAACGCCCGCCGGAACGTCCGGCGCGAAGATCTCCCAGATGCCGGAGTCGGAGCGAAAGCGCATGACATGCCGGCGGCCGTCCCAGCCGTTGAAATCGCCAACCACCGAGACGCGCTGCGCATTCGGCGCCCAGACGGCGAAGTGAAAGCCCTGCACGCCTTCGTGCTTCAACGGATGAGCGCCCATCTTGTCGAACAGGCGTAGATGCGTGCCTTCACGCAGGAAATAGTCGTCCATCGGGCCGAGGACCGGGCCGAAGCTATAGGGGTCCGTCACCGCCCATTCGACGTCGCCGCGCCGGGCGCGATACCGGACCGGCTGCAGCTTGGTGATTTTGACGTTGCCGGCAAAGAAGCCGGCCGGGTCGAGGCAATCCAGTTCGCCGATGACGGTACCGTCGAGCGCCATGGCGGTGACGGCTTCGGCGCCCAGAATGAAACAACGGGCGATGAATCCGTCTTCCGTCTTGTGCACGCCGAGAACGGCGAACGGATCGGAATGGGTGCCTGCGAGAATTGCAGCAATCTCATCTGCCGAAATGTCCCTCAAGGCTATGCCGTCAACGGGTCTTTTCGGCTTCTTCATCCGGCTCTCCAAATTTCCTTGGCATATTGACGGATCGTCCGATCGGAGGAGAACCAGCCCATGCGAGCGGTGTTGTTGATCGTCTTGGTGTACCATTCGGAGGGATTGGCCCAGAGGGTGTCCACCTCGCGCTGGGCTGCGGCATAGGCATCGAAATCGGCCGCGACCATGAACCAGTCGTGGGTGTAGATGCCGTCGATCAGGCCGGCATAGCGGGTACGGTCATCCGGAGAGAAGACACCTGAAGCAATGGCATCAAGCGCCTGCGCCAGCTCGCGCGACCGCGCGATGACGGCACGGGGATCATGACCGTCGCTGCGCAGGTTGGCGACCTCGTCTGCCGTCAGGCCGAATATGACGATATTATCCTCGCCGACATTGTCGCGCATCTCGACGTTGGCGCCATCCAGCGTGCCGATGGTCAACGCGCCGTTGAGGCCGAATTTCATGTTGCCGGTGCCGGATGCTTCCATGCCGGCAGTCGAGATCTGCTCGGAGAGGTCGGCGGCCGGAACCATGACTTCGGCAAGCGAGACATTGTAGTTCGGCACGAAGACAACCTTCAGCAGGCCACGCACCGACGGGTCGTTGTTGATGACGCGGGCGACATCGTTGATCAGCTTGATGATCAGCTTGGCGTTGTGATAGCTCGGCGCCGCCTTGCCGGCGAAGAGTTTGACGCGCGGCTGCCAATCCAGCTCCGGATGCGAGCGGATCTGGTCGTAGAGTGCCACCGTCTCGATGATATTGAGAAGCTGGCGCTTGTATTCGTGAATGCGCTTGATCTGGATGTCGAACATCGCGTTGGGGTCGAGCTTGATACCCATGCGGCTGGCGACCAGATTGGAAAGCTGCACCTTGTTGGCGCGTTTGATGGCAGCGAATTTTTCCTGGAAGGCGCTGTCGCGGGCGAACTTGTCGAGCGGTTTCAGCTTTTCGGCGTCGTCGAGGAAGTCGTCGCCGATGGCCTCGCGGATCAGGCCCGTCAGGCCCGGATTACACTGCATCAGCCAGCGGCGCGGCGTGATGCCGTTGGTCTTGTTGTTGATGCGGTCCGGATAGAGCTTGTGCAGGTCGGCAAAGACCGTGACCTTCATCAGGTCGGTATGCAGCGCCGAGACGCCGTTGATCGAGTGCGAGCCGACGAAAGCGAGATTGCCCATGCGCACGCGTCGGTCGCCGTTTTCGTCGATCAGCGAGATCGAGCGAATTTCCCCGTCGCTGAAATTGCGGGTCTTGCGCGCCTCGAGCAGGATCTTGGCATTGATCGTATAGATGATCTGCATGTGCCGCGGCAGCAGCCGTTCAAACAGCGGCACCGGCCAGCTCTCCAGCGCTTCGGGCAGAAGCGTGTGGTTGGTGTAGGCGAAGGTATCGCGAGTAATATTCCAGGCCTGCTCGAATTCCATGCCGTGAACGTCGACCAGCAGGCGCATCATTTCGGCGATGGAGACGGCCGGATGGGTGTCGTTAAGCTGGATCGCCACCTTGTCGGCGAGATTGTTCAGGTCGTCATACTGCTGCAGATGGCGGCGCAGGATGTCCTGCAGCGAGGCCGAGGAGAAGAAGAATTCCTGGCGTAGGCGCAGCTCCTGACCGGCGGGCGTCGCATCGGCCGGATAAAGGACGCGGGTCAGGCTTTCGGCCTTATTGCTTTCGCGCAGCGCGCCGATATGGTCGCCGGCATTGAAGGCGTCAAGCAGGATCGGGTCGATCGGCTGAGCCGACCAGAGGCGCAGCGTGTTGACGCGGTTGCCGCGCCAGCCCACCACCGGCGTGTCGAAGGCGGCGGCGATGACGCGCTCGGCTGGCTTCCAGACGTAGCGGGGCTGGTCGTCGTGACCGCCGATGGTTTCGACGGCGCCACCGAAGCCGATTTCATAGGCGCTTTCCCGGCGCTCGAATTCCCAGGGGTTGCCGTGGGCGAGCCAGGTTTCCGGCAATTCCACCTGCCAGCCATCGGCCATCTGCTGGCGGAAGAGACCGTGGACATAGCGGATGCCATAGCCATAGGCCGGAACCTCGACGGTCGCCATCGATTCCATGAAACAGGCGGCAAGACGGCCAAGGCCGCCATTGCCGAGCGCCGCGTCGGGCTCGAGCCCGGCGATGACGCGGACGTCGACGCCGAGCGAAGACAGCGCGTTGGTGATTTCCTCCATCAGGCCGAGGTTGGAGACAGCGTCGCGCATCAGGCGGCCGATGAGGAATTCGAGGGAGAGATAATAGACGCGCTTGGCGTTCGTCTCGTAGGCTCTGCGGGTCGATTCCATCCATTTGTCGATGACGCGGTCGCGAATGACGAGGATGGTTGCGGTCAGCCAATCATGCGGCTTGGCGACTTTCGCATCCTTGCCGATGCGATAGGTCAGGCGCTCGATGATTTCCTCTGCGAGGATTTCAGGGCGGGAACTGCGGGGAGCTGGGGCGGGGAGATTGGCCTTCGTCAAGTTATTCATACTATCAACTCTCGCCATTTGTGATTTATATTCAGGACGTTACGCCTAACTAAACCAAATTGCCATCTCGTCTAACTAGCAGTTTACGCACCGATGTAAAGTTGTTGCAACAGGTGAATTCGGGCGGAGGTGAAAATAGCGGGCCAGCCTTCCCGAGGCAGCGAAAAGACTTGATTTCGGTTGTTTTTCCGGCTCTTATCGCTGGATTGACTGATGAGAAAAAGCCGCTCCGGATTGCTCCGGAGCGGCTTTTTCGTTTGTCGCCGCCGGTATGCCCGGCGCCGGACTTTATTTGGTCAGAAGGGTGATTTGCTTCGATGTCTGCGCGCCGATGGATTTGAAGGCGGCAATAAGATCGGACATTTGTTGTGCGTCGAAATAGTTGCTGGGGCTCGAGGCGCAGCTCTTTAGCAACTCCTGCCCACGGGTTGGTGCCATGAACGCGACGGTATAAATAAGGACGCCGGCATCTTTAGCGGTCTTGCATGTGGTCAGCGTCTTTGTGTCGGAGCTAGTCGCGTTGTTTTCGCCGTCCGTCATGAGAACGATGATCTTCTGAAAAGTCGTGTTGCCCTTCGTTGCTTGGGCGGTTGCTTCCGAGGATGCCGAAACGTTCTTATAGGCCAACGCCATTGGAGCGCTTGACTCAGTACCACCATTGGCGTTCAAGCCACTTATGACATTGGAGCGCGTTGTTGTCGTTCCCCACGCAAGCGCGCTGGAACTATCGACTTCGCTGCTCCAGGCAATAGCGGCTGTACGGACATATTGAGACTTGGGATCGGCGCTATCCAATTGATCGAGCAAAGTGCCGACCGCCGTCTTCAAAGCTGCTATTTTCTTAATATAGCAGGGGCTTTTTGCCTTCGGGTATTGATAGAGGTAATTACCGTCGGTGTAATATTGGGTGCAGCTCTTTTGGCTCGTATCGATAACATCGGTGTTCAGCAACATTGATCCGGATTTATCGAGCGCAATCTCCATGGAAAGCGCGATTTGCTTAGCTGCTGCCGCGCTCCCGCTGGTCGATGTGCTGGCGGCCGAAACATGCATTGTCTTTATACCCAGCAACTGGCTCATGCCGTTGACCGACATGTCATAAGAGGCGTTGACGGCGACGGTGTAGCTGGTGCCGCCGGACGCGTTTGTGGCTGACGTCACCTCGGCTGTCGTCCCGGCTTTCAGGGCATTGGCGGTACTCGTATCGCCTGAAAGGTAGTTCGACATCTGCCCGGTCACGAATTGGGTCGCCAATTGCTGGGCGTCGCTTGTCGTTGCATTGCCATTGGCAAGCGCCGTTGCCGTTGCAAGGGCGGCGGCATCGGTTGCTGCCTGCAACTGACTGTTGGACACGGCCATGTTGGTGACATCGACAGCCACGCCTGCTGTCGCCGCCACGACTGGAAGGGCGATCGCGGTCAAGATGCCGAAGTTGCCGGCGCGATCGTGTATAAGTTGTATAATACTGCGAAATTTACTCGAACCAATGATCATCACGTTCGCCCCAACGAAGTAATAGCCTCAGACTGGCGGCGAATGTCGGTGAAAAGTCTGATCTCGGCGTTTAGATGATCGTTCGACTTTTAGCGACTGGCGTAATTAATGCTGCTTTAGTGGAATAACATCCACGGCCTGGACGGTCTTCTGGCTGCCGTAGCTTTTCAGCACGCCGATGACGGGGGCGACGTCGGAATAGTCGCGGCCATAGGCGACGACGATATGGTCGGTGCCGGCGGGGATGTTGTTGGTCGGGTCGAGTTCGATCCAGCCCGCCGTTTCGCCGCACCAGACGCGCACCCAGGCATGCATGGCGTCGGCCCCTTCCAGCCGCTCCTTGCCGGGGGGCGGGATGGTGCGCAGGAAGCCGCTGACATAGCCTGCGGGAATGCCGAGGCTGCGCAGTGCGATGATCATTACATGCACGAAATCCTGACAGACGCCGCGCTTCAAGCGGAACGCCTCCTTCGGCGTGGTCTCCACCGTCGTCGCCTTGGCGTCATAGGTGAAATCCTTGTAGATCTGGGTACAGACGGCATGGGCGATCTGCATCACGGTCAGATTGGTCGTTGCCCATTGCCGGGCGTAGTCGGCGATCTCGGGTGTTTCCGGCAGGCGAGGACTGGTGCCCAGGAAGTGATGCGGCGAGGACGAGTCGACCGTCCAGCAGTCGCTGATCTCGTCCGGCAGCTTGGCCAGCACGGGCGAGAAGTCGGCGCTAACGGGCTGGCTCTCCACCTGCACCCGCGCCTGCATGCGGATATCCAGCTTCTCATGATGATTGCGCACCAGGATCGAGGTCGTCGGATGCTGGAAGAAATCGGTGAAGTTCGATTGCTCGTCCGGCTGCGGCGAGATTTTCAGCGAGCCGGCAATCAGGCGCTGGCGGTTGTCAAGCGACAGCGGCAGCAGGCGCATGATATGGCGCGCGCCGCTGGCCGGCACGTCGTAGATATAGCCCATGTGCAGCGACAGGTCGTAAAGCATCACATCATCCGAGATAGGTCTGGGCCAGAAGGTCGGAGAGCCGTTCCAGCTCTCGTTCCAGCCGCTGATAGACCTCGTCGTTCATTGTTTCCGGGGTCATGACGGCAAGGCCCGAATGCAGCCGCATGGCTTCGCGGTAGAAGGGCGACATCTGGCCGTTGACGAAGGCGTTCGGCAATTGCTCCACCTCGCGGTGGATCTCGTTCATCTGGAACAGGATCGAGCGTGGGTTGAGCGGATCAAGCGCCAGCAGATCGGTCACCGTCAGCCGCGCCGTATTGACGTTGTAGCGGCGTCGATGGGTCATGACGCTGTCGCCGATTTCGAGCAGCATGTCGAGCGCACCGTCGGGCGCTTCCGGGCCGGACATATGGCCGAGCAGGCGCGTCATGTGCAGCCCGCGCTCGATATAGCGGCCGAGCGACAGGAAGCGCCAGCCGGTGAAGCGGTACATGTTTTCATGCACGAGGCCGGCAAAGCCCGCGAGCTTGCGCAAAAGGATGGTCATGGCATGGCTGGCGTCGTCGCCGGGCTTGACCGTTTCGTGGAAGCGGCGGGCGGTCTTGGCGAGATCGTTCAGCGCCAGCCAGCCGTCGGGGGAGAAGCGGTCGCGAATGTTGCTGGCGGAATAGACGGCGCTTTCGATGTTGCGCAGCAGGCTTTCCGGCACGGCCTCCTCGGTGTCGATGTCGACGGCTCCGAGATAGGCGCTCACATCGGCGAGCAGCGGCTGTGTAGGATCGGCCGATTCGGCAAAGCGCGCGTGCCAGGCGCGCAGGATGCGCAATGCGCCTTCGGCGCGTTCGATGTAGCGGCCGAGCCAGAAGAGGTTGTCGGCGGCGCGGCTCGGCAGGCTGCCGGGCATGTTGCGGGTGAAGGTCTCTTCGGCCGGCAGCAGCGTGTGACGCTCGACCGGCTTGTCGGAGACGATCCAGACGTCGGCGGCCGAACCGCCGGCCTGCATGGCGATGGCGGCGACATCGTCACCGCTGCCGATGCGGGCAAAGCCGCCGGGCATGATCTGCCAGCCCTTTTCGGTGCGGGCGGCAAAAACGCGCAGGCTCATCGGTCGCGGGATCAGCTTGCCGTTCACCCAGGCTGGTGTCGTTGAGAGCGTGACGACCTCCTGGCCGACCAGCTTCTGGCCGTCCTTCGCCAGCCAGTCGGCGATCGATTCCTTGGCGGTGGTGCGCAGGGTCGAACCCAGCACGGACTGGCCGCTGTCATCGAAGAAGGGCATGCAGGAATAGGCCGGGCCGATCACCATCTTTTCGATGTGCTTGGCGACATGCTCGCGTTCGGCCTTCTGTCCGCACCACCAGGTGGCGATCGACGGCAGCTTCAGGTCCTCGCCGCGCAGATGCCGACAGATGGTGGGCATGAAGGCAAGCAGCGCGCGGGTTTCGAGGATGCCGGAACCGAGTGCGTTGACGATGGTGACGGTCTGCGCCCTCAGCGCCTCGACCAGGCCCGGCGTGCCGATATGGGATTGCTGATTGAGCTCCAGCGGATCCGCATAGGAGGCGTCGAGGCGGCGCCAGAGCACGCTGATCGGCCGCAGCCCCGCGACTGTCCGGACCATGAGCTGATCGTTGACGACGGTGATATCCTCGCCTTCGAGCAGCATGAAGCCGAGATAGCGGGCGATATAGGCGTGTTCGTAATAGGTCTCGTTGGCAGGCCCCGGCGTCAGGACGGCGATACGGTCCGTCGCGCCGCGCTTTGCGCCCTGAAGCGTATCGCGGAAAGCGCCGAAAAAGGAGGCGAGGCGGTGCACCTTGGTTTCGGCGTAGATGTCGGAAAAGGCACGGGTGGTGGCAACACGGGTTTCCAGTGCGAAGCCTGCACCCGACGGCGCCTGGGCGCGGTCGGCGAGCACCCACCAGTTGCCATCAGGCCCACGGCCGATCTCGAAGGCGAGGAAATGCAGATAGTGCCCGCCGGCAGGCTTGACGCCGGCGAGTGGCCGCAGGAATTCTGGATTGCCGCCGACCAGCGCCGGCGGCAGCAGGCCTTCCTGCACCAGCCGGTTGTCGCCATAGATATCGGCGATGACCTCTTCGAGCAGGTCGGCGCGCTGGCAAAGCCCTTCCGACAGCGTCTGCCATTCGCGCTCGTCGATCAGCACCGGAATGTGCGAAATCGGCCAGTTGCGTTCGCTGAGGCCCTTTGCTCCATAGGCGCGGTAGAAGACGCCGGCGTCGCGCAGGTAGCGGTCGGCACGGGCGAAGCGTTCTAGGAGCTCCTGTTCCGGCATGCGGGTGAGTGCTGAGAGCAGGTTCTGCCAGACCGGGCGCACCGCACCGGTATTGTCGACCATCTCGTCGGCGACGCCAGGCAGGGCCGAATAGGCAAAGGCCGGATCGTTACCGATGCCAGCCTTTACGTCATCACGCCGTTTCGTCGCGGGTTTTTTGCGCATGCTTATTCCTGTTTCAAACTCCTATCGGCCGCCTGAGATCAAGCGTCAGCGGAAATTCGCCCGACACCGTTTCCGTCCGCAGAGTATAATCGCCCGCTGTATGCCCCCAAGGCTCGAATCGCGCCAAACGTCGCGCCTCGGCCTCGTTGCCATTGACGGGGAAGGTGTCATAGTTCCGGCCGCCCGGATGGGCAACATGGTAGATGCAGCCGCCGATCGAACGTTTCGACCATGTATCATAAATGTCGAAGGTCAGTGGTGTATTGATTGGCAAAACCGGATGCAGGCCGGAAGCTGGATGCCAGGCCTTGTAGCGGACGCCGGCAACCGAAACCCCGGAGGTGCCCGTCGGCGTCAACGGCATGGCGCGGCCGTTGCAAGCAACGGTGTAGCGCGCCGGATTGTTGGTTTCGAGCCGCACCTGCAACCGCTCCAACGATGAGTCGACATAACGGACGGTGCCCCCGACCGCGCCTTCTTCACCCATAACATGCCAGGGCTCGAGCGCCTGGCGCAGTTCCAGCTTGCTGCCCTCATATTCGACTTCGCCGCAGAAGGGGAAGCGGAATTCGAGCTGGGCCTGAAACCATTCGGGGCGAAGGTCGAAGCCGTTTTGCCGAAGATCCGCGAGCACATCGAGAAAATCCTGCCAAATGTAGTGCGGCAGCATGAAACGGTCGTGCAGTGCCGTGCCCCAACGGACGAAATTGCCGTCGATCGGGTTGCGCCAGAAGCGGGCAATGAGCGCGCGGACCAGCAATTGCTGGGCAAGGCTCATGCGGGCGTTCGGCGGCATCTCGAAGCCTCGGAATTCCACCAGGCCGAGGCGACCCGTCGGTCCATCCGGCGAAAACAGCTTGTCGATGCAGATTTCCGAGCGATGAGTGTTGCCGCTAACGTCAGTCAGGAGATTGCGGAACAGGCGGTCGACAAGCCAGGGCAGCGGCGGGATGCCCTGGCCGGGTAACGGCACCTGGGCCATCGCGATTTCCAGCTCGTAGAGGCTGTCGTGGCGCGCCTCGTCGAAGCGAGGAGCCTGGCTGGTCGGGCCGATGAATAGGCCGGAGAAAAGGTAGGAGAGTGCCGGATGGCGCTGCCAATGCAGCACCAGGCTCTTCAGCAAGTCCGGTCGGCGCAGGAAGGGGCTATCGCCCGGATTGGCGCCGCCGACGACCACATGGTTGCCGCCGCCGGTGCCGGTGTGGCGGCCGTCGATCAGGAACTTGTCGGTGCCGAGGCGTGTCAGCCGGGCCTCTTCGTAAACCGCCGTGGTGATGTCGACACAGTCCTGCCAGTTCGACGCCGGGTGGATGTTGACCTCGATCACGCCGGGATCGGGGGCAACGCGGATGACGTTGATGCGCTCGTCCTGCGGCGGCGAATAGCCTTCGATATGCACCGGCAGTCCGAGTTCCGCCGCGGCATTTTCAGCTGCGGCCAAGAGTTCGAGATACTGCTCGATGCTTTCGGTCGGCGGCATGAAGACGCAGAGCCGGCCGTCGCGCGGCTCGACGGAGATGGCGGTGCGGACAGCACCTCGGATATCGCCAAGTGTCTGTTCGACGCGCGATTGTCCGCTTTCGTCGACCTGGAAAGAGGCCTCCGGCATTGCCCGGCCGGCGGGCACGATGACATCCGGCAAGGGCGTGCGCGGGATGGAGGGATCGACGATATGGATATAGGGATAACGGGACGGCGGCACATAGGGCAGGGTGCCGAGCGGCAGGCGGTAGCCGATCGGCGAATCACCCGGCATCAGGTAGATTTTGCCGCGCCGCGTGCTCCACTTCTCGCTCACCCAGCGTGTGGCTGAGGCGCGTGCATTCCAGGCCTGCACGGGGAGGACATAGCCGGTCGCCGTTGTCAGGCCGCGCTCGAAGACGCGAGCGATGCGGCTGCGCTCCTCGGGGTCCTTGAGTTTCGAATTGGACGGGTCGACATTTTCCGGCAGGCTGCCTTCCTTGATGATCCATTCGGCCGGGTCTTCGTAGGCCGGAAGCACCATGTCGGGCTCGATCGCTAGCTCCTTGGCAATCGCGCTCAGAAGCTTGCCGGCATCCTCCACGCTTGCGCCCGTCTTGGCGGTCTCTTGCGCGATCAGGGCAGGATTCTGCCAGATCGGCTTGCCATCCTTGCGCCAGTAGAGCGAGAAGGTCCAGCGCGGCAGGCTTTCGCCCGGATACCATTTGCCCTGGCCGTAATGCAGGAAACCGCCGGGCGCGAAGCGATCGCGCAGGCGGCGGATCAACTGATCCGCTCGGTCGCGCTTGGTCGGGCCGACCGCGGTGGTGTTCCATTCTTCAGACTCGAAGTCGTCGATCGAGATGAAGGTCGGCTCGCCGCCCATGGTCAGGCGCACGTCGTCGCTTTGCAGGACGCGATCGACCTCTTCGCCGAGCGCATTCAGCGCATCCCAGCTTTCGTCGGAGAAAGGCTTGGTGATGCGCGGATGCTCGGCGACGCGGGTGACCTTCATCGCGAAGTCGAATTCGGTGTTGGCTTCGCCAAAATAGCCGCCGGAAATCGGGGCGGCGTTGCGGTAATGCGGGGTCGCGGCGAGCGGAATATGGCTCTCGCCGGTCAGAAGGCCCGATGTCGGGTCGAGGCCGACCCAGCCGGCGCCGGGAAGATAGACTTCCACCCAGGCATGAAGGTCGGTGAAGTCGACTTCCGTGCCCGAGGGGCCGTCGAGTGCCTTCAGGTCCGGGGTGAGCTGAATGAGATAGCCGGAGACGAAGCGGGTGGCGAGGCCCAGGTGACGAAGGACCTGGACGAGCAGCCAGCTGGTGTCGCGACAGGATCCCTTTGCCTTTTCCAGCGTTTCCTCCGGCGTTTGCACGCCGGTTTCCAGGCGGATGACGTAGCCGATTTCCTGCTGCAGCCGGGCATTGATGCCGACGATCATGTCGACGGTCGGCTGTTGCTCGGAGCGATCGAGCGTGGCGAGGAAAGCTTCAAGGCGCGGTCCCGGCGCCTCCGGCTTCATGTAGATCGACAGATCCTCGCGAAGCGTCTCGGGATAGTCGAAAGGCCATTTGGTGGCCTCTTCCTCGACGAAGAAATCGAAGGGATTGTAGACCGTCATGTCGGCGACGAGATCGACCTCGATCTTCAGTTCGGTCACCGGATCGGGAAATACGAAGCGGGCGAGATAATTGCCGTAGGGGTCCTGCTGCAGATTGACGAAGTGATTGGAGGGCGTGACCTTCAGGGAGTGGCTGAGGACGCGGGTCTTGGAATGCGAGGCTGGTTTCAGGCGAATGACTTGGGGGCCAAGGCGGATCGGATTGTCGTATTTGTAATGGGTGAGATGATAGATGCTCGCTTTGATCGCCATATTGTCTCTTTGCCTAGCCCCGCATCGTTGTGCGGCAGTTGCTGTTCCCGGTGGCAGTGTGTGCAATGCAGCGAGAGAATGCAAGGCGTCTTGGCGGTCAATCGGGGCTGTCCCGTATAATGCGAAAGCAAAAGCGGCGAGCTTTCGCCCGCCGCATTGAAATCATTGCTGTCTAAGACATTACGCGCCGCGCGTCCAACCGGACGCGCTAGGGTCTCAGTAACACTTTGAACTGGCGCATAATCCTTTGCTTAAATCGATTCCGATTTTAAGGGGTTATGCGCTAGCTTCTGCCGAATTCATCGACCAGACGGATGATGTCGTCTTCGCCGAGATAGGAACCCGTCTGCACCTCGATCAGCTCCAGCAGGATCTTGCCGGGGTTGGACAGGCGATGCACCTCGCCGAGCGGGATATAGACCGACTCGTTCTCGCGCAGCATCTGCACATTCTCGCCGACGGTCACCTCAGCCGTGCCCTTGACGACGATCCAGTGTTCGGAGCGGTGGTGATGCTTCTGCAGCGACAGCTTTTTGCCAGGCAGCACGAAGATGCGCTTCACCTGGAAGCGTTCGCCGTTCAGCACCGAGGTATAGCCGCCCCAGGGACGATAGGAGGTCGGATGCGTCTCGGTGAGCTTGGCCGTGGTCTTGTGGCCCGCCAGCAGCTTGACCAGCTTGCCGACTTCCTGGCTGTCCTTGAGGTGGCCGACATAGACGGCGTCTTCGCTGGCGATGACCGCGACGTCCTCAAGCCCCTGTACGGCGAGATGGATGCCGTGGGTCATGACGAGCGAGTTCTTGGTGTTGACCAATGTCGTGCTGCCGGCGGCGACGTTGCCGTTGTCGTCCTGCTTGCCGACCTTCCAGACAGAATCCCAGCTTCCGAGATCCGACCAGGTGAAGGGCGAGGGGACGACGGCTGCATTCGCCGTCTTTTCCATCAGCGCATAGTCGATGGAGATATCCGGGCTCTTTGCGAAGGCCTCGGCATCGAGGCGGGTGAAGTCGAGGTCGCGCTTGGACTTGGAGACCGCCTTGCTGGCTGCTTTTTCGACTTCCGGCGCATATTCGCCGATTTCGGAAAGGAGCTGGGCGGCGGAGAACATGAACATGCCGGAGTTCCAGTAGAACCCGCCGCTGGCGATCATCTCCTTGGCCTTTTCGAGAACCGGCTTTTCGACGAAGCGCTTGACGACATGGGCGCCGCTCGGCAGCGCCTTGCCGCTTTCAATATAGCCATAACCGGTTGCCGGTTCGGTCGGCGCGATACCGAAGGTGACGAGCTTGCCCTGCAGCGCTGTGTCACGGGCAATGCGGACGCAATCGTAATAGGTCGCGTTGGCATCGATCTCGTAGTCGGAGCCAAGGACGTGCATGGTCGCGTCCTTGCCGAAGAGTTCGGTGACGAGCGCGGCGGCGGCGGCCACAGCGGCGGCGGTGTTGCGAGCAACCGGCTCCAGCAACACGGCGGCCAGTGTCAGGCCGAGTTCACGCGCCTGCTCGGCGACGAGGAAGCGGAATTCTTCGTTGGTGAGCACGATCGGCGCTTCATAAAGCTCGGGATCGGAAACGCGCTCCAGTGTGTTCTGAAAGAGCGTCTTGTCGCCGATGAACTGAATGAATTGCTTTGGCGCCGAGGCACGAGACAGCGGCCACAACCGTGTTCCCTTGCCTCCGGCCATGATCACCGGGACGATTTTCGCTACCATTCTTTCTCTCTCCTAGACACTTGTTCAAGCGTTACGCGAATATCTGCAACTTATAGGATTATAAATATCATCCCTTCGACAACTCATATCGCCATTGCGATCTGCCGTCGACTGGGAAGTTCATCAATCTTAGTGCGGAAGTTCTAATAGACTCTCATCGGAGAGGTTACGTTTCGACAAAAAGGAGGCAGCTGTATGGCGGATCGCTTGCCGCGAGAGGTGATCGTTGCCGCGATGGTAGGCGGCAACGATCATGTGTTCTTGCTTACGCCTCGGCCCGGTCGCCCGGTTCTTCATGGGCAGGCCCATGTTCGACGCCGTTGCGCTTGTTGTAGCGGATCGACGACCACAGCGAGATGCCGATCAGGGCCGCGCCGCCAAGGCCGGTGATGACCTCGGGAATATGCATGAGCGTCTGGACATACATGATCACCGAGAGGATCAGGATGGCGTAGAAGGCGCCGTGCTCCAGGTAGCGATAATGGGCAAGCGTGCCCTTTTCCACCAACATGATCGTCATGGAGCGCACATACATGGCGCCGATGCCGAGGCCGATGGCGATGATGAAGAGGTTCTGGGTCAGCGCGAAAGCGCCGATGACGCCGTCGAACGAGAAGCTGGCGTCGAGAACCTCGAGATAAAGGAAGGCGCCGAAGCCTCCCTTGGCGGCGGCACTCATCGTCTTTTGCGAGGCATCGAGAAAGCCGGCAAGGACTTCCACCAGCAGGAAGGTCAGGAGACCGTAGATGGAGGCATGGAGGAATGTCGTCGAATCCTCTCCGTCGAGCAGGGAGGAGAAGATCAGAATGAGGATCAGTACGAAGGCGATCTCGATGCCCTTGATGGTGGCGAAACGCGCCATCGCCTTTTCCACGAAAGCGATCCAGTGCACATCCTTCTCGTGATTGAAGAAGTAGGTGAGGCCGACCATCATCAGGAAGGTACCGCCAAACGCGGCGATGGGCAGATGGGCATCATGCATGATCCGCGCATATTGCTCCGGCTCCGCGGCCGCAAGCTTCAGCGCTTCCCAGGGATTGATCCAGGCGGCGATGGCGACGATGGCCAGCGGGAAGACGATGCGCATACCGAAGACGGCGATGACGATGCCCCAGGTCAAAAAGCGATGCTGCCAGAGCGGCGTCATCTCCTTCAGCTTATTGGCATTGACGATGGCGTTGTCGAAGGAGAGCGATATTTCCAGCACGGCGAGCACCGAGCAGATGAAAAAGGCTGTCGCCAGGCCGCTGAGCGTGCCGGTCGCATTCCAGCCCAGCAGCGCGCCAAGGGCGAGACCGGCAACGGTAACGGCGAAAGCCCAGCCGAAATAGCCGAGCACGGATCTGGAGGAGGTGGGCGGCGTCATGGGCGCACCTCGCTACAAACGGAGGAGAGATATTCGGATCGAAAGCGCAGCCGCGTGCCAAAGACGGCATGCGGGCGAGGCATGGTCAAACTATTCATGAAAAGAAATCCGCCGGCTCATCTGCAGGCGGTACCGACATCGCGAGAGCGCCGTAAAAACTCTCGCCAGAGGGGCCCGGCACCAAAGTTCACTTCGCAGCCGATGTCAGAAGGCGCGAAGATGCCACCATTAGTTAGTGAAGTTGCGATGCGCGTCAAGAGCCGAATTGGATGCGGGTGCCTTGGCTTCCGTTTATCTGCAATTTTCCGGAACCAAACAGGAAAAGGAGGCGTTTGGCTTTGAGGCGGGCAGGGCAATGTCCGTTGTTGAGCGGATTCCTCAGGCGGATTCCATTGTCGGATAGAGAACAACGGACAAGGAGCACCTCCCATGAGTCCACACCCCATCCACCCCAAGGCGAAAGAACCAAGGCCCGAACTGACGGCGCGGCAGAAACGCGCGCGACCAAACTCACTGCGCCAGGCGCAAGTGCTGCCGCCGCACAATGTCGACCTGACATTGCAGCCGCAGACACGTGATGATGTCCACGTACCGGCCCATGTCAGCGGCGCGGATCTTTCGCGCGAAGCGCCGGGCGATGCCAATCACGGGGGCAAGAAAAAGGGCGGTTCCCAATAAAATTCAGAACGGGCGCTCTCCGGCGCCCGTTCTGGATCAGATGCATTCGACCGGTCTGACGCTATCGGCTATTTCTTGGTGCGCGGCGGCTTGCCGTTCGACAGGAAGCTGCCGGTAAAGCTCAGTTCGGTCGATTTCGCCGAGCATTGGAACGCAACAGGCTTGCCGGAATAGGGGTTGGAGAAGGTGCAGACGCCTTTTGCCTCAACCTGGCCGGCCATCTTGTTGCCGGCGCCGGTAGAGATGACCTCGACCGGTAATTGTATAGTTCCCTTGGTCGCGCCGGGCTTGATCCCGCGCCCGTCACCCTGGAAGCCAAGCATCTTGCCGCCGGCTGAAAAAATAAAGGTTACGGAGCCGTCCGGTCCCGTCACACTGGCGATCTGGGGCGTGCAGCCTTTGGATGCGTCGAGCTTGCCGACAACCAGCTTGGAGCACTTGCCGTCGATGACGGCCACGCCAGGACCAGGGAAATTCTGCGCGTCGGCACTCGTGGCAACGGTCATGACTGTCAAAGCAATGGCAATGCCTGCGAATCGCATGTTACGGGCTCCTTTAAAGCCCGGACACGTTTGCCGATCGAAATGTGGCAGTCAACCCGCAGCGCCCAGATACGACCGCGGAAAGGGCGCCGGTCACTCCGGCACGAGCGTCCCGATCAACTGCAGAAGCGCATTCTGCCGGTTTCCGCCGCCCGCGAGGAATTCATAGAGTGTCATCTGCTTCTCGATGCCGCCATCGACGAGATAGTCGGATTGGCGGATGATGAAGACCTCGCCGCTATCGGTGTCGCGGGCGAGATGGAACAGATACTCATCGCCATTGGGCTTGTGATTTTTGTAGAACTGCTTCTTTACGACCGCCATCTCGTCCTCCCGTACGATCAATGCCTTAACGTAACAGTAGTGTGACAGCGCGAGCGGAAGTCAAGCGGTTCGCGAATGGAAATTGCTCGCCGGCGGTGGGTTCCGGCGCTGAACATCAGCATGTGATTGGATATTGCAGGAAAGACCATTATTCTCAGGTCTGCGCGATCGAGTATTCGAGGCGCTACGAGCGAGAGGTCAAAGCAGATGAGAATGATGTTAGCGTTGGGAGCTTTATTGAGCTTGGCTTGCGTCTCCGCAGGCGAGGCACCCTCGAACTACCAATCTTACCACGGCGGCATTCGCGCCGACAGCGATCCCGTGCTTCTGGAGAGATATGACAGGGCGCTGAACCGTTGCGAACCGGAGGCCTATTCCTGGCATCGCGGATCGCCCGATCCAAGCAGCACCCTGTATATTCTGGCATTGAGAAATTGTCTGTACAGGCACAGCTTCGTGGATCGCGGCTCCTATGCCTATCCCACGTCGGCGGTGTTCCAGCATTTTCTGGACCGCTGATCGCCCCTGTTCCTTGTCGCATTCAGAAGCGCCTTTTCCACAAATTGGGAAGGGTGCTTTGCGTCTGGACGAGGGGATGGCCGGGCAAGCCGGCGCCAAATGAAAAAGGCCTTTCGATTTCTCGAAAGGCCTTGCTTTTCAGCGAATTAGGATGGTGGGCGTGACAGGGATTGAACCTGTGACCCCTACGATGTCAACGTAGTGCTCTCCCGCTGAGCTACACGCCCATCCGATGGCGGCGCATAGATCATAAAACCTTGGGAGCCGTCAATAGGCTTTTTTCAATTTTATGACGCCGTGCGCGGCAAGCCTTATGCGGCAAGGAGTTTGTTCACTTCGTCGACGAGTTCGCGCAGGTGGAAGGGCTTGGAAAGCACCTTCGCATCCTTCGGCGCCTTCGAATCAGGGTTCAGCGCCACGGCGGCAAAACCGGTGATGAACATCACTTTCAGGTCGGGATCGAGCTCGGTGGCGCGGCGTGCCAGCTCTATGCCATCCATCTCCGGCATGACGATATCGGTCAGGAGCAGCGAAAAGGGTTCTTCGCGCAGCCGGTCGTAGGCGCTTGCTCCGTTGTCAAAGGACAAGACCTTGTAGCCGGCCTTTTCCAGTGCCTTCACAAGGAAGCGACGCATGTCGTTGTCATCTTCGGCAAGAAGTATCTTCTGGGTCATCATCTGTTCGCTAATCAACTGTTGTCTTGTTGGACTTGTCCAGCCTGTAAGGTAGCCTGTCGCCGTAAACAAGCTGTGAATGGTCGGACGAGATATATAATCATCCGCGTCGCTACTGCGTGGTTGCATCCGCAAGGCCGCTTCGCGCGGACCCTGGGATCGGGCTTCCGGGTCCGTCGCTTTTACAGCGTTGGATTAAGGCCATTTTGCTAAAGTTAGTATGGACTTGCGGGCGTGCAACTGGCAACATGGATTTTGCGACAAGGTGTTGAAACGGTAAGACGTTGATGTCCGCAGAAATGCGTAATTTCGAGATTTTCGAGGTATCGGAGCCAGTCTCCCAGACAATTCCCTTTGTCTATAGTTCGCCGCATAGCGGTCGCATCTATCCGCCCGACTTCATCGCCCAATCCCGCCTGCAGGGCATCGCCATCCGCCGTTCGGAAGATCACTATGTCGATGAGCTGTTTTCGGCGGCGAGCGATCTCGGTGCACCGCTGCTGCTCGCCAATTTCCCGCGCGCCTATATCGACGTCAATCGCGAGCCATATGAGCTCGATCCGCGCATGTTCGATGGCGCCTTGCCGCCTTACGCAAACGTCAATTCGTTGCGGGTCGCTGGCGGCCTCGGCACGATCCCGCGAATCGTCGCGGAAAACATGGAAATCTATGCCCGGCGCGTGCCGGTCGAGGATGCGCTGAGGCGTATCGACACGATCTACAAGCCTTATCACGCGACGCTGCGGCGGCTGATTGCCCGCACCCATGTCCAGTTCGGCTTCGGCGTTTTGGTCGATTGCCATTCCATGCCGGGCAATATCCGCATCGCCGGCAGCAATATGCGGCCCGATTTCATCCTGGGCGACCGCTATGGCACCAGCGCCTCGGCGGAGCTTTCGCGCGCCGCCATGCAGATTCTCGAGGAGATGGGCTTCAACGCCGTGCGCAATAAGCCCTATGCCGGCGGTTTCATCACCGAGCACTACGGCCGCCCCTCCCGTGGGCTGCATGCCCTGCAGATTGAGGTCAATCGCTCGCTTTATGTCGATGAGACGACGCTGGAGAAGCGTGCGGATTTCGATCAGGTCGCGGCTGCCATTACCCTGTTCATGAAGCGCATCGCCGAGCATGTGGAATCCTACGCGGGCGATCCGGCGTTGGCGGCTGAGTAGGGCGTATCTCGCGCTCTGAACTCGCCGAAATGGGCGAGCGAGACAGAAAATCATCCTATAAGCGAGTGCAGAAATCGTGCAGACCGTCCGAAAGTCTGGGCGCAATATAACCTTCGGAACCCTTGTTCGGGCTTTCCGATGGCTTGCCGGGTTTTCGCTAAATATACAATCAATGGTGTTGTTTCGTTGGTAGCGAACGTTACCGACTGCGGCGGGCGTCCCATTTTAGAAACCAAACAAGCTCGGTCATCTTGATTGCGTCGAAATCTTGCGATATTGATTTTTGATGTACGTACATCAAAATGATGCCATCCACCTATCTGCAGTACCGAAAGCGACGTTTCACTGGGCAGGAACGTGAAGCGCTCACATTCAAACTCGACCGCTTAGGCACGGCTGCTTCAGCCAACAAGGCAACTTAGAAAGGCGAGATAATGAAGGGGTTCACGCTTAATCCAGAATTTGTGATAGCAGATGAACAGTCTCTTCGAGGCCTATTTGAAGCCACGCATGCTCTGGCAATATTGAAGTGTCAGGACGCTCTCGGCGAGCACGCGCAAGACTTCATCAGGCGCTCGCCATTCTTGTGTATAGGCACACAAAATCTGGATGGAAAAGCGGATGTCAGTCCTCGTGGTGACCCCGTGGGTTTCGTCAAAATTCTCGACAAGCGCACGTTGGCGATACCGGATCGACCTGGCAACAACCGCCTTGATACCCTGGTCAATATCATAGCCAATCCAAGTGTTGGGCTGATGTTCGTTATTCCCGGGTTTGACGACACATTGCGCGTGAATGGGCGGGCTACTCTGGTGAATGACCCTGATCTGCTGAAAGGTATGAGCGTTAATGATCGCGCCCCTAAACTCGCGATTGTAGTCGAGGTGGCTGAGGTTTTCATGCATTGCGCCAAGGCTTTTCGGCGCTCTCGGTTGTGGAGCCCGGATCACTTTCAAAACCGTACCGAGATGCCGTCGCTCATCAAGATCATTCTTGATGAAACAACTGGAGCGCCAAGCGACAAGGATGAGATGCGCAAAATGGACGACGACTTGGAGGAAGATTACAAAAGGACGCTCTACTAGCGTTAGCGGTGCTTTGGCACGCTTTGCAAATTCCGGGCAGACGGTTTGCGGGAGTTTGGCGACAGGCCGAATATCGCGGGATAATGATGGTTCGCAGGACCTTTGAAGTCACCTACAATACACCGGAGAAATCGGCTCTGCATCTGCCGCGTCATTCCAGTGAAACAATAATCCCGACAAAAAAAGAACCGCGCTTGTGGCGCGGCTAAGTCTAGGGAGGAAACACCCAAGGAGGGTATTTACAGTCAGAAGACTGTAGGGGGATGATGCTACCGCATTGCACAAATGTCAAGCAGAATATTGCAGTGCAAGATATTTAGGCAATTTAGAAATTTCTGCTTGATCCGCGAGCATTCCGCCTCTTGCATCGGCATTCGGTTTGCTTCCCGATCTTTATGCGCTATGACTTCGCCCGTCCCGTCATTTATCCGGATCGACCATGCTTCCTGATCGCTCGTTCTTCTATCGTCTGGCCGAAGCGGCCAAGGCCGAAACACTGCCGCGCTTTCGCGCCGGCGTCGATGTGGTCAACAAGGAAGCTGAAGGCTTCGACCCGGTGACGGAGGGTGACCGGGCCGCCGAGGTGGCGATCCGGACGCTGATCGAGGCGGAGTTTCCCGATCACGGCATTCTGGGCGAGGAGCACGGTAATGTCGGCCTCGACCGCGAGCATGTCTGGGTGATCGATCCGATCGACGGCACGCGCGCGTTCATTTCCGGTGTTCCCGTCTGGGGAACGCTGATCGGTCTGCAGAAAAACGGCCGTGCCATCATGGGGCTAATCGACCAGCCGTTTACTGGCGAGCGTTATTTCGCCGATGGCAGCGGCTCGACCTATTCCGGCCCGGACGGCGAAAGGCGGTTGCAGGTGCGCGATTGCGGCAGTCTGTCCAAGGCTATCCTCTTCACCACCTCACCGCATCTCTTTGTCGGCGAGGAGATGGTGAAGTATCGCGAGATCGAGAGCCAGGTGCGGCTCTTCCGCTACGGCACGGATTGCTACGCCTATGCGCTGCTTGCCGCCGGTCATGTCGATCTCGTCATCGAAAATTCGCTAAAACCCTATGATGTCGGCGGTATCATTCCCGTCATCGAGCAGGCGGGTGGCATCATCACCACCTGGGACGGCGGCCGGCCGGAAATGGGCGGCTCGATCATCGCCGCCGGCAGCCGCGCGGTCTACGATCAGGCACGGGCTATTCTAGCGCGCTAACTCTTGTTTTTACGCAATTCCGGACGGAAAACCGCAGCACAGTTTTCCTGGAATTGCGCTAGCTTCCGACGTCCATTGCCTCGGCACTCGTTTCGGCGTCGCTGCCGGGAATGAAAGCGTTGATGGCGGCAAGTGCTGCGTTCCGGTAAATATCCCGCTCCTGCAGGATTTCATGCTTGGACCCGTAAATGGGCACGAGCTGGGCTGCTCGGAAATAGCGCGCCAGCCGTTCCTGATCGGCATAGGGCACGATGCCGTCGCGGGTCGGTGCGATCAGTACCGTCGGAATGCTGATCGAGAACAGATGCTCGGGCCTGGTGACGCGATCGATGGCACGGAAGGCTTCCGACAGCCAGCGCGCTGTCGGCGGACCGAGAACGAGCTGCGGATAGGCGGCGGCGATCGCTGTGTTGCGCCGATAGCGCCGTTCGTCACCGGTGAGCGGGTTCTCGGGGAAGGGTCTTTCCAGATTTTTCTTGCTGAATTGGATCCGGCCAAGACCGATAGCGCTGGCGGCACTTGAGATGGCGCGCACGATGCCGGGCGAGACACCCTGGCCGGTGAGGCCGACAAAGGGCGCGAGCAGCACCATGCGCTCGATCCGGCTCGCAAGCCGGGGCGCCGCCGACAGCGCGATCAGCGCGCCTGTCGAATGCGCGAGCAGGAAGAAGGGTAGGCGTGTGTCCGGCAGCACGATCTTGTCGAGGAAGGCGGTCAGGTCCTGTTCGTAATCGGAAAAACGGCGGACATGTCCGCGCCTAGGATCCTTCAAGAGCCGCTCGGATCCACCCTGGCTACGCAGATCGAAGGTCGCGACCCACAGGCCCTTGGCGGTGAGATCACGGATCGTCTCCAGATATTTTTCGATGAACTCGTTGCGGCCCTGCAGCAGCACCACGGTTCCCTTGGCGACCGGCTGCTCGCTGCGAAAGACGACATAGCGCAACTTGCGCCCGTCAAAGCTCTCGAAAAACCCCTCGATGCGGTTTTCCGGCACCGGATTGTCTGGTGTGGAATAGAGGATCGAATCCATGACGATGTCGCGCCTCGCTAGCGGGGTGGTTCTTTAGAAGGGGATAGCGTAGGTGGGGGGAATTGCAACAGGTTTATTGACGGTCTTTGCGGTCGCATATCCGGTCCCGATATATTCCTCCATCAGCCATCTCCGATGGCAGCGCTGGTACCTAAGACGCCGCCAAATACGGCCTCCTCAAAACATCGTCTTCATCAGGCCTTTGGTGTCGCACCGCGTCGCTCGAGTGCAGTCTTGCGGATAATGTCGGCGATTTCCGGGCTGCTGCTGGACAGCATCTGGAAATCCGACGAATAGAGCGACAACAGTGAGACTTCAGTCGCGGCGCTGACGGTCGCCGAGCGGGGCTCGCCGCTGATCAACGCCATCTCGCCGAAGAAGCTGCCGGAGCCGAGCTCTACAGGGTTCGGCGTGGCGACGGTGACGCGGCCCTCGACGATGAAGAACATTTGATCGCCTGTCTCGCCCTTGCGGCAGATTATGGCGCCGGCCGGCACGACACGAGGTCTCAGCGCCCGCACAATCTCGATGAGCGCGCCCGAACCGAGTTTCTCAAACAGCGGTACTGCTGCAACCAGTTGCCAATTGCGCACGAAGTCCTGGCGACGAACTTCTTCGTAGAAGCCGGTGGCGAGGATGCCGGCCCACAGCGCAAAGATGCCGATCCCGCACATCATGACTAACCCAGCAAGGACGCGACCGGCGAAACTTTGCGGAATCTCGTCGCCATAACCGGTGGTCGATAGCGTGACAACCGCCCACCACATCGCCAGGGGGATGCTGCCGAACTTGTCAGGCTGGACGTCGCGCTCCATGATATAGGCTGCGAGTGCCGCGCCGAATAGAACGATGCCGAAAATCGAGGTGACGCCGATCAGGTTGCGCGCCTCTTTGGTCAACACCCTGCCCAGCAGTCGGAAGAAGGTCGAGCCGCGCAGCGGCTTCAAAAGCCAAATAGCGCAATAGAGGCTTTGGTCGCGGCCGCGGACGAAAAGCAATGCGGCCACGGGGACCAAAACGGCAAGCACGTCGACGGTGGTTTCCAGCGCTCTGCCGCGAGCCTCTCTCGACCGCTGCATGAACAGCGTCTCGATCAATTGCAGAACATAGGCGGCCCAGACGCTGGTGAGCAGCACTTCCAAGACGAGCCTGGTTGGTCCGGCTATATCAGGCGTCGTCAGCGCAGCCACCGTCAACAGACCGATTGCGGCGAGCAGCGCGTTCAGCGATGCGTAAATCTTCGAAAAAGGGAGTGCCGACATTCAATACCCCGACTGGGCAGCCACTCTCCCAGAATAGGATGTCTTCGGTCCAAACGTAAAGGGCTTGCGGGACATGCACGGCGACCAACTGTTGATCAGCGAAATAAGCAATTTATGGCTGTATGGAGCCGCTTGTGCCCATCAAAGCGCCTGAAGCCCCCCGATGCGATTCTCCAGCACCGGATTGTCTGGCGTGGAAAAGATGATCGAATCCATGACGATGTCGCGCCTTGCTAGCGGGTGGGTCTTCCGAAGGGGATAGCGCAGCGGGGGAGTTCCAACTGCTTTATTGAGGGTCTTTGTTGTGTCTAGGCGGGGCGCTCACTTTCCCGATCCGCTGTTTGGTTGCGACAAATGTGCCATTGCAAAATCGGCCGTGAAAGACTTTTCATGGTGATCGTCATCGGCTGTTGATGGATTCGGTAGGGGGATTCGACGTGGAGGATGCGTTATCTTTACGGCTACAGGCGATCGTTCAGGAAAGCCCTCTGCTATCTCCGATCCTGCGCAACTGGGAAAAAATTGCTCTCCCGGATTGCTGGCTGGTTGCTGGTGCTGTTGCGCAAACGGTCTGGAATCACTCTTTTGGCCTTCCCCTGACGCATGGCATCAACGATGTCGATATCGTCTACTTTGACGCCGGGGATCTTTCGGAGGGTGCGGAGGCGGAGCACGCACTTCGAATCCGGAGTTCTTTCTCTGATTTGCCAGTGTGGATAGACGTGAAAAACGAAGCCAGGGTTCATCTCTGGTATGAAGAAAAATTCAAATATCCGATAGCCCCGTACACATCTGCCGCCGACGCAATCACGACATTTCCAACGACGGCAACGGCCGTCGGTGTGCAGCCCGGGACCAATGGCCTGGAACTCTGCGCGCCATATGGAATCTCCGATCTCCTCAAGCTGGTCGTCCGCCCGATCAAGAAGCAGATTACGCGCGACATATATAAAAATAAGATCGATCGATGGGTTGTATCGTGGCCAGGGCTCAAAATAATAGGCTGGGACGAGTGATCGCAAAACACGGCGTTTGATAGGGCCGGTATGTGGTCTTGCTCAACGGCCCGCCACATCCAACGGAAAACCCTTGAAGGGCTTGATTTCCTTCAGAACGAACGTCGTCTGCATTTCCTTGATCCGAGGCAGGCGGCGTACGATGGTCATGGCGAAGTCGGCGTAGCTATCGAGATCCGCGGCCACGACCTGCAGCAGGAAATCGGCGTCTCCGGCGATGCTGTAGCAGGCGACGACCTCGCTCAGTTTCAGGACGTCTTGCGAGAACTCCTCCGCTTCCGCCTCGCTGTGACTGTCGATCTTGACCCGTATAAAGGCGAGAACCCCGAGGCCGATCTGCCGCCGATCCAGAACCGCCGTATAGCTCTGGATGACGCCGCTCTCCTCCAGTTGCCGAACCCGCCGCCAGCAAGGCGAGGTCGAAAGTCCGACCTCGGAAGAGAGTGCCTGATTCGTCAGGCGACCGTCGTTCTGGAGGGCGCCCAGGATACGTGTATCGACTGGTTCGAGCGGAAAGGGCATACTTCACCTTAAGTGGAGTTAAATTGGGTAGACTCTACCACAATAGGCAATTTTCAGGCAATGAAAGGCAGGATCATTCGCGGGGAGCGATATATCCTGCGGCGCAAATTCACTCTTGCCGCAGGTTCCCATGGTCCCCGATACCCGCCTCGCCATCATCATCAATCCGGAACTGCCGCTCGGCCTGATCGCCAACACGGCGGGCGCGATCGCCATTGGTCTCGGCGCCCGATTTCCGGGTCTTGCGGCCCGTCAGCTTGCCGATCGCGACGATCGCGCCATCGACATCAGCTCCAACCTGCCGGTTCCGATCCTGCAGGCCGATGCGGATACGATCCGGGCGCTGATGCTGAAGGCCTTGTCGCAGCCGGACGAACGGGCAATCGTGCCTTTTCCAGCCTTCGCGCGGTCGCTGCACGCCTATGCGGACTATGAGGCGACATTCCCCGACCGGGACTTGTCGGAAGAGGTGATCGACGGCCTGGGGCTCGCAGGTCCATCGAAATGGGTGAAATCGCTGACCGGATCGTTGAAGCTTTTGCGGTAGGGTAGATCCCCACCGTATCGCATAAAAAAGGCCGGCTTGCGGAGATAGAGAGATCCGCTGAGCCGGCCGAGTAAGGACTGAAGAAGAAGGGACGATATGCTTCAGTCATCGGATGTATTCGATGCATCCGACGGTTATATTGATAGTCCCGCCAGCCTGAACGGGTACCGAACCGGGTGTTCATCTGCGGTTCACGCGGCTTTTGACCGAAATCCGGGGCTGACCATCGGGGTCTTGAACTCCCGAAAAGCGATCACCATCTCCATTCTGCGGGTGCCAAACGGGCCCGCAAAACCGTCCCAAGGCCGCCCAGAGCGGGGTCGCGGGGCAAATCGTAAATCGCAATCGTCGCTCACAGGAGGACACCATGCGTCACGTAGACTTTACTCCCCTTTACCGTTCCACCGTCGGTTTCGACCGTCTCTTCACCATGCTCGACAGCCTTGCGCAGCCGGATCAGGGTCAGACCTATCCGCCCTACAACATCGAGCGCACGGGTGAGAACACCTATCGCATCACCATGGCCGTTGCCGGGTTTGATGAGAAGGAACTGAGCATCGAGGCTCACGCCCATGTTCTGCAGGTCAAGGGTGAAAAGAGCGAAGAGCCGGCGGAAGCCAGCGAATATCTCTATCGCGGCATCGCCAAGCGCGCCTTCGAGCGCCGCTTCCAGCTCGCCGATCATGTCGAGGTCCAGGCGGCTTCGCTGAAGAATGGTCTGCTGCACATCGATCTGTTGCGCAACATTCCCGAAGCCATGAAGCCCCGCCGCATCTCCATCGCCGCCGAGCCGGTCGATACCCCGAAGGCGATCGAAGCTCATATCAGCTAACCGTCGTCAGCCGACAGGCTGAAGACAGATCCTCCCAAGATCAAAAAAAGGCGGCGCTCCGATGGGGCGCCGCCTTTGTGTTTGGTACCGTCAAGGATGTTTAGGCTGCGTTCGTGGCACCATTGGCCTCGGTTTCCGCCTTGGCCGTCTCCCGCCTCTTGGCCGCATCGGCATATTTCTGGGCGAGGAAGGCGCAGGTCATCAGCTGGATCTGATGGAACAGCATCAACGGTAGGACGATGGCACCGATGCCCTGACCGGCGAAGATGACGTTGGCCATCGGCACGCCGCTTGCCAGTGACTTTTTCGAGCCGCAGAAGGTGATGGTGATTTCGTCGGCCTTGGAGAAACCGAGCGCACGGCTGCCGAACATGGTGATGCAGAGTACCGTAGCCAGCAGCACCATGTTTGCGACGATGACCGTGGTGATGTCGAGCACCGAGAAGGTGTGCCACAGGCCCTCGACGACGGCCTCGCTGAAAGCGGAATAGACGACCATCAGGATCGAGCCGCGATCGACCGGCATCAGGATCTTCTTCTTCGAACGGATCCAGTCGCCGATCCACGGCTGCAACAGTTGGCCGGCGATGAAGGGAGCCAGCAGCTGCAGCATGATCTGCCACAGCACGTCCCAGGAAAAGCCGCCGCCCTGGCCGCCGACCGAAAACAGCACGCCGACGAGCAGCGGCGTCAGGAACATGCCGAAGATGTTGGAAGCCGAAGCCGAGCAGATGGCGGCCGGAACGTTGCCGCCGGCGATCGATGTGAAGGCGATGGACGACTGTACCGTCGAGGGCAGCACGCTCAGAAACAGCAAGCCGGTATAGAGCGACACAGGCAAGATGCTGTTCGGCACGACCTGTCCGATGCCGAGCACCAGCAGCGGGAAAATGCCGAAGGTCGTCAGCAGGATGACGAGATGCAGCCGCCAATGCAGCAGGCCGGCTATGACGACATCGCGCGACAGGCGCGCGCCGTGCAGGAAGAACAGCAGGCCGATGGCAAAGTTCGTGGCGATACTGAAATAGTGGGCACTCGCTCCCTGAACGGGAAAGAAGGAAGCCGTCAGGACCGTCAGGACAAGCAGCATGGTGAAGGTGTCTGGAAGAAAGCGGCGCATCGTGCCAACCCCAATCGCAATTATAAGCCGTAAGAATGTCCTTGCAGATAGACCTATCGTGATCCACGATGCAAGGAATAACAGTTATCGCAGTTCAGGATAAAAGCGATGCTCGATCTCACGCAATTGCGCAGCTTCGTCGCCGTCGAGCAGATGGGCAGCTTCACGCTGGCCGCCGAGCGCCTCGGTCTTGGCCAGTCCACGGTCAGCCAGCATATACAGCGGCTGGAAGCCACGCTCGGGCGCAGGCTGCTGGCGCGCGATACGCATCGGGTAGTGCTGACGGGCGACGGCGAGGCGTTGCTTGGCCATGCGAGGCAGATGCTGTCGATCGAAGGGGAAGTGCAGCAGCTCTTTGCCGGCAACAGCCTGCGCGGCAGTCTGCGGCTCGGCGTTTCTGAAGATTTCGTCACCAGCCAGTTGCCGGATGTGCTGGAGGATTTCGTCCGCTCGCACCCTTCCGTCGATTTCGAACTGACAGTGGCGCTAAGCGGTACACTTTACGAGATGCAGGACAATGGCGATCTCGACCTCGTGCTCGCCAAGCGTCGTCTCGGCGATGTCAGGGGAAAACTGGTCTATCGCGAGCCGTTGGTCTGGCTGGCGCGCGATCCGGCGCGCATCCGCGCGCTTGCCGGGCCGCTGCCATTGATCGCCTTTCCGGCGCCGAGCGTTACGAGGGCCGTGGCGCTGGAAGCGCTGCGCCGCCAGCAGGTGCCCTGGCGCATCGTCTGCACCTGCGGCAGCCTCAGCGGATTGACGGCCGCGGCCCGCGCCGGCATGGGCGTGCTCGTCCAGCCGCGCAGCATGGCGCCGGCGGGATTGTCGGAAATCGCGCCCGGCTGGCTGCCGGCGCTGGAGGATGTCGAGTTCGTGCTGGTGCCGCGCAAGGGGGCGGATCAGCTGCTGGTCAGCGCTCTGTCGGAGGATATCCTGGCGAAGGTGAGGGGATTGCGGTCGATGTGACGCGTCGGGTTTGTTTCGAGCCGATCATGAAAGCCGTTACTGATCATGTGGATAGGCGTAAAGGTTTTGTTAAGATTCCTTCGCCGGCTGTCATTTCTCTTTTCGCGTGTCCCGATTTGGAAGTGCACGCGGTTCAGGTTCGAGTCAGTTTGTGTTGCTATCCTATTTTCCAGTGAATCAGCTGAAGCGAGGATATCAGCCTCCATGATCTATGGTGCCATCTTCATTTCCGGACTTGTAGCCTGCGTAATGGCAATGACGATGATCGTTCATCATGCGCCGCCTTCTGACGGCGTATCGAACTTCACGATGTTCACGCATCGGAATCAGAACTAGGCTTTTGTCGCCAGACTGAGCGCCGAACTGGCTTTTAGCCAGTTCGGCGCTCTTTTTTATTTAATCGTCAAGCAAGGCAGCCGAGGAAGCCGGCGACATCGTCCTCGGTCGTGGCAAAGCTGGTGACGAGGCGGATCAGGGCCTCATTCTCGTTCACCAGGTCCGGCTGCGATTCCGGGATCGGCCATTCATAAAACTTCGCGCCCTTGTCCTCGGCGGTCCTGGCGGCTGATTTCGAGATGATGGCAAAGACTTCGTTCGATGCGGTCGGCCATGCGAGGCGGGCGTCAGGCGTCCGCTCGATGCCGGCGCGCAGGCGGTCGGCCATGCGGTTGGAATGGCGGGCGAGGTCGAGCCAGAGACCATCCTGGAAATAGCCGTCGAACTGGGCGGCGATGAAGCGCGACTTGGAGAAAAGCTGGGCGGCGCGCTTGCGGATGAAATGCATTTCCCTCGCCTGCTCCGGATTGAAGAAGACGATCGCCTCGGCGCACCAGCAGCCGTTCTTGGTGCCGCCGAAGGAGAGAATGTCGACGCCGCGCTTCCAGGTCATCTCCGCCGGGCTGGCGTCGAGCGCGACCAGCGCATTGGCGAAGCGCGCGCCATCCATGTGCAGCGGCAGTCCGTTCGCCTTGCTGATGGCGGCGATGGCGTCGATCTCGGCGAGCGAATAGACCGTGCCGATTTCCGTCGCCTGGGTGATGGTCACGGCGGCGGCGCGGCCGTGATGGATGGCGTCCTGCGGGAAGCGCGCGACCTTGGTGGCGAGCGCCTTCGGGTCGATCTTGCCGCCGGGACCGTCAACGGTCGCGAGCCTCGCGCCGCTGAAGAAATCCGGCGCGCCGCATTCGTCTTCGGCGACATGCGCCTCAGTATGGCAGAAGCTGATCCCGCCCGGCTTCTGGACACTGGCGAGCGATAGCGAATTGGCGGCGGTGCCGGTCGCGACGAAGAAGACGGAGACTTCGCGCTCGAAAATCTCGGCGAACTTGGCTTCGACCTTCTGGTCGAGATCGCTGGTGCCGTAGGCCGAGGCGAAGCCGCTGGATTCGGCAAGCAGACGTTCGGCGATCTTGGAATGGGCGCCGGCCCAATTATCGGAAGCAAAAAACATTGATAACACCAACTGAGACTACAGGTTTGCGGGAAAGGTAGTTAAGGTCTGCCGGACATTAATCCAATGGTGCAGGCTATCAAGAGTGCAGTGCTGAAGGACTCATCACAGAAATTGATCTAAGCAATCAACAAACAAAATGATGCGCTGCAGCGAAACTTTCTTGCTTGAAATTTGCAACATCGGCAATCTTCCGTCGCGCGTTGACGAAATTTTGCCGTTTTGCTCTTGCGAAGGCAGAAGCTTTCTGTCATAGAGCTGGTGAATTAGGACAGGGTTGCTGTCCTATTTTGGCCACCGAGGCCGAAGATGCGCCAGGGGTCCTGACGATGTCGGGATTTCGAGCTATAGTTACCAAGAGCACGCCCTTTTAAGCCTTCAAGGTAAGGGGTGGAGTGGCGGTGGAATAGCAAGGCGCGGAACGCTGACGACAGGCTCCACCGTGGGCCAGGTTTGCGACCGGATCTTCATAATGCAACAGCGCTGTCGCGCGTCGGACCGGGTAACGGGGCGACGCGGGACGAAGGATCGCCCGCGCCGCGGGCCTTACCGGAGGGAAGACGATGACGAACAGGACGCCGTCCATGACTTTTGACCAGATCGCTGCAGCCAATGCTGTCGCTGCGGCCAAAACGTCGAAACGCGCCGCCGGCATCCCACGGAAGCAAGGCCTCTACGATCCGCGCAACGAGCATGATGCCTGCGGCGTCGGCTTCGTCGCGCATATGAAGGGCCAGAAGTCGCACCAGATCGTGCGCGACGGCCTGTTCATTCTCGAGAACCTGACGCATCGCGGCGCCGTCGGCGCAGATCCGCTGATGGGCGACGGCGCGGGTATTCTCGTGCAGATTCCGGATCGTTTCTTCCGTGAGGAAATGGCCCTGCAGGGCATCACCCTGCCGAAGGCGGGCGAGTATGGCGTCGGCCATTTCTTCCTGCCGCGCGACGAAGCGCTGATCGAGCATTTCAAGACCGCCATCAAGCAGGTGGTTACCGAGGAAGGCCAGGTCCTGATCGGCTTCCGTGACGTGCCGGTCGACAATTCCTCGTTGTCGAAGGCAGCTGATATTGCCGCCACCGAGCCGCATCATGTGCAGGTCTTCATCGGCGCTGGCCGCGATGCCGGCACGAACGAGGAATTCGAGCGCCGCCTGTTCACCCTGCGCAAGGTGATCTCCAACCGCATCTACGCGGAATATGAGGGCGAAGAGAGCAGCTTCTATCCTGTGTCGCTGTCGAGCTCGACCATTGTCTACAAGGGCATGTTCCTCGCTTATCAGGTGGGCGCCTATTATAAAGACTTGGCTGACCCTCGTTTCGAGACGGCGGTCGCCCTCGTGCACCAGCGCTTCTCGACCAACACCTTCCCGTCGTGGAAGCTCGCGCATCCGTATCGCATGGTCGCCCATAACGGCGAAATCAACACGCTGCGCGGCAACGTCAACTGGATGGCGGCGCGTCAGGCGTCTGTGTCTTCGCCGCTGTTCGGCGAGGATATCTCCAAGCTCTGGCCGATCTCCTATGAGGGACAGTCGGACACCGCCTGTTTCGACAACGCGCTCGAATTCCTCGTGCGCGGCGGCTACTCCATGGCGCATGCCATGATGATGCTCATTCCTGAGGCATGGGCCGGCAACCAGCTGATGGCTGCCGAGCGCAAGGCGTTCTACGAGTATCATGCCGCCCTGATGGAACCGTGGGATGGCCCTGCCGCCGTCGCCTTCACCGACGGCAAGCAGATCGGCGCGACGCTCGACCGTAACGGCCTGCGTCCGGCCCGCTACCTCGTCACCAATGACGATCGCATCATCATGGCGTCGGAAGCCGGTGTTCTGCCGGTCGAGGAAGAGAAGATCATTCAGAAGTGGCGCCTGCAGCCGGGCAAGATGCTGCTGATCGATATGGAAAAGGGCCGCATCATCTCCGATGACGAGGTGAAGTCCGAGCTTGCCAGCAAGCATCCCTATCAGAGCTGGCTCAAGCGCACGCAGCTGATCCTGGAAGACCTGAAGCCGGTGGAGCCGCGGGCACTGCGCCGCGACGTGTCGCTGCTCGATCGTCAGCAGGCCTTCGGCTATACGCTGGAAGACACCAAGCTCCTGATGTCGCCGATGGCGACGACCGGGCAGGAGGCGATCGGCTCCATGGGCACGGACACGCCGATCTCGGCCATGTCCGACAAGCCGAAGCTGCTTTACACCTATTTCAAGCAGAACTTCGCGCAGGTAACGAACCCGCCGATCGATCCGATCCGCGAAGAGCTGGTGATGAGCCTTGTCTCCTTCATCGGCCCGCGTCCGAACCTGCTCGACCATACCGGCATGGCCAACGCCAAGCGGCTGGAAGTGCGCCAGCCGATCCTGACCAATGGCGATCTGGAAAAGATCCGCTCGATCGGCCACACGGAAGATCGCTTCGACACCAAGACGCTCGACTTCACCTATGATGTCGATCGTGGCGCCGAAGGCATGCCGGAAATGCTCGACCGTCTGTGCGAGCGTGCCGAAGCGGCCGTTCGCGGCGGCTACAACATCATCGTGCTGTCCGACCGCCAGATCGGACCGGATCGCATCGCGATCCCGGCGCTGCTGGCGACGGCTGCCGTGCACCATCACCTGATCCGCAAGGGGCTGCGCACCTCGGTCGGTCTCGTCGTCGAAACCGGCGAGCCGCGCGAAGTGCATCATTTCTGCCTGCTCGCCGGCTATGGCGCTGAGGCGATCAACCCCTATCTCGCCTTCGACACGCTGCTCGACATGCATCAGCGCGGCGAATTCCCGAAGGAAGTCGATGCCAACGAAGTCGTCTATCGCTACATCAAGGCGGTCGGCAAAGGCATCCTCAAGGTCATGTCGAAGATGGGCATTTCGACCTATCAGTCCTATTGCGGCGCGCAGATCTTCGACGCGATCGGCCTCCAGGAAGAACTGGTCGACAAGTATTTCTTCGGCACGGCGACCATGATCGAAGGCATCGGTCTCGAGACCATTGCCGAGGAAACCGTCGCCCGTCACAAGTCGGCCTTCGGTGCCGACCCGATCCTGGCAAGCACGCTCGAGATCGGCGGCGAATATGCCTACCGTATGCGCGGCGAAAGCCACGCCTGGACGCCGGATGCGGTGGCCGCTCTTCAGCATGCCGTGCGCGGCAATGCCGAGGACCGCTATCGCGAGTTCGCGGATATGGTCAACGACTCGGCACTGCGGATGAACACCATCCGTGGCCTGTTCAAGATCAAGAGCGCGGAAGCGCTCGGCCGCAAGCCGATCTCGATCGATGAGGTCGAGCCGGCTGTCGACATCGTCAAGCGCTTCTCGACGGGCGCCATGTCCTTTGGCTCGATCAGCCGCGAGGCGCATACGACGCTGGCGATCGCCATGAACCGGATCGGCGGCAAGTCGAACACCGGCGAAGGCGGCGAAGAGTCCGACCGTTACATGCCGCTCTTCGACGGTTCGCCGAACCCGGAACGCTCTGCGATCAAGCAGATCGCGTCTGGCCGCTTCGGCGTCACCACCGAATATCTTGTTAATGCCGACGTGCTGCAGATCAAGGTCGCGCAGGGTGCCAAGCCCGGCGAAGGCGGACAGTTGCCCGGTCATAAGGTCGACGCGACTGTCGCCAAGACCCGGCATTCGACACCGGGTGTCGGCCTGATCTCGCCGCCGCCGCATCACGACATCTACTCGATCGAAGACCTGGCGCAGCTGATCTTCGATCTGAAGAACGTCAACCCGGCCGCCGATGTCTCGGTCAAGCTCGTCTCGGAAGTCGGCGTCGGCACGGTTGCCGCTGGCGTTGCCAAGGCGCGCGCCGATCACATCACCGTCGCCGGCTTCGACGGTGGTACGGGCGCTTCGCCGCTCACCTCGCTAAAGCATGCCGGTTCGCCTTGGGAAATCGGCCTTGCCGAGACACAGCAGACGCTGGTGCTGAACGGGCTGCGTTCGCGCATCGCCCTGCAGGTCGACGGCGGCTTGAAGACCGGTCGTGACGTCATCGTCGGCGCGCTGCTCGGCGCGGACGAGTTCGGCTTTGCCACCGCACCGCTGATCGCGGCCGGCTGCATCATGATGCGCAAGTGCCACCTCAACACCTGTCCGGTGGGTGTCGCGACGCAGGATCCGGTCCTGCGCAAGCGCTTCAAGGGCACGCCGGAGCACGTCATCAACTACTTCTTCTTCGTCGCCCAGGAAGTGCGCGAAATCCTCGCCTCGCTTGGCTTTGCCAGGCTGGACGATGTCATCGGCGCTTCGGAGCTGCTGGAGAAGGATGACATGCTCGCCCATTGGAAGGCGAGAGGGCTCGACTTCAGCCGCATCTTCCACAAGGTCGATGCGCCGAAGGAAGCGACCTATTGGACGTCCCTGCAGAAGCACCCGATCGACGACATTCTCGACCGCAAGCTGATCGAGCAGGCTGAGCCGGCGCTTGCCAGCAAGACGCCTGTTGCCATCGAAGTGGACATCAAGAACGTCGACCGTTCGGCCGGCGCGATGCTCTCGGGCGCTGTCGCCAAGCGTTACGGTGCCCGTGGTTTGAAGGACGATACGATCAGCGTTACGCTGAGGGGCACCGCCGGACAGTCGTTCGGCGCGTTCCTGGCGCGGGGCGTCACCTTCAACCTCATCGGTGACGGCAACGACTATGTCGGCAAGGGGCTTTCGGGCGGCCGCATCATCATCCGTCCGCCGGAGAACTCGAAGATCCTCGCCGAACATTCGATCATCGTCGGCAACACCGTGCTTTACGGCGCGACCGAGGGCGAGTGCTACTTCCGTGGCGTTGCCGGCGAGCGTTTCGCGGTGCGCAACTCCGGCGCCATCGCCGTTGTCGAAGGTGTGGGCGACCATGGCTGCGAATACATGACCGGCGGTGTCGTCGTCGTACTCGGCGAAACCGGCCGCAACTTCGCAGCCGGCATGTCGGGCGGCGTTGCCTATGTGCTCGACGAGAAGGGCGATTTCGCCCGTCGCTGCAACATGGCGATGGTCGAATTGGAGCCGGTTCCGGAAGAGGACGAATTGCTGGAGAAGCTGCACCATCACGGTGGCGACCTCATGCACAAGGGACGCGTCGACGTCTCCGACGACATGACGCGCCATGATGAGGAGCGGCTCTACCAGCTCATTTCGAACCATTTCCACTACACCGGTTCGACGCGTGCGAAGGAAATCATCGATCATTGGGCCGATTACCGTCCGAAATTCCGCAAGGTCATGCCGGTTGAATACCGCCGCGCCCTTGAGGACATGGAGCGGAACCGGATGAGCGTGGCGGCGGAGTGATCCGCGGCAACGCCCTTTCCATTCGAGGGTTTCGCGCCTGATTGCGATCGCCGGAATGGCGGTCGCGACTGTCGAACAGCGGAATCAGATTTGAATTACAGTGCCGGACAAGGCAGCGGGATTTGCCTTCAGGCACGGGAGCCATCGGGCTCCTCTTTAGAGTGAGGAAACGAAAGCATGGGCAAGGTAACAGGCTTCTTGGAAATCGACCGGCAGGTTGGCAAGTATCAGCCGGCGTCGGACCGTATCCGGCATTTCCGCGAATTCACGATCCCCATGTCGGACCCGGAAGTGCAGAAACAGGCAGCGCGCTGCATGGACTGTGGCATCCCCTATTGCCACGGCCCGACCGGCTGCCCGGTGCACAACCAGATCCCGGACTGGAACGACCTCGTCTACAACAACAACTGGGAAGAGGCGATCCGCAACCTGCATTCGACCAACAACTTCCCCGAGTTCACCGGCCGTGTCTGCCCCGCGCCCTGCGAGGAAGCCTGCACGCTGAACCTTGAGGATGCGCCGGTCGCGATCAAGACGGTCGAGCAGGCGATTGCCGACAAGGCCTATGAGCTTGGCTTCATCCGCCCACAGCCGGCCACGGTCCATACCGGTAAAAAAGTCGCCGTCATCGGCTCCGGCCCCGCCGGCATGGCTGCTGCCCAGCAGCTCGGCCGCGCCGGCCATGAGGTTCATCTCTATGAGCGCGAGTCGAAGGCTGGCGGGCTGCTGCGCTACGGCATTCCGGACTTCAAGATGGAGAAGAACTTCATCGATCGCCGCGTCGAGCAGATGAAGGGCGAGGGCGTGACCTTCCATTGCGGCGTCAATGTCGGCATCGACGTCAAAATGGAAGAGCTTCTGGCCGATTATGATGCCGTTCTTTATTGCGGCGGCTCGGAAACCCCGCGTGAGGCCGGCATTCCCGGCGTCGGGCTTGCCGGCGTTCATGACGCCATGCCCTATCTCGTGCAGCAGAATCGCCGCGTCGGTCGCGAAAACATTGACAGCATCGGCTGGCCGTCCGATCCGATCCTTGCCGGCGGCAAGCATATCGTCGTCGTCGGTGGTGGCGATACCGCATCTGACTGCGTCGGCACGGCTTTCCGTCAGGGTGCCGTCAAGGTGACCCAGCTCGACATCCGCCCGCAGCCGCCGGAAAAGGAAGACAAGCTCGCCGTCTGGCCGTTCTGGGCGACGAAGATGCGGACCTCCTCCTCGCAGGCCGAGGGTGCCGTGCGTGAATTCCAGGTCGCGACACTGGAGTTCATCGGCGAAGACGGCGTGCTGACCGGCGTGAAGTGCTGCGAAGTGGATGAGCGCCGCAAGCCGATCGCCGGTACGGAATTCGTTATCCGCGCCGACCTCGCCTTTATCGCCATCGGCTTCCGCGGCCCGTTCACCGACAGCGTGCTCAAGGATCTCGACGGCAAGCTGACGCTCAACACCGACAAGCGCGGCTCGACCAACGTCGTTGCCGACGACAAGAGCTACAAGACCTCGGTCGACAAGCTCTGGACCGCCGGCGACGTCCGCCGAGGTCAGTCCCTGGTCGTCTGGGCCATCCGCGAAGGCCGCCAGGCCGCTCGCGCGATCGACGAGGCCCTGATGGGCGCCACGGTGCTGCCGCGATAAGCGGTTGGCATTTGGAGAACGACTAAGGCCTCGCTTCGGCGAGGCCTTTCGTTTAGACGTTCATCGCTGCGGGGAGAACGAAGCGCCGAAGAATGGTATCTCCGACCGCCGGCTGGAGCATGGGATTGTCGTAGAGGCCCGCCAGTACGACAACCGTCATGCCCAGGCTTGGGATGACGTAGAGCCTTTGCCCGCCCCATCCGACAGCCGCAGTCCAGGTGACTTCTTGCCGATTAATCAGCGAGCGCCCAAGCCACCACTGGAATCCGTAGAAGTATAGGCCTTCCCCCTGGATTTGCGGTGATGTGGCCTGATCCGTCCAGGTGGGCGATACGATTTTGGTATTGCTCGAAATACCTTTGTTCAGGACCAGCTGACCGATCTTAGCGACATCGCGCGGCCGCATGCGCAAGCCGGAGGTGACGTTGGGAGTACCGTTCGGGTAGCGAACCCACTCCACGTCGTCGATACCCAGCGGGGAGAAAAGATATTCCTTCGCAAGCTGATCGGGCTGCCGGCCCGATACCCTGTGCAGAATGGCACCAAGCAGGGCAGTCAGTCCGCCATTGTAGGTATAGACGAAGCCCGCCGGTCTAGCGACCGGTTGTTCCAGAACGTAGCGGTGCGGATCTGCGGCCGCCATCATACAACGTTCGCTGTTAGCCGGATTGCTGTAAGGCAAGTCTTCGCTCCAGGCGAGGCCGGCAGACATCGTCAGGAGATGGCGGAGCGTGATCCTGTCTTTCTCCGGCGTACGAAGATCGTCGTGATCGGGAAAGAAGGAGAAAACCGGCGTGTCCAGATCCTTGATCCAGCCGTTCTCGACGGCAATGCCGATCAGCAGAGAGGCGATGCTCTTGGTGATGGAGCGCAGATCGTGCCTCAGGCCGGCATGATAGGCAACGCGGCCGAGCGGCGTCGCCCACGCCTTGTCATCGCCGGTAAAATATCGCTCATAGACCAGTTTGCCATGGCGCGCGATGACGACGGCATGTGCATTTGCCTCCGTCCACGCTTCAAAATGTGGGCCGATGCCTCGCAATATATCCGCATTGAAACTCTGCTCTTCGGGAGTGGACAGCGTCCATCCATCTGCCAAGGCGTCTGGCAAGCCAAGGTCTGCAAGCGGTTCTGCCATGCCAAATTGCCCGTTGTGCTACTGATCTCTGAAGGTTCTTTACGGAGTAGCTGTTGCACCCCCCGGCAGCCGATAATCATCGACACGTCCTGTCGGGGCCGGGGCCATCTGGCCTTTTTCGACCAGGAGGTCGCGGGGCGAGGGCGTCGTAGGTACCGGGGCGGGGGCGCCGCCGAGGAGCTGGGAACCGCCGTCGAGATTGGGGTCGGAGATGCTCATCGGCTGGGTGCGGGTGATCTTTTCCGTCTCCGTCGCCGGCAGGTTTGCCTGTTCGGGCGCCAGCGGATTGCCGGTGTCGAGGCGTGTGATATCGGGGCTTGCCTGATCGCCCAGCAGCCGGCGCACCGGCTTTTCGATATAGAAGGCGACCTTGCGCTTGCCTGCCGCCGTCAGATTGACGCCGTCGGCGGTTCTGAGCCGCACCTGCTGGCCGTTGATGTCGGAGCCGGTGACGATGAACTCGCCGTTCTGGTCGGTGAACCCGTCCCAGATATCGATGAACTCGCCGCCGACGCTTGCGACCTGACTCTGATAGAGTTGATTGAGCTTCACCGCGCCTTCGGTCAACTGATCCGAGCCGAAGGCCGGCAGGCCGACCCAGATGAGGGGGATATGACGGTTCGTCACCAGCTTGGCGAATTGCTGCACGCGCTCCTCATAGGCGAGGAACCAGGGGTCGGTGCCATATTTTTCGTTGAGGCCGTCACCGATGATCTGCTGGCGGTCGTTGGCGCCGATCATCACGACGACGACCGCCGGCTTCAGCTGATCCAGCATGGTGGGGAGTTGCTGCGGCCAATTGTAATAGTCCTGGCGCACGAGACCGGAGGCGACGGTGCCGCGGGTCTGGACAACGACGCCGGGCGAAGTCGAAAGGGCGTCTGCCAGTCCGTCGCCGAGGCCGCTTGCCAGGAAGTCACCGACGACGAGGATCGTCTTGGCGTCAGGCAGTTTTTCCGCCGGTGGCGGCGTATCCGGTTGAACCACCACTAGGCGCGGCTTCGGCGGTGGTGCGACCCGTTTGCGCGGCTGCGTCGAGCGCCTCGGGGCCGGCTGATCATAGGGCTGGTCGGGAATATCCGGCTCGGACCGGCCGAACAATATGTCGAGCAGCGTCTTGCGCGACCGCTCCTGCGCCTCGGCGGGCGTCAGCAGGCAGGCAAGGGTAAGACAGACGGCAAGAAGCGTCGCGAGGGTCGATTTCGCGGCAGCCATGATTGTGCGGGCAGGTCGTTTTTTCATCGGGCTCTTTTCCGCTCAATGCCCCATGGTCGCATGAGGACGGCACCGCCGTCCAGCCGATCCAAGGTTCATGGTTGACGGCGGCGACCTATTTGCGCAGCGCGTTCAACAGGCTCATTGAGGGTTCGCCATCGGCGTCCATGCCGATGCGCTGCTGAACCGCTGCAATGGCGGCCTTGGAGCCGGAGCCGAAATTGCCGTCGACAACGCCGTCATAATAGCCGAGTTGCTTCAGCCGCGTCTGCAACTCGAACTTCTGCTTCACATCCAGCGTGCCGCTCGGGCGCGGCCAGGATTGCTGCATGCCGCCATAGCCGGCGAGTTGGTCGGCGAGCAGGCCGACGGCAATCGCGTAGCTGTCTGAGGCGTTGTAGCGCTTGATGGTGAAGAAGTTGCCGGTCATCAGGAAGCCAGGCCCATTCGGTCCACCCGGCATCTTCAACTGCGCGCGTTCGGAGTTCAGGCGGAAGCCCTTGCCGTTCGGGCGGGCGAAGCCGAGGGCGGCCCATTGGGCGAGCGTGCGTGTCTTGCCGGCCTGCGCGCTGCCACCCGCAGGCACGGTCACTTCATAGCCCCAGGTATGTCCGGTGCTCCAGCCGTTCTTGGCCAGAAGGTTTGCCGTCGTTGCCAGCGCGTCGGGAACCGAATTCCAGATATCAGCGTGGCCGCTGCCATCGGCATCGACGGCATAGAGCAGGTAGCTGGTCGGGATAAATTGCGTGTGGCCCATGGCGCCGGCCCAGGAGCCGGTCAGCTCCTTGCGCGAGATGTCGCCATTCTGCAGGATTTTCAGCGCCGCGATCAATTGTTTCTTGGCGTAGTTGGCGCGCTTCGGGTCGGCATAGGCAAGCGTCGCCAGCGCGCGCGGCACGTAATGGAGCTTCTCTTCCTTGGCAAGGACTGCGCCGTAATTTGATTCCATCGACCAGATGGCGAGCATGATATTGCGGTCCACCCCGAAATGCTGTTCAAGTGAGCGCAGTGTGGAACCGTATTTGGTCGCCATCTTGCGGCCAACATCGACGGTATAGGGGTTGACGCGGGAATCCAGGTAATCCCAGATCTGGGATTTGAATTCCGGTTGGTATTGCGCTTTTTCGAGGACCGTGGGGTCGGGGTCCGTTACGCCGGCAAATGCATTGCGATAGGTCGACTGCGTAATGCCGCTCTTGGCGGCGGTGCTGTAGAAACCCGCAATCCATTTTTGGAACCCTGGGTCCGCATTGGCGTTAATGGGGGTCAATCCCGCAAAGGCGCTAAGCGCGAGCGCCAGAGCGAGACCAAGAAGGGAGTGTTTGCGGTTTGAAGTCATCTACAGCCGTGTCCATCAATACTTGGATTTCGGAGCGGCGATGCACGTAGCAGTCGCCCAAGCATGACATTACAGGAATGAAGTCAACAAATTGTTTACCATGGAAGCCGGGGTCAGTCATCATTGCAAAACAGTCGCAAATTTATTCTACTGACCCTCAAATAATGTTGGCGCAGAACGATTTAATTCCCCAGGAGGTATGAGTGGGACAGCATAAAAAGGTGCGTAAGGCAGTATTTCCGGTCGCCGGGCTCGGGACGCGATTCTTGCCGGCTACCAAGGCGGTGCCGAAGGAAATGCTGACCGTCGTCGACAAGCCGGTGATCCAATACGTCGTCGACGAGGCGATGGAGGCGGGCATCGAGCATTTCGTGTTCGTGACCGGCCGTAGCAAGCATGTCATCGAAGACTATTTCGACATTCAGTTCGAGCTCGAGCAGACATTGCGCCAGCGCAACAAGAACGCGGAGCTGACGCTTCTGAGCGGCCTGTTGCCGAAGGCCGGCACGGCAAGCTTCACGCGCCAGCAGGAACCGCTCGGCCTCGGCCACGCCGTCTGGTGCGCTCGTGAAATCGTCGGCGACGAGCCGTTCGCGCTGCTTCTGCCCGACATGGTCATGAGCGCCGAAAAGGGCTGCATGAAGGGCATGATCGAGCTCTATGAAACCAGCGGCGGCAATGTCATCGCGGTCGAGGAATGCACGCCGGATCAGACCCACAAATACGGCATCGTCGGCGTCGGCGACGCCATCGGCAATGGCTTCCGCATCACCGGGATGGTTGAAAAGCCGGCCAAGGGCACTGCCCCGTCGAATTTCTTCATCAACGGCCGCTACATCCTGCAGCCGGAGATTTTCGAGATCCTGGAGAGCCAGGAGCGTGGTGCGGGCAACGAGATCCAGTTGACCGACGGCATGCTGAAGCTTGCGCAGAAGCAGGATTTCGCCGGTTATCACTTCCAGGGCCAGACCTTCGACTGTGGCGCCAAGGATGGCTTCATCCTCGCCAACGTCGCCTTTGCCCTCGCCCGTGCGGATATCCGACCGACTGTCGAAGACGGACTGAAGGCGCTGGTCGCGGCGCTGAAGTAACGGCGATCAAAGTCTTCTCTCCCCGCTCTCGAGAGTTTCGAAAGGGCGGGGAGAGTTTACCTCTTCACCGTCAATCCCACACCCGCCTGGACCTGTCGTGTATCGTCGCCCGTCTTTCGTGACGTCAGCTGGTAGCCGACGTTGCTGGTGAGATCGAGGTAGCGGTTGATGCCCCAGGTGAAGCCGAGGGCTGCGTCATATTCCGTTTCGTCGGCGAAAGAGCTGTCGGAGGGATAATTGCGCCAGATCGTGCCGCCGCTCAGCTTGGCGGTGAGGTCGTCGCGCAGCTGGTGGCTCAGGGTGCTGGTTAGCTGATAGGCGGTATAGCCGCTTTCGCCTGCCGTCGTGGACGGCTGCACCGTGGTCGCAAGACCGATGCTGACATCGGTGCCACGCTGCGGCGACCAGGCGAGCTTGCCGTCGACGGTCGGTGAATCGATCGCGGCGAGCCGTGAATCGTCGAATTCCGTGTGTTGGTAGCCAAAGCCGAGTTCACCCTTCATCTTCTCGCCGAGGTCGAGCTCGACGCCTGCCTTGCCGCCGAAGCTCTGGTTCGAGCGGGCGTAGCCGTTGCTGTCATGCGACTGGTCGTATACGGCGAGGCCGAGATCGGCTTCGAGGAAGGGAATGAGGGCTGGCGACAGCTCATAACCGATACGGCCGCTCCAGGTGCCTGCCGTCTGGTTGCGGTCACTGAGCGTGACCGGCGTTCCGTCCGAGAGCACAGCGTCGGAATAGACAGTGCGGGTCAACGCCACGGCGGTCGTGCCGCGCAGCACGCCAAAATCACGCTCGAGCGAGAGGCCGGTATTGAACTGGTTGACGGCCGATTGCTTCGAGGCGTTGGCAATGGCGTTCGGGTCGCTGGTATCCTCGCGGAAGAATTGATAGCCGGCGGTGATATGCGCGACGGTATCGGCCGGAAGGTCGAGGCGCAGGTCGGCGTTGAGATTGACGGTCGGCTGCTCCGCGCCGCTGCCGCTGAGATTCTTCTGCCAGACGCCTTCACCGGTGATGGTCAGCGCGTGCCGATCCCAATCCGAGGTCAGTGTGCTGCGCAGGTCGGTCTGCAGGAAGCTGTGGTCGTCATTGGTGGAGCCGGTGCGGTTGCGCTCGACATTGACGGACTGGTTGATGGAGGGGCGCAGGGTAAAGGTGCCGAGCGGTATGCCCTGCGCGTCGTCGCGGTCCGGATATTGCCGAGCTCTCAGATCATCGACGCCGGTCTCGCGCAGATTGACGCGGCGCAGATCGTCGTCGAGGGTCGAGCCGGTCGTCGTCGGGTCGATGCCCCCGAGCCGCAGGCGACCGTTGACTGGCGTGTCCGTATTCGTGGAACTCTGGTTCGTTGCTTTGGTCGTCTTGGACTTGGTGGATGTTGTGGTCGTGGCGGGAAGATCGAGGCTATCGGTGTCGGTCGATCCTGCCTGGCTGGCATCGGCCGACTGCGCATGAACAGGCATCGGCATGGCGAATACGCCCCAGCCCAGCAGAGCGGATGCAGCGCATGCCGTCAGCCGGAGGGAGCGTCCACCCGCCTTGTTGTTGCCGATGTCCATTTGATCCTATGTCTGATCTTACTGGAAATGCCTTAAATTCTTACCCAATCCTAAAGCCTCATGGTTAACGCTTCCTTGCCAGAGAATTATAAGGAGTAGGGGATGACAGGCTTGGTCCTTGCTGTGGGAAAACGATCTCCGGTGGACAGAAATAGAGAAAAGCGGTAGGCCTCCGTCATGAATAAGAGAGCAGTGAAATTCATCGAGAACGGTGCGATCGAATCCGCGATGCGGACGATCGAGATCGAAAGGCAGGGGCTGGAAGCGCTGGAACGCGCATTGGCCGACGGTTTGGCCGGGCCTTTCAGCCGAGCGGTGGAGGTGATCGGCGGCATCGATGGGCGCGTCATCATCACCGGTGTCGGCAAGAGCGGCCATATCGGCAACAAGCTCGCTGCCTCGTTCGCCTCCACGGGAACGCCGTCTTTCTTCGTGCATCCGGTCGAAGCCAATCATGGCGATCTCGGCATGATCACCCAGGACGATGTCATCATCGCCATATCATGGGGCGGCGAAAGTGCCGAGCTGCGCGGTATCATCAGCTATTCCCGCCGCTTCTCGATCCCGATGATCGCGATCACCGCCGGCGAAACCTCGACGCTGGCGCGTGAATCCGACGTGGTCCTGTTGCTGCCGAAGGAGCAGGAAGCCTGCCCGCACGGATTGGCGCCGACGACGTCGACGCTGTTGCAGCTTGCGATCGGCGACGCGCTTGTCGTGGCGTTGCTGGAAGCGCGCGGTTTTACCGCCCAGGATTTCCGCACTTTCCATCCGGGCGGCAAGCTTGGTGCGAGCCTCTCGCATGTCGTCGATATCATGCATAAGGGCGATCGCGTTCCGCTGGTCAGCCTGGGCACCGGCATGCCGGAAGCCGCGATGACGCTCTCGAATATGCGCTTCGGCTGCGTCGGTGTGATCGATGACGACGGTTGCCTTTGCGGTATCATCACCGATGGCGATATCGCCCGTAATCTCGGCAGCAGCCTCGCGGAGATGCGGGTTGACGAGGTAATGACCCGTAATCCGAAGACGGTGAAGGAAACGACGCTGGCGACCGGCGCGATGGCGTTGCTGAACCGCTACAATATCTCGGCGCTGATGGTTGTCGACGAAACCAAGCGGCCGATCGGCATCGTCCATTTCCACGATCTGCTGCGGATCGGCGTCGCCTGATCAGGCGGCCTCGACGGTCAGGTCGCGCCCGTTGCTGGCGACGACCTTGACGCGGGTGCCGGCCGGCAGGTCCGGCCCGGTCACGATCCAATAGGTATCCTCCAGACGGATGCGGCCGCGGCCTTCGGTGATCGGCTCGTCAAGCGTTGCCGTGCGACCGACGAGGCTGGCGCTGCGCTGGTTGAGAAATGGCTCGTCCGTCACCTGGCTGTTATTATAGACATAGCGGCGGCCGAGCAGGGTGACGGTGGCGGCGGATGCCGCAAAGATAAGCCATTGCATCTGCCAGACCCAGAAGGCGCTGTCCCAGAAGAGCAGCGACAGCGCGCCGACGATAATGCCGGCAAGGCCGATCCAGATCAGGAAAAAGCCCGGCAATACGAGTTCGGCGGCGAGCAGCACTAGTCCCAGTACCCACCAGCTCCACGGGCCGAGTTGAACGACGAGATTGTCGAACATGGATCAGCTCTCCCGTGGTGTCAGCGGATTGATAGAGGGTGTGGTGCGCGCCGGGCTGGAACGTGGACGAGGGGACTGCGGCGATGTGCCATCGCCGTTATCGCCGAACACCTCGCGGGCAATTGACCCAATGCCGGCAAGCGAACCGAGAATGGAGGTGGCTTCCATCGGCATCAGCACGATCTTGGAATTGCCGGCGGTGCCGATCGCGGTCAGTGCCTCGGTGTATTTCTGCGCGACGAAGTAGTTGATTGCCTGCACATTGCCCTCGGCGATCGCCTCGGAGACCACGCGGGTCGCCTTGGCTTCGGCTTCGGCCAGACGTTCGCGGGCCTCGGCGTTGCGGAAGGCGGCTTCGCGCTGGCCCTCGGCCTGGAGCACAGCCGATTGCTTCGCACCTTCGGCACGCAGGATTTGCGCGGCGCGCAGACCTTCTGCTTCCAGAACCTGGGCGCGCTTTTCGCGCTCCGCCTTCATCTGCCGACCCATGGCGTCGACCAGATCCTTCGGCGGCTGAATGTCCTTGATCTCGACGCGGGTCACCTTGATGCCCCATGGTTCGACCGCGTTGTCGACAACGCGCAGCAGCCGTTCATTGATGGCATCGCGATTGGACAACAGCTCATCGAGATCCATCGAACCCATAACAGAGCGGATATTGGTCTTGGTGAGGTTGAGGATCGCACTTTCGAGATTGGTGATCTGATAGGCCGCCTGGGCCGCATTCAGCACCTGGAAGAAGGCGACGGCGTCGGTGGAAATGCTGGCATTGTCCTTGGTGATGACCTCCTGAGTGGGCACCGCCAGCACCTGTTCCATCACATTCATGCGCACGCCGAGCGTGTCGATGAAAGGCACGATCAGATTGAGGCCCGGCTCCAGTGTGCGGGTGTAGCGGCCGAAGCGCTGGACCGTGTAGCGATATCCCTGCGGCACGGTCTTGATCCCTGCAAACAGCACCAGGATGATCAAGACAACCAGGGCAATTACAAAGATGCTGAATCCACCGATGACCATAAAATCCTCCATCGACGTTCCCCGGACGATGCGAGGCTGACGTCATTCCCAAGCGTTGCTGTATCTCTGACGCCCACGGTCGAGTGGCTCGCGAAGCAGCTCAATCAGATGTGGTGGGTTACCATGTTCTCGGCAAGGGTGAAATGGTCTGCGACATCCAACCTTTCGCGCCCGGCAGCGAGGATATTCAATCTCGCCAAGGTCTTGCCTCCGGCCCTGCATCTTCATACCTTAGGGGAAGGAAAGATCCGGCTCGGCTGTCATGCAGTCTTCAGAGCCAAAGCATTGCGCATCAGCAGGTGAAGCTATGAATATCGATAGGACCTTGCGCTCGGTCGTGGCCGTGCATTCCAAAATTCCAGAGGATGCCTTTACGGCGGGATCGCTCGGCACGCGCCGGGAGGGCAGCGGCGTGGTCATCCGGAACAACGGGCTGGTGCTGACCATCGGCTATCTGATCACGGAGGCCGAGGAGGTCTGGCTGACGACCAATGACGGCCGCGTGGTTCCCGCCCATGCGCTGGCCTATGATCAGGAAACCGGCTTCGGCCTGGTGCAGGCGCTTGGACGGCTTGATGTTCCCCCGCTGGATTTCGGCAACGTCGCCAAAGCCGATATCGGCGATCCCGTTATGATGGCCGATGGTATCGGCCAGTTCGTGCAGGCGAACATCGTCGCCAAGCAGGAGTTCGCCGGTTATTGGGAATATCTGCTTGATGAAGCGATCTTCACCGCGCCCGCTCATCCCTCCTGGGGAGGCGCTGCCCTCATCGACGCCGACGGCAAGCTTCTGGGTATTGGTTCGCTGCACCTGCAGATGGCGGCAAAAGACGGCGGAAGCGCCGATATCAACATGGTCGTACCGATCGATCTCTTGCCGCCCATTCTCGATGATCTGCTCAATCGGGGTCAGGTCAACAAGCCGCCGAGGCCCTGGCTCGGGGCGTTCTCCGCCGAAAGCGATGGCGAGGTCGTGGTCATGAGCGTGGCCGAGGGCGGTCCCGCCGAACAGGCGGGCTTGCGCCGAGGCGATGTCATCTCCGAAATCCGTGATGACGAGGTGGACGGCCTTGCCGATTTCTACCGCAAGATATGGGAAAGCGGCTCCGCCGGAGCGGAAATCCCCATGCGGGTCCTGCGCAATGGCCGCGAGGCATGGCTAAGGGTCAAGTCGGCCGACCGCAGCAGTTTCCTGAGGAAGCCGCATCTGCAATGAGGCGGCGCTGGGCCGTTCAGATCAGGCCCAGCCCGACAGCTCCCGCCGCACTACCGTCTCCAGCACCCGCATGCCGTCTTCGCCGTCGTTGAGGCACGGGATATGCGTGAACTTCTCGCCGCCGTTGTGGTGGAAGGATTCGGCCGCCTGTTCGGCGATTTCCTCGAGTGTTTCCAGACAGTCGGAAACGAAGCCGGGATTGAGGACGGCGATACGCTTGGTGCCTTCTTTGGCAAGGCTTTCCACCGTCTTGTCCGTATAGGGCTGCAGCCATTCCTCCGGGCCGAAACGGGACTGGAAGGTGACCATGAACTGATCCTCGGCAAGACCGAGCTTTTCACGCAGCAGCCGGCCGGTTTTCTGACAGAAACAATAATACGGATCGCCCAGTTTGAAGTACGACATCGGTATGCCGTGGAAAGAGGCGAGGATCTTTTCGGGCTTCCAGTCCAGTGTTGAAAGATGCCGGGTCACGGAATTGGCAAGTGCCTCGATGTAGGTGTCGTCGTCATGGTATTGCGGCACGGTGCGGATCGCCGGCTGCCAGCGCATCTTAGCCAGTTTCTCGAATGCCTTGTCATTGACGGTTGCCGTCGTTGCGGCCGCGTATTGCGGATACAGCGGAAAGAGCACGATGCGTTCGCAACCTTGATCCTTTAGAGCCTGGATGCGGTCGCCGATGGAGGGCTGACCGTAACGCATGGCCCAATCGACGCTGATGTTGGGTAGATCGCGCAGGCGTTGGGCCATCAGATCGGACTGATTGCGCGTATAGGTGCGGAGGAAGCTCTCGTTTTTTTCTCTGTTCCAGATCGTCTCGTAGGCCTTGCCGACTTTCTGCGGTCGAGTGTTGAGTACGATACCGAACAGGATCGGATACCATTTCCAGCGAGACCACTCGATGACGCGGCGGTCCGTCAGAAATTCACGCAGGTAGCGGCGCATGGAGGAGTAGTCGGTGCCATCCGGTGTTCCGAGGTTGACAAGCAGCACGCCAACCTTGCCGAATTTGACATTCGGGTGATCGGGCGGGACGGCGGTCAGATCTGCTGTCATCAATCATGTCCTCTCAACGAAACGAAGCCCCTCACATAGGAACAAAAACCGGCCCGGAAAAGCCCGGACCGGCGAAGTCCTGCGAGACAAATCGTCCTTACTTGGCCGGAATCTTCAATTCCTCACCGACGAGAAGGCGGTGCGGCTTGAGATTGTGGTTGGCGGCCAGCAGCTTGTGCCAGTCGTTGGGGTTGCCGTAGTAGGTCTTGGCGAGATCCCAGAGCGTGTCGCCGGCGACGATGACATGGGTCGTCGGTGTCTTCGGTGGTTCGCTGGCCGGGGCTGCCGGAGTTTCCGTCGCGGTTGCGGGAGCTGTCGCGGCGGGCGCGGGTGTCGTCGCAGCCGGAGCGGTTGCTGCCGGTGCCGCAGTCGTAGGCGCGGCGGTTGCGGGTGCCGAGGCAGCGGGTGCTGGCGTGGCCGGCGCCGTGGTGGCCGCGGGTGCCGTGCCGCTATCCGTTGCCGCTGGAGCGGGCTTTTGATCGGGCGTGGCCGCGGGCTGCTGCGTTTGCTCAGGTTTTGCGGCCTCCGGCTGGGCGGCGGTTGCGGCGACCTGTGTCACGCGGCCGTCCGTATAGGGCTTGTAGGGACTATGCGCCGCCAGATAGTCGGCCACCACGCCCGCCAGATCGGGACCGAAGTCATAGGCGTTCTTGCCGTTCTGAGCGAAGACGACATAGCCGTCGCCGCCGGCGCGCATATAGTTGTTGCTAACGACGCCATAGGTCTTGTCGGGATCGATGGGCACGAATTCCGCACCCTCTTGCACCGTGACGGAGACCAGGCGGCTGCCAGGCGGCTTGGATTTATCGTAGGTATATTTGAGACCGGAAACTTGCGGGAAGCGGCCGGCACCCTCGTCGATCTGGCTGAGGCCGTTCTCCAGCGCCGTCTTCACCTCGGCACCCGTCAGCTGGAAGGTGGCGACCGTGTTCTGGAACGGCAGCACGGTCAGCACGCCGCCCATGCTGACGTCGCCGGCGCCGATCGAGGCGCGCAATCCGCCGCCGTTCTGGATGGCAATGCTGATGCCCTGTCCCTTCGTCCGGTCGAGGATGGCGTCGGCGACGAGGTTGCCCATCGAGCATTCCTGCACGCGGCAAATCTCGCGGGCGCCTTCGATCGGGGCCTCGGAGGTGCCGATCACCTTATGGCGCAGTTCTTCGATCGGCTTGGCCATCTCCTGAACGCGGGCGGCGATTGCGGGATCGGGCTTGACCGAGGCGTCGAGGAGGATCGGATCGCCCTTGGCGTCCTTGACGGCGCCGTTGTCGTCGAAGGTGATGACGACATCGCCGAGATATTTGCTGTAGGACGCGGCCTGGACAACCGGAACCTTATAGCCGGCCGGATTGTCGACCATGGTCGGATAGGGGCCGGCGGCTTTCGGATCCGTGTTCGACAGCAGCGTATGCGAATGGCCGCCAACGACGACACTGACGCCGGCGATCTTGGCGATCTTCTCGATGTCGCGCGGATAGCCGACATGGGTGAGCGCGATGATCTTGTTGACGCCCTGCGACTTCAGCGCATCCACCTCGGCGCTGATGGCGGCGGCATCGTCGGTGATCTTGACATGCGGGCCGGGCGAGGAGAGTTCCGGCGTTTCAGTGGTGACGGCGCCGACGATGCCGATCTTCTGGCCGCCGATCGTAAGCACGATGGATTTCTTGATACGGTCGCCGATTTTCGACTGACCATCGACGACCATATTGGCGGTGACGACGGGGAATTTCGCCTTATCCAGGAAAGCGGCCAGCGGCTCTTCGCCATCATCGAATTCGTGGTTGCCGACGGTCATGGCGTCGATCTTCATATCGTTGAGGAACTCGACTTCGGCAGCGCCCTTGTAGGTCGTATAGAACAGCGAGCCCTGGAAATTATCGCCGGCGTCGAGCAACAGGACATTCTGGCCGGCAAGGGCTGCGCGGCGCTGGTCGATCATGGTCTTCATCCGCGCGGCGCCGCCGAAGCATTCATTCTTAGCTTCTTCCGCTGCCGAGCAGGTGGTGTCGAACTTGTTGATCGATTCCACGCGCGAATGGAAGTCATTGAAGTGCAGAATGTTGAGCTGATAGTCCGCGAAAGCGGCGCTTGTGCTGAGCGCCAGGGCGGCTGCAGCCAAAAGGCCCACTCCGAAGGGCTTCGTCATCTTTCTCTCCTGTTATTTTTTACAATCCGATCCGCCCGTGCCCCACGGCGGCCCCCATGACGATGTTTCCATCACGCCGGGACGAGCGCAAGCGAAAGCTGTTGGGTTCATTCGGATTTTACAAATCCACAGGCGGAAGGCCGCGAGATCAGGCACAGGCCTCGATCGAGGCGTCGCCATAAGCTTCCCGCACAGCGGCGATGATGTTCCAGCCGATGGCGAGAGAGAGGAGCAGGCAGCAAAGTGCCGCGATGCGATGAAAGCGCCGACTCTTGTCGCAATAGAGCAGGATCATGCCGCCAGCATAGAGCAGCAAGGCGGGTATGGCGATGATCAGAACGCTCGCCGGCCCGTCGCAATCGAGCGCGGTGATGCCTTGGGCCTTATAGCTATTGGCGGGGAGAACCGCCGCCAGAGCGGCGAGCGGCAAGGCGGCGATGAGAAGGATATAGAGCGCCATCCTGCGCATGGCGTCCTACCCGTCCGCGATGCCGGTCTCAGCCCTGACGGTTGAGCGAGAAATGCCCGCCGCCTTCTCCGGTGCAGTTAAGCTGACTGGGATTTGCCAGGAAGCAATTGACCTTGGAGCTGGTGCGCTTGACGTTCGAATAGAGGTTGATCTGGATCACACCCGACGGATCGGTCGTATAGGTGCCAGACGCCATCTGCGTGTTCGTACCATCGGTCGTGTGCGTTTCGAAGCGGCCACCCGAAAACGACGAGTTCAGCCCATTCGCATCGCCCCAGTTGCCCTCAACCGATGTTGCGCGCGGTTGCGCGCTCCCGCCCATGGTAACCGGTGGAGGACGGGATCCGCCGAAATCGACGCAGGCGGATAGCGCTGCCGCGGCGGTGACAAGGGCAAGACTGGTTTTGAGCTTCATAAATGTCTCCCGCGATAAAAGGCGGATTGGCGTCGTGGCGATTGCAAGAAACATGGCGCGACCATCTGTTGAAAGCAAGGCTTCACGGCCTCATCACCTTGATTTATCTGACGAGCGTAACAAAAATGCCCGCACGACCTGTGCGAGCATTTTAATTTCCGATTATTCTAATTGTCTGTCAATCAGCGAACCAGGATGTTCTTGAACTGCCAGGGATCCTTGGTGTCGATATCTTCCGGGAACAGACCCGGGCGACCATCGAGCGGCGTCCAGTCGGTGTAGTGGCCTTCTACCGGACCGAGATAGGGCAGCTGCACTTCGAGGCAGCGCTTGTAATCGATCTCGTCGGCTTCGACGATGCCGGCGGTCGGATTTTCGAGCGCCCACACCATGCCGGCGAGAACGGCGGAGGTTACCTGCAGGCCGGTTGCGTTCTGGTAGGGGGCAATGCGGCGGGTCTCTTCGAGAGACAGGCGCGAACCGTACCAATAGGCGTTCTTGTCGTGGCCATAGAGCAGCACGCCGAGTTCGTCGATGCCGTCTTCCAGTTCATGCTCGTCGAGGACGTGGTGAACCGGCTGCGGCGTGCCGCCATTGCCGAACATTTCGTGCAGCGAGAGCACGGCATCGTTGGCCGGATGGTAGGCATAGTGGCAGGTCGGGCGGAAGGTCACGTCGCCGTCCTTGTCGCGAACCGTGAAGTAGTCGGCGATCGAGATCGATTCGTTGTGCGTGACCAGGAAGCCGTATTGCGGGCCTGGCGTCGGGCACCAGGTACGGACGCGGGTGTTGGCGCCCGGCTGCTCCAGATAGATGGCGGCCTGGCAGCCCTTCTTGTGCTTCTTGGCGTTCTTCGGCATCCATTCTTCATGGGTGCCCCAGCCGAGTTCGGCCGGCTGCAGGCCTTCGGAGATGAAGCCTTCGACAGACCAGGTGTTCCAGAAGACGTTGAGCGGCTTCGGGTGCTTGGTGCGCTGCGTGTCGCGTTCGGCGATGTGGATGCCCTTGACACCGACCTTCTTCATCAGCTTGGCCCAGCCTTCGCGGTCATGCTGATCCGGCTCTTCGAACTTCAGGCCGATATCCTTGGCGAGGTTGACGAGCGCCTGCTTGACGAACCAGGAGACCATGCCCGGGTTTGCGCCGCAGGTGGAAACGGCCGTCGTGCCGCCCGGGTTCTTCGCTTTTTCCTTGCGCATGGTTTCGCGCAGCGCGTAGTTGGTGCGGTCGGCATTCTTCAGGCTCTTGTCGAAATAGAAGCCGAGCCAGGGTTCGACGACGGTGTCGATGTAGAGCACGTCGAGCTTGCGGCAGAGCTTCACCAGATCGAGCGAGCCGGTATCGACCGAGAGATTGACGCAGAAGCCCTGGCCGCCACCTTCCGTCAGAAGCGGCTTCAGCAGCTCCTTGTAGTTTTCCTTGGTGACATATTCCTTGATGTGACGAACGCCGTGCTTCGCCAGGATTTCCATGTCGGCTGGTTCTTCGCGGGGGTCGATGACGACTATCCGGCTTTTGTCGAATTTGAAATGGCGCTCGATCAGGGGCAAGGTGCCGCGGCCGATGGAGCCAAAGCCGATCATCACGATCGGGCCGGTAATTTCGGCATATACCGGATAGTTGTGTTTCGTCATTCTTGTCTCCTTCGAAGGGCAGGACGCCGTTCGGTCCGTGAAATTCAATCAGAGTTTGCGCGGAGATGCGCAAGGTGAACGGCTCTAATCACAAATTGATGTCACAATAAAGAGCTGTTCGAGGTAAGCTGGGCAAAGTCAAGATGATGGCACCATACACGCGGTATGCGACGGGTTTGTTGCTTATCGCATCGCTAAATGCCGGCCAGCATCCGCAATTGCTTCACCAGCTCGGCTTTCTGGTGGATCAATCCCTTATACGCGGTCTGGTATTCATCCAATGCATCCAGTTGCGTGGCGAAGCTCGATGCCAGTTCCGGGGCTTTGGGATGATTGGCGATCGCGGCGATCGGATCGACGTAGACGCGGATGGTGAAGAGGATATCGCCCGAGATCGGCAGCTTACGCAGCGTCTGGCGCTCGACGCGGGCGAAGCGGGTTTCGAGCGTGGGGGGCGTGGTGACTGGCGGGCGGCGATGTTTCGAGGCTGAGAGAAACAGCTCCCTTGTTGCGTTCACCGACCAGTTCAGCCGCTCGACGGGCTGCGAAACCTGCAGATTGTCGAAGATGCGGGTGATCAGGGCGGCGTTGCGCGTGCCTTCGCCAAAGCCGGGCACATCGGCGTGGATCGCCTGCATCGGCCGGCCGAATTTTTCCTGCAGCGACCAGGAGGAGGGGAAGGCGACATGGCCGGCGACAAGGTGCCAGCCATCGGCCTTCCGGCGCATGATGACGAGATCGTCTGCAACCAGCGATCCGGCTTTCAGCAATGGCGGAACAGAGGCGTCAGCCAGATCGACCGAATGACCGGCGATGGAGACGATACTGCCATCGCGATGACAGATGGTCGGATGGCCTTCGCAGAGATAGGCCGTCAGCAGGCCGAGCGCCTCTTGCTGCGCCTCCTGTGTATCGTCTTCGGCAACGAAGATCTCACTCAGATAATCACGGGAAAGACGGCGTTTCTCATCGAGATAGCGCCCGAGATCGGCGTCGGGCTCGATCCAGCGGGCGAGGTCCAGAGGCACCAGACCAATGGTGAAGGGTTTGGCGGAACCGTCATAGGGTGTGTAGGTCAGTTGTGTCATGGATGAAGTCTATCGCGTCAACGTTCCCTGATGGAAGAGCATCCGCCAACATCCGTCCGGCTCCATCCGCCAGATCGAACTTCTGAGCGATCTGACGGTTGGCTTGTCCACAAACGCGCGGGCGGCCCGGTAGGTGATGAGAGCGATGCCGTCGGACAGCGGGCGCGCATCGAAGTCCTCGAGTGTCCGCAAGGCGATATTCTGAGGATCGGTCGGAAGCTGGGTCATGATGTCTTCCAGGTCGAAGAGCCGGCCTGAGCTGCCGATTTCGCGGAACTCCGGGCAGAGCAGTTCCGCCAGTGCCTGCCGCGAGCCCCGCACCGCCGGGTTAAAGAGCCTTTCTTCCAGCTCTTTCAGATGTGCGTGCAGGTCATCCATTGGGCTCTCCGTCTTTATCTCAGCTCTTCAATGTCTCCAGCCCTTCGGTCACGGTCGTCAGGGCGATTTCCGTGATGTCGTAGGCGGCGACGCCGTGGATGGTGAAGGGGTCGGCGGCGACATAGGCTTCGAGCTCGGCGCGGTCGCCGCGGGCGAAGATGACGCCGCCGCTACGCGGCACCTTGCGGCCCGAAGCGAGGAACCAGCCCTTGGCATAGCCTTCCTTTACCCAAGCCATATGCGGCTCCATGTGTTTGTCGGCTTCGTCATTGCCTTTGAGATAGGTCAGCGAAAGAATGAGCATTGCGTCAATTCCATAGGAGTTGCGCGCGGATCAGACCGCGCAGAGAGTTTCCGACATAAAGCGTGGCATTTTCCAGATCGTCCAGCCTGATCCGGCCGACGCGGGCCTTGCGCTGGCAGATGAGTTCGGTGCGCAACACGCCGGCGAGCAGACCGGAGGAGATAGGCGGCGTTTTCAGCCGGCCGGAGCCGTCGTCGAGGAAGATCGAGGTGATGGTGCCCTCGCAGACCTCGTTTTTTTCATTGAGCAGCAGCACTTCGTCTGTCTCGGTCGGCAAGTATTCGGCGCGGGCGGCTTCATAGACGGATCGGCGAGTGGTCTTGACACGCAGCAGCGTGTCGGCGGAATCGATCCGGGTTTTGGCGATGCGGACGCGCCAGACGGTATCGGGAGCAAGTGGCGTGAAAGCGGCGGTGGTGACGTCGGTTCGTCCGGTGCGATCGAAAGTCAGGCGCACCCGCAAGGGTGCGGTCGCGCCGGCGACGGCGGCGTCCAGTTTCGTCAGCGCATCCTTGGGTGCGGGAAAGCCCAGCCGGCGGGCGGAGCGTTGCAGGCGGGCAAGATGCAGGCGCAGGCGCACGAAGCCGGATTGTGGCTCGTAACGCAGCGTTTCGATCAACGAAAAATCCTCTAACGCTTGATCCATCGATCCCCCACGGCGAAGCGTGCCTTCAGCAGGCATTCTTCATATTCCGCTTCCGCCGTCGAATCGAAAACGATGCCGCCGCCAACATTGAACACCGCGCGGCCGTCGTCGAACAGCGTGATGGTGCGGATCGCCACGGAAAAGCGCATGGCGCCCGTCGGCGAGATCATGCCGATCGCCCCGCAATAGGCGTCGCGCGGGCCGTCCTCGAGATCGTGCAGGATTTCCATTGCTCGCATTTTCGGGGCGCCGGTAATCGAGCCGCAGGGGAAGAGAGCAGCGAAGATATCGCGGATGGTCATGTCTGGGCGCAGCTTCGCCTGCACATGGCTGACCATCTGATGCAGGGTCGGATAGGTCTCGATCTCGAAGAGTTTAGGCACGTCGAGCGTGCCGACTTCGGTGATGCGGGAGATATCGTTGCGCAGGAGGTCGACGATCATGCGGTTTTCCGCCTGCGTCTTTTCGTCGGCAAGCATGGCGCTGATGATCTCGGCATCCTCGGTGGCGTCGGCGCCGCGCTTGGCCGTGCCCTTCATCGGATGCGTCTCGATCCAGCCGTCATCGTCGGTGCGGAAAAAGAGCTCCGGCGAGCGTGACAGGATGACCGGGCCGCCGAGATCGACCAGCGCGCCGTACTTCACCGGCTGACGCTCGATCAGCGACCAGAAGGCGGCTCTGATATCGCCATTCCAGCGCGCCGAGATCGGCATGGTGAGATTTGCCTGATAGCAGTCGCCCTGGCGGATATGCCCATGCAGCCGGTCGAATCTCCCTTTATATATAGCGGGATTCCACGCGGCAGTTGGCTCGGTCAGGAACTCCTGGTTTTCAAGGCGCTGCAGCGGCTGGGCGAGAGGATGGCCGTCCGCTGCTGGAGCCTCGAAAACGCCGAAGCAGAGCAACGGCGTTTCGCGATTTTCTTCAGCAAAGGGCGTAAGTTTTTCTTCGAAGAGATGGCCGGCTTCATAGGCCATATAGCCCGCCAGCCATTTTCCTTCGGTCTTTGCCTGCTCCATCCGGTCGAGGGCATCGAAGAATTCCGCGCGCGTCCGAGCGATGATGATCTCCGCCGGTTCGGCGAAGAGCATTACCTGTCCTGTGCTGTCGTCCCTAAAGAGGACGTAGGGTTGGGCATCGGCCATGCGCGGATCTTCATCAATGTGCATCAAGCACTCTTATCAAGCGCCTCAAGCTCGTCGATCAGCCCTTCGATCATCGACAGTCCTTTGCTCCAGAACGACGGATCGGTGGCGTCGAGGCCGAAAGGCTTCAGAAGTTCCGAGTGATGCTTGGTGCCGCCGGCCTTCAGCAGCTCGAAATATTTCGCCTGAAAGCCTTCTTCGGCATTCTGGTAGACGGCATAGAGCGAGTTCACCAGGCAATCGCCGAAGGCATAGGCGTAGACATAGAAGGGCGAATGGATGAAGTGGGGGATATAGGTCCAGTAGGTCTCATAGCCCTCGGAAATCTTGATCGCCGGTCCGAGGCTTTCCGACTGCACGGAGAGCCACAGCTCGCCGATATCGTCGGAAGTCAGTTCGCCATTCTTACGGGCGGTGTGCACCTTGCGCTCAAATTCGTAGAAGGCGATCTGGCGCACGACCGTGTTGATCATGTCCTCAACCTTTTGGGCGAGCATCGCCTTGCGCTCGCGCTTGTCGGTGGTCTTGTCGAGCAGGGCGCGGAAGGTCAGCATCTCGCCGAAGACTGATGCGGTTTCAGCAAGCGTCAGCGGCGTCTGGCACATCAGCGCGCCCTGGCCGCCGGCGAGCACCTGGTGCACGCCATGACCGAGTTCATGGGCAAGCGTCATCACGTCGCGCGGCTTGCCCATATAGTTCACGAGCACATAGGGGTGCGCGGAAGGCACGGTCGGATGGGCGAAGGCGCCCGGCGCCTTGCCGGGACGCACCGGCGCGTCGATCCATTCTTCATCGAAGAAGCGCTTGGCGATATCGGCCATTTCCGGGGCGAAATTACCGTAGGCGGACAGCACGGTTTCCTTGGCCTCGCTCCACGAGATCAGCGCATTGGAGGTTTCCGGCAGCGGCGCATTGCGGTCCCAGAAATTCATCTGTTCCATGCCGAGCCATTTGGCCTTCATCTTGTAATAGCGATGCGAGAGGCGCGGATAGGCGTCGCGCACGGCGGCGGCCAGCGCATCGACCACCTCGCGCTCGACGCGGTTGGCCAGATGCCGGCTGTCGGCAATGTCTTCGAAACCGCGCCAGCGATCGGCAATATCCTTGTCCTTGGCGAGCGTATTGGTGATCAGCGTGAAGACGCGCAGATTGGCCTTGAAGGTCGCGGTCAAAGCCATCGCCGCCTTGCGACGCACTTCCGGGTCCTTTTCCTGCAGCATGTTGAGGGTGACTTCCAGCGGCAGTTTTTCACCGTCGACCTCGAAGCGCAGCTCCGCCATGGTCTCGTCGAACAGGCGGTTGAAGGCGGCCGCACTCGTCATGGATTTTTCGAGGAACAGCTGCTCCAACTTGTCGTCGAGTTGGTAGGGCTTGTCCTTGCGCAGGTCGACGAGCCAGGGGAGATAGTGGCCGGCGGCGGGGTCGTTCGCCATGCAGGCATCCATCACGGCATCGTCGATGCGGTTCAGTTCCAGCGGGAAGAAGAGCAGATGGGCGGCGTAGTCGGTCAGCCGCGTCTGCACGTCGCCATAGAGCTTGCCATTTGCGGGATCGCTGGTGTTGGAGAAATAGGTGAGCCCGGCAAAGGAGCCGAGGCGACCGATGATATCGTCAAGGGCTTCATATTCTTTCAGCGCCGCGCCGATGCCGGCGTCGCCGGTCTTGGTTGCGGCCTCGGCCAGCTTGCCCTTCCATTTTTCTTCGAAGGCGATGGCCAGCTTGCCCGCCTTTTCCATGTCGCCGGTGAAGGCGGTGGAGGTGGCGGACGGATAGAGATCACTGAGCTTCCAGGCGGGCAGATCCCCAAGCGCGGCGTTGGTCGCGGCACCGGCCGGGCCGGTGGAAAAATTGAGGGGCGAATGGAGCGAGGTCGAGCTCATGGACAGTATTTCCTCTGTTTTTCTTTTCGGAACGATCCGGTCCATCCGTGTCTATTCGGCGAAAAAGGCCGCGGCAAGGGTGGACTTTCGAAGGTCGGACAATGGAGTCATAGACGATGTTACATTCGTCATAATGATTAAAATACGATGGTTTGGCAAAACGTCGTGTTCAAGCCTTTCTGCGAAGGTTCCCGTCAGGTTTCGCATGAAGTGAGGCACCAATGACTATATTTAATAGCGCCAAGGGGGGCGCGCAGGTTCTCGTTGTTGAGGATGATCCGATCCAACGACGCCTGCTCAAAAACGCCATCGAGCGACACGGACATGTTGCTCACCTGGTGGAGAACGGCCGTCTTGGTCTTGAGTTTCTGAAGCGTGATGGCGACCAGATCAATGTGATCGTGCTCGATCTCATGATGCCGGAGATGACCGGCCTCGAGCTTCTGGGCGCTCTCAGCGACATGGGCACCGATATTCCGGTGATCGTGCAGACCGGGCAGGGCGGTATCGAGACCGTGGTTCAGGCCATGCGGGCCGGCGCCTTCGATTTCGTCGTCAAGCCGGTTTCGCCGGAACGGATAGCCGCGTCGATCGCCAATGCTCTGAAGCTCGATCAGCGTGAGGCCAAGGCGCGCGCCGGACGTAAGTCACGCTCGGGTACGATCAGCTTCGACGATATCGTCTCGGCGAGCCCGGCGATGATGCGGGTGATCGATCTTGCCCATCGTGCTGCGCAATCGAATATCCCCGTGGTGCTGGAAGGCGAGTCCGGCGTCGGCAAGGAACTGGTGGCCCGCGCTATCCAGGCTGCCAGCGACCGTGCCGGCAAACCCTTCGTGACGGTCAATTGTGGTGCCATTCCGCATAATCTGGTCGAGAGCATTCTCTTCGGCCACGAGAAGGGTGCCTTTACCGGTGCGGCCGAACGGCATGTCGGCAAGTTCATGGAGGCCGACGGCGGTACGCTGTTCCTCGACGAGGTCGGCGATCTGCCGCTGGAGGTGCAGGTCAAGCTCCTGCGCGCCGTGCAGCAGGGCGAGATCGAAACGGTCGGCGCCCGCGTGGCGCAGAAGGTCAACGTCCGGCTAATCTCGGCCACCAACAAGGATTTGATCGAAGAGGTAAAGGCCGGGCGGTTCCGTGAGGACCTCTACTATCGCCTCAACGTCTTCCCGATCACCATGCCGGCGCTGCGCCGCCGCAAGGAGGACATTCCGCATCTTGCGCGCGCCTTCGCCGATCGCTTTGCGTTTGAACAGAAGCTTGGTCATTCGCTGTCGATCAGCTCTGGCGCTCTGGCGCTGCTGACGGCCTATGACTGGCCAGGCAATATCCGTCAGCTCGAAAACGCGGTCTTCCGCGCGGTCGTTCTATCGGAAGGACCGGAGCTGCTGGAAACAGATTTCCCGCAGATCGCGGCGCAATTGCCGGGCTATTTCACCGGCGAGCACCCGACCTTAGTTGTGGATAATTCGCATGCCTACAGCGTCGACGCGGTCGCAGCCGACAAATTTGAACGCGGCTTGCGCGTCGCGTCTTCGGATGAAACTACAACCTCACCGCTCTCGATCGTCGAGACGCCGTCTTCGCCAATATCGGATAATGTCATCGTCAGCACCGATACGTCCGGCGACGTCAGAAAGCTCGCGGATGTCGAAGAAGAGCTCATTCGGTTCGCCCTCAAATTCTATCGAGGACAAATGAGTCAGGTGGCAAGGAAGCTTGGAATCGGCCGTTCGACGCTCTATCGCAAGTTGAAAGACTATGGGATAGATCCTGATGACCCGCAAAAAAACGCGGCCTGAGCACGAGTTAATATTTAGGCAAGCATATTTTGTTACCTGTCGTAAAGCACTTGTTAGTGCATCGTTCACCATGTATGAAGAGGGCGACCATGTGTGGCATTTTTGCCATCGTGTCACCGCAATTGACAGCCATTTGGAACACGATGCGACATTGTCTGTCGGACGGGGATCGAATTGCCGAATCTGAGTGGAAATACCAAGCCTAATAGCTTGAGCTGGCATTCTGCGTGCTCTGAGATATTTCGTAAGGTGGCCAAGGTCGTAGCCGTTGGCCTCCTTGCTATGGCTGTCTCCACCCCAGTTTTTGTTGGAACGCCCTCTCAGGCTGGCGGGGAAACCCGTAGCCTGAAGATTTACTATGTCCATACCGGCGAAAAGGCCGTCATCACCTACAAGCGCAATGGCAAGTATGATCCGGACGGTCTGGAAAAGCTGAATCGCATCCTGCGCGACTGGCGTAAAAACCAGCCGACCAAGATGAATCCACGCCTGTTCGATCTGATCTGGGAAGTCTACCGCGAAAGCGGTTCGCATGAATTTATCTATGTGATCTGCGGTTTCCGCTCGCCGGGAACCAACGAGATGCTGCGCACGCGCACGGCCCATACAGGCGTCGCCAAGAAGAGCCAGCATATGCTCGGCAACGCGATGGACTTCTATATTCCCGACGTCAAACTCACCAAGCTGCGCGAACTTGGCATGAAGCTGCAGGTCGGCGGCGTCGGCTATTATCCGACCTCCGGCTCGCCTTTCGTGCATATGGACGTCGGCGGCGTGCGCGCATGGCCGCGCATGGATCGCCAGGATCTCGTCCGTCTATTCCCCGATGGCAAGACCATGCATATTCCGGCCGATGGCAAACCGTTGCCGGGCTATCAGCAGGCTGTTGCCGATTACAAGCGCCGCATGTCGTCCGACGATATCCAGATTGCCAGTGCTTCTTCGCCGCGCCGTGGCTTCTTTGCCCGGTTGTTTGGCGGCGGCGGTGCTGATGAGGAAGAGGACAATGCGGATACTGGTACGCCGGCAGCGGCTGCGCCGACCACGCTGGTTGCGAAGAATACCCAGCGGGCTCCGGTAGCGACGGATGATGGCGACGACAGCCAGCCGACGCAGGTGCAGGTTGCCAGCGTCAATGCGCCTGTTCCACAGGTTCGTCCGGCTTTCGGGAATCAGGCCGGCAGCGAGGTCGCTTCGGCTTTGATGTCGCCGCCGCGCAATGCTGCTCAGGATGCGCTTGCCGCCGCGATGCCGGCTGCGGATGACCAGCAATCGCAATTTGCCGACCTTCGAGACTACCGCGTTCCAGTTCCGGCTCTGCTAAACCGCCGCACGCCGGGCGATGCCGAGCTGGCCTCCGCCACGTCTGACGGAACCGATCAGGCCGTTGGCGTTCCGGTTCCGGTCGAGCGTCCGGAAATCGCCGAAAATCTGCTTGCTTCCGCCGATGCCGATCCGGATGCGATCGACGATGCCGCCGATGAGGGCACGCTGTCGCCATCGATCGTTGCCGCGCTCGAGCAGCATCGTGCCGATCAAACGGCCCCGAATACCGGCGTTGCCGTCAATACGGTTGCCAACAATGTTGCGTCCAAGGATGAGGTGTTGCCTGCCGATAACGCTGCGGCTGACAATGATGCCGTGCGGGCTATTGCTGCCGTCCTGCCGCAGAAGAGGCCGGCGCAACAGATGCCGATGCAGGTGGCCGCCCTTGCGCCGACAGCCAGCGAAATCAAGACCAGAAGCCGCCGCTTCAACGACAGTTTTGAAGTGATGGCGCCGCAGGAACGTCCGATTGCCGTGGGTGTTGCGACGAAGGGCGGTCGTCCGAGCAAGCAGGATGCCGTGGTGGCCGATTCCGGTCGCGCCGCAGTGACCACCCCGCCGAAGCTGACGGATAAGATGATCTCGCAATGGGCGATCGCCAATGCCCGCGTCGAGATCGTCAATCGCCCGGTCAAGGCACCGCGCTTCGTCAGCCCGACGCTCCGCGCCCAGCCGACAGCCGTCTACACGGAAGGCTTCAAGGTGCAGACCGCCTCGATGGATCCTGAGCGCTTCAGCGGCACGGCCGTGAATTTCCTGCAGGTCAAGAAATTCAATTCGGTCGAATAGCCAGAGCCGCCCGGGTTCCTCGAAAATGTTGAATTTGATATGAGATCGCTTGCAGCATGGCGCTGCGGGCGATCTTTTGTTTCAACATCGTGAACGAGGTTGAAAACACCCATTGAGTACCAACGGCGATGAAAACGCTTCGTATCGCAGCTCTTGCTTCCAACAACGGTTCATCCCTTCGCGCAATCGCAGAGGCGATTGTCGCCGGCGAGCTCGATGCGACCATTTCGCTTCTGGTAAGTAATCGTTTGAGCGCCCCTGTGCTCGATTATGCCCGGGCGTGCGGCATTCCCGCCTTGTGCATCCCGACGAAAGGAATCGAATCCGAAGCCGACGAGAAGCTTCATGCGGCTCTTATGGATGCCGGTACGGAACTGGTCATTCTCTCGGGTTATTTGCGAAGGCTGGGGCCGAAAACCCTGTCGGCTTTCGAAGGCAGAATTTTGAACGTTCATCCCGCGCTTCTGCCAAAGTATGGCGGCGCTGGCATGTATGGTCGAAAAGTACATGAGGCCGTTCTTGACGCAGGGGAGCCGGTGACGGGCGCCACAATCCATCTGGTAGACGCGGACTATGATCATGGCCGGGTCATTGCTGCCAAGGAGGTCCGCATAAATACCTCGGACGATGTGGCAGCCATCGAGCGGCGCGTGATGCAGGCGGAATGCGCTCTCTTCGTTGAAACGCTGCAAAGAGTTGTGACCGGCGAGCTTTCGTTGCCGTTGTACGGATAGGGCCATATCCGCTTCCTGCTCCTGTGATCGTGGGAATTTAGTCTCGCTTCATCCTTGGCTCAGCAAGCGCTGCTAATCCATCATAGCTGCTGGGCTGGATATCCTTCATTGACACGCAAGACGGCTATTATCATCGGCAACGGAAAACTGCAAAGCGATGTCTCGGCGATCGTGGACGATGCGGAATTCGTGATGCGCTTCAACGAGCCGAACCTCTCGGGCGGCATGAGCGGCACGCGCGCGGATATGCTCATGCTGGCCGCGTCGAGCAAGGCGATGCAGCGGCGATTGGTCGATCCGGCCTTTCTGGAAAGCCCTGCTTTCAAGGCGGTGAAAGAGGTCGTGCTGGTCTATCATCCGGGCATCATCCGCCAATATCACCCTAAGCCGAATATCCTTTCACGTTTGAAGGGAAGGAAGGCTGATTGGTCGATGCAGGCGATCGATTTGATCGGCAGTGCGGGTAAGGAAATCCGTATCATGCCGCCGCAATTCTACCTTCACGGCTGTGCGGCTTTAGGGATAACGGGCTCCAGAATGCGTGAGGTCTTTCCGAGCACGGGATTTCTCGGCATCTGCCATGTTCTTTCGAACTTTACCGAAGACGAATGGGAGGTAAAACTCTGCGGCTTCACCTGGGAAGGCTGGAAGCGCCATGCTTGGCAGGACGAACGCCGCTGGGTCGAGGAGAAGATAGCGAGCGGCCGCGTCAGCATGCTTGCCTAGGAAGTCGCTGCGCGCGGTATCATTGAAAATGATCGTCTTCAGTTTCGCGTCAGGTTTGCCTAAGCCCGCCTTCATTCACGATTGCTAGGCGTCTCGCATAAGACAGCGAGATTCCTCAGATGCAGACCTATAAACTCGGCTCCCTGGCCGCCGCGCCGCTTGAAAGAGCTCATGCCGGATTGGGGCTGGACAATGCTCCCCTGGGCAGGATCCATCCTCAGCCGGGTCAAGCGAACATACGCGGCTTCATCATTCATCTGGATCGCGCACACGAGCGTCTGCCCCAGGTGGAGAGGCTCGCGGCCATGCTTCCGGTTCGAAGCGACATCATCCAGGCCGTTGATGCAAGCGCTTTGCCCGACGCCGACATAGACCTCGTCTATCGGCGGCATTTGCACACACCGCGCTATCCCTTCGAGATGAGTGTCGGCGAGATCGCCTGTTTCCTCTCGCATCGCAAGGCATGGGCGGCAATCGTCGAGCAGGGTGTCGATGCCGGCCTCGTGTTTGAAGATGACGTGGAGATCGATGCCTCGTTTCACGCCGCTTTTGCCGCCGCTCAAGCTTGTCTCACGCCGGGTGCCTTCATTCGCTTTCCTTTCCGGATGGGCAAGGAACATGGTGAGTGTGTTTTGACGCATGGTCAGGCCAGCGTCATCCAGCCAGCCCGCGTCGGTCTTGGCATGGTGGCGCAGCTTGTCAGCCGCGATGCCGCCATCCGGTTGCTTGAGGCGACGACCTTGTTTGACCGTCCGGTCGACACGACGGTCCAGATGCGCTGGCTGACCGGCCTTTCGCCCCTCGCTGTCTTGCCGGGCGGCGTTCATGAGATATCCGCGCAACTCGGCGGCAGCACCATCAAGAGCCGGAAGACCGTGTTCGAGAAGCTGTCGAGAGAGATCCTGCGACCGCTTTATCGTGCGAAAATCGCTATACGTTCCCGCCGCTCAAGCTGAGACCAAACACGTTGGCCGTTCCAATTCTCTTATATCATCAGATCGCGGTGCCGCCCTCGCGGCGCGCGCCTTTCAGAAGCATGGCGGTGCATCCGGAGGCGTTCCATAGCCAGATGGCCTGGCTGAAAAGACTGGGCGTGCAGGCTCTTTCGCTGCGTGAGGCGCTCCCCTACATCCAGGGCGCCAAGACCGGCAAGGTTGCTGCCATCACCTTCGACGACAGCTACGCCAATGTCTATGAGAACGCCTTGCCCGTCTTGCAGGAATTCGGCTTCACCGCCACCAATTTCGTGGTTGCCAATCAGGTCGGCGGCAGCAATGTCTGGGATATTCCGAACGGCGTGGCGCGGGCGCCCTGCATGTCCCTGGAGCAGCTGCGCAAATGGGTGGCTCTCGGGCATGAGGTCGGTTCGCATACGCTCGATCATGTCCACCTTCCGCAATTGCCGATGCCGGAAGCCCGCCGCCAGATCACCCATTCGCGGGAGCTGCTGGAGGACATGCTGGACGAGGTCGTCTCTTCCTTCTGTTTTCCTTACGGGGACGAAATGCCGCTCGATCGGGTTCTGGCCTATGAGGCTGGCTACAGCGCGGCAACGACCACACGGCGCGGCAGAGCGCGGCAGGACCATGATCCCTTCGGCCTGCCACGCGCCACGGTTCGCCGCAACGACAGCTGGCTCCATTTCATCAAGAAATGTGTCTCCGGGTGATTGCGCAGTGGCGGCAGGATGCAAGCTGATCGCTCCTTGCCAGTAGCAGGGAGCGATCGTGAATATTTCACGGCGCGACGGTGAAGCTGTAGGTGCCGTTCGTCTTGTGGCCGTCGGTGGAGAGGACATGCCATTCGACGGTGTATTTGCCGGCCGCCAGCTTGTCTGTGACCGGGATCATCAGCGTAGTATCGCCTTTCATCAGCATGGCTTCTCCTGTTTTCACCGCCGCCTTATCCGGGCCAGTGACGGTCACGTCGCTGAATTTGAGATTCAATCCTTCGGTGAAGGTAAGGTCGAGTTCGGAGGGCGCCTGTTTCACGGTGCCATCGATGACTGGCGCGGCTGATTTGAGATGAGCATGGGCGAAGGCCTGGCCCGCGAAAGCGAGGCTGGTTGCGAATGCTGCGATAAGGAGTTTCTTCATCTGGGGCATGGTGATTGTCCTTTCAGGTTGAGGATCCGCAGGGGTTTCCTGCGGCAGGTTGTGGTGACGGTAAGGCAGGCGTTCGTCATGAGAAGAAGCGCCGGAACGGCGGTACGAAGCGCAGCAGGATCTGGTCGAAGAGCAGCATGACGACGATGGCGAGCCCGGTGAGCGGGAAGGCGGTGCCGAAAGCGATGACGATCAGCCAAAGGCCGATATAGACGGACTTCCTTGGCGGCATGGGCGGAACGCCGAGGCGACCCACTGGGCGGCGCTTCCACCACATGATGACGGCCGTCACGCAGGACAGAATGATCGCCAGGCAGGTCGTCAGCATCAGAAGCTGGTTGAAGAGGCCCCATTCCTGGCCCAGATGGACGTTGATCCCCCATTCGATCGCCTTGCCGAGAGCGGGGTACTGGCTGAAGGAGAGATCGACGAGCGGCTTTCCGGAATATTGGTCGATATGGATGGTGCGCTCGTCGGCGAGATCGGCGGGATAGAGTGCTGCGGTGTAGACGCCTGTTGCGTCGGAAGGGATGGCGGTTGCAAAACCCGGTGCCATGGCGAGCCCCTTGGCGATCTCCACCGCCTTGTCGATGCCGATCGGCTTGGCTGGCTGCGCGGCGGCCACATCGGATAGGGGAATTGGCGCCTTTTCGACGATCCAGCCCGGCGCCGGCAGGATATCGTCCGTGACCTTTGTCGATGTCGGCACATTGTCCCATAGGGCGGCGGGAAAACCGAGGTCGTGCTCCGTCAGCCAGGTTTTGACATTGGCGCCCCAATAACCCGACCACGGCATGCCGCTGAGGGCGAGAAAGAAGATGAGGACACCCGCGCCGGCACCGGTGACGGCATGCAGGTCGCGCCAGAAGACGCGGCGCGAAGGTGTGCCGCGAACCGTCAGGACGCCGCCGGTCTGCTTGCGCGGCCACCAGAGATAGATGCCGGTGACGACAAGCACGAGTGCGAAGCCGCCGACAATCTCGATGAGCCGGTTGGTCCATGTCCCGAAATAGTCGAGGCTGTGGAGACGCCGGACGACCCAGCCGAAATCCTGTTTGGAACCGACCGAATCCAGCACCTCGCCATTGTGCGGATTGACATAGACGACGGTTGACTGGCCGCCTTTCGATACGGTGACCGCGGCCGATCGATTGCCGGCCGGGGCTTCGCGATAGGAGGTAGCCCTGGCGCCCGGCATGGCTGCGGTCGCCGCATCGACGATCTGCTGCGGCGCCAACGCAGGTCCGGTATCGGCGACGACATGGCGATGGCTATAGAAGGTGGTGTCGATCTCGTTCTTGAAGAGATAGAGCGATCCGGTGATCGCAAGATTGAGCATGAAGGGGATGACGAGCAGGCCGGCAAAGAAATGCCAGCGCCAGATCGCGCGATAGAGCGAGATGGTGTCGGTGGTTATAGCGGCAGGTTCGGCCGCGGTGAAGGCAGACATGAAAGATCCTCCGGAAATCCGGCTGGCGACGGGAGGGCCTGTCTGCGGGGGAGGTGACAACCGTTCCGGTCGCTGCCCTATGAGGATCTGCACCCGCGGTTGGGATGCCGAGGCGGCCCGTTTCGCGCAGCGATGATCAGCATGGAGGCAATCCACCCGCAGCCGGCACGATCAGATCTCGTGCATGGTCCGGCCGCCGTTGACGACGAGCGTCACGGCGCGGGCCGCAACGCAGGCTCAGGCAATGGTGATGCGGAGGAGGGGTGGCGCGCGCGGGCCGGTATTCGGCGGATAGAGCTGGCGGTGGAAGGCTTCGGTTTTCGGGGCCGGAATATCTTGGCGTGTGAAGGCGACATGCTCGCAGATATCCATCGGCGGCAGGGGAAGCAGGGCCGCCGAAGAGATGCGGCAGGCCTCACAGCTCGGCACATGCGCCTTGCTGTGTTCCTTGCCGTCCGCCGTCTTTTCGGTGACGCAGAGAACCGGCAGGGTTCCGTCCGGCAGCCTGTATTGGGCAAGTGCAGCGGGTGTCAGTTCGTCGGCGCTGGCAACGGCCGGCTGATGGGCAAAGCCGACGGATAACAGCGCGAAGGCGCATAGAATGCGCAGCAGCCACTGTGTTGTCCTGGAGGGTTTTTTCCCCACTGCCGTCCCCATCACCTCTTGCAGGCAAAGCACCTACGACATTCGATGGGCGAGCTCAATGCGGCAATTTGGTATGCGCGCCTGATCGGTCGAACAGGCGGAATGATCGACGGCCGGACAATGCCGGCCGTTGGGTTTTGTTGAACATAGGCTTTCAGCGCTGCGCCCGGAGGCGGGCTGCGACCTATTCCATTCCGAGCGCAGCCATATAGGTCTGCAGGATGGATTCTTCTTCGAGGCGCTCGTTGGCGTCCTTCTTGCGCAGGCGAATGATGGTGCGGATCGCCTTGGTGTCGTAGCCGCGCCCCTTTGCCTCGCCCATCACGTCCTTGATGTCGGACTGGATGGCGCCCTTTTCTTCTTCAAGCCGTTCGATACGCTCAATGAACGCCCGCAGTTCGGCGGCGGCGACATTCTCAACACTCGTCGTGTCGTCCATTTTCTTTTCCTTTCAAGGCGGCAGCCTGCGCTGCTCTGTGGTTCATGCAATTCCCTGTTTAAAGGCGGGAATTACGAAATTCCTGGCCGAAATCCCATGCGCTTGTCTTGCGCGTCCATCCGCTCGATCCGCTTCGACGGAAGCGCAAAGCTGATCGCGGGTGACGCCGGCAGTCTCGGATACATCGTCTCCGGAGTGCGTGGGGTTTCGAATTCGATCGGGCCGTTGACGTGCCGCGAATGGAGCGCGAGGTCAAGCCGTCTTGGCGAAAGCCGGTCTATTCTTTCGGCTTGTTCTGCTCAAAACTGGCTTTTTGCACAGCCGAGGCTTCGGCCTGATGCAGATTCTTCCAGTCCTCATAGGGCATGCCGTAGACCATCTCGCGCGATTCGTCCTTGGTCACCGGCAGGCCCGCCTCTTCGGCCGCCTCGCGATACCAGTTGGACAGGCAATTGCGGCAAAAGCCGGCGAGATTCATCAGGTCGATATTCTGGACGTCGCTGCGTTCGCGTAAGTGCGCGACGAGACGACGGAAGGCTGCCGCTTCCAGTTCGGTCTGCTGTTGCTTGCTGAGCGTGCTCATCGTGACTTCCTTACATTTCTTCTATGGCATGATCTTATCCAAAAACCGTTTCACACTTTTGGGGATCAAGCCTCTTCGTATGGACCGGTGCGCGACGGATAGATCTTGTATTCGTGCAGCGCCGGGTCATCGTTCATCGCCGAGAAGATCGGCGCCAGCCGCTCGGCCCATTCGGCGATGCCGGCCTCATCGCCGATCAGATCCTGGCGGACCTCCAGCAGCGCATGCGGAATGCCCTTTACCATGCAATGGCGATACATGGTGTCGTTCTTCAGCGCGCCATCATAGGGTTCGTTGTCGCCTATGACGAGATTGGTATCGGCACCAAGCTTTGCAAGAAGCGGCAAGACGGCGCGCTCGTCGCTGTCCCAGAGCACGCTCGCATGCCAGGGGCGGGGAACGCCTTTCCAGGCTGGCGTGAAGGAATGCAGCGACAGCACCAGTGGTGCCTTGCCCGTCGCATCCGCGACCGAGACGATCGTCTCTTCCACGGCGCGGTGATAGGGGCGGTGGAAGGTCTCGATTCGATAATTCCACTCTTCGTCGGTAATCGGGTGATTGCCGGGGATGATCGCTCCGTCGGAAATCTTCATGATCAGGGTCGGATCGTCCTCGCCGCGATTGGGATCTATCAGCAGGCGGGAAAAGCCGCCGAGCACCGCCGGGACACCGAGCCGCGCGGCAAGGTGGCGGCAAAGACCCTCGATGCCGATGTCATAGGCGATGTGCCGCGAGAAGGCGGTTTCGGGCAAGCCAAGCCGGCCATAAGCCTCGGGAAGATGACGCATTGCATGATCGCCGAGAATGACCATGCCTTTGTCACGATTGCCGAATATGGTCTCGAAGGATTTGAAGTCGTTCATGTGGATTGTCGATTATTGCATTTTCATCTCGTTGTTTGATTGCATGCGAGGGCGGAAGGTGCAAGGCTCGCCTGATTGATCGGGTAAGGCGCGCTGGAGGGCGTCGTCACCATCCCGTGAAGAAAATATAATCGATTAGAGTTGCGTTGACATTCATTGGATGGCGGCGCAAGAAGACGCAACAACGAATAATCGGGAGCCCATTGGAAGCCGTGTTCAGCCAAGTCGCGCCAAGTTTCGTTACGCGGTCAGGGCCGCTCGCCCGATTCGCTTTTTTCATCCTTGCCGCCGCCGCGCCGTTTTTCTTTGCGCCGAATGCAGCCCATGCCGACTTCCGTGTCTGCAACGGCACGCAGAATCTCGTGGGCGTGGCGATCGGTTATCGGGCGAAGGATGGTTGGACCACCGAGGGATGGTGGCAGGTTCCGGCCACCACCTGCGCCACATTGATCGAGGGACCGCTCCAGTCCCGCTATTATTACCTCTACGCAGAAGATGCGGCCCGTGGCGGCCGCTGGACGGGTGACGTCGAAATGTGCGTGGCGGAAAATGAATTCAAAATCCCAGGCGTGAAGGATTGCTACGCGCGCGGCTTCCAGAAGATGGGATTCAAGGAATACGACACGGGGCGTCAGGCGAGCTGGATGGTTCAGCTTTCCGATACTCCGGGCAGCCAAGAGAGCCAGAACTGATGAAACGCAACAGAAAAGTCAAAATCCTAGCGACGCTAGGCCCGGCCTCCTCCTCCGAGGAGATGATCCAGAAGCTTCATGAGGCCGGTGCCGACCTGTTCCGCATCAACATGAGCCATGCCAGCCATGACGTCATGCGCTCGCTGATCCAGCGCATCCGCGCCGTCGAGGCCCGCTGTGGCCGTCCGATCGGTATTCTCGCCGACTTGCAGGGTCCCAAGCTGCGCGTCGGTAAGTTTGCCGACACCAAGGTCGATCTCAAGCCTGGCCAGACCTTTACGCTCGACAACAACGACACGCCCGGCGACAACACCCGCGTGTTCCTGCCGCATCCGGAAATCCTGGAAGCGGTTCAGCCCGGTCATCGCCTGCTGATCGACGACGGCAAGCTGGCTCTGCGCGCTGAAAAATGCGACGGCAAGAGCATCGTCACCACCGTCATTTCCGGCACCAAGATTTCCGACCGCAAGGGCGTGAGCCTGCCCGATACGCTGCTCGGCGTCGGCGCGCTGACCGAGAAGGACCGCGTCGACCTCGACGCCGTGCTTGCCACCAATGAAATCGACTGGGTGGCGCTTTCCTTCATTCAGCGTCCGGAAGACCTGTCGGAAGTCCGCAAGATCTCGCGCGGCCGCGTCGGCCTGATGTCGAAGATCGAAAAGCCGCAGGCCGTCGAGCGCATTGAGGAAATTATCGAGCTTTCCGACGCTCTGATGGTCGCCCGTGGCGACCTCGGCGTCGAAATGCCGCTCGAAGCCGTTCCGGGCATCCAGAAGCAGCTGATCCGCGCCTGCCGCCGTTCCGGCAAGCCGGTGGTCGTTGCCACGCAGATGCTGGAATCGATGATCTCCGCGCCGGTTCCGACCCGCGCCGAAGTCTCCGACGTCGCCACCGCCGTCTTCGAAGGCGCCGATGCCGTCATGCTGTCGGCCGAATCCGCCTCCGGCGACTATCCGGTCGAGGCCGTGTCGATGATGGCGTCGATCGCCAGCACGATCGAGCGCGAGCCGCATTATTCGGGCATCATCTACGCGCAGCGCGCCCAGCCGGAAGCAACCGGCGCCGACGCGATTTCGCTCGCCGCCCGGCAGATCGCCGAGACGCTGAAGCTTGCCGCCATCGTCTGTTACACGTCGTCGGGCACGACGGGCCTGCGCGCCTCGCGCGAACGCCCGCAGGTTCCGATCCTGGCGCTGTCGCCGATCATCCAGACCGCCCGCCGCCTGTCGGTGGTCTGGGGCATGCATTGTGTCGTCACCCATGACGCCACCGACCTCGACGATATGGTCAACAACGCCTGCCGCATCGTTGCCGAGGAAGGCTTCGGCAAGCCTGGCGACCGTATCATCATCTCGGCCGGCGTGCCGCTCGGCACGCCCGGCGCCACCAACATGCTGCGCCTTGCCTATATCGGTTCGGACGGCCAGTCCGGCGTATAACGCCTACCGACGTACCCTTTGAGAACATCCTGAACCCGCTGTCGCAAGATAGCGGGTTTTTTGCTGCGCAAGGATTGCCGCATCCGTCGGAATGGTGCCCGCTTGCCAAGCGCGATATCGCATGCAACTTTCCGACAACCATAGGGGAGGAAACCATGCACGCCACCACTCTGCTTGCCTTCATCACAGTCTCCTTCATCGGTATCGCGACGCCGGGGCCGACCGTGCTGCTGGCGCTGACCAACGGTTCTCGTTTCGGCGTGCGTCGTGCCTTGGCCGGCATGGTTGGCGCCGTGCTGTCGGATTTCGTGCTGATCGGCGCGGTTGCGATTGGTCTTGGCGCGCTGCTGGCGGCATCGGAATTCTGGTTCTCGGCGCTGAAATGGGCGGGTGCGGCCTATCTCGCTTTCCTTGGGATCATGATGCTGCGCTCGAAGGGAGCGATCGACGGCATGCTGAGGTCCAATGCCGAGCAGGCGAAGGGCACGGTGCTCTCCATCGGGCTGAAAAGTTTCATGGTGGCGGTGACCAATCCCAAGGGATATCTGTTCTTCTCGGCCTTCCTGCCGCAGTTCATCGATCCGACCGCGCCACTGATGGCGCAATATGCGATCCTGGCGCTGGTCTTCGCAGCGCTCGATTTCGCGATCATGTTCGGCTACGCCGTTTTCGGCTCGCAGGCCGTGCGGTTCCTGAAGGCGGAAGGCGCGAAATGGCTGGAACGCGCCTGTGGCGGGGCACTCCTGGCTTTGGCGGGTTCGCTGGCGCTTTATCGTCGCGCTGCAAACTAAGGGTTAGTGACGGCGCAACGCCGCCTCGAAGACATCCGTATCGACATTGCCGCCGGAGGTGACCGCGATCACCGTGTCGCCGTCGATCTCCTTGCCATGAAACAGAGCTGCCGCCAGCGCCACGGCACCGCCGGGCTCGACGACGATCTTCAGGCGCTTGAAGGCGAGTTCCATGGCGTCGAGCGCTTCTTCATCGGTCACGACCAGACCAGGACCGCAGAGACGCTTCAGGATCGGGAAGGTGATGTTGCCGGGCTGCGGCGTGATGATGGCGTCGCAGATCGAGCCCTGTAGCGCGGCGTTGCGCTCGATCCGTCCCGAGGCAAGCGAACGGGTGGTATCCTCGAAATCCTTGGGCTCGCAGGGACGGACCTTGAAGCCGGGGGCGCGGGCTTCGAGCGCCAGCGCGATGCCCGATGTCAGCCCGCCGCCACCGCAGGGGACCAGCACCGTTGCGGTATCGATGCCCTCTTCGGCCGCTTGTTCGGCGATTTCCAGCCCGGTCGTTCCCTGGCCGGCAATGACCTGCGGTTCGTCGAAAGGCTTGATCAGCGTCAGGCCGCGCTCTCTGGAAAGCCGCGCGCCGATCTCGTCGCGGTCTTCCTTCACGCGGTCGTAAAGCACGACTTCGGCGCCCAATGCGCGAGTGTTGGCGATCTTCAGTTTCGGTGCATCGGACGGCATGATGATGACGGCTGGAATACCGTGCAATTGCGCGGCCAGCGCCACGCCCTGGGCATGGTTGCCGGAGGAAAAGGCGATGACGCCCCTGGCGCGTACCGAGGGTTCCAGCGCCGACACCGCCGACCAGCCGCCTCGGAATTTGAACGATCCCGTATGCTGCAGGCACTCCGCCTTCACGAACAGCCGCCGCCCGGCGATTTCGTCGAGGAAGGGCGAGGAAAGAAGGGGCGTACGCCGCGCGCGACCGTCTATACGCGCGCGCGCGGCTTCGATCATTGCAATATCGACCATGGAGGGATCACTCTTTTGCTGCGGAAAGTCTCTCCATCCATAAAACGCCGCGAAGCTCTTTAAAACAACGACTTTGTCCCGGTGACACTTCAGCTTACGCCCGGCGCTGAAAGATGGCCGACATTATAGGCCTGCACGCCCGGCCGCAGCGCGTCCTTCGGCAGATCGGTAAAGAGCCGGAAACGCACCCGCGTCCAGCTCGTCGGCTCGAAGGCGGCGACGGAGGCGAGCGCTTCGCCACGGGCGACTTCGGCGGTGGCCTCCTCGTTCTCCTGCCGGCGAATCTCGGCAAGCGGCGCATAGGGTTCGGTCTGGATGATCTCCCTTGTGGCGAAGTGGGCCTTGCGGATGTCCGGCGAGACATCGGCACGCCAGACCACCCACGTCTTTACCTGTGGCCAGCCGAAGCTCTCGGTCACTCCGGCAAAGCCGGGGCCGCAGAGGAAACCACTCAGGCCCTCGTCCTTGTCCCAGACATAGAAGGGTGCGTAGAAATTGTCCCGGCTTCCCGTTGTCGCATCGCCCTTCCGGGCGGTGAGATAGGCCTTGAATTTCAGGCCGGGCAAATTGTCGAGCAAAGGGCCTTTCTCCCGGATGCGACGATCGATGATCGTCATGTCGTAGTCGGCGGGCGGGGTGAAGACGTACTGCATGGCGATCATGGTTCAATCCTCGAGCCAGGTCACGGCGCTGCCACCTAGGACAGCCTGGATGCTGATATAGGCGAAGGTGCTATGCAGCGTAGCACCATGGCGATGGCGCTCATCAGGCGCAAAAGTGACGCAGTCACCGGCGCGCAACTCCTCGGCCGCTTTGCCATCGCGCTCGGCCAGCCCGACGCCCGAGAGGACGTAGAGGATCTGGCCGTGTGGATGGGTGTGCCACTGTGTCATGGTGCCGGGCTCGAGTATGCAGCGCATGGCTGTCAGGTCGCCGTCCTCCCTGCTCTCGACCAGCATCTCCACCCAGAAGGGTGCGCTGGCGATGCCTTCGGGCGAACGTTGGGTATTCGCGCCGGCGCGATGGATCGGGGGTGACTGCCGAACGGTTTTCTGGCTCATCCTGGTCAATCCTGCTGGATCATCTGCGCGATACCGTCGGCGAAGGACCAGTCCTCGCGCGCCGACGTGACGATGTTGATCATGACGTCTTCCGGCCGCAGGCCCGGCGCGTCCGCAAGCAAGGTGACGAGCCGGCGGTAGAAGGCCTTCTTGACCTCCGTCGAGCGCGGCTTGCCGATGGTGATGTGGAAGAAGACGTAATCGTCCGAGCGTGGGCCACCGAGATAGGTGCGGTCGAAGATCAGCTCGTTCGGTTCCAGCTGATGAATCGCCTGGAAACGATCGGTCGGCGGCACGTCGAAGGTCTCGACCATGGCGCGGTGGAAATTGTCCGAGAGAGCCTTCAGAAATTCTGGCGACTTGCCGCGGAGAAGGGAAATATTCGTGAAGGGCATGATGTGCTCCTGTTCTCTGTCCACTTGACGAGCACACCATGTCACGGGATAATCATACTGAAAATCAGAAAATATTGGACGTATAGTCCCAAAAATATGGACGATTTGCCGTGCGGAAAATCATCTTCGATCTCGACGTCCTGCGCAGTTTCGTCACCGGCATGGAGCTTGGCAGCTTTGCCAAGGCGGCCGACCGGCTCGGGCGTTCGACATCGGCTGTCAGCGCGCAGCTGAAGAAGCTGGAGGAGCAGGCGGGCACGCCGATCTTCCGCAAGGCCGGACGCGGGCTGGCACTGACCGAGGCCGGGGAGACCATGCTCGCCTATGCGCGACGATTGCTCGATCTCAACGACGAGGCCGCGACCGCGATCCATGGCGGGATCTGGAGGGCTGGGTGCGGCTTGGCCTGCAGGAGGATTTCGGCGAGACGCTGCTGCCGGAGGTGCTGGGGCGCTTTGCCCGTGCCCATCCGAAGGTCCGCATCGAGGCGCGCGTGGTTCGTAATGCGGAGCTGGTCGACCGGGTAACATCCGGCAAGCTCGATCTGGCGCTTGCCTGGAGCGACGGATTTCGCACCGCCCACAGCGAACGGATCGCCGAAGTGCCGATGTGCTGGGTCGGGCCGGCTGAGGGACCTATCCATTGGCATGCCGCGGGAGGCGAGCCGCTGCCGCTGGCATCGCTGGAGGCGCCTTGCCTGCTGCGGTCGATTGCGACGAAGGTGCTGGATCGCGCCCGCATCGGCTGGCGGATTTCCTTCGTCAGCCCGAGCCTTGGTGGTCTCTGGGCCGCGACGGCGGCGGGGTTGGGCGTGACGGTGAGAACGCCGCTGGGCCTGCCGGACAAGGTGCGGCCGCTAATGGCGGGCGAAGCCGGCCTGCCGCCATTGCCGAAGCTTGATCTCGTGCTGCATCGCGCCGAGGCGGAGGCGAGCCCGGCGACGGAACGGCTGGCTTCGATCATGCTGCAGGCGGTGCGGCAGACGGTGGAGACCATGCCGCAGGGGCGGGTCTTTGCTGACAAGCCGGACTACGAGGTCGAGACTGCCTGAGGCGGCGCGGCGATTTCGGTCGCCGGCTGCGGCTTCAGGTTGGCGATGCGCGCTTCCGCCTGTCGGGCGAGTGACTGGAGGTCGCGTGATGCGCCAGCGAGGCGTTCCATCGCGGCGATGGCGACGTCGGTTGCCACATAGTCCGGCTTGTGACCGAGATTGTGGATGGTGATGAGTTCCGCGCCGGGAATGTCGCGCGCCAGGCCGCGCGAATGCAGTTCCTCCAGAACGATATCGTCACTATCTCCGGTGATGATGACAGTCGGCGCCTTGATCTCGCGATAGCGGGGCGCTTGCGCCGAAACAAAGGCGAAGAGGTTGACGACATCGGCCGCGTTGTTGCGGAAGGTCTTCGGTCGCAACACCAGCGCTGGCGCTGTCTTTTCGACATAGTCGGCCGGTCGTTCGTTGGGACGGAAGATATTGCGCGTGCCGCTTTCCACCCGCCGCAGACCCATCGGTATCACCAGCAGATGCGAGAAGAGCCAGCCGAGGACCGGCATGGCGGCAAGCGTATAGTACCAGTCGATGCCGCCGGGCCAGGGGTGGGTCGCCGGTGCGAGGAAGAGCAGGCCGGCAGTTTTGTCGGGGTGGCGAACGCCGAAGGAGGCGGCGATCGCACCGCCGAAGGAATGGCCGATGATGATGGCCTTTTCGATGCCGCGTTTCTCCATCAATCGGGCGATGGCGTCGGCCTGGCCGGAGGGCAGGGCGTTTTCCGGGCCGCCGCGTTCGGAATAGCCGTGGCCGGGCCGGTCGACGAACAGCATTTCGGCACGGCCCGCAAGTGGGCCGGCAAAGGCTTCGAACTGGTCGCGCAGATTGCCGCTGGCGCCATGGATGAAGATCAGAGGCGGCAGGTCGGCTGTGGCCGGACGCGGCAGATGCACGGCATTGATGCGGAGATCACCGATATCGGTCAACTCGCCGATATTGGGATGGGCCTGCTCTATGGCGCGCGTCTTGAAGGCCGAGAAACCGGCAACGGCGATCAGAATGAAAACAAGGGCGTAAAACAGCACATTGATCATTTCGGTATGATGCAGCTATTGGGGCCGTCAGCCAGTCCGACGTCTATGACCTCTCGTCCGTCGCAGGCTTACCCGTTGTTGATAAATCTCAAGTTCGGCTCCCGGCGATTTTTTCCGAGAGCGTATTCACCTGCTCCTGGGCGGCGCGATTCGCCGGATAGACCTCAAGGAAGCGTTCCCACGCCTTCAGCGCCATCTCGTCCTTGCCGGCCTCGCTCAGGATCGCGGCCATGCCGCCGAGCGCGCCGAAATGGCGCGGCTCTATCCGCAGGACCTGATTGATGTCCTCCATCGACTTGCGATAGTCGCCGATGGCGTAATTCAGCGTTGCGCGCCGATTCCAGCCCTCGACATAGTCCGGCTTCAGCGAGATGACCTGGTCGAGAAAATCCATGGCCGCCGGATTGCGCTTTTCCTGGATGGCCTTGTCGGCCCATTGCATCAGGAGATTGATGGTGGCGCTGCCGGAATCACTCAATTCCACGCGGATCTGGTCGGCAATCAGGTTTGCCTGATCGGGATCGCGCTGGCGCTTCAGAGCTGTGAAGAGATTGTCGACCTGCTGCTTCGGCGATAGGCTCGCGGCAGCGGTGCTAGGGTCTTTTTTCTCAACGATACCGGAATCATCTGCCATCGCGACATGCGGGGCGACGACGGTCAGGGCAAGGAGAATCGGCAGGGCCGGATATGACAAAGCAAAAACGCGCATGGCGGGCATAGTAGCCCGCCAATGTCGAAGATCAAAACAATTTTGATGTGATCATCCCGAACGATTATGATGCGAGATCATAATCCGGCCGTTAGACGGCCGGCCCGGTTCGTAAACCGGGCTCCACGCAAAATCAGCCCTGACGAGCCTTAAAGCGCGGGTTCAGCTTGTTGATGATGTACATGCGGCCCTTGCGGCGAACCAGACGGTTGTCACGGTGACGCGCCTTGAGCGACTTGAGCGAATTCTTGATCTTCATTTTTCTGATCCGCGATCTCTGAGGGGGAATGTCACATTCGCCCGTATCTTTTAACAATCAAAAGCGCGCTCAGGGCGCGCTCTTTAGGGTGGGGAGCAAATACCTCGTCGCCTGGGCCCTGTCAACCACGTCAGGGGCTTTTTCCCTGTACTGTTAGCGGCGAAGCTGCGTGACATGGCCCATTTTGCGGCCGGGACGGGACTCCGTCTTGCCGTAGAGATGCACTAGCACATCGTCACGGCGCAGCCAATCGGGGACCGAAAGGATGTCGTCGCCGATCAGATTCTGCATCACGCAGTCGGAATGCCGGACGGGATTGCCGAGCGGCAGGCCGGCGACGGCGCGGATATGCTGCTCGAATTGTGAGACGACGCAGGCAGCCTCTGTCCAGTGGCCGGAATTGTGCACGCGCGGCGCCATTTCATTGGCGATCAGGCTGCCGTCGGCAAGCGCGAAGAACTCGATGCCGATGACGCCGACATAGCCGAGCGCAGCCAAGATCTTCTCCGCAGCCTCGCGGGCTGCTGCCGCTGTCTCGTCGGAGATGCTCGCGGGCAGGGTGGAGGTGTGGAGGATGCCGTCGCGGTGGATATTTTCCGCCGGATCATAGCAGGCGATTGCGCCATCCAGGCCGCGGGCGGCGATGATGGAAATCTCCCGCTCGAAGGACACGAAGCTTTCGAGGATCAGCGGCACGCTGCCGAGGGCTGCATAGCCGCCTTCGGCGCTATCGGCGGACGAGCGGTAGACACGCTGGCCCTTGCCGTCATAGCCGAGGCGACGGGTCTTCAGCACGCCCTGTCCGCCGAAATCGGCAAGGGCGGCTTCGAGATCGGCCTGGCTGTCGACGGCGTGGAAGCGGGCGGTCGGAATGCCGCAATCGTTGATGAAGCGCTTTTCAGTCAGCCTGTCCTGCGCCATTTCCAATGCCTTCGGCGGTGGATAGACGGGGACATCCTTGGCCAGCCTTTCGGCGGCAACGACCGGCACGTTTTCGAATTCATAGGTGACGACGTCGCAGCGCTTCGCCAGTTCGGCAAGGGCGGAGGGATCGTCATAGGCAGCGACGATCTGCTCGTTTGCCAGCTGCGCTGCCGGACAATCGGCCTGCGGCTCCAGGATGACCGTTTGAAAATTCAGCCGGGCCGCGGCCATGGCCAGCATGCGGCCGAGCTGGCCGCCGCCGATGATGCCGATCGTTTTCGCGGTCATAGGTCGTCCATCGGATATTCGGCAACCGCGGCGCTCTGCCGGGCGCGCCATTCGTCGAGCCGGTCGGCGATCTCTTCGTCACTGAGCGCGAGGACGGCGGCGGCCAGAAGCGCGGCATTGATGGCGCCGGCCTTGCCGATTGCCAATGTGCCGACGGGAATGCCGGCCGGCATCTGGACGATGGAAAGAAGACTATCCTGTCCGGACAAGGCACGCGATTGCACCGGCACGCCGAAGACCGGCAGCGGCGTCATCGAGGCGGCCATGCCTGGAAGGTGGGCAGCGCCGCCCGCGCCGGCGATGATGACCTTGAAGCCCTCGTCGCGCGCGCCCTTGGCGAAGCTCATCAGCCGGTCCGGGGTGCGGTGCGCGGAAATGATGCGCGCATCATAGGTGATTTCCAGCGCTTCCAGCGTATCCGCGGCGTTCTTCATGGTTTCCCAGTCGGACTGGCTGCCCATGATAATGGCAACGGGCGGTCTTTCTGTCATCATCGTCGCGTCTTGCTCCTCAGGCGATAATGTCGGGGATGATCTGGTCTTCCAGCTTGGTCAGCCTGTCCTTGATGACGAGCTTCTTCTTTTTCATGCGCTGAATGCGCAGAGCCTCGCAGCCCGTCTGGATCATGGCATTGATCGCGGCGTCGTAATCCTCGTGTTCCTGACGCAACCGCGCCACGATCAGCCTGATTTCCGCCTGTTCCTGATCGGCCATGCTTATTTCCCCAATGCTTGCGGAATCGCGTTCGTCCCGCCTCATGAATTCCGCAAGCTCCTATCACCAAATGGCGGGGACGGGAAGTTATCCGTCATCATGAATTTGTCGCTCAAAGGCCACGTTTTCGCCTTCGACAAGGGTTCAATATTATGTCACACTGATAGGGTTGACACCTAGAGCTCTGGCGACGGGATAGCCGGAGATCGTAAGAGGAAGGAAGGGTCATATGACTGTTCAAGCACATCTTGAATCGCTCGAAAAGAAACATGTCGCTCTCGAGGAGGCGCTGCATTCTGCACTGACATCTCCCTCTATCAATGATACCGAAATAGCCGACATCAAGCGCAGGAAGCTGCGCCTCAAGGACGAAATCCATCGTCTGAAATCGTCAGTTCACTGACGCAACGTCTTTTAAGGGACAAAACCACCGATCACAGCCAGGAAGGACAGGCGGGCCAAAAGGCCCAGGGACAATCCCGGTCGAGATGGTGGGCATTCCAGTTCAAAAAATGCGCCGGCTTCAACATGTCACAAGTGGAAGTCGGCGCAATTTTTATGTGAAATACCGGTTTTCTGTGAAATGCCGGGAATTCGCCGCAAGGCGCTAAGCGCCGCTCTCAGGCCCAGAACTGATCCAGCCACAAATTGAGCTTGTCGAAACCGCGGCTGTTGACCGCGTAAATCCGCTTCGTGCCTTCGGAGGTGACGGAAACGAGATTGCTGTCGAGCAGCGCCTTGAGATGTTGCGACACGGCGGGGCGGCTGATGGGCAGGCCCTGCGCCAGTTCATTGACCGTTTTAGGTGCGCGCCGCAACTCTTCCAGCAGATGGCGCCGGTTCGGATCAGCGATGGCTGCGAAGGGGTCCATGATCGACATGGCAAAAGGCTACGTCAAACCTGGGGGACCGGCAAGTCAATTGTGCGATGCAATGATGGATTGCGCTTTGTTTCCGGCATCTCGGCCGAAAGGTTCCACGGGGTCTTCGTAACAGATAAGGTGTTCATGGCGTGGAGCGGTTTCGGCGGCCTGCCCCTTGTCAGAGCGTTCTAACGGATTTACTCACAAACATCGAACGGGTACGCCATTCCTGACGAATGAACCCGTAAACATGGAAACTCTCAATGACCGTGCCTGAAGATCGTTGCCGCCTCGTTCTCATCGCTCCCGATATTGCCGATATCGACGAGCAGGCGAAGGTGGTGGCCGATGCGTTGAGGGGCGGGGATGTGGCCTCGGTCATCATCCCGCAATACGGGCTTGACGACAACACTTTCCAGAAGCACGCGGAAAAGCTGGTGCCCCTGGTGCAGGAGACGGGCGCCGCAGCGCTGATCGCCGGCGACAGCCGCGTGGCCGGCCGGGCCAAGGCCGACGGCTTGCACATCACCGGCAATCTTGCCGAATTCACCGAGGCGGTGGAAAAACATGTGCCGAAGCTGATCGTCGGCGGCGGCAATGCCACCGACAGGCATCACGCGCTGGAGATCGGCGAGCTGCGGCCCGACTATATCTTCTTCGGCAAGCTCGACGGCGACATCAAGCCAGAGGCGCATCCGAAAAACGTGGCGCTTGGCGAGTGGTGGGCCTCGATGATTGCCATCCCCTGCATCGTCATGGGCGGTACCGATCCGAAATCGGCGCTGGAGGTGGCTTTGTCAGGCGCCGAATTCGTGGCGCTGCACACGGCTGTTTTCGCCGATCCCGCAGCGGCGGCGTCCATCGTTGCCGAAGTGAATGCACTTCTCGACGAAAAAGCGCCACGGTTTGAAGATTGATAGCAAACCATGTCGTTTACGCCTCGATTCAGTCACCGTTCCTTTCTTGCCGCGCTCGCCGTCGGACTGACGGCGTTGCCGTTGCTGGCGGTGGCGCAGTCGAGCAACAGCGATACGTCGCTGCCAGGCATTACCGCGCAGCCTAACAAGGGTGCCAAACCCACCGAAGGCGGGCTTGCCGACGATACCGACGTGCCTCCGGACGATGCCCCGACGCATGGCGAGAGCGTTGTGACACGCCCGCTGGACGCCGGCGCGAACACTTTCAAGACCGAGAAGATCCAGCCTGGCGCGGAGCCGAAGCCCGACACTGTACAGCCGTCCGAAGGCGTCGGGGTCTTTGAGCGCATGGGCGCGAATCTGCCCGATCTGCCGCCGGAAAAGCCCTTCAAGGGCAAGGTCGACGAGGCCTATGGCGCCTTCCAGCGCGGTTATTATCTGACCGCTTTCCAAAAGGCCCTGCCACGGGCGCAGCTCGGTGATCCCGCCGCGCAGACCCTTATTGCCGAATTGATGTCTCAAGGTCTCGGCGTCAAGCGCGATACCAAGGATGCGGCCTTCTGGTACAGCAAGGCCGCCGAGGGCGGCGACGCCACCGCGATGTTCAAATATGCCCTGGTCCTGATGGAGGGGCGTGACGTGCCGCGCGACCGGAAGAAAGCCGATGAGTGGATGAGGAAGGCCGCCGATGCCGGTCAGGCTTCCGCCGAATTCAATTTGGGGCAGATCCTGACGGCCGAAAATCCCGGCATCAAGGGCCTGCAAATGGCTCTCCCCTATTATGAGAAGTCCGCCGAACAGGGCATTGCAGACGCGCAATATGCCGTCTCGCAGCTCTATCTCAACATGCCCGACCTGCCGCCGGAAAAGAAGGCGCGCGCACGGGAATGGTTATCGCGTGCCGCCAATTCCGGTTTCGATACCGCGCAGCTCGACATGGGCGTCTGGTTGATCAATGGCACCGGTGGCAAGCAGGATCTGGAAAACGGCTTCAACTGGATGCGGGTTGCCGCCTATCGTGGCAATGTCGTTGCCCAGAACAAGCTCGCGCATCTCTATATCAATGCGCTCGGCACGAAGCAGGATCCGGTGGCGGCTGCCACCTGGTATGTCATCTCCCGCCGCGCTGGTCTGAAGGATCCGGAGCTCGAGGATTTCTATCAGGGCATCGAGGATTATCAGCAGAAGGCCGCGATCGACGCGGCCAACAAGTTCCGCCGGGCGCGGTAGCGCGTTTGGGCTTTCCTGAAGTCCTGCGAGCGAGCTCATAACGTCGGCCTTTGCCTCGGCACTTGAAATTCCCCCGATTTTGTGGTCTTGAGGCCGCCAATCTTTTATTGCGCTGCCGATCCCGCTCCGCCGGGGCCTTTTTCGGGTCCGGTCAGTGCCTTCTATATTACCCAAGGAAAACCGATGGCCCGTTCTGCTCTTCTCAATGTCATGGTTCAGGCTGCCCTCAAGGCAGGCAAGTCGCTCAGCCGCGATTTCGGCGAAGTGCAGAACCTGCAGGTTTCGGTGAAGGGACCGGGCGATTTCGTCAGCCAGGCCGATTTCAAGGCGCAGAAGATCATTCGTGACGAGCTGCTGAAGGCGCGGCCGACCTATGGCTTCCTCGGCGAAGAGTCGCACGAGGAGATCAAGGGCACCGACGGCGCGCATCGCTGGATCGTCGATCCGCTCGACGGCACGACCAATTTCCTGCACGGCATTCCGATGTTCTCCGTGTCGATCGCACTCGAGCGCAATGGTGAAATCGTCGGCGGTGTCGTCTTCAATCCGGCAACCGACGAGCTCTACACCGCCGAGCGCGGCGGCGGCGCCTTCCTCAACGATCGCCGCCTGCGCGTTGCTTCGCGCCGCGTGCTGTCGGATTGCGTCATCGGCTGTGGCATTCCGCATCTCGGCGGCGGCAATCATGGCAAGTTCCTCATCGAGCTGCGTCACGTCATGGGTGAAGTCGCCGGTGTCCGCCGTGTCGGCTCGGCAGCTCTCGACCTTGCCTATGTCGCCGCCGGTCGTTTTGACGGTTTCTGGGAAGTGGGCTTGTCGCCCTGGGACATGGCGGCGGGCATTCTGCTGGTGCGTGAAGCCGGTGGTTTCGTGTCGGATCTCGACGGCGGCAACGACATGCTCGCCACCAGCTCGATCGTCTGCGGCAACGAGCATATCCACAAGGCGCTGGCCGAGGTCGTCAAGCGGCCGATCCCGACGAAATAAGGTCGCCTTACACCAAATCACCTGTGGCAAAACTGCCTGTTGCCAACGGGTCGTTTTGTGGTTTCCGTCTCTTCAATTCGGCTCAATGTTGCTCTAGTCTCCGCCTGCGGAAACTCCGGAGGCTGAGTGTGCGATGGAAAATGTGAACCTGGGGGATCTGGGGTCGACCGACAATGCGTCGGGCGGATATACCTACAAGCTCTCCAGCCCAATGGCCTTCTTCTGGACGATGATCCTCTTCCTGGTCATTGTCGGCTTTATCGTGGCGATCCTGTTTCGTCAGGCTCAAGTCGCCTTTATGCACAATCCCGGCCTCAATGGCCTGATCCTCGGTGTTCTCGCCGTCGGCATCCTGCTGGTCTTCAACCATGTGCTGATGCTGCGGCCGGAAGTCCGCTGGTTCAATCATTTCCGCGCCGTTGGCAATGCCGACAAGGTTGGCCGCAATCCCCGGCTTCTGGCGCCGATGCGGGCGCTGATCGGCAACCGCCGCGGCATGCAGCTTTCGACGGCAACGTTGCGCTCGATCCTCGATTCCATCGCCACCCGCCTCGACGAGTCGCGCGACACCTCGCGCTATCTCATCGGCCTGCTGGTCTTCCTCGGCCTGCTCGGTACCTTCTGGGGCCTGATCGGCACGATCGGGTCGATCAACGACGTCATCCAGAGCCTCGATGTCGGCTCGGGTGATAGCGGCGATATTCTCGGTGCGCTGAAATCCGGCCTCTCCGGCCCGCTGGTCGGCATGGGCACGGCCTTTTCCTCCTCGCTGCTCGGTCTTTCCGGCTCGCTGATCCTCGGCTTCCTCGATCTGCAGGCCGGCCGCGCGCAGAACCGTTTCTATACGGAACTGGAAAACTGGCTTTCCTCCGTGACCGATGTCGGTTCCGATCTTGCCCCGGTCATCGAAGGTGCCAACGGCGCCTCCTCGGAGGATGTGCGTGCGCTGTCGGACTATCTGCGCAAGATTGCCGACGAGGGCGGCGGCCAGCGTTCGGTGACGGCGATGGCGAACCTTGCTGAGGGCATTCAGGGCCTGGTCAAGAACATGCGCAACGAACAGCAGATGCTGCGCGACTGGATCGAGGCACAGCAGGAGGAGGCGAAATCGATGCGTCGCACGCTCGACCGTCTCGCCGACCGCATCAGCCATACCGAGAAAACCGGGAGCAAGTAAGCCATGGCGCTCGCGCGAAACCGCCGCCATCAGCGATCGGTCGATTATTGGCCCGGCTTCGTCGATGCGCTATCCACGCTGTTGATGGCGATCATGTTCCTGCTGACGGTGTTTGTCGTCGGGCAGTTTATCTTGAGCCGTGAGATTTCCGGCCGTGACGAGGTGTTGAACCGCCTCAACAGCCGCATCAACGATCTGGTGGAGCAACTGGCGTTGGAGAAGAACGGCAAGCAGGATCTCGAAGATTCGGTCGCCAATCTGCAAGCATCGCTGTCGATGGCGGAAAGCGACCGTTCACGTCTGCAGGCACTGCTCAGCGCCGGCTCCGGCAATAGCCAAGCCGCCCAGCAGCAGGTCGGCACGCTGACGCAGCAGCTTGACGAGCAGAAGCAGACAAGCGCCCGCGCGCTCAGTCAGGTCGAACTCCTCAATCAGCAGATTGCCGCACTCCGAAGCCAGATCGCCGCCGTCGAGGCCGCTTTGCAGGCGTCGGAAAGCAAGGATCAGTCATCGCAGGTAAAGATCGCCGATCTTGGCCGGCGGCTGAATGTGGCGCTGGCGCAGCGGGTGCAGGAGCTCAACCGCTATCGCTCGGACTTCTTCGGGCGATTGCGCGAAATCCTCTCGGACCGCGACAATATCCGCATCGTCGGCGACCGCTTCGTCTTCCAGTCCGAAGTGCTGTTTCCCTCGGGGGCGGCCGATCTCAATCCGGCCGGCCAGACGGAGATGGCCAAGCTCGCCGCCGCGCTGATCGACCTTTCCAAGGAAATTCCTCCGGAGATCAACTGGGTGCTGCGCGTCGACGGGCATACGGACAATGTGCCGCTCTCGGGCAGTGGCCATTATCCGGATAACTGGGCGCTGTCGTCGGCCCGTGCCATCGCCGTCGTCAAGTTCCTGATTGCCCAGGGCGTTCCCGCAGACCGGCTCGTTGCCGCCGGCTTTGGCGAGTTCCAGCCGATCGCCCCCGGCGACACGCCGGAAGCTCGCGCCACCAACCGGCGTATCGAGCTGAAGCTGACGGAGAAGTGAGGGGGCCTGCCGGGGATGGAGCGCGCGCTCAACCTCGTTATGTCTCGAGAGCAACCAGCCGCTCTGAAAGAAACTCGCGAACAGCTTCGCTATCGCTGAGACCGATTGCCGTGCGATAGGCCGCGACGGCGCCTTCCGTATCGCCCACCTCAGCCAGCAGATGCGCGCGCACAGCCCAGTAAGGTTGGTAGCTGGCGATATCGCGCTCGACCATCTGGTTCAGATGATGCAATCCCGCGGCTGCGCCTTGTGCCCGGCCGATGACGGCGGCCCGGCTGACGCGGGCGCCAGCGGTTGGTGTCATCTGAACGAGCGCATCGTAAAGCATTGCGAGCGCCGCCCAGTTGGTGACGCCGGAGCGGCGGCGTTCGGCGTGGACGGACTGGATTGCCGCCTGGCACTGGAACGGGCCGAAGCGGTCGAAAGCGCCTGCCTGCCGCAACAGATTGTCGGCTTCGGCGATCATGATGGCGTTCCAGCGTGTGGTGTCCTGTTCGTCGAGCGGTACATAGCAGCCTTCGGCATCCCGGCGAGCGCTGCGGCGGGCTTCACAATAGAGCATCAGGGACAGCAGGCCGGCCGCTTCCGGCTCCTCCGGCAGGATGGTGAGCAGGGCGCGGCCGAGCCAGATGGCCTCATCTGCCAGCGAGCTACGCTTGCCGTCTTCGCCGTCAAGCCCGTCCCAGCCGAGACCGTAAGCGGCATAGATCGCCGAGAGTACACCCGCCAGTCGTTCCGGCAGCATGGAGCGATCGGGAACGGTGAAAGGAATGCGCGCCTCGCGGATCTTGGCCTTTGCCCGCACCAGCCGCTGGCTCATTGTTTCGGGCGAGACGATAAAGGCCCGCGCGATGGTTTTGGCGTCGATGCCGAGGACTGTCTGCAGCATTAGCGGCGTATGTGCCGAGCGGTCGATGGCTGGGTGGGTGCAGGTGAACAACAGCTTCAGCCGTTCGTCGGGGAAGGCCGGGCCATCCGCATTCATGCGTTCCTCTGCTTCCGCGAATGCCACGGCGATCGTATCGCGGGTGGCGGCTTTCACTTTCGCATGCCTTGCAGCGCGATAGAGGTTGCGCCGCGCCGCGACCAGCAGCCAGGCTTCAGGATTATCCGGGATGCCCCGCTCGGGCCAGTTATTCAGCGCGGCGGCAAGCGCCTCGGAGAGCGCATCCTCAGCCGACGGCACATCACCCGAACGTGCCGCGAGAAAGGCGATCAGCTTGCCGTAGGACTGACGCGCCACCCGCTCGGCGGCGCGCCCGGCGTCGGGGTTCATGGTCGTCTCACATGTGCAGGAGCGGACGTATCTCGACGGAGCCCTGCTGAGAAACCGGCACACGTACGGCCCATTCCAGGGCTGTGTCGAGATCCGGCACATCGATCAGGTAGAAGCCGCCGAGCTGCTCCTTGCCCTCCGGGAAAGGGCCGTCCTGCACATCATGATCACCACCACGGTGGCGGATAAGCGTTGCGGTTTCCGGCGCGGTCAGTCCGGCGCCACCGGTCATGATGCCGGCCTGGACGAGCGCCTGCGTATAGGCGATCCAGCCGTTTTTGTAGGCGGGATCCTCGCGGCGCTTAAAATCCTCGGCCGATTCACGGATGATCAAGGCGTATTGCATGGGAAACTCCTGCTCGCTGTGTTGACGGTTTTCCGGGCCGGATGCTGCATCTAAGAAGCAAATCTAAAAATGCGCAACGCCGCCGGTGAAGCGGCTTCATGCCGTTCCAATACAATGAGCCGCGAGCCGGGCCGGTTTCGACAAAGCGGAGCGAAATTTTTCGAAGTTTTCCGGCGATCAAACAAAACGGCCGACACGCCCAAAGGCGGCCGGCCGTAGAAGGCTGTCATAGCAGACGCTCGACGTGAAGTCTTAAGCGGTGGCTGTGGTCTGGTCGTCGATAACGGCGCCCCCGACATGGGCCTTGATGGATTCAATGGCGTGCAGGGCGGAAGCCTTCGCCTTGTAGCCTTCGGAGCCAAACATGGTTTCGCCGTTCGAGGCCTTGAACCGGAATCGGAATTCGCCAGCCTTATCCTTGTAGACTTCAAATTTATACATCGTTCCCGTCTCCTAGAATCGCATCAGTGCGAGATAACACCGGAAATCTAGCGCAACTTCAACGCCATTTCCACCTGTTGCATTCGCAATGACTTGATCAATCTGTCGTTATTTCACAACGAGCATGCGATCTTCGACGCCGGCGTCGAATTGCAGCCGGGCCAGCTTGGCGTAGATGCCGCCGTGATGGATGAGGCTCTGGTGCGTGCCCTCCTCGACAATGCGGCCTTGATCGAGCACCAGAATGCGGTCGGCCTTGAGCACGGTCGCCAGGCGATGGGCGATGACGAGGGTGGTGCGTGTTTCCATCAGGCCATCGAGCGCCTTCTGCACCAGTGTCTCGCTTTCGGCGTCGAGCGCCGATGTCGCTTCGTCGAGCAGCAGGATCGGCGCATTCTTCAGGATGGCGCGGGCAATGGCGACGCGCTGGCGCTGCCCGCCGGAAAGGGTAATGCCGCGTTCGCCCACCTGCGTGTCGTAACCTTGATCCAGGCGCAGAATGAACTCATCCGCCTGGGCGGCGATCGCTGCAGCGCGCACTTCGTCGCGCGACGCGCCGGGTCGGCCGAAGGCGATATTGTCATGGATCGTGGCGGCGAAAATCGTCGTGTCCTGCGGCACGATGGCGATGCGGTCGCGCAAGGCTTCCGGGGAGACACGGCTGATGTCGATGCCGTCGATGGCGACGCTGCCCTGTTGCGGATCGTAAAAGCGCAGGAGCAGCGAGAAGATCGTGCTCTTGCCGGCGCCCGAAGGGCCGACGATCGCCACCGTCTCGCCCGGCTTGACGGACAGCGACAGGCCATGCAGCGCCGACCTGCCAGGCCGCGACGGATAGGAGAAATGTACGTCCGAGAAGTCCACCCGGCCTTGCGGCGGCTGGGGCAGGGGCAGGGGATCGGAGGGCGCGGCAATCGGCGATACCTCCGCTAGAAGCTCGCCCAGGCGATCGGCCGCGCCTGCTGCTTGTGACAGTTCACCCCAGACCTCGGACAGGGAGCCGAGCGATGTGCCGGCGATGACGGAATAGAGCAGGAACTGGCCGAGCGTTCCGGCCGTCATCGTGCCGGCGAGCACGTTCTCGGCGCCGACCCAGAGCACGGCGACGATGCTGCCGAAGATCATGGTGATGGCAAAGCCGGTGAGCAGCGAGCGGGATTTGATCGCGGCGCGTGCTGCTTGATAGGCATCTTCGACCGATGCGCCATAGCGCTCTGCGGCGGCGGTCTCGCCGTTGAAGGCCTGAATGGTGCGACTGGCGGCGATGGTTTCGTTGGCGTAGGCCGATGCCTGGGCGAGCGTATCCTGCGCTGCCCGCGAGCGCTTGCGCACCGAACGTCCGAAACTGACGAGCGGCAGCACGATGATCGGAATGGCGATGAGCACGATGCTCGACAGTTTCGGGCTGGTGACGATCATCATCCCCACAGCACCGAGACAGAGGATAAGATTGCGCAAAGCTACAGAGGCTGTCGCGCCGACGGCGGACTTGATCTGCGTCGTATCGGCCGTCAGCCGCGAGACGATCTCGCCGGATTGATTGACGTCGAAGAAGGAGGGCGACAGCCGCGTCACATGGTCGAAGACTTCGCGGCGCATATCCGAGACGATGCGCTCGCCGATGGTGATGACGAAATAGTAGCGCATTGCGCTTGCCACCGCGAGGACGACGGCCATGAGCAGCATCGCCACGAAATAGCTGTCGATGAGACCACGGTCGGCCTGATCGAAGCCATGGTCGATCATGCGCCGGACGGCAAGCGGCAGGGCGAGCGAGGTGACGGCGGCGGCGATCAGCGCGATGAGGGCGCCCGCCACCATGCCGCGATAGCGCTTGAGATAGGGCGTCAGCCGCCCGAGGGGGCGGATGGATCCGCGTTTTTTGTCGTCTGTCTGGCCAGTCTCTGACAAGTCGTCTCCAATCCCCATATCAGCAAGGGACTTCGCTTTTTCGCCCCTTGTTATCCTTGCCGCCTTCATGTATAGGCACGCCATCTTAATTGGAAGCCGTAGCCTAATCGGACTGCGGCTTCATTTATTCAATCGGTTCGGTTGCCGCAATGGCTTGCGACAAATGGACCCTGGCATGACAGGAAGATTGTTATGAAGGCCAACATCCATCCCGACTACCACACCATCAAGGTAGTCATGACTGACGGCACCGAATACGAAACCCGCTCGACCTGGGGTTCTGAAGGCGCCACCATGAACCTCGAAATCGACAGCAAGTCGCATCCGGCTTGGACGGGCGGCAATCAGCAGCTCATGGACCGCGGTGGCCGCGTCTCCAAGTTCAACAAGCGCTTCGGCAGCCTCGGCGTCTAATCGCTTCGCGATTCGACGTTTTGACAAGAGCCCGGTTTTTGCCGGGCTTTTTTGTTGTCTGCTAACGCGGGAAATGACTCAGATGCTCATGGGTGATTTTCCATTCGCCGGATCTCTTCTGGAGAACCGTCGTGCCCCGGCCTTTGCCTTCGAAGGCTTTGCCGTCCCACAATCCTTTCCAGTGAAAAGTGTAGATGCAGCTTGCGGCGTCGCTACCGACAGCGATCCACCTGAGATCCTCAAGCCAATAGACTTCATTCTTAGCTTTCTCCCAGGTTCTTTCGAACGCGGCCCGGATCTCTTCGAGGCCACAATGGGAGCCGTCGGAGAACCAGAAGACGTCGTCATCAGCTATGAGCGGCACCAATTCATCGAAACGCTGTGATTTGATCTTGGTCTCGTAAAGCTTCAGAACGTCATCGGGACCCATGATCACCTCGCCAGGATGCCGTCGCCAGGGTATCGCTTTTCCCGGCAGAACAAAACCGGCCGCGCAGGGCACGACCGGTTCAATTCGTCCGCAAAATGATGCTTTCTCGGTTATTCTCCGAAAGCCGTCTGCAGCAGGGTGAGCTGCGCCTTGACGCTGTTCTGGTTGTCCGGAACGATCTGGGGTTCGGTCGGGCGATAGATTTCGCGGTCGAGCAGGGCGACGCGGTTCTGCAGGCGCAGCGAGCGCTCGACGAGGTCGCGGAAGGCTTCCGGCAGGTCGTTCCAGCCGGGCGCGTTGCGGTCGACGTTGAAGCCGTCGAGGCGGACCTTGTTCTTTTCGGCCAGCACCTGATCGCGCGACATTTCGCCATTGTTGACGGCGCGCTGCAAGAGCAGCCAGGAGGCCATCTGCATCAGGCGGGTGGTGAGCCGCATGGATTCGGCGGCGTAGAGTACGGAGGCCATGCGCGGCAGAACCTTGGAGGCGGTGCGGCCCTGGCCATCGAGATAGCCGGCGGTTTCTTCGACCAGCGACATGCCTTCGGAATACAGCATCCTGAACTGTGCCGACGACGCTGCATGGCCAGCAAAGCTGATCGTGTTCAACCCAAGTTCCGACATCGAAGAAATCCCTGCTTCACGCAACACTTTTGTTCAGGAAAGACCGGGCAAGTCCAGAAGGACTCTCGGCATCCGTTCTTATGACTTCAAGATGATGATTTTAACTGAAATCCGCAAGGCGATTCTTAAGAAAGGGTTAATCTCCACAGTTTCGTCGAACAGCTTCCGAAAAACAAAAAAGAAGAGCCGCAAAAGCGGCTCTCAAGGTAAAACAGGGAGAAAAATCAGACCAATTCGACAAGTGGAGGAACTGTCTGAGTCCAGAGCAAATCTGGATGCCTATAGTAATATGTCGTAAAGCTTAATATTCCGTTGAGCATATCCGTCCGCCTGTTTCGGGTGCACAGGTTTTGCGCCGATGGCGGAGTATTTTTTGCGCAATTCCGGACGAAAAACCGCCGCGCACTTTTCCTGGAATTGCTCTAGAAGCGGAAGAGGTTTTCAGCGGCTTTCCGGCCGGATGCCTTGGCGGCGATCTCGTCTTCCAGCCGAGCGATCTCGGCCTGCAGCATGGTGATGCGATATTTAAGCTCGTCGACGGAGAGCAGCGAAAGATCGCTGCCGATCTCATGGGCGGAAGGCTGCTTCGGTTGGTCGTCGTCGAAAATGCTCATTTCGGCTCCTCCTTGCCGCTAAAGCGCCGCGCGTTCATCTGAACGCGTAAAGGTTGCTCCAGCCTTTTGAATCCAGAGCATCTTGTCGGCTTTCAGGCGATACTGTCTGAAAGCGGGATGCTCCACTGGGCTCAGGTGCCGTAATTTACAGTGTTATCATCCTTTTTTGAAGTCTCGCTGCGCGCAAGCGACATGCTCTCGGGTGTGATCATCTGCGCATTGGCCGACGGCATGGTTGTATAGGCATCGCGATCGCCTGCCGGCTTTGCCGCTCGCTGGCGGCTGCGGAAGATCGCGTAGGTCGTGATCAGCACATGCGCGACTGCGGTGACGAAGAACAGCGCATAGGGGCCGATGCTCGACATGACCGGGCCGCCGAGCGTCGGGCCGATAATCGTACCGATGCCGTAGAGCAGCAGCAGGCCGCCGGAAACCTTGACGTATTCCTCCGGTGCGGCGAAGTCGTTGGCGTGGGCGACGGTGATCGGGTAGAGCGTGTTGGCGACAGCACCATAGATCACCACCATGCCAATCAGGAAATACGGGTTGCCTGGCTTCACCAAGAAGAGCAGCAGGCCGTCGATGGCGGCGACGGCGGCCATGCCGGCCAACACGTAGCGGCGGTCGATACGATCGGAAAGGCGCCCGGCCGGAAACTGCATCACTGCACCGGCAAAGATGGTCGAGCTCATCATCAATGCGATATTGCCCTCGGAGAGGCCGGCATTGGCGCCGAAGACAGCGCCGAGCGTTCCGTAGGCGCCATTGGCGATGCCGACCAGCAGGATGCCGAGGGAGGCGACTGGCGAATTGCGATAGAGCGCCTTCAGGTCCAGGCTGACGGCCTTCAGTGGTTGCGGCGAAGCGGCGGTCGACAGCGTCGTCGGCAGCATGGCGACGCAATAGCAAATGCCGCACATCATGAAGAGGATGGGTGTGTGGATGTCGGCGAAGGGGATCATCATCTGGCCGGCGACGGCGCCGATCAGGGTGATGCCGATATAGAGCGAGAAGATCGCGCCCCGGCTTTCATTGGTCGCGCGTTCGTTGAGCCAGCTTTCGATGATCATCGAGGTTCCGGCCGTGCAAAAGCCGGTGACGGCGCGCAGCGCCACCCACCAGACGGGATCGACGATGATGCCGGTGAGAAGCGCGATGATGGCGATGACCGAGATGAAGCCGGAAAAGGCGCGCACATGGCCGATGCGCCGGACCAGTTTCGGCGCTGTCAGGCAGCCGAGCACGAAGCCGGTAGCCCATGTCGTGCCGAGCAGACCGAGCGTCGTCGTGGCATAGCCCTCGGCCGTGCCGCGCACGGGTAAAAGCAGGCTGTGCAGGCCATTTCCCGTAAACAGGAAGAGCGTGCCGAAAAGCAGGGCGAGAACGGGCAGGATATTTCGTTTCATGTTCCTACTTTCAATCGGCTCCGCTTAAAGAACCGATAAGGCAGGAATGGGTTCCCGCCAGTTTTCGCTATTGATTGTGCCCCGGATTGCCGCTATCGGCGTGTAGAAACAGTCTGTTGGCGCGGAAAGATGTCCGTCCTATGACGAATAGAGCATGATCACGAAAACTGCGCAGTGGTTTTTGAAGGGGTCGTGCTCACTCTTGCGCAAACGGGGAAAAATACCGTGACAAAAGTGATCGCGGTGCTGCTGATGCTGGCCATGGCGGTGCAGATCATCAAGCCGCTCGGGCTGCCCGGCCTCAAGCGGCGTGTTGATTTCTGGAAGATCGCCATTATCGCCTTTGCGGTCTGGACAATCGCGCTGATCGTCAACGAGACGTTTTAGCGCACCATCCCCAAAGCCGGCATCGGTTTTCTCAAAGGCTTATCCGCAGGTCAAAATGCGACTTCGCCACGCATGACGCTGACGCACTGGCCGGAGAGGAAGGTATCCGTAACGATACCGCCGGATTTCCTGATATCAAGACCGATGAGGCTGCGCCGGCCCATTTCCACGCCCTGTTCGATGGTGATCTGGTTCTCGACGTCGGGTTCGGGCAGCAACGAGGTGAGGTAGGCGCCGAGTGCGGCCGATGCGCTGCCGGTTGCGGGATCTTCGATGACATTATCCAGCGGCGCGAACATGCGGGCGCGGATATGCCAGGGGTTATCGGCCGAGCGGGTATAGACAAAGAGCGAGAAGCCGGTCTTGTCTTCCTTATGAAGGGCTGCCGCTTCGGCGAAAATGGCTGCGTTCGGGCGCGCCTTGCCGAGCGTTTCGAGACTATCCAATTCCGCGAAGGCAAACGGCAAGCCGACGGAGGCGAAGGTCGGGGCGTGTGTCGAGTGTCGAATGGATGCGGGCTCGAGCTGGATGCAGCGGGCGATGAGGTCGCCAGCGATGGAATCGCCGATTTGCAGATTGCCCGGTGCCCGTATTTTCGCGCCGGTGACGTCGTTGCCGGTGCGAAGAAGCTGCACATTTACCAGCCCGGCCTTCTCCTCGAAGATCAACCCGTCACCCGGTATTTTTCCGAAGATCTTCGCTTGCTGACCAAGCACGAAGGCCGTGCCGACATTCGGATGGCCGGCGAAGGGGATTTCCGCGGTCGGGGTAAAAATGCGGACGCGTGCCGTATTGTCTGGATTTTCGGGCGGCAGCACGAAGGTCGTTTCGGAATAGTTGAACTCCGTCGCGATCTTCTGCATCGCCTTGTCACTCAAGCCGCGCGCATCGGAAACGACGGCCAGCGGATTGCCGGCAAAACGCTCGGAGGTAAAGACGTCGGTGGTGACGTAAGCGACGGTGTTCATGGGTGGCTCCTGCGAGTTTGGATAGGTTTGCAGGATTTAGCCGCAGGATGTTTGCGGCTGGAAGCTGGAACTTGTGCGGGTGACAAGTTGGGGTGCTGGGGTGAGGTTGACGATGTTACCGCGGCCATCGGCGAGGCGCTTTGAATTCGCGGCTCTTGCGCCGATCTCTCCTACCCTCCGTCATCCTCGGGCTTGACCCGAGGATCCACGCACGAGCTTCGTATTTTGTTTCACGCCCGACTGACGTTCGATTTTTTGATTAAAGCTGTTTTTGCGGCAACCACTCAATACTGCTTGCTCCTATGTGCCGCCTCGAAAGGCTTTGTGCCTGGATCCTCGGGTCAAGCCCGAGGATGACAGTGAGGAAGATGGTTTGGCGGTAGGAATCGTGAACTTTGAGTTCAGAACGAGTACGAATGCAAAAAGCCCCAAACGCATCGCGATCGGGGCTTTCAGTCATTCAACCATTGATCTAAATCAAGCAGCCTTTTCGCTGTTCTTGGTCCAGCTGCCCTTGGCGGCGAGGTAGTTCATCTCGGCGCGGTGGGTGAAGGCGCGCTGGCCGGCGGCGACGTTTGCCGCCTTGCCGTCCCATGCCTTCAGTGCTGCGTCCTGCAGGGCGCGGCCGTAGGAGAAGGTGACGTCCCAGGGCAGGTCGTAGCCGTTGATGGCGGAGAGATGCGCGGTCGCCTCTTCGGACGTCTGGCCGCCGGAGAGGAAGGCGATGCCCGGAACGGCGGAAGGAACGGTTTCCTTCAGCACCTTGACGGTGCGCTCGGCGACCTGTTCGACCGATGCCTTGCGCAGCTTCTTGCCGTCGATGACCATGCTCGGCTTCAGGATCATGCCCTCGAGGCTGATGCGGGCTTCGGCGAGCTCCTGGAAGACGATCTGCAGCGTCCAGCGGGTGACTTCCTCGCTGCGGTCGAGATCGTGGGTGCCGGGAACGCCGTCCATCAGGACTTCCGGCTCAACGATCGGCACGATCTTGGCCTGCTGGCAAAGAGCGGCGTAGCGGGCAAGCGCATGTGCGTTGGCCTTGATCGCGCCGTAGGTCGGCAGCGCATCGGAGATGGAGATCACGCCACGCCACTTGGCGAAGCGAGCGCCGGCGTCATAATATTTCGCAAGGCGGTCGGCCAGGCCATCGAGGCCCTCCGTGACGGTTTCGCCCGGGAAGGCGGCCAGCGGCTTGGCGCCGGTGTCGACCTTGATGCCGGGAATGCCGCCGGCAGCCTTGATGATATCGACGAAGGGCGTGCCGTTTGCAGCCTTCTGGAAGAGGGTTTCCTCATAGAGGATGACGCCGGAGATGTATTTCTTCATCGCGTCGTCGGCGCGGAAGAGCATTTCGCGGTAGTCGCGGCGGCTCTCCTCGGTGGAAACGAGACCGATCGTGTCGAAGCGCTTCTTGTTCGTGGCGGTGGATTCGTCAGCCGCCAACAGGCCCTTGCCATCGGCAACCATCTTTACGGCAATGTCTTCAAGTCTTTCGCTCATTTTTCGTTCTCCAAGGCGTTTTCTGTCGGCATCGAGATCAATATAGGTCGGCGATAACAGAAGTATATGAGGAGGGAAATGCTCAGCTAAGCTATTGAAACGATTGAATTGATTTCAAACGTTTGAAAGTTTGCACGGTGATCCTACCACCTTGTGGAAAGCCGCGAAAGTTTTGGCTTTCGCGGCCCGTCCCGTCGTCAGATGCTGTTGCTTACTTGGCGACCTGAAGAACGGCCACGCCCGGCAGAACCTTGCCTTCCATCCATTCGAGGAAGGCGCCGCCTGCCGTCGAAACATAAGTGAAGTCGTCGGCAACGCCGGCGTGGTTCAATGCAGAAACGGTATCGCCGCCGCCGGCAACCGAGGTCAGCTTGCCGGCCTTGGTGCGTTCGGCAGCATATTGGGCGGCCGCAACGGTGGCAGTGTCGAAGGGAGTGATTTCGAAAGCGCCGAGCGGACCGTTCCAGACCAGCGTCGTCGACCCCTCGATGATTTTCTTCACGGCTTCGACCGACTTCGGGCCGACATCGAGCACCATGGCATCGGCCGGGATGGCATCGATCGCAACCACTTCGTTGGCGGCGCCTGCCTTGAACTCGCGGGCGACAACGCCGTCCGTCGGGAGGACGATCTGGCAGTTCGAAGCTTTGGCTTCCGCGATGATCTGCTTGGCGGTGTCGGCGAGATCATGTTCGCAGAGCGACTTGCCGACATCAATGCCGTTCGCGGCGAGGAAGGTGTTGGCCATGCCGCCGCCGATCACCAGCGCATCGACCTTATGCACAAGGTTCTTCAGGAGGTCGATCTTGGAAGAGACCTTGGCGCCGCCGACGATGGCAACGACCGGACGGACCGGATTGCCGAGACCTTTTTCCAGCGCCGTGAGTTCCCCCTGCATGGTACGGCCGGCATAGGCGGGCAGGAGGTGGGCGAGGCCCTCGGTCGAGGCGTGGGCCCGGTGGGCGGCCGAGAAGGCGTCGTTGACGTAGATATCACCATTGGTGGCCAGGGCCTTCGTGAAGGTCGCGTCGTTCTTTTCTTCTTCCTTGTGGAAGCGGGTGTTTTCGAGCAGCAGGATATCGCCGTTGCCCATCTTGGCGACGGCCTCAGTTGCCGGCGCGCCGACGCAATCGGAGGCGAAGAGAACGGCGTGATCGAGCACTTCCTCGACGGCCGGGATGATCAGGGACAGTGACAGATCCGGCGACGGGCCATCCTTCGGGCGGCCGAAATGGGCTAGCAGGATGACCTTGGCGCCCTTACCGGACAATTCGAGGATCGTCGGGGCTACGCGCTCGATACGGGTCGCGTCGGTGACCTTGCCGTCCTTGACCGGCACATTGAGATCGACGCGCACGAGCACGCGCTTGCCGGTGATGTCGGTGAGATCGTCGAGGGTCTTGAAGGCTGCCATGGGGAGGAATCCAATGTTGGTGGTGGCGTAAAGTGCGCCGACCATACTACGGATGATGCGAGACGCAAGGCGGTCAGGCGTCGTTTTTGCCGGCCTCTTCGGTGCGTTCCCGGCGCTTGCGCAGGTAGCCGCGAATGCCGTTCAGGATGTCGTGCAGATTGACGAAAATCGGCAGGGCCGTTGCCGGTTCCAGCGCTTCCAGCGACATGCCGACGGACTGGATATGGTCGTTTTCATCGAGATCGCGGACGATCAGGATGATCTCGCCGAGACGGACGCGGTCGGCATAGTCGGCCTTGCCGCCGAGGCGTTGGCGCATGAGTTCGGCGATCGTCAGACCCTTTTCCTGTTCGCTCAGAAGCCCCGGCCCGTAGGCGGCGTCGAGATCGGCGGCGGGGCGCAGCGGCGAGATCGAGAAGGCGCCGAAGAAATCGGTGTCTTCAGGATCGACCGGCGCGCGGCTGGCAAAGAGACGGTCGAGAAGGCGGGAATAGCTGGGGGTGACGAAGAGGTAGACGAGATCGTTTTCGCGCAGGCGACCGGCATATTGATAGCGCATCGATTTACCGTCGCGCACGACGAGCGACGGCATGGCCCAACGCGGAATGCGTTCACCGCGCAGGACCGGGCTGTCCTTGACGACGCGATAGGAGAGCAATTCATGATTGGCCGCACCCGGCAGGTCGACCTCGACCTTGTCGACCGCGCCCATGCGCGGGGGCACGATGAGGCCGAGCCGGCGCGCCATCGGCTTGATCGTCCAGCCCTGGAGGAGGAGCGATACCAGTACGACGATGAAGGCGACGTTGAAATAGGTCTGGCCGGCTTCGAGGTTGCCGAGGATCGGCATGATGGCAAGCAGGATGGAGACGGCGCCGCGCAGGCCCACCCAGGCGACGAAGCCGGTCTCGCGCTGCGTGTAATCGTAGGGCAGCAGGCAGAGCCAGACGGCGATCGGGCGAGCGACGAAGATCAGGAACAGGGCTAGCGCCACGGCGGGAATGGCGATTGCCGGAAATTGCGATGGCGTGGCGAGCAGGCCGAGAACGAGGAACATAATGATCTGCGCTAGCCACGTCATGCCGTCCTGGAAGCGTTTGATCGAGGCCGAGGCCGGCATCTTGCGATTGCCTGCGTAGATGCCGGCGACGTAGACCGCGAGAAAGCCGCTGCCGCCGACAGCACCAGTGAAAGAGAAGACGAGGAGGGCGAGCGCCAGCACGAAGATCGGCGTCAGGCCGCGGTCGGTCTCCAGATTGCTGACGATCAGCACGATCATCATGCCGCCAAGCAGGCCGAGGATAACGCCGAGGCCCATCTGCTGGATGAAGGTGGCAAGCATGGCAAGATTGATGCCGCCATAGCCTTCGCCGCTTGCCAGCAGTTCGACGAGCGCCAGCGTCAGGAAGATCGCCATCGGGTCGTTAGTGCCGGATTCGACTTCCAGCGTGGAGCGTACCTTGTCGCGGATGTTGATGCCGCCGATGCGCAGCAGGAAGAAGACGGCGGCTGCATCCGTCGAGGCGACGATCGAGCCGAGCAGCAGGCCCTGCAGCCAGGTGAAGCCGAGAAGCCAGGTGGCTGCGAGGCCGAACAGCGCCGCCGTCACGAGAACGCCGAGGGACGCTATCGTCAATGCCGGGGCGGCGGCGAGTTTGAAGGCCTGGATCGGCGTGCCATATCCGGAATCGAAGAGGATGACGGCAAGGGCGAGGGAGCCGAGAATATAGGCGAGATAGTTGTTGGAGAATTCGATACCGAGCCCGTCGGTACCGGCCAGCAGGCCAATCACCAGGAAGAGCAGCAGCAATGGCGCGCCGAAACGGAAGGCAAGCAGGCTCGAGAAGGCCGCAATCAGGATCAGAACCGTGCACACCAGCACGATGACGTAAAATGCCTCCACTCGGTCTTCCCCTTTCCCGCATACCCCTGCTCGGGCTTAAGCCCGGATCGATCGCAATTCCCCCACCATCCAGTATGCTGTCGCGCAGTTTGAAATTAGTAAAACAAATATTGTCGGGGAGGGCGTCAGGATCGAAACCCGCTCCGATGACTGCGACTACAAGGTGTGATGCGCTTCGACAGAACGACGAATCGGTTCCGGAATGCCTGGGGAGAATTCCTATCAAAAATTTATAGGTGAATCTGGACCATAGCAGGGCAGGCGAGGGGAAGATTTGGGCGGATCGGAGGAATAATGTGGGCCATGCGCCGCTGCCTGCAATATCCGCAGTGGGTCAGAGATCCACGCGCCTGAAATAGATCGGATAGTCGATCACCAGGCCGTCGGCATCGACAGGCAGGTCGACGGTGAAAACCCTGTCTTCCGCGGCATAGCGATAGAGTTTTTCCGGGGTGATGCAGGTGTAGCGCTGGCTGTCGCGCACGGGCTCGAAGCTGTCGAAGGGGATGTAGAGCATCGAGAGCTTCACGGTCCCGTCTTCCGGCATCATCTCGAGCCGGCGGATCGGCAGGCTGTTGGTGAAGGGCGAACCGTAGAGATCGATGTCGATGCAGCCGTCGAATTGCGGCAGAGCAAGACCGTCTTCGGTCTGCCAATGGCCCTTGCCATCCGAGAAGAGGGCGAAGCGCCGGCCGTCGGTGGTTTCGATCGAGAAGGAGAGGACGGCCCAGTCGGCCGTGCAGTCGATGCGGTAGAGGACGCCGTAGGGCGAGCCGCCGCGGCCGCCGATAATGGTGCCACAGGCGCGAATGGCCGCGCCGGTGGCAGTATTGGTGGGAGCGATCGTCAGATGCTCCAGCCCGTCTCCTTCCAGCGGACGCCAGCGAACTGTCGTCGGAAGGAGGGGGCGGAAAGCCATGATCAGATCAGCTTGGCAAGCGCGACGGCCGTGTCGGACATGCGGCTAGAGAAGCCCCACTCGTTGTCGTACCAGGACAGAACGCGGACGAAATTGCCTTCCATGACCTTGGTCTGGTCGGTCGCGAAGATCGACGAGTGGCTGTCATGGTTGAAGTCGCGGGAAACCAGCGGTTCGTCGGTGTAGCCGAGGATGCCCTTCAGCTTGCCGTTCGATGCAGCCTTGATGGCTTCGTTGATTTCGCCGACCGTCGTTGCCTTCTTGGACACGAACTTGAAGTCGACAACCGAGACGTTCGGGGTCGGAACGCGGATCGACGTGCCGTCGAGCTTGCCCTTCAGGTGTGGCAGAACGAGACCAACGGCCTTTGCGGCGCCCGTCGAGGTCGGGATCATGGACAGGGCTGCGGCGCGGGCGCGATACAGGTCCTTGTGCATGGTGTCGAGCGTCGGCTGGTCGCCGGTGTAGGAGTGGATGGTCGTCATGAAGCCATGGTCGATACCGACGGCATCGTCGAGAACCTTAACGACCGGCACCAGGCAGTTCGTGGTGCAGGACGCGTTGGAGATGACCAGGTGCTCCTTGGTGAGCTGGTCGTGGTTGACGCCGAAAACGACGGTCAGGTCGGCGCCGTCAGCAGGAGCCGAAACGATGACGCGCTTGGCGCCAGCCGTCAGGTGTGCGGCAGCCTTGTCGCGAGACGTGAAGATGCCGGTGCATTCCATCGCGATGTCGACGCCGAGATCGCGATGCGGCAGGGTTGCCGGGTCCTTGATCGCCGTGACCTTGATCGGCTTGCCGCCGCCAACGATGATCGTGTCGCCTTCGACCTTCACTTCGGCCGGGAAGCGGCCGTGGATCGAGTCGTAGCGCAGAAGGTGGGCATTGGTCTCGACCGGGCCGAGGTCGTTGATGGCAACGACTTCGATGTCGGTGCGGCCGGATTCGACAATGGCGCGCAGAACGTTGCGGCCGATACGGCCGAAGCCGTTGATAGCTACTTTTACAGTCATTCAATTCACTCCCGTTCACTCAGGGCGGTTATCTAGCGGAAAGGAGAGCGCTTGTCAGCGCCCTCAGGAAAGCTTTGCCTCGGCGGCGGCGACAACCGCTTCCTTGGTGATGCCGAAATGGTTGTAGACGTCCTTGTACGGTGCCGAAGCGCCGAAGCTCTTCATGCCGATGAAGGCGCCTTCCGGACCGATGAAGGCATCCCAGCCTTCGCGAACGCCGGCTTCGACGGCGATCTTGACCGGCGAGTTGCCGAGCACTTCCTTGCGGTAGGCGTCCGGCTGCTCGAAGAACAGCTCCGTGCAGGGAACGGAAACGACGCGGGTGGAAACGCCCTTGCCTTCGAGTTCCGTGCGGGCGGCAACGGCGAGTTCGACTTCGGAGCCCGAAGCGAAGATCGTCACCTTGGCATCGGCATTGCCGGCCAGCGTATAGGCGCCGAGTTCGCAGAGGTTCTTCTCGCTATATTCGGTACGCGCGGCGAGCAGGTTCTGGCGGGTAAGCGCGAGGCCCGACGGACGATCGGCCGTCTTGACCGCAATCTGCCAGCATTCCGCCGTTTCGGTGGCGTCCGCCGGACGGAACAGCATGAAGTTCGGGATGGCGCGCAGGCTGGCGACCTGCTCAACGGGCTGATGCGTCGGGCCGTCTTCGCCGACGCCGATCGAATCATGCGTCAGAACGTGGATGGCGCGGATGCCCATCAAGGCAGCCAGACGCAGAGGCGGGCGGCAATAGTCCGAGAAGATCATGAAGCCGCCGGAATAGGGGATCAAGCCGCCATGCAGCGTGATGCCGTTCATCGCAGCTGCCATGCCGTGCTCGCGAATGCCCCAGTGCATGTAGCGGCCGGAGAAATCGGTCGGGGTGATCGACTTCATCTGGCTGGTCTTGGTGTTGTTCGACGGCGTCAGGTCGGCGGAGCCGCCGATCGTTTCCGGAATGAAGCCGTTGATGATTTCGAGCGCGTCTTCCGATGCCTTACGGGTTGCAAGCGTCGGCTTGGTTTCGGCGAGCTTCTTCTTGTAGTCGCTGATGGCGGCGTCGAAGCCGGCAGGCAGTTCGCCGGCGAAGCGGCGGGTAAATTCAGTCTTCTTGCCCGCTTCGGCAGCGGCAAGACGGCCTTCCCAGGCTTCGCGCGTGCCGACCGAGCGTTCGCCGGCGGCGCGCCAATCGGCAAGAACGTCGTTCGGAATGACGAAGGGCTCGTAAGGCCAGTTCAGCGCAACGCGGGTTGCGGCGATTTCTTCGGCGCCGAGCGGCGAACCGTGGACCTTATGGGTGCCCTGCTTGTTCGGAGCGCCGAAGCCGATGATCGTCTTGCAGGCGATCAGCGTCGGGCGGTCGGACTTGTGGGCGGCTTCGATGGCGGCAGCGATGGCAGCCTGGTCGTGACCGTCGACTTCGATCGTGTTCCAGTGAACGGCCTTGAAGCGGGCGACCTGGTCGGTCGAATCCGAGAGCGAGACGGCACCGTCGATGGTGATCGAGTTGTTGTCCCAGAAGAGAATGAGCTTGTTGAGCTTCAGGTGGCCGGCGAGCGCGATGGCTTCGTGGCTGATGCCTTCCATCAGGCAGCCGTCGCCGCACATGGCATAGGTGTAGTGATCCTGCAGCTCCGAGCCGAATTCCTCGCGCAGCTTGCGCTCGGCGATCGCCATGCCGACGGCATTGGCAATGCCCTGGCCGAGCGGGCCGGTGGTGGTTTCGATGCCGGTGGCGTGACCATATTCTGGATGGCCGGCGGTCTTGGAGCCGAGCTGACGGAAGCGCGAGAGTTCCTCGACCGTCATGTCCGGATAGCCGGTCAGATACAAGACCGAATAAAGCAGCATGGAGCCGTGGCCGGCCGACAGCACGAAGCGATCGCGGTCCGGCCAGCGCGGGTTCTTCGGGTCGAAACGCAGATATTTGCTAAAGAGAACCGTGGCGACATCGGCCATCCCCATCGGCAGACCGGGATGACCGGAGTTGGCCTTCTCGACAGCATCCATGGCAAGGAAACGGATCGCATTCGCCATCCGGTCGTGTTGTTCGCGAGAGATCATGGGTTTTTCCGCAATGTTCCGGGTTCGGGGGATGGCCTAAAAAGCAGGGTCACCGGTTGAAAGGCGGCTGCAGCGGAGAAGCGTCTGCCAGCTCCACTTTCAGCACTGCCTCAGGCGGCTGAGACATAGCAGCTAGGGCGCGCAAGTCAATAAATCCACAGGCCGATCCGGGGGTGGTTTGGCATTTTTTTGACATTTGCCTGTCGACTTTGACAAAAGACGACAATGGTAAGACAAAGCCTGTGTAAGGCGCAAAGGTGACCGTCATCCACAGATTAGGCCACCTGCCGCATGGCCGCCTTTATTGACGTTCAGTTGCTGAGTTGAATATTGTTGGGAAATCAGACAAGTGGCCGGATATTTTGATTCGGGCCTTGCGCGGAGACTCGAAAGGCATGGAGCCCTCAGGCAAAACGGTGGATGCGGCGCTCACTCATTTGCGCCAGGCGCTTTCGACTTTGGAGAGTGCCGTCGATGGACGGTTTGAACGCGAGCGTGCGCAAAGCGATGTCGAAGGCGAAGTTCGCCGGGTGCATGCCGATCGTTCGCGGCTTGCCCAGGAACTCGACCAGGCGGAGTTCCGAGCGAACCGGCTCGAAGAAGTCAATCGCGAAGTGTCGCGCCGGCTTGTGACGGCGATGGAAACCATAAGAGCCGTGCTCGACCGCTGATCCCCTCGGGGACGCAGCCGTCGCGTTCAGCGGCAATGATCGGAAAGTCGAATGGCGCAGGTAACGGTAACGATCGACGGCAAGGCCTACCGCATGGCCTGCGAAGAGGGCCAGGAAGCGCATCTGACGGATCTCGCCACCCGCTTCGACCGCTACGTCATGCATCTGAAGAGCCAGTTCGGTGAAATCGGCGATCTGCGCGTCACCGTGATGGCCGGCATCATGATCATGGACGAAGTGTCGGAGCTGACCCGGCGTGTCTCGGCGCTCGAGGCCGAACTCGAAACCTTGCGCAGCAATCGTGACACCGTGCTTGCGGCCAATACCCGCAACGAGGAGACGCTGGCGACGGTGATCGACGAGGTTGCGACCCGCATTCGCGGCATCACCGAGAAGCTCACGGCGCGTCCGGGCACTGAGCCGAACTAAGACTTTCGTTTATTTCTTGTGCTGGGCACCGCGCCCACTGGTGCAAGGCGAGAAAGCTCTTTATATAGAGGGTGCGGTCTGCGCTTCCCGACAGGAACCACAATCCCTGGGGCCATACTCGATCCAAAGGGAGCTGTCCCTGGCCAGGCCCGTGGGCTTGGACATATGGCGCCCACCTACGTTTGTAGGCACCCAGGATCGTAAAAATCCATCGGTCGTCGTGGATCGCTCTTTCTTTTCCGGCTGTGTAAAGAAAGACAACGTCGCGGGATTCTTGTTGCTCCGCCGACGCCGCTAATCCTCCCCTTAACGTTTTGCTCCGAGATAGGCGCCACGCTCGAATTCCGAGCGGTTGGCGGCGCTGCGCAGGCGCAGCAGGTCCTTGCGGGCAATGAGCCCGATGAGAACGCCAGTCCGCTCGTCGACGACGGGAACCCGGCCGGTATCGGCCTGGATCATGATGTCGGCGACGCGGCCGACCGTGTCTTCCGGATGGGCAACCGGAATGGACGTATCCGAGATCAGGTCGTAGAGCGTCTGGCCGGCGAGGTCGGTCCCATGTTGCCAGCGCAGTGCATCGGCCCGTGAGATCATGCCGACCAGACGGCCGTCAGCTTCGACAATCGGATAGAAGCGATGGGCATCCATCTTCTCGGTCAATTGCGCCAATGCCTCGCCGGCTGGCATGGCGGCGGGCAGCGTGTCCACCTTGGCGATCATGATGTCGGCCACGCGGGTCAGTTCGAACGGGTCGATGCCGTATTCGCGGGTGATGTGCTGGCCGCGCCGAGCGATCTTTTCGGTCAAGATCGATCGCTTCAATAGCAATACGGTGACGGCATAGGCCGCAACGGTGGCGGCAAGCAGTGGCACCAACGCGTGCATGTCGCCTGTGAGCTCGATTGCAAAGAAGGTGCCGGTCAGCGGCGCGCGCATCGTGCCGCCCATCATCGCGGCCATGCCGAGCAGCGCCCAGAATCCGGGATCGCCGGGCAAAACGAAGCCGACCAGCCAGCCGAGCGCGCCGCCGAGGATGAGTAGCGGCGCAAGCACGCCGCCCGAGGTTCCCGACGACAGGGCCACCAGCCATATACCAGCCTTGACCAGGAGGATGGCGAGCACGGCGCTCGCCATGATATGGTCGTTCAGCAGATCGGAGATGATGTCGTAGCCAACGCCGAGCGCGCGTGGCTCGATCAGCCCGCCGAGACCGACGACGAGGCCACCAAGTGCTGGCCACCACATCCAGTGAATAGGCAGCTTCTCGAAGGCGTCTTCGATGCGGTAGAGCAGCGTCGTCAGCAGGCCGGATTGCAGGCCGGATAGAATGCCGAGGCCGGCGGCGAGCGGGATGCCCCACCAGCCCATCTGCATATCGAAATGGGCCGGAAAGAGAGGGCCGCTGCCGATCAGCAGAGGTCGCCAGGCGATGGAGACGCAGGATGCGATCACCACCGGAATAAAGCTACGCGGCTTCCATTCGAACAGCAGCAGTTCGACCGCAAGCATGACGGCGGCGATGGGCGAACCGAAGATCGCGGTCATGCCGGCGGCGGCGCCCGCGACCAGCAGGGTTTTGCGTTCGGCGGCGCTCATGTGGAAGAATTGTGCGAAGAGGGAACCGAGGGCGCCACCGGTCATGATGATCGGTCCTTCGGCGCCGAACGGGCCGCCGGTGCCGATCGAGATGGCGGAGGAGAGCGGTTTCAGGATCGCCACCTTCGGCGACATGCGGCTGCCGCCGATGAGGATCGCCTCAATTGCTTCGGGAATGCCATGGCCGCGGATTTTTTCCGAGCCAAAGCGGGCCATCAGGCCAATGACGATGCCGCCGATAATGGGCGCGGCCACTATCCAGGGCGAGCGTGCGACAGTGCCTAATGACAGCGGTTCGACGCTGATCTTGAACAGCCAGACGGCGTTGGTGACGAGCGCGATGAGGTTGATCAGTACCCAGGCGGACAGGGCGCCGCCGGTGCCGACGACCAGCGCCATGACTGCCAGAACCAGAACACGCCTGTCCGTTGTGAAGTCGCCATTGTCTTTGCGAGAGGCCCCGCCCGAAAAATCATGGGCAGGCCGATGATGTGCGTTGATATCCTGCATGGGATGCTTTCTGTGCTAAAGCGCGACGGCAAAGTGGCTGGAATCGTGTTGCCATGGCAATTATATCGTAATGCGATATAAATCAACGACAGAAAACAAACTGTGTTTATGAGGACGATGAGCGTGACGCTGAATTTGGGGAAGACGCTGTCGCAGGCGGACTATGAAGCACTGGCGACGCTGCGCTATACGCTCCGAAAGTTCATGGATTTCAGCACCTCTGCCGCCCATCAGGAGGGATTGCCGCCGCAGCAGCATCAGGCGCTCCTGGCGATCAAGGGCAATCCGCCCGGCGAGGCAATGACCATCGGCATGCTAGCCGAACGCCTGCTGATCGCGCCGCACACGGCGACCGAGCTGGTCGGTCGGCTGATCGACGCCGGCTATGTCACCCGCCATCCCGATCCGGTCGACAAACGCCGCCAGACGCTGCAGTTGGCGGAAAAATCCGAGGATGTCCTGCGCAGACTTAGCGCCATTCACCTTCAGGAAATCCGGGACATGGCGCCGGAGTTGATCGATATCCTGACGCATTTACAGGCAGGCGTTGGCGGCAAATGAAGACGCCACTGCCGGCGATGACCGGCAATGGCGTGTTGCGGATTATTGGCCGAGCCGGACGCCGCCGTCGCAGATCAGCGTGTGGCCGCTCATAAAGCCGTTGCCGATCAGGAAGCCGATGGCCTCGGCAATCTCTTCCGGCTGGCCGACGCGTCCGACCGGGGTGCGCGCGGCAAAGCCCGCAAAGACCGGCGCCTTCTGATCCTCGCCGAGGAAATCCCACCAGGGCGTGTCGACAACGCCGGGCGAGACGCAGTTTACCCGTATCGGCTTCAGTTCCACCGCAAGGACCGGAGCGAGGGCAGCTATTGCCGCGTTGATGGCGGCAAGTCCCGCCGTTCCCGGCATGGCTGCCTGCGCCGAAACGGCGGAGACGAAGGTGATGCTGCCTTCCTTTGAGAGATAGGAGAGGCTGGCCTGGGCGCAGGCGAAATGCGCCATCGTCTTTTGCTCGAAGCCCTTCCTGAGATCGGCAAGATCGACGGCAGCGAAGGGGCCGCCGCCATTGCCGCCGCCGAGCGCCAGAATCAGGTGGTCGAAGGAGCCGATCGTTTCGAAGCTTTTGGCAAGGCCGTTGAGGTCTGCCGCGTCCATGGCGATCGTGGCGACATCGCCGTTCAGACTTTCGGCCGCCGCCTGCAGCTTCGCCGCATCGCGGCCGGTGATGGTGACCCGATAGCCCTTTTCGAGAAGATGGGCGGCGGTCGCAAGGCCAATGCCTGAGGAGCCGCCGATGATGACGGCGTGTTGGGATGACATGATCTGTCTCCTTGTTGGGTTGACAATGATGGGACTGTGGAGGGGTTCAGCTCAGGCCGGTAAGGTCCTGGCTGAGGAGTCGCAGGCGCTGACGTGCATTCGCGTCATAGGCCTGCGCATTGGCGCGGGAGGGGCACTGCCCGTCGTAGTAGAGGCCGGTGCGTCCCTCGGGATCGGTACCCACGGTCAGATTGAGGATAGCGTCGGCGCCCTGATCGACGGTGCTGATTGGCGTGACGTCCGCCTGGCGGACCATGGTGGTGTTCATGTAGGTCGCGGGATGCAGGCAATTGGCGGTAACGCCGGAGCCGGCCACTTCCTCGGCGAGATCGAAGGTGAACATGATCTGTGCCAGCTTGCTCTGGCAATAGGCGCGCACGCCGCTATAGCCGCGCGTCAGCATGACATCCGAAAAATCGATGGGTTGCTGGCCGGCCGAGGAAACATTGACGATGCGGGCGGCCCCGCTCGCTTTCAACAGCGGCAACAGGCGACGTGTGAGCAGGAAGCCGGCAAGGTAGTTCACCGCGAAACGCAATTCGTGTCCGTCGCGGCTCACCTGACGCCCAGCGCCACCGCCGCTCGTGCCGATGCCGGCATTGTTGATCAGAATGTCGAGGCGACCGTGATCACGCTCGATGGCGTCGGCGAGCGCGCGGACTTCGTCCAACGAGGAGAAATCGGTGAGGTAAAAGGCCGCTTTCCCGCCCGCATCATGAATGTCGGCCAACAGGCTCTCGGCGCGCGCCTGGTCGCGGCCGTGCACCAGCACCTTGCCACCCGCTGCCGCGAGCCTTTCGGCAACCCGCCGGCCGACGCCGTCGGTCGAGCCGGTAACCAGTATCGTCTTGTTGCTCATGGTCATCGCGATCGCCTCTGCCTCGTCTCTTGAGGGATATTTGGCAGTTTGCGGACGCGACAAACAGTTCTGACTTTATCCTAGTATTCATCCTGCTATGATCAGCCATGACCATCAGCCAGAACCAAACCGTTCTAGACGCCCGCCGCCGCGAATTCGGGGCTTTTCTTCGCTCGCGCCGGGAGAAGTTGACGCCGGCAAGCGTCGGGCTTCCGGACGGGTTTCGCCGCCGGACGCCGGGGCTCAGGCGAGAGGAAGTGGCGCTTCTCGCCGGTGTCGGCACCACATGGTACACATGGCTGGAGCAGGGGCGGGACGTGCGCGCCTCGGTGGAGGTGCTGTCGGCGCTGGCCGATGCCCTGCTACTCGATCCGGCCGAACGACGGCATCTCTTTACCTTGAGCGATCGGCCATCGACGGAAGTTCCGATAGGCGGGCCGGAGGATGTGCCAGCCGCGTTGCGGCGCATGCTGGCGAGCCTCACCGGCCAGCCGGCCTATGTGCTTGGCCGTCGCTGGGATGTGCTCGCCTGGAATGCGGCGTCCGTGGCGCTTTTCGGCGATTACGGCCTGTTGCAAGGCGATGCGCGCAACACTGTCCATCGCGTCTTCACCGATCCCGTGCACCGGCAGCTCCTGGTCGATTGGGAGATCGTGGCGGCGAACTCGCTCGCCATGTTCCGCGCCGATAGCGCGCGCTATGCCGGCGATCCCGATTTCGAACGGCTGATCGCCACCTTGACGCAGGCAAGCCCGGAATTTCGCGCCTGGTGGCCGCGGCAGGACGTATTGCGGCCGCTGGCGGGCCACAAACGCTTGCGCCATCCCTTGGGCGGGCTGATGAATTTCGAGTATACGGCACTTACCGTCATCGACCGGCCCGACATGAAGCTGGTGGTCTACACGCCGCTCGAGGAGGACGGCACCAGCGAGAAGCTCAGGGCGTTGCTGGGGCGGAGCGGCGAAGCATAGCGTCCGGTTCAGCGGTGTCATGAACTCTCACATCTTAGCCTTCGAGATCGCTCCTGAGCCTATCGAGAATGGATAGGGCGTGGCCGGCATAGGCGCTGATCCAACGATCGTGAATCTGTTTGATCGGCAGGCTGTTCAGGTGGTTCCAGCGCTCGCGCCCCTCCTTTTTGGCGATCACCAGATCGGCCTCTTCCAGCACCTTCAGATGCTGCATCACCGTGCATCGGTCCATGTCCGGGAAGGTCTCGCAGAGCATGCCGGTGGTTCTCGGTGCGTCCTTGAGCATGTCGAGGATTTCGCGCCGGCGACGGTGCGCCAGGGCCTTGAAAATGAGGTCGCTATCCGATTCGCTTGACATGTTATGTTTTTATAACATAATGGCGTCGATCGCAATGGAGAAACAATTCCGATCAGAAAGAGGAGGAGAAGCCATGACGTTGGATATCCGTATTTCGGGCCGCGTCGGCCGCAAGGTGGAGGAGGTCTTCGACGCGGTGGTCAATCCGCAGAAGCTTTCGAGCTACTTCACCACCGTCGGCGGCGCCAGCGCGCCGCTCGTGGCCGGGACAACGGTCATCTGGTGGAAGAAGGCGCCGGTCGAGGTGAGCGAGGTCGATCCCAATCGCCGCATCGTCTTTCACTGGGATGGCGGTACCGACGCGGAGGGCGCGCATTACAGGACCAAGGTGGAGATGACGTTCGAAGCGCTCGACGACGGCGGTACCCTGGTGACGATCGCGGAATCCGGTTGGCGTGAGGATGCGGCCGGCCGTCGCGGCACCTACCTCAATTGCGAAGGCTGGACCCAGATGCTCTGCTGCATGAAGGCCTTCGTCGAATATGGCATCAATCTGCGGGAAGGGTTCTTTCTGAGCGAAATGCGCGGCGTGCCCGCCGAGGCGCCGGATCGCTGAGGCGCGGTTGAGCAAAACCGGTGTGTCTCGTGTCGCGTGGTGATAGTCGTTCGCGGACGCTTGTCGAGCGAATGTGACCCGCTTGAATGTCCTGATCGTGACCTGCGCTGCTTGCCGGCAGCGCAGGTCACTTTTCTGTGTGGATAAGCTCAAATTCCTGGTGAATGACAAATTCCTTTTAATAATAACGGATTCCTTGTTAGAGGAACGCGGCCTGCGCCAAAATTGCCCGAATTGAGAAACATGGGAGCGCTCGAGAAAAAGAGCCCGTGGAAAGAAGTGCAGGCGACAGCATAAAAATGCAATATTAGCGTTACTGCATATCCGAGCAAACGGGACCGGCGAAAGCCATTTGAAACAGGTAGAGCATGTCGACCCCAATCGATCTGGAAAAAGCCGATGAGGAACTGAAGGAACACGGCGGGATAAGCGGGTTCCTGAACAGCAACCGCACGCTGATCGTCGCCGTCCTCACCGTCGCCGTCTTCTGCATCGCCGCCTATGCGATCTTCGATCTGACGAACGAAGTCCGCTATGACGATGTCGTGCACGCGCTGGAGACGACCAAGCTCTCCTCCATCCTGCTTGCCCTGTTCTTCACGGGCCTGAGTTTTGCCTCGCTGATCTTCTACGATCAGAACGCGCTGGAGTATATCGGCAAGCGTCTGCCGTTCCCGCATGTGGCGCTCACCTCCTTCAGTGCCTATGCGGTCGGTAACACGGCTGGCTTCGGCGCGCTCAGCGCCGGCGCCATTCGTTATCGCGCCTATACGAGGATGGGACTGTCGCCCGATGACATCACCCGTGTCATTGCCTTCGTTACGCTCGCCTTCGGCCTCGGTCTTGCCGCCGTCGGCGCCATCGCGCTGCTGGTCATCGCCGATGAGATCGGCCCGCTGATCAATGTCAACGGCTTGTGGCTGCGCCTGATCGCCGCCGCCATTCTCGCGGCGCTCGCCGTGGTGATCGTCATCGGCCGCAACGGCCGCGAAGTGCAGATCGGGCCGATCGCCATTCGCCTGCCGGATTCGCGCACTTGGTCGCGGCAATTCCTGGTGACGGCCTTCGATATCGCCGCCTCGGCCTCGGTGCTCTATGTGCTGCTGCCGGATACGGCCATCGGCTGGCCGGGCTTCTTCGCCATCTATGCGATTGCCGTCGGCCTCGGTGTGCTGAGCCACGTTCCGGCCGGCTTCGGCGTGTTCGAGACGATCATCATCGCCTGGCTCGGCAGCTCGGTGAATGCCGACGCGGTCCTTGGTTCGCTGGTTCTCTATCGCGTCATCTACAACGTCATTCCGTTGGCGATCGCCATCCTGGCGGTCTCCGTGGCCGAACTGCGTCGCTTCGTCGATCATCCTGCCGCCTCCAGCATGCGCCGCATCGGCGGCCGCCTCATGCCGCAGCTGCTGTCGACCTTCGCGCTGCTGCTCGGCATGATGCTGGTCTTTTCGAGCGTGACGCCGACGCCGGATCAGAACCTCGAATTTCTCCGCGACTACCTGGCATTGCCGATCGTCGAAGGAGCGCATTTCCTGTCCAGCCTTCTTGGGCTTGCGATGATCGTTGCCGCCCGCGGGCTTGGCCAGCGTCTCGACGGCGCCTGGTGGGTTTCGATCTTCTCGGCGGTCCTGGCGCTGCTGTTGTCGCTGCTGAAGGCCATCGCCATTGTCGAGGCCGGGCTGCTTGGTTTCCTCATCTTCGGCCTCGTCGTCAGCCGTCAGCTCTTCACCCGGCCGGCATCGCTGCTGAACCAGGCCCTGACAGGCGGCTGGCTGACGGCGATCGCGGTGATCTGCATCGGCGCCATCGTCATTCTGTTCTTCGTCTATCGTGACGTCGAATACAGCAACCAGCTCTGGTGGGAGTTCGAGTTCACCGGTGAGGCGCCGCGCGGGCTGCGCGCCGTGCTCGGTATTTCCATCGTCTCGTCGGCGATCGCGATCTTCAGCCTGTTGCGGCCGGCGACGCCGCGACTGGACCCGGTTTCCGAAGATGCCGTGGAGCGGGCTGTCGAGATCGTCCGCAACCAGGGCGTCGCCGACGCCAATCTGGTGCGGATGGGCGACAAGAGCATCATGTTCTCGGAAAAGGGTGATGCCTTCATCATGTACGGCAAGCAGGGCCGCTCGTGGATCGCGCTGTTCGATCCGATCGGCCCCAAGCACGCCCTGCCTGAGCTCGTCTGGCGCTTCGTCGAAACCGCCCGCGCGGCAGGCTGCCGCTCGGTCTTCTATCAGATATCGCCGGCGCTTCTGTCCTATTGCGCCGATGCCGGTTTGCGCGCTTTCAAGCTTGGCGAGCTGGCGGTGGTCAACCTCACCAATTTCGAGCTCAAGGGCGGCAAATGGGCCAATCTTCGCCAGACCGCAAGCCGCGCTGTGCGCGACGGACTAGAATTTGCCGTTATCGAGCCGCAGCATGTACCTGAAATCATGGATCAGCTGGCCGAGGTTTCGGAATCGTGGCTTGCCGATCATAACGCCAAGGAAAAAGGCTTCTCGCTGGGGGCCTTCGATCCCGACTATGTTGCCTCGCAATCGGTTGGCGTGCTGAAAAAGGATGGTAAGATCGTCGCTTTCGCTAATATCCTGATGACGGAGACCAGGGAGGAGGGCTCTGTCGACCTGATGCGCTTTTCGCCCGATGCCCCGAAGGGATCGATGGATTTCCTGTTTGTGCAGATCCTCGAATATCTGAAGGGGCAGGGTTTCCAGCGCTTCAATCTGGGTATGGCGCCGCTATCGGGCATGTCGAGACGGGAATCGGCGCCGGTTTGGGACAGGGTCGGGGGGACCGTCTTCGAACACGGCGAACGTTACTACAATTTCAAAGGGCTTCGTGCCTTCAAATCAAAGTTCCATCCTGAATGGCAGCCACGCTATCTGGCCGTTTCGGGAGGTGTCAGTCCAATGATCGCGTTGATGGATGCCACATTCCTCATCGGGGGCGGACTTAAGGGGGTCGTGAGGAAATGATCTTGAAATACGCAACATCCTTGGCTTCCGCATTGCTGCTGACTGCCGGTCTGCTGGTATCCGGCGTGGCAAAAGCGGACGAGGACGATACGAAATACGATCTCGGCATGATCTCCCCACCGCATATCCTGCGCCCGCAGGGCAAGGTGACGAGCGAGGTCATTCTGATCTCCGACGTCGCCGGCTGGGGCGACAAGGAAAAGGGCGTCGCCGACAAGCTCGTCGCCAACGGCACGCTGGTCATCGGCATCGACTATCCGTCCTTCCTGGCATCGCTCAACAAATATGACGTCAGCCAGAATGACGGCTGCATCTACATGGTCTCGGATCTGGAATCGCTTAGCCAGCAGGTGCAGCGCTCCTTTGCCGACAGCAGCTATCAGCTGCCGGTCATCGCCGGTGTCGGCGCGGGCGGCGCCATGGCCTTGACGATCGCCGCGCAGACCCCGGACGCTACCGTTGCCGGCACGCTCGCCGTCGATCCGACCTCAGGCATTGCGCTGAAGCAGGAGCTCTGCACGCCCGCCGAAAAGAAGAGCGATGGCGACATGGTGTCCTTCGGGCTTCAGGAAGGTGCGCTGCCGAACCCGATCGTCGCGACATTCACCTCGAACGCTCCCAAGGACGGACGCGACCATGTCGAGGAGATCCAGAAGGATCACCCCGATGTCCAGGTTACCGATTCCGACGATAACGACACCTATGCCACCCTCAGCACCGGGTTGGCGGATCTGATGAAGACGATCGACAGCGAGAAGTCGCCTCTCGGTCTGCCCGTCGATGTCATGGATACCAAGCCCACGGAAGACACCTTGGCGATCGTCTATTCCGGCGATGGCGGCTGGCGCGATATCGACAAGGAAGTCGGCAGCTATCTGCAGGACCAGGGCATCCCCGTCGTCGGCGTCGACACGCTGCATTACTTCTGGACGGAGCGCGATCCGCAGCAGACCGCCGACGATCTCGGTCGGATGATCCAATACTACACCAAGCGCTTCAAGGTGAAGCATGTGGTGCTGGTCGGCTATTCCTTCGGCGCCGACGTGCTGCCGGCAAGCTATAACCGGCTGAAGCAGGCCGATAAGGACAAGATCGTCCAGATGTCGCTGTTGTCGCTGTCGCGCAAGGTCGACTACGTGATCTCGGTCATGGGTTGGCTGGGCGCCACAAGCGAGGGCAAAGGCGGCGATCCCACCAATGACCTCAAATCGATCAATCCGAAGATGGTGCAATGCATCTACGGCAAGGACGATGACGAGGATGTTGCCTGCCCGGTCTTGACCGGTACGGGCGCCGAAGTCATCGCCATGGATGGCGGCCACCATTTCGACGACGATTACCAGGCTCTGGCCAATCACATCATCAACGGCCTGAAGAGCCGGCTCGGCGAGTGACGCACTGATCGCGCGGCGGCTTGTTCCGCCGCGCATTCCAGCAGCTATTCAGCCATACGCACCGCTATTTTCCATGTCCGCCGCCCAGCATTCGTTTGCTTCTTGGCGTGGCTGCCGGTAGTCGGAAGAAAGACGATGCGAGTCGATCCCGGCTCGCCCACCTGATCCCGCCAACCCGAGAGGGGACTGAACCTTGTCCGCCATATCGTCTTCCGTCTTCGACAAAAGCTATTCCGGATTCCTGTTCGACATGGACGGCACGATCATCAACTCGATCGCTGCCGCCGAGCGTGTCTGGGGCGATTGGGCACGAAGCAAGGGGCTGGATGTCGAGAAGTTCATGCCGACCATGCATGGCGCGCGTGGCATCGACACGATCGGCAAGCTCAACTTGCCGGGTGTCGATCCGGTCGCGGAATCGGCACTGATCATGGAGGCGGAAATTACCGATTTGGAAGGCGTCGTGCCGTTGCCTGGCGCCATCGAATTCCTGGCCTCCCTCCCGCCGGAACGCTGGGCGATCGTCACGTCATCGCCACTGCGGCTTGCCCATGCGCGTCTCGCCGCCGCCGGCATTCCGGTTCCGCGCTTCATCGTCACGGCCGAAGACGTCAAGGTCGGCAAACCCGATCCGCAGTGCTACATCCTCGGCGCCGAGCGCCTCGGTCTGCGGCCGTCCGATTGCCTGGTCTTCGAAGATGTCATGGCTGGCATCAAAGCCGGTGAGGCTGCCGGCGCCGACGTCGTGGTGATCACGGCGACGCATTCCCATCCGCTTGATACCGCGCATTCGACGCTGCCGAACTATGAGAATGTTCGGGCGCATGTCGACGGGCACGGCCACCTTTCTGTGGTAAGCAAGGCCGGCTAAAGCCGCGGGCGGGCAGGCGATAACCCCATGTCGCTTTCGCGCATTGCATTAGGCCGCAGGCTCATTATGCTTTCCTGATATTGTCCCAATGTATGAAAGCCTGATGACCCCCAAAGAGCTGAAAGCCCGATATCGCAACGAGCGCCTTGCCGCCCGCGATGCGATCCCGCCAGACGAGCGCATCGAAAAGGGGCTGGCGATGCTTGCCCATGCCGGCGATGCGATCGAGGTCGGACCGGGGACGGTCGTGTCCGGCTTCCTGCCGATCCGGTCGGAGGCCGACATTCGGCCGCTGATGGCGCGGTTGCGGGAGCGAGGAGCGCGGCTCTGCGTGCCGGTCATTCTCGACAAGCTCACCATCGTCTTTCGCGAACTCGTGCCCGGTGCGCCGTTGGTCCCCAGCGGTTTCGGCACGGCGGGGCCCGGGCCTGATGCCGCCGTTCTGGACCCCGAGGTCATGCTGGTGCCGCTTTCGGCTTTCGACAGCACCGGCCATCGCATCGGCTACGGCGCCGGCCATTACGACCGCGCCATCGATCGTTTGCATCAAAAAGGCTTGAATCCGCGGCTGATCGGCATTGCATTCGACTGCCAGGAAGTGCCATCAGTACCGGCTGAGCCGCATGATGTCCGTCTGGACGCGATTTTGACCGAGAGCGGGCTCAATTTTGTTTCCGTGGAGATTGGATAGGGAATGCGGCTGCTTTTTCTGGGTGACATGGTCGGAAAGACCGGACGGGTTGCGGTATGGGATCGCTTGCCGGGCTTGGTTTCCGATCTGAAGCTCGACTTCGTCATCGTCAATGGCGAGAACGCCGCAGGCGGCTTCGGCATCACCGAGGATATCTTTCTCGAAACCATCAATGCCGGCGCCGATGTGGTGACCACGGGCAATCACGTCTGGGACCAGAAGGAAGCGGTGGTGTTCTGCGAGCGCCACGACCAGTTCCTGCGCCCGGCCAACTATCCCGCCGGCACGCCCGGCCGTGGCTCGAGCATCTATTATGCCCGCAACGGCGCCCGCGTGCTTGTCGCCAACATCATGGGCCGCGTTTTCATGCACCCGGAGCTGGACGACCCGTTCAAGTCGGCGGAAGCGATCCTCGATGCCTGCCCGCTGAAGGAACAGGCTGATGCCATCGTCTTCGATTTCCACGCGGAGGCGACCAGCGAGAAGCAGTGCTTCGGCCATTTCGTCGATGGCCGCGCCAGCTTGGTCGTCGGTACGCATACGCATGTGCCGACCGCCGACGCGCAGATCCTGAACGGCGGCACCGCCTATATGTCGGATGCCGGCATGTGCGGCGACTACGATTCGTCGCTTGGCATGGAGAAGGAAGAACCGCTCAACCGTTTCATCTCGAAAATGCCGAAGGGCCGTTTCGAGGCCGCCTCCGGCCCTGCCACCATCTGCGGTGTCGGCGTGGAGATTTCGGATGCGACCGGGCTTGCGGAAAAGATCGCGCCGCTGCGGCTTGGGCCGCGTCTGGCCGAGACCATTCCGGAGTTCTGGCGGTAGCGGCTGCCCAATCATTCATCGCCCAGTGGCAATGACGCGATTGTGAGCAATCCCCATCGGATTGCCGCTGGACCTGCCTCTAACCGTGCCGCATCCTCTCCGCTTCCGTAAGGCTTGAGGGGGTGGCATGATGTTGCGATTTCCTGTCTTTGCCATGTTCTTCCTGCTGGTTCTGGCGGGTTGGAGTGTTGCGAACGCCCAGGAGAAACCTTCCCGCCCTCAACCCAGTCAATGCCAGGCGATTGCGCAGTCTCTGCCCAAGGCGACCTTTGCGAGCTTTTCCGGTCCTGGTCCGACTCTTGCCAAGGATCCCGTCAACGGTGATGTGAAGATCACCTTCCTCGGTCACGCCACTTTCTTCATCGAAACGCCCGGCGGCGTCTCGATCGCGACGGATTTCAGCGGCACCTATCCGCCGCCCTATACGCCGACTGCCGTCACCATGAACAAGGCGCATCCGACGCATTACACGCTGACGCCGGATCCGGCGATCCAATATGTGCTGCATGGCTGGAGCGATACGCCCGGCGAACCGGCGAAGGTCCATTTGACTGTCGGCGATACGCTGATCCGCAATGTGGTGACCGATATCCGCTCGTGGTCCGGGGGCATCGAGCCTAACGGCAATTCCATCTTCATCTTCGAAGTGGCCGGCCTCTGCATCGGTCATCTCGGACACCTGCATTTCGAGCTCAACGACAAGCAATATGCAGAGATCGGCCGGCTCGATGTTGTCATGGTTCCGGTCGACGGTGGCTTGACCATGGGGGCGGACAGCATGAGCCGCGTGGTCAAGAGGCTGCGCTCGTCGCTGATCCTGCCGATGCATCGCTGGGGGCCACCGGTCGATCAGTTCCTCGCCCTTTTCGGCCCTGATTTCGATGTCGCCTATGCACCGAGCGCGAGCACTACGGTGTCGTTGAAAGCGCTGCCGCGAAAGCCGCTGATCTATGTGCTGAAGGGGCTGTGAGCCGATCAGTATGGCTCAGCTTGCGAGGGTTCACAGCCGGGCGAGCCGCCTATGTCTGGCTTTTTGCTTGAACGAAGGCCGCATCGCTCTTATAAGGCGGCCCATTCCCAACAAAAGACGTGAACAGGGGTGCCATGGCTGGCCATTCACAGTTTAAAAACATCATGCACCGCAAGGGTCGTCAGGACTCGGTGCGTTCGAAAATGTTCTCCAAGCTGGCGCGTGAAATCACGGTTGCCGCCAAGGCGGGCCTGCCCGACCCGACGATGAACGCGAGCCTGCGCCTGGCAATCCAGAATGCCAAGGCACAGTCGATGCCGAAGGATAATATCGACCGCGCCATCAAGAAGGCGGCCGGCAGTGACGGCGAAAACTACGATGCAGTCCGCTATGAGGGTTATGGTCCCGGCGGCACCGCGATCATCGTCGAAGCGCTGACCGACAACCGCAACCGCACCGCCTCGAACGTCCGTTCGATCTTCACCAAGGCCGGTGGCGCGCTCGGCGAAACCGGCTCGGTCTCCTTCTCCTTCGACCATGTCGGCGAGATCACCTACAAGCCGACAGTCGGTGATGCCGATAAGGTCATGGAAGCGGCAATCGAAGCCGGCGCTGATGATGTCGAGAGCGACGAAGACGGCCACACCATCATCTGCGGCTTCGAGGCGATGAACGAAGTCGCCAAGGCGCTGGAAGCGACGCTCGGCGAAGCCGAAACCGTCAAGGCGATCTGGCGTGCGCAGAACAACGTGCCGGTCGATGAAGAAAAGGCACAGTCGCTGATGAAGCTCATCGGCAGCCTGGAAGACGATGATGACGTGCAGAACGTCTATTCGAACTTCGAAGTTTCCGAAGAAGTCATGGCCAAGCTTTCTGCTTGATCTACCCTCCCCTTGATGGGGAGGGTCGGACCCAAGGTTCGGGGTGGGGTGATTTCTGCGGATGCCGAACGTCACCACCACCCGCGCGTTCCGCGCGACCTCCCCCTCAAGGGGGAGGTGGCTAAATCGCCTTCTTGAAGCTCGGCAGCGTGGCGAACAGTTCGACCGATTTCAGCCGCGCCTCGATGTCGTGGATCGGCATTGAGATGATGACCTCGTCGGCTTCCGTATCCTTGATAAATTGAGACAGCTTGGCCTCCGCGGTCGCGGGTGAGCCGACGACAGCGTAGCGCAGCGTGTGCTCGACGTTCAGTTTCTCCATCGGCGTCCAGAAGTCGTCCATGTCCTTGCGCGGACGCGGGAAGGGGCCGCGGACGTTGCGGCGCAGATTGACGAATTGCTGTTCGGCCGACGTAAATTGATATTGCGCCTCTTCGTCCGTATCCGCCATCGAACCCATGACGCCGACCATGACATAGGGCTTGTCGAGGGTTGCCGAGGGCGTGAAGCGGTCACGGTAGATGGCGACAGCGTCGAGCAGGGCTTCCGGAGCGAAATGTGAGGCGAAGGCATAGGGCAGGCCGAGCATGGCGGCGAGATGGGCGCTGTAGTGGCTCGATCCGAGCAGCCAGATCGGCACCTTCGCGCCGTTGCCGGGCACAGCGAGGATCGACTGGTTTTCGTCGGCGGGGCTGAACAGATGTTGAAGCTCGATGATATCGTTGGGGAAGCTCTGGGCGCCGGCGTCGAGATTGCGGCGCAGCGCCTGGGCGGTCCGCATATCCGTACCCGGAGCCCGGCCGAGGCCGAGATCGACGCGGCCGGGGAACAGGGCTTCCAGCGTGCCGAACTGTTCGGCGATCACCAGCGGCGCATGGTTGGGCAGCATGACGCCGCCCGAGCCGATGCGGATGCGTGAGGTCGCGGCGCCGACATGGCCGATCACGACCGCCGTGGCGGCGCTGGCGACGCCGGGCATGCCGTGATGCTCCGCCAGCCAGAACCTGGTGTAGCCAAGCTCCTCCGCCTTCTGCGCCATCCTCTTGGATCCTTCAAAGGATTGGCTGACGGTGCTGCCTTCGGCAACGGGCGAAAGATCAAGAATGGAAAAGGGGACCATGGCAAGAGACCTGCGTGGTGAAAGGGAGGTTTGATGCTTCCCATGTAGGAGCGCGGACACGTCATTCCAAACCCCCGCCTTGCCGATTTTCTCGTTGTGCTTTGAAAGTGCCGGAATTGGGCACTCGGCTGTGAGATGTTTTTGTTTTGTTCACATTTTGCTGGCACATCTCAACCTCGAAAGATAGGTTGACCCATGCAAAACACGATTCGCATCATCGGCATCGATCCGGGCCTGCGCCGCACCGGCTGGGGCGTGATCGATACGCTTGGCAACTCCCTGCGCTTCGTTGCCTCGGGCACAGTGACCTCGGATGGCGATATGGATCTCGCTTCCCGCCTCTGCCAGCTTCACGACGGGCTTGCCGATATCGTCCATAGCTACAAGCCGGACGAGGCGGCGGTCGAGCAGACCTTCGTCAACAAGGATGCGGTGGCGACGCTTAAGCTTGGCCAGGCGCGCGGCATTGCCATGCTGGTGCCGGCCCGCGCCGGCTTGCCGGTTGCCGAATATGCGCCGAATGCCGTCAAAAAGGCGGTGATCGGTGTCGGCCACGGCGAGAAGCAGCAGATCCACATGATGCTGAAGATCCTGATGCCGAAAGCGGAGTTCAAAGGCAATGACGCCGCCGACGCGCTCGCCATCGCTATCTGTCACGCCCACAATCGCGGTGCCAACCGGCTGCGGCAGGCGGCATTGGCGGGATAGTTTGTTCTTGACTTGTTCTCGTGGTAATGATAATTCTTACCGCAGAGATCTGGAGAACAAGAATGCGTGTGACATCCAAAGGGCAGGTGACCATCCCCCGCGATTTGCGCGAGTTGGCTGGCATAGAGCTCAACAGCGAAGTCATATTTTCCGTCGAGGACGGAAAGCTGGTTGTTTCGCCGAAGAACGGCAAGCGAGAGATCGAGGATCGGCAGCGGCTTGATCGGTTCATGGCCACTCTTAAACGCCTGGAAGGCACCGGCGATCAGGATATTGACGCCGAAGCGCTGATGTCGCTGACGCGTGACCGGTAATCATGGTCACGATCGTCGACACGAATGTGCTGGTTGATTTGGCCATACCCGGCTCAGCCTGGCATGGTTGGTCCAGTGGTCAGGTTTTCTCCGCTTTCAAGCAGGGGCCGGTCGTTATCAATCCCATCATCTATGCGGAATTTTCGGTGCGTTACAGCAGCATGGATCGTGTGGACGAACTGTTGCCGCAGAGCGAATTTCGCCGGGAGAGCCTGCCTTGGTCGGCAGCTTTTGCAGCGGCTGCGGCTTTTAGGGTTTACCGTCAGGCTGGCGGCGGGAGAGAGCGCATTCTTCCTGATTTTTTGATCGGCGCGCATGCTGCGGTGCGCGGTTATTCCATACTGACGCGAGACCCAAAGGGGTATCGCTCATACTTCCCTTCACTTGACCTCATCACTCCCGAAACCCATCCCTGACGGACATCATTCATGATCGGCAAGTTGAAAGGCACTATCGAAGAGATCGGCGAGGATTATGCGCTCGTGGATGTGCATGGCGTCTGCTACGTCGCCTATTGCTCCGCGCGGACGCTGTCGAAGCTCGGTTCCGTTGGCGAGGCCTGTATTCTCTTCATCGAGACCTATGTCCGCGAGGACCAGATCCGGCTTTTCGGCTTCATGGCGGTGCTGGAGCGGGAATGGTTCAACCTTCTCCAGACCGTGCAGGGTGTCGGCGCCAAGGTAGCGCTGGCTCTGCTGTCAACGCTGACGCCGTCGGAGCTTGCCAACGCTATCGCGCTCCAGGATCGCACGGCGGTATCACGGGCGCCGGGTGTCGGACCGAAGGTGGCGATGCGGATTGTCACCGAACTGAAGAACAAGGTGCCGGCCTTTGCCGGCGAGGCGACGAATATCGGCTTCAAGCAGGAATTGGGCGAGGGCGTTGCCCCGGCGCCGGTATCCGATGCCGTCTCGGCGCTCACCAATCTCGGCTATTCCCGCGATCAGGCTGCGAATGCCATCGCGGCAGCGATGAAGGTGGCCGGAGACGAGGCCGATAGCGCCAAGCTGATCCGGCTGGGTTTGAAGGAACTGTCGCGGTGATTCCTTGAGTTTTTCCTGATTCCTTACTATTATTACAAAGTAAGGAGGTGCTGATCATGACGGTATTTTACGGAACGATGACGTCGAAGGGGCAAACCACGGTGCCGGCAGAGGTACGGGAAATCTTGAAGCTGAAGCCAGGCGACAAGATTCGCTACGTGCATCGCAATGGGGAGATCATCTTGAAGGCAAAGAACAAGCGGGCAATTGATCTCGCCGGAAAGTTCCACGATCCGAACAGAGCTCCGATAACGATCGAAGAGATGGATGAGGCTATTGGAGACGCGATTGTCGAGCATGTCCTGGGTTCGAAATGATTGGACTTGATACCAATATTCTGCTCCGCTTTTTTCTGCAGGATGATCCCGGGCAGAATGAGAAAGTCGCACATCTCTTCGCGCGTTTGCCAGAGATCGGGCCTGGCTACATAAATTGCATTACCTTGATGGAGTTTGCCTGGTTTCTGCGTAAACGCATAAATTTGACGAGATCGCAGATCATGGAAGGCATTTCGGACCTTTTGGAGTCTGAGGATATCGTGCTTGAAGACGAGCCCGTTGTCGAAGAGGTGCTAGGAATGATGGCGGCGTCTCCAATAGAGTTTGCCGATACTTTCATCGCACTCCGCAATAAGAATGCTGGTTGCGTTGCGACCATGACCTTCGACGCCAACGCCGCGAAACGCATACCGGGAATGGAACGTCTGACATGAGTGAAGCCGCGCGTTTGATATCGCCGGAAAAGCGGGGCGAAGACCTGGATGTAACGCTCCGGCCGCAATCGCTGGACGAATTCACCGGTCAGGCGGAGGCCCGCGCCAATCTGAAGGTCTTCATCGAAGCCGCCAAGGGACGTGGCGAGGCGCTGGATCATGTGCTGTTCGTCGGTCCGCCCGGCCTCGGCAAGACGACTTTGGCGCAGATCATGGCCAAGGAACTCGGCGTCAATTTTCGCTCCACCTCCGGCCCTGTCATCGCCAAGGCCGGCGATCTCGCCGCGCTCCTCACCAATCTCGAAGAGCGCGATGTGCTCTTCATCGATGAAATCCACCGCCTCAATCCGGCCGTCGAGGAAATCCTTTATCCGGCCATGGAGGATTTCCAGCTCGATCTGATCATTGGCGAAGGCCCGGCGGCGCGCTCGGTCAAGATCGATCTGGCGAAATTCACGCTGGTCGCCGCCACCACCCGTCTCGGCCTGCTGACGACGCCGCTGCGTGATCGCTTTGGCATTCCGGTCCGCTTGAGCTTCTATACGGTCGAAGAGTTGGAGCTGATCGTCAGGCGCGGTGCGCGATTGATGGGGCTTGGCATCACCGAAGAGGGCGCGCGCGAGATTGCCAGGCGCGCGCGCGGCACGCCACGTATCGCCGGTCGCCTGCTGCGCCGCGTGCGCGATTTTGCCGAGGTGGCAAAGGCCGAAGCGGTAACCCGCGAGATCGCCGACGAAGCCTTGACGCGATTGCTGGTTGACAATGTCGGCTTCGATCAGCTCGACAAGCGCTATCTCAACATGATCGCCGTCAATTTCGGCGGCGGCCCGGTCGGCATCGAAACCATCGCAGCGGGTCTCTCCGAACCGCGTGACGCGATCGAGGATATTATCGAGCCCTATATGATCCAGCAGGGTTTCATCCAGCGTACGCCGCGTGGTCGCGTGCTGACGGCGATTGCTTGGAAACATCTTGGCTTGCAGCCGCCGAAGGAGCTGGAGGCAGCGCAATTCGGGCTGTTCCAGGGGGATGCTGAGTGATCAGCCGTCGTGGTTTCCTGAAGCTTTTCGGCGGCAGTATCGCCGGGCTGATGACACTCGGCGGCTATGCCTTCGGATACGAGCCGATCGTCCGGCTGAACGTGACCCGCTATCAGTTGACGCCGCCGGGCTGGACGCCGGGACTAAAGATGAAGATCGTCGTCCTCACGGATTTCCATGCCTGCGAGCCGTGGATGACAGCCGATCGCATCGCCTCCATTTGCGAACATGCCAACAGTCTTGGTGGCGACATCATCGTCCTGCTCGGCGATTACACGTCCGGAACGGACCTCGTCACCGGTCGTGTCGACCATCGCATTTGGTCGGCGGAACTGGCGGCCTTGAAAGCGCCGCTCGGCGTACACGCCATCATCGGCAATCATGACTGGTGGCATGATGCGGCTGCGCAAAAGAGCGGCCATGGCCCGACCTTCAGCCACAAGGCACTGGCCGATGTCGGAATCCCGGTCTATTCCAATCGCGCGGTTCGCCTGGAAAAGGACGGATATGGCTTTTGGCTGGCAGGTCTGGAAGATCAACTGGCGCTGCGCCGGAGTATCCGCTGGAAGCGTCCATCAACCAGAGGGCTTGATGATCTCGATGGTACGTTGGCGCAGGTCAGCGACGACGCGCCGGTCATCCTGCTTGCCCATGAGCCCGATATCTTTCCGACCGTGCCGTCGCGGGTCTCGGTGACATTGTCAGGCCATACGCATGGCGGGCAGATCCGGATTCTCGGTTGGTCGCCCTATCTGCCGTCGCGTTATGGTGACCGGTATCTGTACGGCCATATCGTCGAGGGACACCGTCATCTCATCGTCTCCGGCGGCCTCGGCTGTTCGGTGGCGCCTGTTCGCTTCGGCGTGCCGCCGGAAATCGTGGTAATCGATCTGGGTGCGGGCAATGCCGAAACGTAGGCTCATAAGGCTGAACGCCGGTCAATCCCGGTTTCAGATGCGCGTCGCGGGCCTTGGCTTTCGCGAGGGGTATGTACTCGTCCATCGTGCCGAGCATGAGTCGTTCTGGACTTTTCCCGGCGGTCGGGCCGAGATCGGCGAGACGTCGCAGGAGACGTTGCGGCGCGAGATGGTCGAGGAGCTTGGCGTCGAGGTGACGGTTGGGCGGCTGCTCTGGATGGTGGAGAATTTCTTTCACTATGAGCAGCGCGACTGGCACGAGCTGGGACTCTATTATCTGATGGATATCCCGCACAGCTTCCCGTTCCACCCTGAGGAGATCGTCCACCGTATCGAGGATGGCGACAACCAGCTCGAATTCAAATGGGTGCGAGCAAGGAAAGAGGCGCTGGTCGCGCTCGATATCCCACCCTATTTCATCGCCGAGGAAATCGAGAATCTACCGCTCGAGCCGCGTCACCTGGTCTGGCGAGATGGCGATCTCGACAAAGCCTAGAGGAAGAGTGCCGCATGTCCGCTTTCGATCCGACCCGCGTCTTCCGCAAGCTGGCATACAACAATGCCCTCGCGAACGCCCGGCTATATCGGGCGTGCGCGGCGCTTCAGCCCGGCGAGTTCGAGGCGAAACGTGTCAGCTTCTTTCCGTCGATCAAGGCGACGCTCAATCATATCCTGATCGTCGACTGGTTTTATGTCGATGCGCTGGAAGGTGGCACGCTCGGCGTAAAGGCTTTCGATCTTGAGGAGCCTTTCGACACGCTCGATGCTCTGTCGGTTGAGCAGGGAAGGGTCGATCGACGACTTGTCGCTCTTGGTGAGAGCCTTGATCCGGCTGCGCTTGCCAGGGTGATCGACCTTCATCGTGGCAATCGCATCCAGCGTGAGCGGGCCGAGGATGTGCTCAGTCATCTGTTCCAGCACCAGACCCATCATCGCGGCCAGGTGCATGCCATGCTCGCCGGCAGCAGCGCCGCCCCGCCGCAACTGGATGAATTCATCGTTGCCGATGATGCCAGGTTTCGCGGCGAGGAACTGATTGAACTTGGCTGGGACGAGGCGATACTGATGCGTTGATCGCCTCGCCGTCGGTTACCCGTCCTTGCTCACGCCGCGGAAGCGGAAACGTGGTCGCAGTCCAGCTCCCCGATCGCGGCGAAGAGTTCAGCATCCTCGCCAATGCCGGCATTGGGCGTCGTCAGCAGCGTGTCGCCATAGAAGACCGAATTGGCGCCTGCGACGAGACACAGGATCTGGGCTTCGCGATTGAGGTTCGAGCGCCCGGCTGAAAGCCGCACCGTTGAAGCCGGCATGACGAGGCGGGCTGTTGCCACCATACGCACCAGTTCCAGCGGGTCTGTCACCGGCCGTTTTGCCAGTGGCGTGCCCTCGACGGGAACAAGTGCATTGATCGGTACGCTTTCGGGGTGCGGCGTCATCCCCGCAAGGACATGCAGCATCGAGGCACGGTCACGGATCGTCTCACCCATGCCGATGATGCCGCCGCAACACAGGTCGATGCCGAAGGAACGCACCGTCGCCAGCGTATCCAGCCGGTCCTGATAGGTGCGTGTCGTGATGATCTGTTCGTAGAATTCCGGGCTGGTATCGAGATTGTGGTTGTAGGCGGTGAGGCCGGCGGTGGCGAGCCGTTCGGCCTGATGTGGCTTCAGCATGCCGAGCGTGACACAGGCTTCCATGTCGAGGGCGCGGACGCCCTCGACCATCTCGATGACGGCATCGAACTCGCGGCCGTCGCGGACCTGGCGCCAGGCCGCACCCATACAGAAGCGCTCCGCGCCCGCCGCCTTGGCGGTCGCGGCCATCGCCACCACGCTTTCAGGGTCCATCAGCCTGTCGCGGGTCAGGTCGACCTCGCGATGATGCGCCGATTGCGGGCAATAGGCGCAATTTTCCGGGCAGCCGCCGGTCTTGATCGACAGCAGACTGGCCTTCTGAACCTTGTTTGGGTCGTGATGCATGCGATGCACGGCATTGGCCCGCCCGACAAGCTCCAGCAAAGGCAGATTGTGCAGGGCGACGATCTCGTCGAGGGCCCAGTCATACCGGATCGTATCGTCCGTTGTCGTCATGGGCGCTTCCCCCAAAGCTGAGCGAGCACCGCTGGCAATATCGCTGCACCTGCCGCGACAAGGCCGATTTTCATGAGGTCGCCAAGCAGGAACGGCGCGACGCCGACGCTAAACAAGCGGTCGAATGGCACATAGGCCGCGAGCCATGGCACGCCGAGTGCATAGACGCTCACGAGCCCCGCGAGCATGGCACCTATGCGTCCGAGGGCGCCTTTGCCGAGCGCCAGCGTGCCGACCAGCCAGGAGGCGACGAGATAACCGGCAAGATAGCCGCCTGTCGGTCCAGCCATATAGGCAAGCCCGATACCGCGCTCCGGCGAGCCGGAGAAGACGGGCAACCCTGCGGCGCCGGCCGCGAGATAGGTCAGGAAAATCGAGACGGCGATGCGCGGCCCAAAGGCGACCGCGAAAACCATGACCGCAAGCGTATGCAGGGTCATGGGCACGGGCCAGAACGGAATCTGTGTCTTGGCGGCGATCGTCATCAGCGCCGCGCCAGTGATGACTGTCAACACGGTTCGCACGGGAGATGTAAGTTGGCTTTCGATGGGTCCGGCGGTGGGGTGGGTCATGCTCTCGCTCCTCTGATAAATTATAGATAATATCGTGATTCTATCGTTAAATTATCTATAAAGTTGCCTAGATGGCAATGGCGAGCCGTTTAAAATCCATCCTGTCGCGGAGGCTGGCGAGCGGAGCGCCGAATCTTGAAGCTGCCTAGCTGTTTCGATTGGCATGTTTAGTGAGCTATCGACGCAGCTCATCTTGAGCTGAGTATCCCATTAAATTGCTGTAATTAAAATGATAATGGTGATCGGCTTACGTGAGCCTTTTGCCGATCTTTGTCTGAATCGCAGGGCATTCGACTGCTATTGGATTTTTTATAGATAATTTTTATTGAGAGTTCGGATCAATGCGAATCTAGGCACTGGAAGACGCATCATGCTGCGTCGCGGTTTTCGCCAAGCTCTCAATGGTTTCCTTCAGCGCCGCCGTCCCGCCGCCGCGCCAGCCGAGTGCGCGGATTTTCGAGGTGTCCATTTCACTGACGACACCTCGCGGAGCCGGAGCGGGCAGGGCGTGCGGACAGCCGGTTGCTCTCTGCAGATGCGCAAGGATCTCGTGTGTATCGGTCAGGACGTCGGAGAGATTGAAAGCCCTGGCGTCGATGCGGCTCGTCTCTGTCTCCAGAAGCAGGCGGACGGCGCGGCCGAGGTCGCGGCCGTGGACCTCGGTTCCCGCTCGGGACGCAACGGGTTTTCCGGCGAGATAATCGGCGAAAAGTCTGTCCCATTTGTTCGGATGAAGGTCGCCGTAGACGCCGGTGGCGCGGAGGCTTGCCGTCGTGAACCCCGGGGTGGAGAGCGAGAAGAGTGCATGCTCCGCATCGCGCTTCACTTCGCCGTAAAGCGTGTTCGGCGCCGGTTTGCTGGTCTCCGTCAGCACCTCGCCGGCCGGCCGGTCGCCATAGACGGCGCGCGATGACAGAAAAATACAGCGGCGGATACCGGCCTGTTTTGCGGTCTCGAACAGTTTGGCGGTACCATCGAGATTGAGCCGGCGAAAGCCTTCGGCATCGTCACCCTCGCCGCCGCGATATTTGCCAGGGACATGGCTGAAAGCCGCGTGGACGAAGAAATAGGCGTCGTCAAAAGCGTTGCTTTGATTTTCGGAGGGATCGAGGCTCAGCGGTACGAAGGCGACGGGCTGCGAGAAGAGGCGGGGTTGCGGCGGGCTGCGGCCGCCGACGACAACATGGTATCCGGCGGAAAGCAGCTCTTCGACGATATAGCGGCCGACGAGACCGGTTCCGCCCGATACCAGGACTTTCATGCAGCCACGTCCGGATTGGCGAAGGTGGCGACGTCGGGCACGTCGCGCCCGGCGTGGAACTCGTGCCAGAGGTCGATCAGCGGTTTCAATCTGTCGGCCTTCGGATGGTTCTCTTCCCAAGGCTTCTCATATTGGTAGTGCAGGATCAAAATGCTGTTCCAGTCCCAAAGCGCGGGCATGCTGAACCATACATATTGCAGCATGTTCATGAAGATCGGCAGGCCATGCCAATCCGGGAAGAACGTCTCGAGAAAGGTCTGGTCGGTACGCCGCCAGAAAACACCGGGGCTGTCGAGCAGCGTCAGCATGTCCTTGAAGGTCGCAAGCGATGGCTTGGCGACGAAGACGCCGGAATTCATCCGGTGAAAATCGGCAAGGCTCTCATAAACATTGGGCGCAGCGGAGAATTCGGGATAGTCGAAGAGCTTGTCGACATTCTTCAGCACCAGCGCATCCGCATCGATGAAGACGCAGGTGTCGTAGTCGATAAGCTGCCAGAGCCGCAGTTTGCAGAAATTATCGAGCGGCGAATGGAAGGACGGCTTGCGGCCCTTGGTGAAGGGCGCATTGGCGTGGAGATTACCGCGTGCGTGGCGCTCGTTGAATTCGTCGGAAAGCGGCAGGTGGTCCACATCCACCAGCCGGCAGCCGAGTTCTTCCAACGGCACCAGGTCGCTTTCATCAACGCCGGCGGTGTGCAGTACGACGATATCCGCCTTGGTGCCGGTGCGCGCAATCGAGCGCGCCAACGCTAACGCGCCCATGGCATAGTCGGAGTTGGTGACGAGCGTGACGAAGGCTTGCCGCGCCCTTGGTCTGGTGCGCGGGCGTATCCCCTGCAGCTGTTCGCTCCCGAACATCATGAGACGGATTTCAACCGCTTGCCTTCGGGATCATGATTGACCGTTGTCGCAATATCCTTGGTCCAGGCGGATACGGCCGGGACGCGCGAGCGGTCGACGCGATAGGCGTATTTCCTGGCGACATCGACGATCTCGCTCAGGAGCCCCGCCTGCAGCGTGGTCGGCGCCAGCCCTAGGTCGAGGAACTTGTCATTCTTGACGATCAGGTCGTTTTCCGGGGCTTCCTTGCGCGGGTTTGGCAGGCGGACGATCTCGGCACCGCTCATCTTGGCGATCATTTCGGCGAGGTCGCGAACACGATGCGTCTCCGTCATCTGGTTGAAGATCTCGACGCGGGCATTGCGCTGCGGCGGGTTCTTCAGCGCTAGCTCGATGCAGCGCACCGAGTCCTGGATATGGATGAAGGCGCGGGTCTGGCCGCCGGTGCCGTGCACCGTCAGGGGGTAGCCGATCGCCGCCTGGATGAGGAAGCGGTTGAGCACGGTGCCATAGTCGCCATCATAGTCGAAGCGGTTGATCAATTGTTCGTGACGGCGGGTCTGTTCCGTATGCGTGCCCCAGACGATGCCCTGATGCAGGTCTGTGATCCGGAGCCCGTCATTCTTGGCGTAGAACTGGAAGAGGAGCTGATCCAGGCACTTGGTCATATGGTAGATCGAGCCCGGATTGGCCGGATAAAGGATTTCCTGGCTGACGGAACGCCCATCCGCCGTCTCGATACCAACAGGCAGATAGCCTTCCGGAATAGCGGCGCCGACGGTCGAATAGCCGTAGACACCCATGGTGCCGAGATGGACGAGGTGGGTGTCGAGGTTGAGCTCGACCAGCGCGTTCAGCAGATTGTGCGTGGCGCTGACATTGTTATTGACCGTGTAGTTCTTGTGGCGGTCGCTTTTCATCGAATAGGGCGCGGCGCGCTGCTCGGCGAAATGCACGATGGCATCCGGGCGATGTTCGGCCAGCCACTTCTTTAACAGCTCGTAGTCCTTGGCAAGGTCGATAAGGTTGAAGTGGATGCGACGGCCGGTCTCGGCGTGCCAGATGCGGGTGCGCTCCTGGATCGAATCCATCGGGGTCAGCGATTGCACGCCGAGTTCCGTGTCGATCCAGCGGCGGGAGAGATTGTCGAGAATATGGACCTCATGACCGGCATCGGAGAGATGCAGCGAGGTTGGCCAACCAATGAAACCGTCGCCGCCCATTACCGCAATTTTCATGAGATCGTTCCTTCTGCATCGTTCGCTATCCGGTACCATCCCGGATAGTCAGAATCTGTAACAATTGTTCAAAGCTTGCTTGATGGCAGAACTTCGGCCAAAGAGAGCCCGATATTTTTTGGGAGAAGCGGCAACGATGAACAGCCCCTTTCTGATTGCCGGGGAACTGGAAGCCGGTAGCCACCGGCTGGTGCAGCGAGTCTATTATGAGGATACGGATTTTTCCGGCCTCGTCTATCACGCGCGCTACCTTCACTTCCTCGAACGCGGCCGGACGGACTATCTGCGCTGCCTCGGCGTGGAGCAGCGAGAGCTGCTGAATGCCGACGAAGAGGGGCTGGTTTTCGTCGTCCACCGTATGGAGATCGACTTCAAGGGACCGGCGCGGATGGACGATATTCTGACGATCCGCACCGTGACCGAGAAGGCCGGCGGCGCGAAGATGGTGCTTTCCCAGGAAATCCGGCGCGATGACACGCTGCTTATCGCAGCCAAGGTCATTATTGCCGTCATCAACGCCAAGGGGCGGCCGCGGCGGCTGCCGGAAAAACTGGCGGCGCAGATGCTGGTGGCGTCGGAGGCTGCGCTTTAGTGTCGCATTAGCGGTTGCTTGTGGATTTGGGAGGCGTTATGCGGGCCAATGCTGCGGTGCCCAAAAGCCTCCTTGCTTAAACATGAGTTTTGTGTGAAGGAATTGCCGCGCGCAAGATCTGTTTGCGTCCGTCGCCGGCACAGCCCGGTCATTTCTTTCCGGGAGCTAGAATAGCCTTCACTGTTAAATCTTTCATGTTTCGACGCTAACATTCTTTTAACCATAATAGTGTCTTACTGATCGCGTCAGAGTTTGTGCGGTGCACGCCTTCCTTTGACCAAATTTGACGGCAAGAAGGCAGTATAGCTTGGAAGGCTTGACCAGGGCGTTCAGCGGCGGCTGCCAAACAATTCTTGTGAGATCACTTTTAGCCGCCCGGTCTAGCGCCGGGCGTTTGGATTCGGGGATTTTGGATCAATGGAACAAGTAGCATTGGCCGCGGCCACCACACCGGACATCACACTCTGGTCACTCTTCATGCAGGCGGGCCTGGTGGTCAAGCTCGTCATGCTCGGTCTGCTCGCGGCGTCCGTATGGACCTGGGCGATCGTCATCGACAAATATCTGAGCTTTGCCCGGGCACGCCGGCAGTTCGATCATTTCGAACAGGTATTCTGGTCCGGCCAGTCGCTCGAAGAGCTCTACCGTACGCTTTCTGAGCGCACGAACACCGGCCTCAGCGCCATCTTCGTCGCCGCCATGCGCGAATGGAAGAAGTCGTTCGAGCGCGGCGCACGGTCGCCGATCGGCCTGCAGATGCGTATCGACCGCGCCATGGACGTGACGCTGGCGCGAGAATCGGAACATCTGGGCGCCCGCCTCGGATCGCTCGCCACCATCGGCTCAGCCGGTCCGTTCATCGGTCTGTTCGGTACGGTTGTCGGTATCATGACCTCGTTCCAGGCGATCGCCGGTTCGAAGTCGACCAATCTCGCGGTCGTTGCTCCGGGTATCGCAGAAGCTCTGCTCGCAACCGCCATCGGCCTCGTCGCCGCTATTCCGGCGGTTATCGCCTACAACAAGTTTTCGGCCGATGCCGGCAAGCTGACGGGTCGCATGGAAGGCTTCGCGGATGAATTCTCCGCCATCCTGTCGCGCCAGATCGACGAGAAGCTGCAGCCTCGCCAGGCTGCTCAGTAAAGCACAGACGGAACCGGAGTAACTCACATGGCAATGTCTGTTGGAGGCAAAGGTGGCGGTGGTGGCCGCCGGGGAAGTCGTCGTGGCGGAGGCCGGGGCGGCCCGATCTCCGAGATCAACGTAACGCCGCTCGTCGACGTTATGCTCGTGCTGCTGATCATTTTCATGGTGGCCGCGCCGATGATGACGTCTGGTGTGCCGATCGACCTGCCGCAGACGCAGGCAGGCGCGCTCAACGCCCAGACCCAGCCCATCACGATTTCGATCAAGGCCGATGGTCAGGTCTATATCGGGGAATCGGAGATTCAGGCGACCGACATCGCGGCCAAGCTGCAGGCGATCGCCACGACCGGCTATAGCGAGCGCATCTTCGTGAAGGGCGATGCGAAAGCGCCTTACGGCGTTATCGCCGACGTCATGTCGCGCATTCAGGAGGCCGGTTACAAGAATATCGGCCTGGTCACGCAGCAGACAACGGATCACTGACGGATCGCCATGAAGCGTAGCCTTGTCACATCTGCTGTTATTCATGTTCTGGTGCTGGTCGGCGCCATGCTGACACTGACCGCGCCGGCACCGCTGGAGACGCCGGAAAGCACGGCGATGGATGTCGATATCGTGCAGGCGGACCAGCTCCAGCAGGGTGAGAAGAAGGCACCGGTCACGGATCACGTCTCCCGCAAGCAGACCACGAAGCAGGATCAGGTCGCCAATGCTCAGAATGTCGGCGAGAACAACGTCGATATCAAAAACCCGGTCGTGCCGACGCAACGGCCGGAGAGCGACACGGCGGCCTTAGCGCCGAAAAAGGTGGATACGCCCGTTCCGCAGGACGACCCGCGGCCGAACGATGTCAAGACGATCGAGCAGAAGGAGACGGAGGCTGCACCGAAGGAAGTGGCGGCCGTTCCGCAGCAGAAGCCGCAGGTGACGCCCACTCCGACACCGAAGATCGATCCGACGCCTCCGACGCCGAAGGCCGATGCAACGCCGACACCGCCGCCGGCCCAGCAGCCGACGCAGCAGGCCGCGATCCAACTGCCGACCAATGTTCCGCCACCGGCTGTGAGGCCACAGCAGACGCCACCGAAGGTTTTGGATTCAAAACCAGAGACCACGCCCCCGACGAAGCCGGACCCCGAAGTGGCCAGCGTGAAGCCGACGGACAAAACCGCGACTCAGAGCATTAGCAAGGAAAAGTCCGCTGATGATGGTAAAAAGGACAGCGATAAGAAGCGCGAGTCCGCCAAGAGCGCCAAGTCGGGCGCCAGTGATTTCAACGCCGATGATATCTCGGCGATGCTGAACAATACCTCGTCGAAGGGCGGCGCGAAGCGCTCGTCTCAGCAGGCTTCCGCCGGCGCCGATACCCAGGTCGCCTCGCGCGGCGGGATGAAATCGCTCGGCGGCGGCAAACTCAGCCAGAGCCAGAAGGACGGTTTGCGCGATCTGATCGGTAAGAACTGGAATGTCATCCCCGGCATGGAAGGGGCGAGCGATGTCACGATCAAGGTTCATGTTCGTCTCGACAAGTCAGGACAGATTATCGGCGCACCAGAAGTCTCCGTCAGTGGCGGTCCGGCTACGACGCAGCAGGCGCTCAGGGGCGCGGCCGAGCGTGCGGTGCTGAAAAGCCGCGACGATCTGCAAAAGGAAGTGAACGCCGGAGGATTATTGCCGCCGGACAAATATGACGGCGCGGATGGCTGGAACGAACTGGTGCTCAACTTCGATCCGAGGGACTTGGGGCTGTGATGCTGGGATTGCAGTCTACGACGAATCACTGTCCGCACGTTGGCCTCAGCCTGCTTATGGCCTTGGGGATGATGCTGACGGCTCCCAAGTTGACGCATGCGTCGAATGCCACTGCCCTTGCCGCCGTGCAACGGCATGAAGATTTGGCTACGAAGAGCCTGCGCGAAGATATCGCGAAAAATTGGAACATGGTTCCGGGCATGGAGGGAGCGAAAGACGTCCACGTCCGGCTGCATCTCAAGCTCAGCCGAAGCGGAGAGATTGTCGGTGAGCCGAAGGTTACCGTGACCGGCGGCCCAAAGCCGACGCAACAAGCCATAGCGGCAAGCGCAATGCGAGCCGTGCTCCGGGCTGCCCCGTTCAAGAACTTGCCAATAGATCAATACGACCACTGGAAAGAAGTGACCATCAACTTCGACCCGGCTATTTGACGAATTAATGCTGAAAGGCTTGGCACATATGATCAGAAACTCCCTCGTTCGTCTCCTGCTGGTGCTGGCAGGCCTGACGGCAGCCTTCGCCACTCCGGCCTATGCCGTGGTCGAGCTCAACATCAACAAGGGCAATGTCCAGCCCATGCCGATCGCCATTACCGATCTGCTGTCGAATGATGGTCTCGGGGCGCAGATCTCGGGCGTCATTGCCGCCGACCTGCAGCGGTCCGGCCTGTTCGCGCCGATCAACAAGCAGGCCTTCATCGAGAAGATCACCAATTCCGACTCGACGCCTCGTTTTCCGGACTGGACATCGATCAACGCCCAGGCGCTGATGACGGGCCGCGTGACGCAGGATGGGGGCCGCCTTCGCGCCGAGTTCCGCCTGTGGGACACCTTTGGCAACAGCCAGCTGATCGGCCAGCAATTCTACGCTCAGCCGGACAACTGGCGCCGTGTCGCCCATATCATTGCCGACGCGATCTATCAGAAGATCACCGGCGAAAAGGGCTATTTCGACACCCGCGTCGTCTTTGTCGCCGAGAGCGGCCCGAAGACCGCTCGCAAGACGCAGCTCGGCATCATGGACCAGGATGGCGCCAATGTCCGCATGCTGACCGATGGCAGCGATCTCGTGCTGACGCCGCGCTTCTCGCCGAGCCGGCAGGAAGTGACCTACATGTCCTTTGCCAATCAGCAGCCGCGCGTCTATCTGCTGCAGCTGCAGACGGGCCAGCGCGAAATCGTCGGCAACTTCCCCGGCATGACCTTCTCGCCGCGCTTCTCGCCGGATGGCCAGCGGGTGATCATGAGCCTGCAGCAGGAAGGCAATGCCAATATCTATACGATGGATCTGCGCTCGCGCACCACGACGCGCCTGACCTCGACGGCGGCCATCGATACCTCGCCGTCCTATTCGCCCGACGGTACCCAGATTGCCTTCGAAAGCGATCGCGGCGGCAAGCAGCAGATCTATGTGATGAATGCCGATGGCTCCAACCAGCATCGCATCTCGTTCGGCGACGGCTCCTATTCGACGCCGGTCTGGTCGCCGCGCGGCGATCTCATCGCCTTCACCAAGCAGTCGGGCGGCTCATTCTCGATCGGTGTGATGAAGACGGATGGCTCAAGCGAACGCCTGTTGACCACCGGCTTCCACAACGAAGGCCCAACCTGGGCGCCGAACGGCCGCGTCATCATGTTCTTCCGCGAGCCGGCTGGCTCCAGCGGTCCGCAGCTCTATTCGATCGATCTGACCGGTTACAACGAGCAGAAGATCCCGACTCCGGGCTTCGCTTCCGACCCGGCCTGGTCGCCGCTTCTCGAGTAGGGAAGGCGCGCGCCACGTTATCGCCGCAAAGTCCTGTGACTGGACCAGTTAAGGACAATTTTAAGACAGTATTAACCATATTTGTTGAAATCGGATTAACCGCATCCGGTTACAGTCTGGCAACCCTGATAGAGATGTTTAAGGAGAGACCGGCCATGAGCCGCATCGCTACCCCGGCCCTTGGCCACATGCAGACCCTCGCACGCAACCCGATCATGATCGCGCTTTTCGTCGGCCTTTCGCTGGCTGGCTGCGCCTCCAAGAAGGGCCTGCCGAACGATGCCAACGGCCTTGGCCTCAATGGCGCCGGCAGTGCTACTCCGGGCTCGCCGCAGGACTTCACGGTCAATGTCGGCGATCGCATCTTCTTCGACACCGACAGCACGTCGATCCGTTCTGACGCTTCCCAGACGCTCGACCGTCAGGCTCAGTGGCTCGCTCGCTACCCGAACTATGCGATCACCGTCGAAGGCCATGCCGACGAACGCGGCACGCGCGAATACAACCTGGCTCTCGGCGCACGTCGTGCTGCCGCTACCAAGGACTATCTCGCTTCGCGTGGCGTTCCGGCTCAGCGCATGAAGACGATTTCCTACGGCAAGGAACGCCCGGTCGCGACCTGCGACGACATTTCCTGCTGGTCGCAGAACCGCCGCGCCGTTACCGTGCTCAACGGCGCCGGTTCCTGATAGCCGAAATTCCGCTCAAAACGTGCAAAGGCGGCCCCCGTGGCCGCCTTAGTTTTTTTGACCACACTTTGGCCGAACTCCGTTGCTTTTTGAGAGTAATTGTAAAAATCTCCTGTGTTGTGCCCAAGGCGCGAAGAATCAATGGAACAGGATAGATCCATATGAGAAAACTTGTCGTGGCGAGCGTACTTTGCCTCGCTGCTGTTGTCGGCAGTGAGCGTGATGCCTCGGCCCTTTCGCTTTTCGGACTGCACCTAGGCGGTCGTGGCGCTTCGGAACAGGCCGCACCGAGCAATGCCGCTCGTCTGGGCCAGGCCGAACAAGCGCCTGTCATCAACATTCAGAGCAGCAATGCGGAAGTTCGCCTGCAGCAACTCGAGGACCAGATGCGCCAGCTGAACGGCCGCGTCGAGGAGATGAGCTATCAGTTGCTGCAGATGCAGGAGCAGATTCGCAAGACGCAGGAAGACAATGAATTCCGCTTCCAGCAGCTCGAAAAGCGCGGCGGCGGTAGCGGCAGCAACAGCAGCGGCGGTTCTGGCAATCCCCCTGCTGGCGGCTCGATGAAGAAGAGCGAAGCCGATGTTCCGGCCCAGGCACCGGCTGGCGGCCAGCAGGACGATATCGCCGGCGTCATCGGCGATTCAGGTAGCGATATCCCGGCCACGGCTCAGCAGGGCGGTGGCTCCGGCAAGCCGCCGACCCAGCTCGGCTCGATCCAGCTGGATCAGAACGGCAAGCAGGTCGGCGCGACGGCGTCGCGCGCCAATAACGGTTCAGGCGCGCCGCCGAGCACAGGTTCCGGCACGCAGACGGCGTCGCTTGGCAGCGAGAACGATGAGTATAAGGCGGCCTATGGCCACGTCCTGTCCGGCGATTACAGTGTCGCCGAACAGGAGTTCCGCCAGTATATCGACAGCTATCCGAGCAGCGGCCGTGCGGCGGATGCCAACTTCTGGCTCGGGGAAGCGCTCTATTCGCAGGGCAAGTACAATGATGCCGCCAAAACCTTTCTGAACGCGCATCAGAAATACAGCACCTCCGAGAAGGCGCCGGAAATGCTCCTGAAGCTCGGCATGTCGCTTGCTGCCCTCGACAACAAGGACACGGCCTGCGCAACGCTGCGCGAAGTGACCAAGCGTTATCCGAAGGCTTCGAAGGCCGTTTCCAATAAGGTGGCAAGCGAAGAAAAGCGCCTTGCCTGCTGATTTCCATGTCCGCTGACGCTGTGATTGGCGCTGCCTCAGCGCAAATGCCCGAAGCCGCAGCGGCCGATTTCATTCATTCCCTTTGCAAGCCCGCGCATATTCTGGTCGCCATTTCCGGCGGCAGCGATTCCACCGGCCTGCTGGCCGCTCTTGCAGAGCATCTGAAATCTCTTCCGAATTCCGACGTCACCCTCTCCGCCGCAACGATCGACCATGGGCTGCGCGCCGAAGCCGCCGAGGAGGCGCGAGAAGTCGCCGCTTTCTGCGCATCGCTTCGAATTGCGCATGTCATTCGCCAATGGGAAGGCGAGAAGCCGAAGAACGGCATCATGGCAGCCGCTCGCGAAGCGCGCTATGGGCTGCTTGCCGACATCGCCGCCGAAATCTCGGCCAATGTCATCGTCACCGCCCATACAATCGACGATCAGCGCGAGACGCTTGCCATGCGCGCGGCGCGCTTGGGCGAAGGCGAGGCTGGAGCGGGTACCGGCATTGCCGAGGCAATGCTGTTCGACCGGCGCATCTGGATTGTCAGGCCGTTTCTTGCCTGCCGTCGCGTGGATATTCGGGCCTATCTCACCGGGCGAGATACGTCCTGGCTGGACGATCCGAGTAACGATGATGTCCGTTACGAGCGCGTGCGCACGCGCAGACGCCTGTCGGACGATCCAATGCAGATCTCCTTGCCGGATGACGCCACGCGCGCGCTGCTTTCGGTGGAGGCTGCCAGGTGGCTGGATGAACACGTTAGGATCCATGCGGGCGTGCTTTGCGCTATCGACCGCGCGGCGTTCGCCGCCGACGGGGCTGTCATTTCCTATGCGCTCTCCTATCTTGCCGCGGCGATCGGTGGCGAGCCCTATGGGCCTGGCCGCGAGCGTATGCGCCGCATCCTTAATTTCATCGGCGAGGGCAGGCCGGGGCGGCGCACGGCCGGCGGTGTCGTCTTCGACCTGCGCCGGGATGGGCTTTATCTCATGCGCGAGAGCCGTGATATCCGGCCGCTCGTGCTGGCCGCTAGAGCTGATGGGATCTGGGACGGCCGCTTCCGGATCGTCAATCACGGCCCTTCGGTCATTCGGATCGAAGCGGCGGGGGCGACAGGAACGATGGAGTTTTCGGAAGGATTGCCGAAAGGCGCCGTGCAGCGCGCGCGCGCCGTGCTGCCGAAAGTCGTCGCGGGTGACGAGGGCGCTGCCGTGTTGGCCACGATTGCGCCCTATCTGGCGCCTTTCGACCGCTTTTTGACACGATTCAATCTCACATTCGCCGACCGGTTGGCGGCTTGCTTCGGCCGTGAACCCTATGTGCCGTCGCCGCTTTCTGATTTATTGACGGAATAAAGCATGTGTCGGCGTGGTTTGCCTTGGCAACGGCTTGGCGCAACCCTATGTTAGGGATCAAGTAATGCCGCCGTTCAACGGTGGAAGTTTCAGTGCTGGGGAGTTCGATGAACCCTAATTTTCGTAATTTCGCTCTATGGGCAATCATAGCTCTGCTATTGATTGCCTTGTTCAGTATGTTCCAGAACGCGCCGGCACAAACAGGCTCCAGGGAAATTCCATATTCGCAATTCCTCCGGGAAGTTGATTCCGGCCGTGTCCGCGACGTTACCGTCACGGGCAATCGCGTGGTCGGCAGCTATGTCGAGAACGGAACACCCTTCCAGACCTATGCCCCGGTCGTGGACGACAGCCTGCTTGATCGCTTGCAAAGCAAGAACGTCAACATTGTCGGCCGTCCGGAATCGGATGGCTCCTCGAGCTTCCTGAGCTATCTCGGCACGCTGCTGCCGATGCTTTTGATCCTCGGCGTCTGGCTGTTCTTCATGCGGCAGATGCAGGGTGGCTCGCGCGGCGCGATGGGCTTCGGCAAGTCCAAGGCCAAGCTTCTGACCGAAGCGCATGGCCGCGTCACCTTCGACGATGTCGCCGGTGTCGACGAGGCCAAGCAGGACTTGGAGGAAATCGTCGAATTCCTGCGCGATCCGCAGAAGTTCCAGCGCCTTGGCGGCCGCATTCCGCGCGGCGTCCTGCTCGTCGGCCCTCCCGGCACGGGTAAGACGCTTCTGGCGCGCGCCATTGCCGGCGAAGCCAACGTGCCGTTCTTCACGATTTCGGGTTCCGACTTCGTGGAAATGTTCGTCGGCGTCGGTGCAAGCCGCGTCCGCGACATGTTCGAGCAGGCGAAGAAGAACGCACCCTGCATCATCTTCATCGACGAAATCGACGCTGTCGGTCGCCATCGTGGCGCCGGTCTTGGTGGCGGCAACGATGAACGCGAGCAGACGCTGAACCAGTTGCTGGTCGAAATGGACGGTTTCGAGGCCAATGAGGGCATCATCCTCATTGCCGCCACCAACCGCCCTGACGTCCTCGACCCGGCGCTGTTGCGTCCGGGCCGCTTCGACCGTCAGGTCGTCGTGCCGAACCCCGATATCATCGGCCGCGAGCGTATCCTCAAGGTGCATGCCCGTAACGTTCCGCTGGCTCCGAACGTCGATCTGAAGACGCTTGCCCGTGGCACGCCCGGCTTCTCCGGCGCCGACCTGATGAACCTTGTCAACGAAGCCGCCCTGATGGCTGCCCGCCGCAACAAGCGCCTGGTGACCATGCAGGAGTTCGAAGACGCCAAGGACAAGATCATGATGGGCGCAGAGCGCCGCTCTTCGGCGATGACCGAAGCGGAAAAGAAGCTCACCGCCTATCATGAAGCCGGTCACGCGATCACGGCGCTCTATGTCGCCCTTGCCGATCCGCTGCACAAGGCGACCATCATCCCGCGCGGTCGCGCGCTCGGCATGGTCATGCAGCTCCCCGAGGGCGACCGTTACTCGATGAGTTATAAGTGGATGGTGTCGCGCCTCTGCATCATGATGGGCGGCCGCGTTGCGGAAGAGCTGACCTTCGGCAAGGAGAACATCACCTCCGGCGCATCCTCGGATATCGAGCAGGCCACCAAGCTGGCCCGTGCCATGGTCACGCAATGGGGCTTCTCCGACGAGCTCGGCCTGGTTGCCTATGGCGAAAACCAGCAGGAAGTCTTCCTTGGTCACTCCGTCTCGCAGTCGAAGAACGTTTCGGAAGCGACCGCGCAAAAGATCGACAATGAAGTCCGCCGCCTGATCGACCAGGCTTATCGTCAAGCCAAGGATATCCTCACCGAACAGCATGACGGGTTCGTGGCGATCGCCGAAGGCCTGCTCGAATACGAAACGCTGAGTGGCGAAGAGATCAAGGCGCTTATTCGCGGCGAGAAGCCAGCTCGCGATCTCGGCGACGACACGCCGCCGAGCCGTGGTTCGGCCGTGCCGAAAACGGGCGCCAAGAAGGATGGTTCTGTCGGCGCCAAGGGCGAAGAGCCCGAGGGCGGTTTCGAACCGCAGCCGCACTAAACGATAGAGGCGATCGAGCCTAGATGAAGAGGCCAGCTCCCTTGCTACCGGGAACTGGCCTTTTTTAATGCTTTTTAACGGTAACGCGGTGTAATAGGCATTCTCGGTAATTTAAGTGCCGAGTTTTGCAATCTGTGGCATGAGCCTCAAGCATCGATGTTCGCGCCGCCCATGGAATTCACGGGAGCTGGACGGGATGCCGCTGTCCCACAGTGGGACGCCGCAATCACGGGAGTGCATATGAAACGTCGCTATTTCGGAACGGACGGAATCCGCGGACAATCCAACATCTATCCGATGACGCCGGATCTCGCCATGCGCGTGGGTATCGCTGCTGGCACGATCTTCCATCGGGGCAGCCATCGCCATCGCGTGGTTATCGGCAAGGACACGCGTCTTTCCGGCTATATGCTGGAAAACGCCATGGTGGCGGGCTTTACTGCCGCCGGCGTCGACGCCTTCGTTCTCGGCCCTATCCCGACGCCTGCCGTCGCCATGCTGACACGGTCGCTGCGCGCCGATATCGGCGTGATGATTTCCGCCTCGCATAATCCTTACGAAGACAACGGCATCAAGCTTTTCGGCCCCGACGGCTACAAGCTGTCCGACGATCTCGAAATGAAGATCGAGGATCTGCTCGAGAAGGACATGACGGTTCACCTCGCCAAATCCGAGGATATCGGCCGCGCCAAGCGCGTCGACGGCGTGCATGACCGCTATATCGAACATGCCAAGCGCACGCTGCCGCGCGACGTGACGCTGCAGGGCCTGCGCATCGCCATCGATTGCGCCAATGGCGCCGCCTACAAGGTTGCGCCGGCGGTGCTCTGGGAATTGGGTGCCGATGTCGTCACTATCGGCAACGAGCCGAACGGTACCAACATCAATCTCAACTGCGGTTCCACCAGCCCGGTGGCGTTGCAGAAGAAGGTGGACGAAGTGCGGGCAGATATCGGCATCGCGCTCGACGGCGACGCCGATCGCGTCATCATCGTCGATGAGACAGGCACCATCATCGACGGCGATCAGCTGATGGCCGTCATCGCCGAGAGCTGGGCGGAAAACCAGTTGTTGCGCGGCAATGGCATCGTTGCCACCGTCATGTCCAATCTCGGTCTTGAACGCTTCCTGGAAGATCGCGGCATGGCACTTGCCCGCACCGCGGTCGGTGACCGTCATGTCGTCGAGCACATGCGCCAGCACAATTACAATGTCGGCGGCGAGCAGTCCGGTCATATCGTGCTCTCCGACTATGGTACGACCGGTGACGGCCTCGTGGCGGCGTTGCAGATCCTCGCCGTGGTCAAGCGCACCGGCAAGCCGGTCAGCGAAGTCTGCCGGCGTTTCGAGCCGGTGCCGCAGCTGCTGCGCAATGTCCGCATTTCCGGCGGCAAGCCGCTGGAGGACAATCAGGTGCGCAAGGCAATCGCCGATGCGGAGAGCGAGCTTGCCCGCAATGGCCGCCTCGTCATCCGTCCTTCTGGCACCGAGCCACTGATCCGCGTCATGGCGGAAGGCGACGATCGGGGTCAGATCGAGCGCATCGTCGGCGGCTTGATCGACGTGATCTCGAATGTCCGCAACGCTGCCTGATCGACGCTGGAACAATCCTCCATATGAACCGATGGCCGCCTTCGAGGGCGGCCATTGTGTTTCCGGAGCCTGCCTGCAACACGCGGATTATTATCGGAACATTTCGCCGGGGTAGGCGCCCCATAGCAGGTTCTGCCTGATATAGCCGTTCGCGGGATGATCCTGCACGGAAACGCTGCACCATATGCCGGTGCAGGAGCGCAGCGAAAGCAGTACGCGAGGCTGCAATTCGGCGATAACAGAGGCTGTCGTTTCCGGGCCGCCATGCAGCATGGCGTTCGTCTTCAGCCAGGGCGCGACCACCGCTGTCCGCTGTCCCGAAAGCAGCGCGCCGTGCATCCATCCAGTGGTGCCAGTGTCGTCGCGTACTTGCCGCCAGCGACCGTATTCGTCGATGATTTCCAGCGGCAGGCCGGGTTTCATATAGATCCATTTGGTCGGGTAGATCGTTGACGGACCGACACGCATGCGCGCCTTGTGTGCTTTCAGCGAGACGTAGCGGGGAATCGGTAGCCCCGTTTCCCGTCCCCTGTTCCAAGCGGTGGCAGCGACGGGCTGGGCCGGCATCGGCGTCGCGAGGACGGTCGAGGACAGGACACTTAACGTCAGGCAGAGACCGACACATATCATGCGAAAGTAAGTCAACGACTTCCTCCATGTTTCAGGCCCCGGCAACAGTCATGGTAGCGGCTTGATTCTTGCCAATTGGTTTAAAAGCCGCTGGCAGCTTGGGCCGCAGGCCATCTCGACGTGAGACACGAGGATCTGGTTGATTAAGTTATCCTGCTGTTGTGGCACTATAATTATGATTTACTAATGTATAAAATAAAGTATATCCTGCAACCAAACAGAGTAAATATTCGTAGTTAATCGGGTTTTAACCCTTATCAACCATTATCCATGTCATGTCTTTTCGATTGGCAAGCGTTTGTCGTGCCAATGGCAATAACTCTGGAGCCAAAGCCATGATGAAATCCCTTATTGGGGCCGTTGCCGCCCTGCTCGTCGGCACGTCTGCCTTTTCCGCCGATCTCTATACGCCGGAGCCGGTGCAGCAGACGCCGGAAGTTGCCGTCAGCCAGTCAAGCGGCTGGTATTTGCGTGGCGATGTCGGTTACGCTTTTACCAAGTTGCGCGGCGCCAACTACTTCCAGGGCTCCAACTCCAGCCTGGTGGATTTCGATAGTGCCAAGCTTAATGGCAATGTCACGCTTGGCGGCGGCGTCGGTTATCAGATCAACAACTACCTGCGTACGGATGTAACGCTGGATTATCTCTTCAAATCCGACTTCAAGGGCTCGACCAAGGGCGATTGCGGCGGTTGCGGCCCGGATTTCACCTCCGTGCCGGCGACATCTCGCGACCGCGCGTCGCTAACGGCCTATAGCTTGCTTGCCAACGCCTATGTCGATCTTGGCACATACAGCATCTTCACGCCTTATGTCGGTGGCGGTCTCGGCGGCACTTACGTCAAATGGAGCAACCTGAAGAATACCTCATGCTCCGACGCCAATCCGGACTCCTGCGACGGCAGCGTCTCGCATAATGGCCGTGGCAGCTGGCGTTTCACCTACGCGCTGATGGCCGGCACCTCCATCGATCTCTCGTGCAACCTCAAGGCCGATGTCGGCTATCGTTATCGTCATATCGAAGGCGGCAACATGTTCGGCTATGCCGAAAATGGTGGCCCCGGCTACGACAAGGGCCTCAACCTGCATGAAGCCCGCATCGGCGCCCGCTATACTTTCGGCGGCTGCCAGACCGCCAGCTACATGCCGCCGGCCGATATCCCGGCCCAGCCGCAGCCAGTCTACAAGTAAGCGTCTTTCGTTCGAAGTCGTTGAAAAGCCGCCCGGTTCATCCGGGCGGTTTTTGCTTTTCTAGTCTCGCCATTAAGCAATTCCATCGCGTCTTAAACCTTCATTAACCATGAATTCCTTATGGTTAATGAAATGACAATGGCCGCGGCTCGGCCCGGCGTCTCCTCCCGGAGGGCCGGACCATGGGAACGACAGAAGCTGGCCGGCTTGGAATGCGGGCGCCTGCCCGAGGATGGAAGGCGAGGGGTAATGATCCGTTTCGACGCTCTGGCGCTGGCCGCGATGATGGCGAGCGCATGTGCGGGCACTGCCCTTGCAGCTGATCTGCCACCGGAAATCAAAATGCCGGAAGTCAGCGTTAAGGACGCCCAGGGCTGGTATGCGCGCGCCGACCTTGGTTACGCCGTCAACGCCAGCCACGGCGATACGAGTTTCCGCGCCTATGATCCCGCCGGCGGCGGCTATAGCGCCGGCCGATTCGATTCGGATCGCTTCAGCGGCGATTTCTCCGGCGGACTGGGTGTCGGATACCAATTCAACGACCTGTTCCGCGCCGATCTCACTGGTGATTATTTCAGCGGCGACTACGACGGTCGGGTCTTGAGCGCATCGCCATGCTCGGGCGGGGCAGGTGGCACGGGCTGCTCGACCAAGGCGCGCTCGTCTTTCAAGGCGGGTAGTCTGATGGTGAACGGCTATGTCGATCTCGGCACGCTCGCCGGCTTCACACCCTATGTCGGAGCGGGGCTCGGCGCGACCAGGATCTCATGGAGCAGCGTCAATGCCATCGGCTCCTGCGTCGACGGCACCTCCAGTTGTGGCGGCAGCACATCCGTCAGCACGCGCTATCCCGGCGACAGCGACTGGCGCTTCACCTACGCCTTGATGGCCGGCGTTGCCTATGAAGTCGCGCCGAATGTGAAGCTGGATCTTGGCTATCGTTTCTCGCATGTCGCCGGCGGCGACATGTTCGGCTATTCCGCCGCCGATTCGGCGGCAGGCGCCGGCGGCACGATGGGCCGCGACGGCGCCTTGTCGCGTCACGAGATTCGCGTTGGCTTGCGAATCACCACCTGGTAGGCCCACCCCTTATGGCGTTGTGAGCACGTAGGCGATGCGGCGGAAGAAATCCCAAGTGCGGAAAAGATGCGCCGGGATGCGCCGCAATGCGGTGGATTTCGCGGCGCGATAGTCACGGCGCCAGCCGATCATCGTGGTTCTCTGCAATGGGCTGAAGCCGACGATATTGGCGCGCGTGGTGACGATGGATGTCCGCATGTCCCAGCCGCGCTCGATGGCGACATCCCAGGGCAGGGACATGACCGCGAGCGATCTGACGATCTTTTCCGCGCCAGTGCGTGTCACGAGATAGCAGGCCGTCGAACCCTGCGGGCCGAAGAGGCAGCGGCCGATCACATCGCCTCTGCGGCTGCGGGTTGTAGCGCGGAATCCGCCCCAGCGATGATTGACGAGTTTAATGACTTCGGCGTTTGGGACCGCTTGCTGCGCTGCCATGGCGCGGGCAAGGAAATCACCATCCAGCGCAATGTCGTCTTCAATGATGATGGCGGATTGGCTGTTGCCCGCTAGAAACTGCCGTAGCGCGAGCAGATGACTGCGGTAGCAACCATATTCGCCAGGCAGGATCACCCTGCCATGCCGGCGCTGGAAACGTTCGTGATCGACGTCGACCCATTGCTCATGCGGCAAAAGAGCGCCGTCGACGCCATCGACGCGCTCAATTTTGATGCCGAGTTCTTCGCTCTGCCGTTGAATTTCCGCCAAACGGTCCGTCGCCCGATCAATATTGATGAGGTAGACGGGCAGAGGCTGCGCGGGCATGCGAGGGCTTTCGGACAATACGGCGTGATGTATTAAAGACATTTGTTCTTCATCGATCGGCGCAAATCCATCCAACGCCATAACATATGATGGCGTGTCCGCAAAGAAGCGAGCTTTTGTGTGGCTAATTCAGCATCTTCGCCAGCACCTCCCTGCACGAATTCGTGAGGCATTGTCCACACGCACATTTCGCCTATTGCGCTCAAGCTTGGCTTCCAATATATCCGGCGGCGGGACACTCCTCCCCAACGAGGAGCTTTCTATCTGAGAGGATAGCATCATGACTAAGCTCGCCAAGCCGGACATCCGTCCGAACAATACCCATTTTTCTTCTGGCCCCTGCTCGAAGCGCCCCGGTTGGACGCTCGATGCCCTTTCCGACGCGCCTCTTGGCCGTTCGCACCGTGCGAAAGTCGGCAAGGCCAAGCTGAAGCAGGCCATCGATCTTACCCGTGACATTCTGGAAGTGCCTGCGGATTACCGCATCGGCATTGTTCCGGCTTCCGATACCGGCGCCGTCGAAATGGCGCTCTGGTCTCTGCTCGGAGAGCGCGGCGTCGACATGCTCGCCTGGGAAAGCTTCGGTGCCGGCTGGGTCACCGATGTCGTCAAGCAGCTGAAGCTCAAGGACGTCCGCAAGCTCGAAGCCGGTTACGGCGAGCTGCCCGATCTTTCCGCTGTCGATTTCGACCGCGACGTGGTCTTCACCTGGAACGGCACCACCTCCGGCGTCCGCGTTCCGAACGCCGACTTCATTCCAGCTGACCGCAAGGGTCTGACGATCTGCGACGCCACCTCGGCCGCTTTCGCGCAGGACCTCGACTTCGCCAAGCTCGATGTCGTCACCTTCTCCTGGCAGAAGGTTCTGGGCGGCGAGGGCGCGCATGGCGTCATCATCCTGTCGCCGCGTGCCGTCGAGCGTCTGACCACCTATCAGCCCGCCTGGCCGCTACCGAAAATCTTCCGCATGACCAGCGGCGGCAAGCTTATCGAAGGCATCTTTACCGGCGAGACGATCAACACGCCGTCGATGCTCTGCGTCGAGGACTATATCGACGCGTTGCTCTGGGCCAAGGACCTCGGTGGTCTCAAGGCTCTGATCGGCCGCGCTGACGCCAACGCCAAGGTCATCCATGACTTTGTGGCCGCCAACGACTGGATCGCCAATCTCTCCGCCAAGGTCGAGACGCAGTCCAACACGTCCGTCTGCCTGAAGATCGTCGATTCTCAGGTCGTCGCTCTCGACAACGACGGTCAGGCGAACTTCGCCAAGGGTCTGGTCGCGCTCCTCGAAAAGGAAGGCGTCGCCTATGACGTCGGCCATTACCGCGACGCGCCGTCGGGCCTGCGCATCTGGGCGGGCGCGACGATCGAAGCCGCCGACATGCAGAAGCTGATGCCCTGGCTCTCCTGGGCCTTCGAAACGCAGAAGGCAACGCTCTCCCAGGCTGCTGCCTGAGTTTCAAGCGTTCCCGGCTCCGCCAAAAGGGCGGAGCCCAGCATTCCGAATTCATCGTTATTCGACCTTTTTCAGGAGGCCTCCCATGGCACCTCGCGTTCTCGTATCCGACGAATTGTCGGAAACCGCCGTCCAGATCTTTCGCGATCGTGGCGTCGAAGTCGATTTCCAGCCGCAGCTTGGCAAGGACAAGGACAAGCTGCTCGAAATCATCGGCAATTATGATGGCCTCGCCATCCGTTCCGCCACCAAGGTGACCGAGAAGATCATCGAAGCGGCGAAGAACCTCAAGGTCGTCGGTCGCGCCGGCATTGGCGTTGACAATGTCGATATTCCGGCCGCATCGCGCCGCGGTATCATCGTCATGAACACGCCCTTCGGCAATTCGATCACCACCGCCGAGCACGCTATCGCCCTGATGTTCGCCGTTGCCCGCCAGCTTCCGTCCGCCGATGCCTCGACCCAGGCCGGGAAGTGGGAGAAGTCGAAGTTCATGGGTGTCGAAATCACCGGCAAGACGCTCGGCGTCATCGGCGCCGGCAACATCGGCTCGATCGTCATTGCCCGCGCCATCGGCCTGAAGATGCATGTCGTCGCCTATGACCCGTTCCTCTCCAAGGAGCGCGCCGAGGAAATGGGCGTCACCAAGGTTGAGCTCGACGAGCTTTTCGCCCGCGCCGACTTCATCACGCTGCATGTGCCGCTGACCGACAAGACCCGCAACATCATCGATGCCGATGCGCTTGCCAAGATCAAGCCGGGCGTGCGTATCATCAACTGCGCCCGCGGCGGTCTGGTGGATGAGGCAGCCCTTGCCGCCGCCATCAAGTCCGGCCATGTCGCCGGTGCCGCCTTCGACGTTTTCGAGGTCGAGCCCGCCAAGGAAAGCCCCTTGTTCGGCCTGCCGAATGTCGTCTGCACGCCGCATCTCGGCGCATCGACCACGGAAGCGCAGGAAAATGTCGCGCTGCAGGTGGCCGAGCAGATGTCGGACTATCTCGTCAAGGGCGCGGTCTCCAACGCCATCAACATGCCGTCGATCACCGCCGAGGAAGCACCGCTCCTGAAGCCGTTCATCAAGCTCGCCGATGTTCTCGGCGCCTTCGTCGGCCAGGTGACGGACGATCCGATCAAGGAAATCGAGATCCTCTATGACGGCGTCACCGCGGGCATGAACACCAAGGCGTTGACGAGTGCGCTGCTGGCCGGTCTCATCCGCAACCAGGTCGCCGACGTCAACATGGTTTCGGCGCCGATCATGATCAAGGAAAAGGGTATCGTCCTTGCCGAAGTCAAGCGAGACAAGACCGGCGTCTATGACGGCTACATCAAGCTGACGGTCACCACCGACAGCATGAGCCGCTCGGTCGCCGGCACCGTGTTCTCCGACGGTAAGCCGCGCTTCATCCAGATCAAGGGCATCAATCTCGACGCCGATGTCGGCAACCACATGGTCTACCTCGCCAATACCGACGTTCCCGGCATGATCGGCTTTATCGGCACGACCCTCGGTTCCGCCGGCGTCAACATCGCCAACTTCCAGCTCGGCCGCGACAAGCAGGGTGGCGACGCCATCGCGCTGCTCTATGTCGATGGTCCGATCAACGACGAGGTTCTGGGCAAGCTGACCGCCCACCAGGCGATCCGTCAGGCCAAGCCGCTGGTGTTCAACGTCGACTAAATCGCTCCTCCCAAGAGCTATGCGAAGAGCCCGGCGGAACGTCAGTTGCGTCGGGTTTTTCTTTACCTTCTATGGCTGTGGATAAGTCCACGCATCAGGCTATCGGGGGCCTGCAAACACGCTTATTTCTTTGTCATGGGGGCGTTGCAAAAGAGCATTTTCGGGGACACGCTGGGCAAGCCGGTCGAATGGCTTGCGAAACCTGCATCCGTTGCCATCGTGCTGTTTGCGCGGGCCGTTACCGCCGTCAGGGCGATCTGGCCGGAGAGCGGCGCTCCGACCGACCGATGCGTCTATTTCGCCAATCATTCCAGCCACGGCGATTTCATCCTGATCTGGACCGTACTTCCGCCTCGGCTGCGTCAACGCACGCGGCCGGTCGCCGGCGCCGACTACTGGTTGAAGTCGAAATTGAACAGTTTCATCGGTCGTGATGTCTTCAATGCCGTTCTGATCGAGCGCGATCGCGAAGCGCGAACGGAAGATCCGGTCGAGCAGATGGCTGCGGTGATCGACGCCGGCTCCTCGCTGATCCTGTTTCCCGAGGGCACGCGAAACCTGACGGATGCGCCGCTACAGCCGTTCAAAAGCGGGCTTTACCATCTGGCGATGGCTCGTCCCGATATCGATCTTATTCCCGTCTGGATCAACAATCTCAACCGCGTCATGCCGAAGGGTGAGTTCGTGCCCATTCCGCTGATCTGCACGGTGACTTTCGGCGAGGCGCTGCATATCGGCGCGGACGAGGAGAAGGCGGACTTTCTGGCGCGGGCGCAGGCGGCGCTGCTGGCTTTGTCGCCCAAGCAAGTGGGGCATGGCGAATGAGCGCGGCAAGCTCCGATCTGATCCATCTGGTTCTCGGTATTTTCGGCGTTCTGATCGTCGCGTCCGTCATCGGTTATGTGTTGCAGCAGCGGCTGTCGCCGGATGGATCGAACGCGGCGATCGAAAACCTCAATGCCCGCATCAAGGCCTGGTGGGTGATGGTCATCCTGATCGGTCTCGCCTTTCTGGCGGGCCGCGCCGGCGTCATCCTGCTCTTTGCCTTCTGTTCCTTTGCGGCGCTGCGCGAATTCATCACGCTGATCAGCACCCGGCGCGCCGACCATTGGGCGCTTGCCGCCGCATTCTTCATCGCTCTGCCGGTGCAATATTATCTGCTCTGGGCCGAGGAATACGGCATCTATGCAATCTTCATCCCGGTCTACGCCTTCCTGCTGATGCCGATCATCGCGGTCTTGCGCGGCGACACCGAGCGCTTCCTGATCCGCATCGCCGAAGTGCAATGGGCGTTGATGATCTGCGTTTTCTGCGCCTCGCATGTGCCGGCGCTGTTGACCTTGCATATTCCCGGCTATGAAGGCCGCAACGTCCTTCTGATCGCCTTCCTCGTCATCGTCGTGCAGCTCAGCGACGTGCTGCAATATGTCTGGGGCAAGTTGTTCGGGCGCCACAAGATCGCGCCGAAACTGTCGCCGTCGAAAACGGTGGAAGGCTTTGTCGGTGGCGTTGCCAGCGCGACGCTGATCGGCGCGGCGCTATGGTGGATCACGCCGTTTACGCCGCTGCAAGCCGGACTGCTTGCCTTCGTCATTACGATCATGGGCTTCTTTGGCGGCCTGGTGATGTCGGCGATCAAGCGTGATCGCGGGGTCAAGGATTGGGGGCAGCTGATCGAAGGCCATGGCGGGTTGATCGACCGGCTGGATTCTGTCGTCTTCTCTGCCCCGATCTTCTTTCATCTGGTTCGCTATTGGTGGTCGATATCATGAAGTCGCGGGTGAGGGCGCTTGCCGGCAGCAGCATCGTGCATGTGCTTTTCGCCTTCCTCGCCATGGGCGGCTGGGCCGTTTTCGCGAACCGGATGCATCCGATGCCGCGGCCCGTAATCGCCGGTCTTGTCCAGGGTATCCTATCGGCCTGCTTGACGCTGTTCCTCAAATCGGTGATCGAGGCGCTGTCGCGGCGATTTCATGGTCTTACCGCCCTCTGGGCGCCACCCTTGATCGCCTGCCTTGGCTCCACCGGCATATTGGTGACGATCCATGCGCTCAGCGGCACGCCGGAGATCTTGAAGACCATCGCCGTGCCGCTGCTGGTGTCGACCAGCTATGCGACGATCTATAATTATTCGATTTCCGGCAGGAGGCGTTAAATCATGGTCGGCGAAGGGACGGGCGACAGGCGGCCATTGGCCAGCCGCAACACGCGCTGGGCGCAGGGACTGGCGCGGTGGATGACGGCGCTGTCGGTGACGCCGAACCAGATATCGCAGGCGAGTATGGTCACGGCGGCGCTGGCGGGCGGCTCGTTCTGGCTATCGGGGCAGGAGGATGTCGGGTTGCGCATCCTGTTTCTGATCCTTGCGGCGCTCTTCTGTCAGCTTCGGCTGCTGTGCAATCTGCTTGACGGCATGGTTGCCGTCGAGGGCGGCAAGGGTGAGGCGGATGGGCCGTTCTGGAATGAATTCCCGGACCGCATCGCCGATATCCTGATCTTTGCCGGTGTCGGCTATGGTATCGCCGCGCCTGGCCTCGGCTGGGCGGCTGCCACCTTTGCCGTGCTCACCGCCTATGTCCGCGAACTCGGCCGTGCCACCGGCAACCCCAGCGATTTCGGCGGGCCGATGGCCAAGCAGCATCGCATGGCAACGATCACGGCCGCAGCACTGCTCTCCATCCTCGAAGTGCTCTGGACCGGCGGCGCCTGGGTGCTGACCATCGCACTGTGGATCGTCGCTGTCGGGGCTGCGGTGACGGCGCTGCGGCGCGGGCTCAAGCTCATCCGGCAGCTGAAGGCGAAGCACTGAGCGTCGCTCGCGGCCGCTCTGATTCGCCGCCCCTTGCGCCCGGCGGCAATCCTTTCTATATCCCTGATCGATTGAGGCCGGGTGGATAAAGCCGCCGTGTGCCCCCAGATGATAAAAATCCGCCGCTTTTGCATGGCAACCGGTGGAAAGAAGACAGCACCGAAGATCGACTGAGATTGGCGGCAAGACCGTGAACACACTGGATTTTGACAAGAAGCCGGAAGACACCCGTGTCGTCGTCGCCATGTCGGGCGGCGTCGATAGTTCTGTTGTCGCCGGCATTTTGAAGCGCCAGGGCTATGATGTGCTCGGCATCACGCTGCAACTCTACGATCATGGCGCTGCCGTGCACCGTGCCGGCTCCTGTTGCGCCGGCCAGGATATCGACGATGCCCGCCGCGTCTGCGAGACGATCGGCATTCCGCATTATGTGCTCGATTACGAGAAGCGTTTCCGCGAGACAGTGATCAATCCCTTCGCCGAGAGCTATGTCGCCGGCGAGACGCCGATCCCTTGCGTGTCCTGCAACCAGACCGTCAAGTTCGCCGATCTGCTGGCGACCGCCAAGGAACTCGGCGCCGACGCGCTGGCGACCGGCCATTATATCCGCTCGCGCCCGAACCCGTCGGCGGACCATCCCGGCCGCCGTGCGCTCTATCGCCCTGCTGATGCCGACCGCGATCAGAGCTATTTCCTGTTTGCGACGACGCAGGAGCAGATCGACTATCTGCGCTTTCCGCTCGGCGGCATGCCGAAGGCGGAGACCCGCGCGCTGGCCGAAGAGATGGGCCTTGTCGTTGCCAAGAAGGCTGACAGTCAGGACATCTGTTTCGTGCCGCAGGGAAAATATTCCGACGTCATCGCCAAGCTGAAGCCGAATGCGGCGCTTGCGGGCGAGATCGTTCATCTCGACGGCCGCGTGCTCGGCCGCCACGAAGGCATCCTGCATTATACGATCGGCCAGCGCCGGGGCATCGGCGTCGCCACCGGCGACCCGCTCTATGTCGTCTATCTCGACGCCCGCTCGCGCCGGGTCATCGTCGGCCCGAAGGAAGCGCTGGAAACGCACCGCGTCTATCTGCGCGACGTCAACTGGCTCGGCGACGAACCGCTGCCGCAAGCCGCCTCCGGCGAAGGCTTTGCCTGCTACGCCAAGGTCCGCTCCACCCGGCCGCCGGAGCCCGCCGTGCTGCGCGCCGACAAGGACGGCATCTATGTCGACCTGACGATCGGCGAAGCGGGTGTCGCGCCTGGCCAGGCCTGCGCCCTCTATTCCGCCCCCGGCGACGACGCCCGCGTCTATGGCGGTGGCTTCATCGAACGTTCCGAGCGCGAGCCGATGGCTGAGGCGTCGCTGAAGGCATTGCTGGCAAGCCCGGTTGCGGCTTGAAGGCAGGTGCTGGGTCGCGCAGGGGAAAGCGTTGATTTTTCCAAATCATCCGCTTGACACAAAGCCGAACCGCACCTTATAAGCCGCTCAACCGACGAGCCAACGCTCTTTGAGCGGCGGTTTTGTTTGGCCCTTGTGCATACGTAATGACTATGCGCGGATGTGGCGGAGTAGCTCAGTAGGTCAGAGCAGAGGAATCATAATCCTTGTGTCGGGGGTTCAAATCCCTCCTCCGCTACCATTTAATAGCCGGCAGATTCTTCTTGGTTATTCCAGGCAGCCACTTCTTGATTTCACAATGATATTCTCGACCCAGTGCTTGTGAGCTGCCGGGGCGTTGGTCTGGCGATTTGTTAGGCTTTGAATATGTCTTACGCCTTTGTAAGGATGTGTTCCTGATAAACATAGAGCATCGATAAACGCACAACATCATTTTTGACGACAGCGCTCGCCGGAGCGCTGTCGTTTTATGTCGGCATTAATCCGCCCAGCGAGCCGGTTTCAGGCTCGATAATAGCGATGGTGACGATAGTGGGGATGGTGCCGGTGGTGCTTGTACCAGCCGCGGTGATGACCGCGCCAGTAGTGGCTCCGGTGGCTGCGATGCGATTTCCAGTGATGCCTGTGATGGCGTTGACCGTGCCAATTGCGATGATGGCGATGATGACGATAGTCGACCGTCTGAACGGACGATTGAACTTCCGGCTTGGTCATATTCATCATCGGCGTGGCCGATGCTGCACCGGCGCCGATAAGCAGGCCGATGCCAAGGATTGCAGCAAGTAGAGTTCTAAAGATTTTCATGATGAACCTCCTCCATCTTCCTCATCCTGAGACCCATGGGCTGAACAGGGGATGAATGACTGCCGAGCGTGCCATTCGCCTCAAGGAATCGGCTCTGCCCTTTGAGGAAAGGCAGAGCCGGGGGCCAGGTACTGGCTCGCGTGCGAACGAGCTATTTGGGGGGCGGCGGGCTCGTCCGCACCACAATGGTCTACCACCATAAGCTGAAGTCTAGCTGAAGAACATCCGATCGGAATGAAGGGCTTTCAGGAACGACTTTCCTTGGGAACCCGCTGAGCATTCAATTTCAAGGATTCCACCCACTTGTTTGGAACACCGGCGAGCTGGTCTCTAAGGCGATCTTCGACATGCTCTGGGTCCCAGACCGCGGCACACTCAAGCCCCAAGCATTCCGTGATGTCTGCCGGCCTCACAACGCCTCCGATGTAAAGCGAGAGCTCTCCGTTGAGCCGATCCTGCATGAAAAATGGAATGGGTGTCGTTAGCTCTTCTTCCAAAGGCCACTTCGCAACAACTGGCCATCGTCCTGAAGTTACGGCATATTTCATAGCGGGAAGCGTGAAAACCGGCCGCGCGGTTGCAAAGTGGCTCGGCTCGATCGGTCGATCTTCATCGACTAAATAGAAGGCAAAGAGCGTATCGGGCAAAACTCGCGCATAGGCTTTTTGATTTCCGCCGAGCTTGATCTCAAGCAAGCTCCCCTCGACGCGCCGAACCATTGAAGGCTCCCATGCTCTGCCCAGCATCAGCCGGTGGCTTCGCCCACTTCTTCGGCCATCACGGTCTCGATCGGAACGCCGGCTTCCATGGCGGCGGCGATGAAGCTGCTGCGGGCTTCCAGGGGTTGCCTCAGCCCGCTTTCAACGTCGGCGCAGACGAGCATGGCTCGCAGGAACTCCTTGCCTTCGGCAACCGGCCAGGCGTTCAGCAGCATGTCCAGCGCTTCTTTCGTCGTGCTGACTGTGTAGGTTGTCCCAGTGCGCGTGCAGATCACCTGCACGGGGTAGTTCCAACGTCTATTGCTCATTTTTCGAAGCTCCGACCCATGCCGCGCACGTTAATACCACGGCCGGCAATGGCACAAGTAAATTTCGAAGCGGCGTCGGTTACGCGGCGAAGGTACTAAAGCCATCATTAAAATAGCGTTCGGAAAGATATGAGCGGAGGTCTCAGGCGACGGTTTCCGCTTGAACTCCATAGCCTCGCAGGAACATGTCGACGCCCTGTTGCGCTGAGATCGCGATGTCCGCCTCGGTCGGCGTTTCGCCGAACAGCGTCGTCATCTGCAGGTCGGCATTGATCAGCGCGGTGAATTGCCGGGCAGCAATGTCGCAGTCGGGGACGTGGAGCAGGCCCTGGTGGTGGAGGCGGGCGAAGATGGCGCCGATTGCCGTGCCGATCTTGCAAGGCCCGTGCTCGCGCCAGGCTTCGAAGAGGTGCGGATAGCGGGGGCCTTCGGACTGCACGAGCTTGCGCAGGAATTTTCCGTCCTGATTATAGAGGCAGTTGCGGTTCAGGTTGATGGCGAAGGCGACCAGCTCTTCCCGCAGCTTCTCTGGTCTCTCTGGGAAGGCGGCAAGTGCTGCGAAGACGGTGGTGTTGGCCCGCGCGGTCACGTCGGCGACGACGGCGATGAACAGCGTCTCCTTCTCGCGGTAGTGATTGTATATGGTCTGGCGGGAGACGCTGGCCTGCGCCGCAATCTCGTCAATGCTCGCGCCCGAAAATCCCTCGCGGCAGAAAACGTCGGCCGCGGCATCGAGGATGGGGACACGTTTCAGGCATTGGGCGGGTCTTGCGGTTCTTGCCTGCAAGGCGGTGGCGTTTCGGCTGTTCATGAGATGAAGATAATGCGTATTGACGATTTGGACAATAGTGTCTAATTTGACAGTCGTGTCCAAATAAATGGACGAGACTGTTAAGCGCAATTCGGGGCCCGCGTTTTCCTCCCAAGGCCGTGTGGTGTTCCGATGAACACATGGATTTCAACTCCCCTCGAGGGAGACGCGGCGCGCTGGCAATCCGGCTTTCGCGCTTGAAACTTCTTGAAAGATCATCATCATGACGACGTCTTTCCTTCGCTATGCGATCATCCTCGGCCTGTTGTCGGCCATCGGTCCCTTTGCGATCGACATGTATCTCCCCGCTCTGCCGTCGATCGGCAAGGATCTTGCGGCGGAGAACAATGTCGTTCAGCTCAGCCTGCTATTCTTCTTCATTCCCTTCGCCATCTTTCAGCTTCTTTATGGGCCGCTGTCTGACATGTGGGGCCGCAAGGCGCCGCTTTATATCGGCATCGGCCTGTTCGCGGTGGCAAGCGTCGGCGCCGCCACGGCCAGCAATATCGAGACGCTGATCGCCTTTCGCTTCCTGCAGGGCATTGGCGGAGCCGCAGGCATGGTGGTGCCGCGCGCCATCGTTCGCGACATGCATACCGGCGTTCAGGCGGCGCGGCTGATGTCCCTGCTGATGCTGGTGTTCAGCATCTCGCCGATCCTCGCGCCGCTGACGGGCAGCGCCGTCATCGCCTTCTATGGCTGGCGCGGCGTATTCTGGGCGGTGACGATCGCCGCCATCATCGGCCTCATCCTGCTGTCGACGCAGCTTGAGGAGACCCGGACGAAGGCGGAGCGTTCTGAGAGCGGCCTGCGCAGCGCTATGGCGGCCTACCGCCTGCTGCTCGGCGACCGCAATTTCCTGACGCTTACCTTCATTGGTGGCCTCGGCATTTCGAGCTTTCTGGTCTATCTCGCCAATTCGCCGTTCATCTTGATCGACCATTACGGCCTGACGCCGACGGAATACAGCTTTGCCTTCTCGGTCAACGCGGTTTCCTTCTTTACGGTGTCGCAGCTCACCGGCTCGCTCGGCGAGCGCTTCGGCCTGGTGCGGGTGATGCGGGTCGCCGTTACCGCTTTTGCTACCACGATGGCGCTGCTCGCCATCGTCATGAGCCTTGGCTTCAATCAGTTGCCGGTCCTGGTCGTGTTCCTCTTCGTCGGCTACGGCTTTCTCGGCCTGGTCATCCCGACGACGGCGGTGCTGGCGCTGGAGGATCACGGCACAATTGCCGGCACGGCCTCGGCGCTGATGGGTACGCTGCAATTTGTCACGGCCGCCATCGCCATGATCGTTGCTGCCGTGTTCTTCGATGGCACTGCCCTGCCCATGGTTGCCGGCATAGCGCTCTGCGCCGTCGCAGCCCTGTTGCTGACGCAGGCGACGATCGCCCGTCGCCCCGTGGTGGAAGCAGCCGCGGAATAATGCCTTTACAGGGAGAAGAAAGAGGCCGGGGCATTGCTCCGGCCTTTTCAATTCCGGCACTCGCATCTTGCGGAGTGAGCCAAGATCATGAAGACTTCGAACCCAAAAGGGAGAGAGGCGGATGGGCGGCTTCGCGGAGATTCTGGAGCGGGCGGAGAAGCGCAAGGGTGGGGCCGAAGGGCTGAAGGCACTGATGCCGAAGACACCGGATCACGGGGTCTTACGTGTCATGCCGGATGATCGGCTGCTGTCGGACATGACGCGCTATGTCTTCTATGCCGGCTTCGTTCGCAATGTCATCGATTCCAAATGGCCGGGGTTCGAAGCGGCCTTTTCCGGTTTCGATCCTGCCTTTCTCAATTTCGCGCCCGATGATTATTGGCATGACCTGACCTCCGATAAGCGCGTGGTGCGCAACGGCGCGAAGATCATGTCGGTCAGGGCCAACGCGCACTTTATCCGCCAGCTTGCCGAGGAGCATGGCAGCGCCGGGCGCTTCTTCGCGGACTGGCCGGTGGAGGATCACATCGGCCTGCTTGCCGTGCTCGACAAGCGTGCCGATCGGCTCGGCGGTATGAGTGGTCAGTATTTCCTGCGTGCCATCGGCCGCGACAGTTTCGTGATGAGCCATGACGTGCTCGTTTGCCTGCGCCTCTCCGGTCTGCCGATCTCGGAAACGAAGCCGGGCAAAAAGGATCTGCGCCTGATCCAGGACCAGTTTAATGCCTGGGGCGCCGAAACCGGCCTGCCGCAAACCTACCTCTCGCGCATCTGCGCCTTCTCCGTCGGAATGCCGGAGGAAGAGGCCGAGGACTGATTGATTTGGTCCGCCGAATGATATTGGATCGCGCCTCGAAAGTGGGAGGAAACGATCATGTCGACCGACAACAGGCCCCTGGCCATCAGCGCGCCCGAGCCGCGCTCGCTTGAGCTTATCTTCAGCAAGGATGCGCTGTCGCTCCTCCATTCGAAATATCGGATCGTCGAGACGGATCCGGAGGATGTCGCCGATCTTGGCGACGATATTCTTGGTGAAGCACGATACATCATCGGCCAGCCGCCGCTGTCGAAAGAGGTGCTGGACCGCATGCCGCGCCTGCGCTGCATCCTGAATGTCGAGAGCAATCTCATCAACAACATGCCCTATGATGTACTGTTCGAGCGCGGCGTTCATGTTGTCACCACCGGGCAAGTCTTTGCCGAGCCGGTGGCGGAGATCGGGCTTGGTTTCGCGCTCAGTCTTGCGCGCGGCATCGTCGATGCCGATGTCGATTTTCGTCAGGGCAAGGAGCTTTGGGGTGGGGACGGCAATGCCAGCGCCCGGCTGCTTTCCGGCAGCGATATCGGCATTGTCGGCTTCGGCGATCTCGGCAAGGCGTTGAACCGGCTGCTCTCCGGCTTCCGCGCGACGGTCAGGGTGTTCGACCCCTGGATGCCACCGTCTATTCTCAGGGAACATGGCGTCCAGCCGACCAGTCTCGACGAGGTGCTGTCGGGCAGCGATTTCGTTTTCGTCGTCGCTTCCGTCACCAGCGAGAACAAGGGATTTCTCGGCGGAACGGCCTTCGCTCGCATGCGCAAGGGCGCGGCCTTTATCCTGCTCAGCCGCGCCGATGTCGTGGATTTCGAAGCGCTGATGGCGGCGGTTGCCTCCGGCCATATCGTTGCGGCGAGCGATGTCTATCCGGAGGAGCCGCTCAGCGGAGATCATCCGGTTCGCAGTCTCAAGGGCTTTATCCGATCGGCGCACCGCGCCGGCGCGCTCGACAGCGCCTTCAAGAAGATGGGCGACATGGTGCTCGAGGATATGGACCTGATGGATCGCGGCCTGCCGCCGATGCGCTGCAAGCGGGCGGAGCGAGAGACGGTGTCGCGCATGCGGTCGAAGCCGGTCACCCGGAACTGATCAAAGCTAAGGGCTCGTCGGATAAACCCTGGCGAGTGCATTTTTGCGCCGACTCATCTATGTCTCGGCCATTGAGGAAATGGTGGGGACAGAGATGGCGAATCGGGAAATCGACCTGGCATATGCGGCAACCAGGGGGCGGCTGCCAGCCTTTCTAGGCATTGCCGCCGTCATCGCTGTTATCATGCTCATCCTCAGCTCGTGGTACACGATCGACCAGGGCGAGCGCGGCGTTATTCTGCGCACCGGTGCCATGGTCGGTACTGCCGAGCCGGGTCTGCATTTCAAGCTGCCGTGGATCGAAACCGTCGTCAAAATCCCCGTCACGCAGCAGGTGACCTACTGGACCTGCCAGAACGGCACGAGCTGCGAGGCCGGCGAGCATCCACAGATGAACGCCTATTCGCAGGACCAGCAGCCGGCCGACATGCGCGTGACCATTTCCTGGCATGTGCCGCCGGATGCGGTCGAGAAGGTCTATTCCGAATTCGGCTCGCTCGGCAATCTGGAATCGCGGCTGGTGTCGCGGCGTGCGCCGCAGGATGTGAAGACGGTGTTCGGCAAGTTCACCGCCGCCTCCGTCATCCAGAACCGGGCGCAGTTCAACACCGACGTTCAGGCGGCGATCGAGGCCGGCATTCAAGGGCCGGTGCAGATCGACAGTGTTCAGGTGGAGAATATCGATTTCTCCGATGCTTATGAGAACAGCATCGAGCAACGCATGCTGGCCGAGGTCGAGGTGCAGAAGCTGCGGCAGAATGCCGAGCGTGAGAAGGTGCAGGCGCAGATCACCGTGACACAAGCCCAGGCAGCGGCTGATGCTCGCCGTGCCGACGCACAGGCGCAGGCCGATGCCGTGCGGCTGCAGGCTGAAGCCGATTCACAGGCGATCCAGCTTCGCGGCGATGCCGAGGCGAAGGCGATCAAGGCACGCGGCGATGCGCTCCGCGATAATCCGAACCTGATCTTCCTGACGCAGGCGGAAAAGTGGAACGGGCAGTTGCCGACCACGATGTTGCCCAATGGCTCGGTGCCGATGCTCAATCTCGATGCGCGGCAGAATTCCGCCGCGCCGGCGGCACCGGAATAAGCTGAGCTTCCTTGATCGGCTCAGCGATGGGCCGACCAGGGCACGAGGCGGCGTTCGATCAGCCGGACGGTGATCTCGAACAGGAAGGCGATCAGCGCGATGACGATGATGCCGCTGATGACGATATCAGTCACCAGGAACTGCGCGGCCGACTGGATCATGAAGCCGAGGCCCTGTGACGCCGCGACCAATTCGGCGGCGACCAGGGTGGACCAGCCGGCGCCGAGCGCGATGCGGATGCCGGTGAGGATCGAGGGGATGGCGCCCGGCAGGATGACGTGGCGCAGCACCTGTAGCCGGCCGGCGCCGAAGGAGCGGGCCGCGTTGACATAGTCGACGGGAGCGGCCTTCACGCCGGCAGCGGTCGACAGGATGATCGGCGGCAGCATGGCAAGCGCGATGACGGTGATCTTCGATGCCTCCCCGATACCGACCCAGATGATGACCAGCGGCAGATAGGCAAGCGGCGGCAGCGGCCGCAGGAATTCGACGATCGGGTCGAGGATGCCCTTGCCGACACGGCTGGTGGCGATTGCCAGTCCGGCGGGAATGCCGATCACCAGTGAGACGGCGAGACCACCGAAGATTCTCAGAAGGCTGGCAAAGGCGTGTTCGGCCAGCGTCGAGTCGACGAAGCCGGTGACGTTCAGCGCGTAGAGCGCCTTGGCGACGGTCCACGGCGAGGGCAGGAACACCGGCGAGACGACACTAAAGGCCGCCGCAACAGCCCAGATCACCAGCAGTGCCAGCACGGTTGCGAGCGAGATCCACAGCGTCGAGCTGGACGAGCTGTTCTTGGCTGCGGGCACGGTATCGGATTTGGCGGCGACGGTCGCGATCTTTTCGATATCGGCGGTCAAGCTGCCTCCTCCTCATTCTCGTCATGGATCAGGCCGGTCAGCTCGTCATGCAGCCGCTTGAATTCGGCGGACGCCTTGATCTCGGCAAGCGGTTCGCTGGCAAGATAGCGCTTGCCAAAGGACAGCGGGATATCGGCGGTGATGCGGCCGGGATTGGGCGTCAGGGTGATGACGCGGGTGGCGAGCAACAGGGCTTCGTCGATGCTGTGGGTGATCAGCAAGGCACCGGTGCCGCTTTCCGACCAGACCTTCAACAGGAACTGCTGCATGCGGGTACGGGTGAGCGCATCCAGCGCGCCGAGTGGCTCGTCCATCAGCAGGAAACGCGGATCTGAGGCGAGTGCCCGGGCGATGCCCACGCGCTGGCGCATGCCGCCGGAGAGTTCCCAGATATTGCGGTCGCCAGCACCTTCCAGGCCGACCTTGGCGAGCAGCCCATCGGCGCGGCGGCGGCGCTCTTCCTTCGCGATGCCGTGCAGGCGCAACGGAAAGGCAATGTTGTCGCGGGCATTGAGCCAGGGATAGAGCGCATCGTCCTGGAAGACGACGGCGCGATCGGCGGCCGGTCCGTCGATCTCTTTGCCGTCAACAAGGATGCGCCCCTCTGTGGGCGCGAGGAAGCCGGCGGCGAGATTGAGCAGGCTGGTCTTGCCCGAGCCGGAGCGGCCGATAACGGTGACGAATTCGTCGGAGGCAATATGCAGCGTCAGATTATCGAGGACACGGCGAGCATCCTGTCGGCGGCGGTCGCCGGGAAAGTTCAGCGAGACGGATTGCAGGGAAAGGATGCTCATATGTGGGGACTCCAATGAATTGGCGCAGACGGGGGATCCCAGTCTGCGCCAAGGGTAGAAATCAAAGGCCGGTCTTGGCCGCGTCGGTGACGAACTTGGCGTTGACGTAGGGAGCGTAGTCCTTCAGCACTGCCGGGACCTTGCCTTGCTCCAGCAGGAAGGCGGAGGTCTGGGCGATTGCCTTTACCGTGTCGCCGCCGAGGAACTGGGTGCTCGCCTGCTCCTTGAGCGTCGGGAAATAATAGCCCTTCAGCAGCTCCGGCACTTCTTCCGGCTTGGCGCCGGTGAGCTTGGCGATCTTGGCGGCCTGCGGCGACGAAGCGCTCCAGCTGGCCGGGTCGGCGTGGTAGGACGCATAGGCCTTGCCGGTGACCTGCACGAAGCTGGTCACGATCTCCGGATGGGCGTCGGCGAATTTCTTGCTGACGATCCAGGCGTCGAAGGTGGGGCCGCCCCATTTGGCGACATCGCCCGAGGTCGCGAGCACTTTGCCATTCTTCTTGATCTGCGAGAGAACTGGATCCCAGACATAGGCGCCATCGAGGTCGCCGCGTTCCCAGGCGGCGGCGATTTCCGGCGGGCGCAGGTTGAGGATCTGCACCGTCTTGGGATCAATGTTCCAATGCTTCAGCGCGGTCAGCAGGCTATAGTGCGAGGTGGAGACGAAGGGCGTGGCGATCTTCTTGCCCTTCAGATCCTCCGGCTTGTCGATGCCCTTGACGGCAAGTGCTTCCGCATCGCTGATATTGCCGACGACATAGATTGCTTCGATCGGCAATTCGCGGCTGGCGGCGGCGGCAAGCGGCGAGGAGCCGACATAGCCGATATCGATCGAGCCCGAGGCGATGGCGGCAACGACGTCGGCGCCGCCGTCAAACTTATGCCAGCTGATCTTCGCGCCCGTCGCCTTTTCATAGTCGCCATCGGCCTGCGGCACGCGCGAAGGCTCGACGATCGGCTGATAGCCAATGTTGAGCGTTACGTCGGCAGCACTTGCGTAAGAACTGAAAGTTGCGACAAAAACGGTGGCGGCTGTGGTGGTCAGAAGATTGCGTCGATTGATGGTCATGTTTCCCCCGGGGCATGGTGCTTCGAAATGGTCTTTAATCGCTGACATGGCAGCTGATCCGCACTAATGATCGTGAAATTGATAGAAAATATAGAGATACAGAATTCCGGATTCGGGTCATCCGCAGCAACCTGCTTCCAAATATCGCGAAACTCCGGATCTTTTTGCGGTCGCTGAAGGAAAACAGGCGGGACGATGAATTCAAGGGTTGAGGACCGTACAATGAAGCCGATGCAGATCTACGCCTTCGATATGAACTGCATCGGGCATATCAACCACGGCCTCTGGACACATCCGCGCGATCTGTCGCTGAATTATACCGATCTCGATTACTGGGTGGATTTCGCGCGCACGGCCGAGCGCGGCAAGCTTGATGGTATTTTCCTCGCCGATATCGTCGGTGTCTATGACGTCTATAAGGGCAGTCCCGAGACGTCGATCCGCACCGGTGCGCAGATACCGGTCAACGACCCGATCATCCCGCTCTCGGCCATGGCCTATGTGACCAAACATCTGGGCTTCGGCGTCACCGTCAACACGACCTACGAGCCACCGTTTCTATTCGCGCGGCGGATGTCGACGCTCGATCACCTGACCAAGGGCCGCATCGGCTGGAACATCGTCACCGGCTATCTCGACAGCGCTGCTCGCAGCATGGGGATGGAGCGCCAGCCTGATCATGATGCCCGTTACGATGCCGCCGAAGAGTATCTCCAGGTTGTTTACAAGCTCTGGGAGGGAAGTTGGGACGATGATGCGGTCAAGCGCGACAAGACGGGCGGGCTGTTTGCCGATCCCTCCAAGGTGCGCGCTGTCCGGCATGAGGGCAGCCATTACCGGATGGAGAGCATTCACCTGAGCGAGCCGTCGCCGCAGCGTACGCCCTTGCTGTTCCAGGCGGGCGCTTCGGCGCGGGGCCAGGATTTTGCCGCCCGCCACGCCGAATGCGTCTTCATTGCGAGCCCCGCGCCGCAGAGTGCGAAACCGATGACGGATGGGCTCCGGCAACGGGCCGTGGATTTCGGTCGGCGTGCCGACGACCTAAAGATCCTCAATCTTATCACCGTAGTCGTCGGGCGAACCAAGAAGGAGGCCGAGGACAGGCTGGAGGATTATCGCCGCCATGCCAGCGTCGAGGCATCGCTCGCGCATTATTCCAGCTCGATCGGCATTGATCTCTCGAAGTTCGGCCTTGACGAGCCGATCGAACAGAAGACGACGAATGCGCAGCAGGCGGCTCTTGCCGTGGTTACCGGTAAGGCGAGCGGCAAGCCGGCGATGACCCCACGAGAGATCATCGACCAGATGGTGCTCGGCAGCCGACAGAAGCCGATGGTTGGTTCGCCGGAGCAAATTGCCGATCGTCTTCAGCTATGGATGGAGGAGGGCGGGATCGACGGCTTCAATCTGGCGCGCACGGTGGCGCCGGAAAGCCTGCGCGATTTTGTCGATCTCGTCATTCCCGTGCTGCAGGAGCGCGGGCTGTTCAAGGCGGATTATGCCGAGGGCACGCTGCGCCAGAAGCTGTTCGGTCGAGGCGACGGGCGGCTGCCGCCAAGTCATCCGGCAGCCGCATTCCGTCATCGTGGCTAAATGACCGCCTAGCGATGATCGAGCTTGGCGACGAGGCGGTCGCCGAGCCATTGCATGCCGCAGACGAGGATGATGAGCACGACGACGACGGCGATCATTACGCCGGTCTCGAACCGCTGGTAGCCGTAGCGGATGGCAAGGTCACCCAGGCCTCCTCCGCCGATCGTGCCGGCCATGGCGGACGCGCCGATCAGGGTCACCAGCGTCACGGTGAAACCGGCGACGATACCGGGCAGGGCTTCCGGCACCAGCACTTCGCGAATGATCGTCCAGCGATTGCCACCCATGGCGCGCACAGCATCGATCAGGCCGCGATCGACTTCGCGCAGCGATACCTCAGCGATGCGGGCGTAATAGGGGATGGCGGCGATGGTGAGCGGTACGATGGCAGCCGTCGTGCCAAGTGCCGTGCCGACAATCAGCCGTGTCAGTGGGATCAGGGCAATCAGCAGGATGACGAAGGGCACGGCGCGGAAGCCGTTGACCAGGGCAGCGAGGATGCGGTTTACGGTGAGCTGTTCGGCGATGCCGTCACGGCTGGTGACAACAAGCGCGAGGCCAAGCGGTAGGCCGATGACGAGCGAGAGCAGGCCGGATGCGCCGGTCATCCAGATGGTTTCCCAGAAGGAGCGCCAGAGCAGGCCAAGGATGATGTCAGTTGTCATAGCCTAGAACCTCCACCCGGGCGGACCGGGCCGTCAGAAAATCAGTCACCTGGGCCGGCAGCTCCGGATCGCGCATCGGCACCGCGATGAAGAAGCGGGCGACGGGCTGATTCTGAATATGGTCGATGCCGCCATGCACGAGGCGGAAGGAATGCGGCAACGCCGCCGAGAGCTCGGCGAACAGCGCACCTTGCGCGGCCGGGCCGGCGAGGTCGATGCTGAGAATAGCCTCGACACCCGAGGCCGGCGACAGGCGTTCGGCGATGTGCTCGGGGAGTTGCGGGCGGATGGTGCTGAGCAGGCTTGCGGTGATTTCGGTCTGCGGATTGGCAAAGACCGACCAGACGGCTCCCTCTTCGACGATCCTGCCGGCATCGATGACGGCGACGCGATCGGCAACCGAGCGGATCACTTCCATTTCATGGGTGATGAGCAGGATGGTCAGGCCGAGCTTGCGGTTGATGTCCTTGAGCAGCGCCAGGATCGAGCGTGTCGTTTCGGGATCAAGGGCAGAGGTGGCTTCGTCGGAGAGGAGAAGGGCGGGGCGAGCAGCAAGAGCCCGGGCAATGCCGACGCGCTGCTTCTGGCCGCCCGAGAGGGCCGCGGGATAGGCCTTCGCTTTATCGGCAAGGCCGACGAGGTCGAGCAGATCGCGGGCACGTTTCAGGCGCTCGGCCTTGGCTACACCTTCGATCTTCAGTGGCAGGGCAACATTCTCTTCCACCGTCTTTGCCGACAGAAGATTGAAATGCTGAAAGATCATACCGATGCGGCGGCGCAGCGGCTGCAGTTCGTTTTCCGACAGGCCGACGATGTCGCGGCCTTCGATATGGATCTCGCCGCTATCGGCGCGCTCCAGCCCGTTCAGGCAGCGGATCAGCGTCGATTTGCCGGCGCCGCTGCGGCCGATAATGCCGACGATTTCGCCACGCCGGGCAGTCAGCGAAATACCATCGAGCGCCGGCGTCGTGCCGAACCTGCGGCGGACATCGACGAGACGGATGATCTCGTCATTGCCCAGTGAGCCGGGCGGCGCATGTCCGTTGATCGCGGTGGCGGAAACGAAGGAGTTCATGTCAATCTTCTCTCGGCTTGTGTCGTCGGGTGCCGATCTGCTGAAAACACCAAAGGCGACCCGAGCAAAATGCCCAGGCCGCCTTGGTTTTCAGCGCAGCCCCCGGCGCTGAATTGCTGTTAGTAGGCGCTGAGACCAGTGCCCTTGTAGACCTTCTCGAACTCGGCCTTAACCGTATCGTTCTGGTAGGCGGAGACCAGCGTCTTTACCCAGGCTTCGTTCTCGTTGCCCTGCTTGACGGCAATGAAGTTGCGGTAGGGGTTGCCGTCGATCGGCTCCTGCGCGATGCGGTCCTTTGGCGAAAGCCCGCTCTTCAGTGCCCAGTCGGTGTTGACGACGGCGGCGTCGAGGTCGTCGATCGAGCGACCGACGATACCGGCATCGAGCTCCTTGATTTCGACATTCTTCGGGTTCTCGACGATGTCGGCGACGGTCGCGAGAATGCCGGTGCCGTCCTTGAGCTTGATCACGCCCTCGTTCTGCAGCACGCGGAGCGCACGGCCTTCATTGGACGGATCGTTCGGCACGCCGATGACGGCGCCCTTCGGCAGCTCGGCGACAGTCTTGTACTTCTTGGTGTAGAGGCCGATCGGCCAGACGCCGGTATAGCCGACGCGGACGATGTGATAGCCGTGCTGCTTGATCTGGTTGTCGAGATAGGGCTGGTGCTGGAAGGCGTTGGCGTCGACTTCGCCGCGCTCAAGGGCTTCGTTCGGCTGCGTATAGTCGTTGAAGACGACTGTTTCGATCTTCAGTCCCTTCTTGGCGGCTTCCGTGGTGACCACGCGCCAGACGTCTTCGTCTTCACCGCTGATGATGCCGACCTTGATCGTCTTGTCGGCGGCAAAGGAGGGGGTGGCGACCGTCAAGCCAATAACGGCGACAGCGGAAGCAATGAGGGCTGCAAGGCCGGTCCGGCGCGAGAAGCGCAGTGCATCGAGACCCTGAGAAGACTTTTTCGTCATGGGAAATCCTGTTCCATGTGATTGAGACGCCATTGTCTCGTTGACAGCCTCAATCATTTCAGACGGCCGCCGGTCACGCGAAGCAGGAACATTTGTTGTGCACCGCACTTCTGAAAAACTCTTTTTGAGCTGTGCCTGATCGAGAACTAATTTTCTATAGGAATGATATATTATTGTGCATCTGAGAATCTGATTGCATGCGAATTATGCATATCAGCGATGGATTGGATCGATCCAGAGCACTTCCTCCGGCTTTTCCACCGGTTCGATATCGAGGTTGACGACGACGGGTTCCTGACCGGAGCGAACCAGCACACATTCCAGCGTTTCGTCGCGGCTGGCATTGATCTCCTGATGCGGCACGAAGGGCGGCACGAAGATGAAATCGCCCGGGCCGGCTTCAGCGACAAATTCGAGGTTATCACCCCAGCGCATCCGGGCCTTGCCCTTGACGACGTAGATGATGCTTTCGAGATCGCCGTGATGATGGGCGCCGGTCTTGGCGTTGGCGTGGATCGTCACCGTTCCGGCCCAGATCTTCTCGGCGCCGGCGCGGGCATTGCTGATGGCTGTCGCCCGGTTCATGCCCGGCGTCTGCGCCGTGTTCGGATCGAGCGAATTGCCCGGAATGACCTTCACGCCATTGTCGCGCCAGTGGTCGGAATGAGGGTGGTCGTGATCATGTCCGTGGTCGTTGCTCATGACGGTCCTTTCACTACCTAGAGGAGATTCGCATCTCTTCCGAAGGAGAAGTCTGATTTCAGTCTACGACGAAGTCATTCAAAAATATAGATAATTACAGAAAATTCCGAAAGAGGCTTTTCAAGTCGAGATTAATCTATAGACTTGATCAAGTTAAGTGACCGGCGGGAACATTTTGTGTGCTTCCCGCGTTGCGCCGGTCATAGAAGATGATTTGCCGCGCCGCTTGTCCGATTGATGCATCCGGGGCGCGCCAGATCCAGAAGCAGCGCGTGGGCCTCGGGGAGAGGCCGATTAATCTTACATTATGCGCCGGACTTCCACTTGAAAGGAGACAGACATGTCGAATGCCTTGCCGCCCCTTCATGAGGGTCATGCCCCCATTACCTTGCAGCAGCTCTTCCGCGAAGCGCTGTATGCATTCGAGGAATGGGATACTGAGGTCACTGAACCGATCGTGACGTTCGACGGGAGGATTTTCCCCGTCAGCGTCGTTTTTGAAGCCATGCGCGAATGCACCGACATCGTGCCGAACAATATCGTTTCGGCGGTCACCGAGCGGCTGACCAAGCCCTGGGCGGGCGAAGGTCCGCTGGACACGATGACCTTTTCGACCGCGGCCCGTGTGATGGGTGTTCTCGTCCGCAAACGGCTCCTGGCCGTGAGCAACGGCGTCGATGTCGTCGCGGTTGCTGCGACGGGCCAGGCGACGGAAAAGTCGGATCGCTAAAAAATAGCGTGTGATCTATTGAAGAGCCCGCCGGCTGATGTCGGCGGGCTCTTTTTTGCGATGTCAGCGACGGCTGACATCGAATTCCGGATCGACGGGGATCTGCATCGCCGTGACCAGATGATTGGTCTGTCCGGCAAGGCCGATGACAGCCAGCAATTCGCCATGCTGCGCGTCCGTCATGCCTTTTGCCCTGGCGGCTGCGGTATGCGAGTGGACGCAGTAGGTGCAGCCGTTAGCCGTGGAGACGGCAATATAAATCATCTCGCGCACCAGCGGATCGAGCGCTCCTTCGGCCATCATCACTGCCTTCAGCCCTTCCCAGGTGCGCTTCAGAAGTGCGGGATCATTGGCAAGGCCACGCCAGAAATTATTGATGAAATCGGATTTTCTGACGGTGCGGATGTCGTCGAACACGGCCTTGACCGCCGGGATCGCCTCGGCCTCCGCATCATTCAGCAATTTGACTGTCGTCATCTCAAATCTCCTCTCAACAATTCGCGTTGCTGTGAAAGCTATAACGCATTTTCGGGCGGTCTGGGTCGAGTGGCGGGTCGATTATGCCACCTCTTTTTGTTTGCAAAACTTATCCATATGTGAAAATACTATTTACATAAGAAAACTAAAGGCCGCGGATGCAGGGTTTCGGTTGGCGATTGTGCCGATCAATCTGGGTGTGCAGCCTGCCGGGAGCGATGTCGGGGAACGGAAATAGCGATGGTGGTGGAAAAGGAATTGCCGCTGGCCGGCCTGCTGGTCGTGGATATGAGCCAGTTCCTGTCCGGACCCTATTGCACCCTCAGACTGATGGATTTTGGCGCCAGGGTCATCAAGATCGAGCGGCCGGAAGGCGGCGATCTTTCCCGTAGGCTCTATCTCAGCGACGCCGAGAGCGGCGATTCGACCATCTTCCATGCCATCAACCGTTCGAAGGAAAGCCTGGCGATCGACCTCAAGAGCGAGCGCGACATGCAGGCGCTGCGCCGGCTGATCTCGCAGGCCGATGTCCTGGTGCAGAACTTTCGGCCGGGTGTAATCGAGCGGCTTGGGTTGGGTTACGAGGCCACACGCAACATCAACCCGCGGCTCGTCTATTGCTCGATCAGCGGCTATGGCGAGGAGGGTCCCTGGGTCTCTCGTCCCGGGCAGGATCTGCTGGCGCAATCGCGCTCCGGTGTCATGTGGCTGAACGGCGATGAAGGGCAGGGGCCGGTGCCGTTCGGTCTGGCGATCGGCGATATGCTGGCGGGGGCAGCGGCGGCACAGGGTATTCTGGCGGCACTGGTGCGTCGCGGCATTACCGGCAAGGGCGGGCTGGTAGAGACGAGCCTGCTGGAGGCGCTTGTCGATCTGCAGGTGGAGGTTCTGACCGTCCACATGAACAGCGGCAATAAACTGCCGCAGCGCTCCGATTTTCGCAGCGCCCACGCCTATCTCTCGGCACCCTACGGCGTCTATCCGGCCAGCGACGGCTATCTTGCCATTGCCATGACGCCGATTTCGAAACTTGCCGACTTGCTTGGCATGGACGAACTTGCGCCCTATCGCGACGATCCGAAAAGCTGGTTCACGGCGCGAGACGAGATCAAGGCGCTGATTGCGGCGCGCATTGCTACCGGCACGGTCGATGAATGGCTGTCCGTCCTGGAGCCGGCGGACATCTGGTGCGCCAAGGTGCTGGACTGGCCGGAGTTGCTGCAGAGCGAAGGGTTCGGAGTGCTGGATATGTTGCAGACAGTTGGGCGCGGCGATGGCGTTTCCCTGGCGACAACGCGTTCTCCCATCCGGATCGATGGACAGAGACCGAAATTCGAGCGTGCGGCCCCCGAGGTCGGCGAGCATAATGCGGCGATCTGGGAAGAATTCGATCTCGGTTGACGACCGAGGGATCGCCCGAGAGATTTAGAAGGAGTTTCCCATGACACGCATCACCAATCTCCGCGTATTCGACCTGCGCTTCCCCACGTCGCAGAGCCTCGACGGCTCGGATGCGATGAACCCGGATCCGGATTACTCCGCCGCCTACGTCATTCTCGACACCGACAAGCCCGGTCTTGCGGGGCACGGCCTGACCTTCACCATCGGTCGCGGCAACGACATCTGCTGCATGGCGATCGAGGCGATGCGGCATCTGGTCGTCGGCACCGAGCTTGCGGCCGTGCTGGACAATCCCGGAAAATACTGGCGGCACCTGACCAGTGACAGCCAGCTCCGCTGGATCGGCCCGGAGAAGGGCGCCATGCATCTGGCCACCGGCGCCGTCGTCAATGCAGTCTGGGATCTGCTCGCCAAGGAAGCCGGCAAGCCGGTCTGGCGGCTGGTGGCCGAGATGGATGCGGAACAGATCGCCGATATCGTCGACTACCGCTATCTGACCGACGTTCTCACCCGCGACGAGGCTGTCGCCATTCTGAAGAAGGCCGAGCCCGGCAAGGCGGAGCGCATTGCCACCCTCGAGCGTGAGGGCTATGCCTGCTACACGACCTCGGCCGGCTGGCTCGGCTATGAGGATGCCAAGCTGCGCCGCCTGTGCCAGGAGGCGATCGACGCCGGCTTCAACCATGTGAAGATGAAGGTCGGCCGCGATCTCGAGGACGATATCCGCCGCCTCACCATCGCCCGCGAAGTGATCGGCCCCGATCGCTACCTGATGATCGACGCCAACCAGGTCTGGGAAGTCGGGCAAGCGATCGACTGGGTCAACAAGCTCGCCTTCGCCAAACCCTTCTTCATCGAGGAGCCGACCAGCCCCGACGATGTCGCCGGCCACCGCAAGATCCGTCAGGCGATCGGCCCGGTGAAGGTCGCGACCGGCGAGATGTGCCAGAACCGCATCATGTTCAAGCAGTTCATTGCCGAAGGTGCGATCGACATCGTGCAGATCGATTCCTGCCGCATGGGCGGACTGAACGAAGTTCTGGCCGTGCTTCTGGTCGCTGCGAAATACGGCCTGCCGGTCTGGCCGCATGCCGGTGGCGTCGGGCTTTGCGAATATGTGCAGCACCTGTCGATGATCGACTATATCGCCGTTTCCGGCACCAAGGACGGCCGCGTGATCGAATATGTCGACCACCTGCACGAACATTTCATCGACCCCTGCGTGATCCGCGACGCCGCCTACATGCCGCCGAGCCTGCCGGGCTTTTCCATCGAGATGAAGCCGGAGTCGATCGCGGAGTATACGTTCAAGGGGTGATCTTAGGTCGGTTGGTATTGCTCACCCAATGGCCCTTTATTCGGCCGCAGAGGCTGTGCAATATCCGCGCACCTCTGTCGGAGTATGGGTGCATGCGAGCCACTTTTGCCGTCGTCTTGACGTTCTTGCTATCTCTCGCATGCGGAAACGCCGAAGCCGCCGGCGGCAGTCAGTTCAACGTGGCGACACCCGCCGGCAATGTTCTGGTCGAGGGCTTTGCGAACAGTTCAGGTGCCGCGCGTCCGGCGGTGATCATCCTGAGCGGCAGCCATGGCTTTGCTCCGCCCGCCTATGATGAACTCGGGCGGAGCTTGAATGCTGCCGGCCTTGATGCCTATCTCGTTCATCTGCTCTCACCGGCCGATCAGCAGGCCATTGCCCGCGCCGGCAGTGCACCCGCTCGCATTGCCTACTATGCGACGCGGTGGCAGGACTGGATCGCGATGGTTCGCGGTGTGGTTTCCTATCTCAACAATCAGCCCAGCTATGCCGGCAAGGTTGGCGTGCTTGGCATATCCTTGGGAGCGCAGACAGCCGCCGCCGCTTCGGTTGACAGGCGCGATATCGGCGCGCTCGTGCTTGTCGATGGCGGTTTTCCGGATGGCTACTCGCAGCCGGTACGCTCCCTGCCGCCACTCTACATGGCCTGGGGGAGCGCCGGTCGGGTCTTTCCCGTCGCAACGGCGCGGCAATTGCAGCGGATGGCACAGGGTCTCGGCGGATCAGTCAGTCTGAATGTCTATCAGGGCGGCGCGCATAATTTCTTCCTGAAATCGGGTCCGCAAGCGGCGGCGGCTCATCAGGGCACCGCCGCCTTCTTCCTATCGCAGCTGTCGAAGTAATCCCTATCCGATGCAGGAAAGCGCATGTTTCTGTTGCCACCGTTGAAGCGCTCAGTTCGAGCGCTTCAACCAGGCCTGGATGAGCGGCACGTCGGCGTCGGCCAGTTCATGGCCATAGGGGATGGTCTGCAAGTTCACCGTTGCGCCGCCGGCCCGCAGGCGTTCGGCGAGGGGTTGGGAGTATGGACCGTACATGTCCTTCTCACCGGCAATGATCAGCACGTCGGCGTCCGACATGTCCGCCGGTGGCGGGTCGCTGAGCACGGCCATGGAGCGCAGCAGCACGGCGCGGCGGATGACGCGGGGCTGCAGCGACAGCATGGCGTTGAGCAGGTTGGCGCCGTTCGAATAGCCGATATAGACGATGCGCTCGGGGTCGAGGCCATAGGCATGGATCGCGCCGTCGATGAAGGCGGCGAAGGCTTCCGCCTCTCTGGCAATATCCGCCTGGTCGAAGGAGAAGGGCGTGATGCGGCGATACCAGCGCGGTGAGCCTTCCTCCAGCGCCCGGCCGCGTACGCCGAGCAAAGTTGCCTGTGCATCGACCTTGTGGGCGATCGGTAGCATCGTCGTCTCGCTGGCGCCGGAGCCGTGCAGCAGGATGAAGGTGTTTCCGTTCGGCTCTGGCGGCGTGAAGAAGCGATGGATGAAGGGCAGGTCGCGGTAGATGACGCGTGGTTCGCCGGGCATCGAAAATTGCGGCAGGATGACATTCAGTTCCGCCAGTCGCTCCGGATTGTCGTCGGGCGCAAACAGGCGCGTGCCGAGCGTCGCCTCGTCTTCATCCACCAGCGGCCCCGGCGCATCCGTGGCAAGCTCGAACAGGATGCCGCCGGGCTCGCGGACATAGAGCGAGCGGAAATATTTCCGGTCATGCGTTACCGTCGGCGAGGAGTTGAGCGCCTGCAGCCCGTCGTGCACGGCCTGCAATTCAACATCGTCGGCGGCGCGAAAGGCCACATGGTCGACAGTGCCCGTTCCCTGCGCGCTTGCCCAGAAGCCGCTGGCGTCGCGAATGTCGAGGATATCACCGGGCTCGGCGACAAGGCGGCTGATCGCGCCGTTGACCGCTTGGCGCTGGTAGTCGAAGTGTTTGACCAGAAGGCTTTGCGTCTGCTCGGGCGTCTCGCTGAAGAGCGTTGCGCCACGAATGCGGCGGATGGCATGTTCGGGCGGGATTTTGTCGCTGGCCCAGGGGGCGGCCGATGGCAGCTCCGCCGCGCCGACCAGCTTGACGATGACGCCGTCGGGATCCTTCAGGCGCAGGACCGGCTCGCCAAATTCCTCGGAAGGGCCTTCCGGCTTGAGGCCGGCGCTCAGCGCGCGCGTCAACCAGAAGCCGATGCTCATCGGGTCGATGGCAAGCGAGATTTCGCCGACCTGGCCGACGCCGGCGCGGCCGGGGGCACCGTCTTCCCAGACGAGGAAGGTGATCAACGATCCCGGAGATCCCTTGGCATCGCCGTAGAGGAGATGCAGTTGCGTCGCATCCTCGAAGCCGCCGGTGCGCTTGACGAGCCGCAGGCCGAGAAAGCCTGCGTAGAAATCGACATTCGCCTGCACCTTGCGGGTGATCAGCGTGATGTGGTGAATGCCGGCGACCATGGGATGCTCCAGAACGGATTGTGCAATGGGTCGCTATTTAGGGCGGAAGCCGCCGTCAATTCAATGCGCAGTCCATGGAGACAGTGTTCACCAAACGCGTAACGTCCGTTGCGACGTCACAGATCGGATCCGGCTTTGCCTATCCGGATGTCTTGGCGGTCTTCTTCTTGGCTTTTGTCTTTGGTTCCTCTGGCGGTAGCAATGCTTCCTGCTGCAGGCGAAGCTCCCGCAGGCGCGCCGTCTTCTTCTCGCGGCTCGTCTGCTCACTGGCCAGGATATCCCTGACGGTGGAGTCGAGCTGGCTGGCCTTGACCAGGGATGCCTGCTTTTTGGATCCGAATAGGTTGTCTTTGTTGGGCGCCATGTTGGCCTCCAGGGTTCGTGTCGGCGTTGGCGGTGCTTGCCGACTTGCGCGGGATCGTTTCCGCGCTCGCTAGGCGAGAAATCCCATCCTGTATCGGATGACGTCCGTATTGGCGATATAATTCTGCCGTTTCCCAAGAAATAAGGCGAGAACTTGCCGCTAAAGCCGGCGAAACGGAAAGAAAAACTCCGATAAATCTTGCAGAAATCGACCCGAGAATCAGGAAAATATCTGGAAAACGACTAGCGAATCTTGTCTCTCAAGACGTGATGATTTTATGTCGCAGGGGCCGATTTTTATGAAATATTTGGTCGTTTTCGGTGTTTTATATGTTTTTCCTTGTGGAGGATTAGATCCTCCGTTATAAGCCGTGCATCGATATTGCTGAATGAACTTTGCCTCGACGCACTCTGCGCGACACTGACGAACTTCCTCTCAAAATCGGTCTACTGCACCCAGGCGGTTGCCTGGAATGCGATCTTTATATGAGTGATTGAAAGGTCATCGTTATGAGCACAGGTACTGTAAAGTGGTTCAATGCTGCCAAGGGTTTTGGTTTCATTCAGCCTGACGACGGCGCAACGGACGTTTTCGTGCACATTTCCGCTGTTGAACGCGCTGGAATGAGCAGCCTGCGTGACGGCCAGAAGATTTCCTACGAGCTTGTCAAGGACAAGCGTTCGGGCAAGATGTCGGCTGATCAGCTGGAATCTCTGTAAGCATCTGCCTCCGGTCTTTGACCACGGATGTACTGGCATAGATCGTTGAGGCGATGAAGGAAGAGGTCGGGTTAGCCCGGCCTTTTTTGTTGTCTTGATTCAGGCAAGCTGTGAAGCGGAAAGCCCCGGTCTAAGGGCCAGCTCTTAGCTGAGATGTGAGATCAAGCCAGATTATGTGCCGAATCCGCTTGCGGCATGGGCGTTTTTTGCGCGAATATTTTCGTGAAGCATTCTGCATGCTCAACTGGCGCAGAACGACTGTTCTTGTCGCGTCGCAAAACTCTCGCTTTAATTGGGATTTCTGCAAAACTGCCGGCTGACACAGGCGGTATATTATCGTCTATAAGACCATAGAGAAAATTCAAGGAAGAGATCATGCACTTCGCAAGGATTGTCGTCACTTCGATAGCCGTCTTTTGCTTAGCGTCAGGTGCTTTTGTTGACGATGGGAAAGATGCCTATGTGCATGGGGACTACAAGAAAGCCTTGAACGATTGGCAAGCTCTAGCTGTCCAAGATAATGCGCAAGCGGAATTTGGTCTTGGTTTTCTCTATGCGCACGGCTATGGCGTGACGCAAAACTATGAGGTGGCAGCCGCTTGGTACCAGAAAGCTGCGGAGCAAGGCGACACCAAGGCACAGTACAATCTCGGCTTACTATATGAGCACGGCTATGGAGTGACCCAAAGCTATGAGGCGGCAGCCGCTTGGTACCAGAAAGCTGCGGAGCAAGGCGACACCAGTGCACAGGACAATCTCGGCTTATTATATCTATTAGGCCATGGGGTTTCACAAAATGACGCGAAGGCCGCGATGTGGTTTTCCAAATCTGCCGCCGAAGGTATCTCTGACGCCCAGAATAATATCGGCTATATGTATCTTTGGGGGCGGGGCGTGAACCAGGACGATGCGCAGGCCGTCATTTGGTTTCGAAGAGCGGCACAACAAGGGCATTCTAGAGCTCAGAACAATCTCGGCGCGATGTATGAGTATGGTCGCGGCACAGTTCAGGATTATGCCCAAGCCATCTTTTGGTTCCGCAAGGCTGCCGAGCAAGGCGACGCTGCCTCAGAAAACAGCATAGGTTACATGTTGGAAGCTGGCCTTGGTCTGCCACGAGACATGGAGAAAGCCGTTGCTTGGTACCGAAAGGCGGAAGAGCACGGCGATCCCTCTGCAAAACTCAATCTGCAGAGATTATTTCCTGTAAAGAAGGCGTGATTTTGTAAGGGTTTCTGCTGCGCTCTTTGCTGTCCCACCAGCTTCGGGTGGAACCCGATATTAGCACTCGCGGCTCTCAGTGCCCGCCGAGCATATCCTCGGGCGACTTCTTGCGGTGGCCGCTGATTTCGGAGCCGGCCGTGCGTGAGAATTGGGCATTCCAGATCCCGGCGAGAAGCGCGATTGCGGTGACGACGATGAAGGCGACGGAGAAGTCGCTCATTTCGGCGGTCGCGTGTCCGCGCAGCTGCGTCGAGCCATGCAGGGCAAGGGCGGCGATGCAGATACCGAGCGACAGCATCAACTGCTGGAACGTCGAGTAGAAGCTCGTCGCTGAACTCATCTGATCGCGTTCGATCTCGTCATAGGCGATGGTGTTGTAGGCCGTGAACTGGAACGACATGAAGAAGCCGCAGAAGAACAGGATCGCGAAAATCACCGGCAGGGGCCAGTCGGGCTGGAAGATCGAGCAAAGCCCATAGCCGAGCGTGCCGATCACGCCGAAGATCAACAGGGCGGTGCGGAAGCCGAGCGTGCGCAGGATCCTGACCTGCAACGGCTTCATCGCCATCGAGCCGAGCGCGGTTGCAATCGCGATCTGGCCGGCGGCGGCCGCCGACATGCCGAAGCCAAGCTGCAGCATCAACGGAATAAGGAACGGATGCGCGCCCTGGCTGATGCGGGTCAGCGAGCCGGCGATGACGGACGTGCGGAAGGTCGGCACCTTCATCAGCGAGAAATCCATGATCGGCGAGGGGTGCTTGCGGGCATGGCGCAGGTAAGCGATGCCGAACAGCAGGCCGATCGCGATCAGGAAAATGGCCATGTAGCCTTCGCCCTCGCGGCTCGACATTTCGAAGCCGAACAGCAGCGAGCCGAGCGAGATGCCTGAGAGGATGAAGCCCGAGAGGTCGAAACGGCCATTTCTCGGACCCTTCACCTCCTCGATGAACATCGATACCAGGATGAAACCGATGATGCCGATCGGTACGTTGATGTAAAAGATCCAGCGCCAGTCGAGATAGGTGACGAACAGGCCGCCGACCGGCGGGCCGAGGATCGGGCCGACAAGCGCCGGAATGAGCAGCCAGGACATGGCGTTCACCATATCCTTGCGCGCGACGCTGCGCATCAGCACCAGGCGGCCGACTGGAAGCATCATGGCGCCGCCGAGGCCCTGTATCAGACGGGCGATGACGAGGAGAAACAGATTCGGCGCCTGGGCGCAGAGGATCGAGCCGACGACGAAAATGGCAATCGCCGTTCGGAAGACGGTGCGCGAGCCGAAGCGGTCGGCAATGGCGCCGCTCGCCGGAATGAAGATTGCGAGGCTGAGCAGATAGGAGGTGAGCGCGATGCTCATCGCCGGTGCGCTAACGCCGAAGTCCCTCGCCATGGTCGGCAGGGCCGTGGCGAGCACGGTTGCGTCAAGCTGCTCCATGAACATGGCGCTTGCGACGATAAGCGCTACTACACGAAAATTCGGTGCGGCCCGCCGGGTTGGGGCGGCCTGGAAAATCTGATCCGACATTGTCGGGGATCGCTCTCGATGGTGCGGAGGGGTCCAAAGACAGAACCGCAAGTCTGACAACAGCGCAAAGGCCGATTGGAATGCGGGTTGTATACTCCCGCTTACGCGCGATGACTATATCAGAAATCGCAAATCTTATTGATCGAAATGGAAAAAGTGACGCAGGTGGGCAGGAATGCCACAGCCGATGAATGCCAGATGAACAGAAGGCCGTGATCGAGCCTGGTTGTGCCGATCGCAGCCTGTTTTCCCGTGTAAGATGGTGTGTTTCCGTCTGTGGTTTCCTGCCGGAAATGCGCTCCGCTATCGAAGCCATCGCCGGCAGGATTAACTGAGGGGATCAGTAGCCGCCGGCGAGGCCTGAGCCGGCACGGCTGTCCATCGCGCCGTTGTAGCGGGCACCGCCGCCCTTGGCGATATCGCTAAGGCTCTTGCCGCCGACGAGGATGCCGGCCGCCTGACCCCAGACCGGCCAGTCGCCACCGATCTGCACCGTGTAGCCCATGCCGGCCAGCAGTTTGATCGTGTCGGGCGAGAGGGCGTAGGGTTCGGTGTAGATCCTATCCGGCAGCCACTGGTGATGGATACGCGGTGCGTCGATCGCCTGCTGGATATTCATGCCGAAATCGATGACGTTGATGATTGCTTCGAGCGTGATGGTGATGATGCGCGAGCCGCCGGGGCTGCCGATCACCATGAAGGGCTTACCGTCCTTGGCGACGATGGTGGGGCTCATCGAGGAAAGCGGCGTCTTCTTCGGCTGGATGGCATTGGCCTCGCCCTGTACCAGGCCGTAGAGGTTCGGTACGCCGGGCTTCGAGGTGAAGTCGTCCATTTCGTTGTTGAGGAGGATGCCGGTGCCGGGCGCGACGACGCCGGCGCCGAAGGAGCCATTCAGCGTGTAGGTGACAGCGACCGCATTGCCGTCATTGTCGATGATCGAATAATGCGTCGTCTCATGGCTCTCGCCGAGACCCTTCGGCATCAGATCCTTGGAGACGCCGGCGCGATAGGGGTCGATGCTGTCGCGGATTTTTCTGGCATAGTCCTTGTCCAGCAGCTTGCTGACCGGATTGTCGACGAAATCGGGGTCGCCCAGTGTGGAGTTGCGGTCGACATAGGCGTGGCGCATGGCCTCGGTCATGAGATGTACCGTGTCGGCCGAGGCGTAGCCGGTGTAGGAGAGCGGATAGCCTTCCAGCACGTTGAGGATTTCGCAGATGATCACGCCGCCGGAGGAGGGCGGCGGCGAGGAGATGATCTCATAGCCGCGATAATTGCACTTCACCGGATCCAGTTCGCGGACCTTGTATTGCTCGAAGTCAACCTTCGCCAGGATGCCACCCTTGTCCTGGCTGGCCTTGACGATGGCATCGGCGGTCGGCCCCTTGTAGAAGCCATCGGCCCCCTGTTCGGAAATGCTCGATAGCGCCGCGCCGAGATCCGGCTGGGTGAACCGGTCGCCGGTCGAGAAGGGCGCGCCGTTCGGCTTGGTGAAGATCGCGGCCGTGGCCGGATCGCGCGACAGCCATTTCTTGCCCTCATTCAGTTCCGCGGCATCGGCTTGGTTCAGCACGAAGCCTTCCTTGGCATAGCGGATTGCCGGCGCCATCAACTCCTGGCGGGTTTTCGTGCCGTATTTCTCGCGGGCAGTCTCGAAGCCCATGACGGAGCCGGGGACGCCGACGGCGAGATAGCCGTCCGTGCTGGCGCCCTTGACGACGTTGCCCTTGTCATCGAGGTACATGGTTTTGGTGGAAGCCTGCGGCGCGCGCTCGCGGAAATCGATGAAGGCGGTCTTGCCGTCCTTCAGCCGGATGGTCATGAAGCCGCCGCCGCCGATATTGCCGGCGGTCGGATAGACCACGGCGAGCGCATAGCCGACCGCGACCGCCGCATCGACGGCATTGCCGCCGCTTTTCAGCACATCGACGCCGATGTCGGTCGCCAGATGCTGCGCGGTCACCACCATCCCATGCTCGGCTTCGACCGGCTGGGGTGCTGCGGCCTGGACTGTCGTGATGGAGAAAAGCCCGAAGGCAAAGATGGTGGCCGAGGATATCGCCCGCTGGCGGAAATGGCGCATGATGGTCCCTCTTGGAGTTTGTTATCCAGGTAGAGGAGCGTATCGCGGGCGGGGTGTCCAGTCTGAGAAAAGCGAATTTCGACCTCGCGAGTGCATCGGTTTTCGTCATCTTCGACGCGGCACGGCTCGGCAAAGGGTGGCCTTCCAGCCGCGATACTCGGAGCCATTGTCGGCCTTTGAAACCGGCTAGTATTAAATGCAAATCGCGCGATCGCGCTTTCGTATTAATGCCGCCGCAATATGTAGGAGACCGGCGCTCTCCACACTCGCAATATTTTATTCATCAGGGTAGTCTACTTTAGGCATGTACATATCTAGGCCGAAGTATTGCGTGGAGAGTAACGATGGCCGTCACGAAACTTGAGCAGTGGAAGAACGACCGCAAGAATAGGCCCAAGCCCTTTGTCGTTGCCGAAAAGACGCATGTCGTCGAAATCGAATGCGCGCATTGCCGCCGGCATTTCTTTCGGTGGATATCGACGGCGCCGGCCTACTGGCGCTGCGAAGATTGCGCGCAAACCGTAGATTTGGTCCAATCTTGACGATCAGGCGATCAGAATAGCTCTGAGATCATTGACATTCGTGCCGGTCGGGCCGGGGACGAAGAGGTCGCCGATGGCGTTGAAGGCCGTCCAGGCATCGTTGTTTCTGAGCATTTCGGCGGGCACCAGCCCGGCCTTGCGCAAGCGCGCCACCGTGCTGGCATCGGCAAAGGCGCCGGCATTGTCCTCGCTGCCATCAATACCATCCGTATCCGCCGCCATGGCATGAATGCCGGAATGACCATCGATGTCGATCGCCAGCGACAGCAGGAATTCGGAGTTTCGCCCGCCCTTGCCCTTGCCCGTCAGGGTCACCGTCGTCTCTCCGCCGGAGAGCAGCACGATCGGTTTGGTGAAGGGCCGGTTGCGATGCAGGATCTCGCGGGCGAGGGCGGCATGCATGTGGGCCGCCTCGCGGGCTTCGCCCTCGATCGCATCCGAAAGAATGGCTGCTTCGATGCCGGCGTCGCGCGCCACCCGGGCGGCGGCCTCCAGGGAGACGCCGGCCGAGGCGATGAGATGCACTTCGTTGCGGGCAAAGCGCGGATCGCCCGGCCGTGGCGCGTCGGCTTCGGGCTTTTCGATATGCGCGAGGACGGCGGCAGGCAGGTCGATGTGATATAGGCGGATGAGGTCGAGCGCTTCAGCGCGTGTGCCGGCGCCGGGCACGGTCGGGCCGGAGGCGACGAGGGCCGGATCGTCGCCCGGAATGTCAGAGACCACGAGCGAGACGACCTTGGCCGGGTAGGCTGCCATGGCAAGACGGCCGCCCTTGATGGTCGACAGATGCTTGCGGATGACGTTCATCGCCGAGATTGGTGCTCCGGAGGCGAGCAGCGCCTTGTTGACGGCGATCTCGTCAGTAAGGGTCAGACCACCTGCAGGCGACGGCAGCAGTGCCGAGCCGCCGCCGGAGACGAGCGCGATCACCAGATCGTCCTCCGTCAGTCCCTCGACCAGCTTCAGCAGGCGTCCGGAGGCAACAAGGCCGGCCTCGTCTGGCACGGGATGGGCGGCTTCGATGATCTCGATGTGGCGGCAGGGGGCGGCAAAGCCGTAGCGGGTCACCACCAGCCCTTCCAGCGGGCCGTCCCAGCATAGCTCCAACGCGGCCGCCATCTGCGCCGATCCCTTGCCGGCGCCGATGACGATGGTGCGCGCTTTCGGCTTTGCAGGCAGGTGCGCGCGAATGCCGGTCATTGGATCGGCGGCGCGGACGGCTGCGTCAAAGAGGGAGGTGAGGAAGGCGCGGGGATCGGAAACGGTCATATCGGAATTCTGCCTGTCTGCGATGAGCTCGTAACCATTTGGTGGCTCAACTGGCGTCGGCGCGCAAGGGTGGAGATGGCCGATTGTGTCCGGCAAGGTGAATCCCTATGTTTCGAGTAACAGTTTCAACCTTTTACTTTGAGGGATTTTCGACATGGCGGAATTGAGAGTGAAGACCAGACAGACGGGTGCCACCGCCACCCTCGGCCGCACCGGCTTTCCGCATGTGACTTCGGTCACCGGCGGCGAGATAGATATCGTCACCTCGCCGTCGCAGCCCGGCTTTAATCCGCTCGACTTGCTCTATTCTTCGCTGTCGGCCTGCCTCGTGCTCAGCGCCCGCATGGCCGCAAGCAGCCTCGGCGTGCTTGACAAGCTGACCGAAGTCACCGCTGTCGTCACCGGCGAGAAGGCGACGGAAGGGTTGTCGCGCGTCGAGAAATTCAACATCGCTTTCACCATCAAGGGGGATTTCGGCGACGAGATCCGCAATGCCATCGCGCATGCCGCCGAGGACGAGATCTGCACGGTCAGCAATACGATCCGTGGGAATCCGAAGTTCGAGACGGTGATTTCGGGGTGAGGCTAGCGTAAGGGTATTAAGCGGACTTTCGTGCATGTGTGTCACACGAAGGAGATCAGCCGGGATCAAGCTCTTCATCGCTCCACTCAATCTGAGATTTTGGGCTCCGCCTTATGTTGAAAACTTTGAAGCGGTCGGTCACGGTTTGGCACCGATGATGCTGCCTGTGGTACCCGGTTGAAGGCCAATCGCTATAGCGCTATATAGCCCGTGTCGGAAAAGGCAGACTTGGTTTGGTAAGCCCAAGTCCTTTCGGTAACGAAAGCTCTGGTCTCTGGCCTCATGCGTGAGATCCCCACGACGAACATCGGACGCTCCCCGGGGCGTCTTATCGTTCGTCCGTGTGGTTCTCAAACGTGGGGAACGCTCCGGTCGAACATCGACAAAGGAGTAGTTCATGCACAACCACCACCCAGTTTCCTATGATGTCGTGATTGCCGGTGCCGGCCCGGTCGGTCTGTTCCTCGCCTGTGAGCTGAGGCTTGCTGGCCTATCGGTATTGGTGCTGGAGCAGGCCGAGGATCCGCACTCCCCGTTGAAACGGCTTCCGTTCGGCATGCGCGGCCTTTCCGCGCCTACCATCGAAGCCCTCTATCGTCGCGGGTTACTCGACGACATTGCGGCCCCGCAACACCGGAAGCATGGCTCGAGCGATGGCAACGTTTCGACTGTCCCACATTGGGTGCAACAGGAACGCCGCGCGGGCGGCCATTTCGCCGGTATCCAGTTCTTTCAAGACAATATCGACACCTCGAAATGGCCGCATCGCCTGCCAGGTCCGGCTGGCACCAACATGGCGGTCGAGATGGAGCACCTCGAATCCGTCTTGGCCGCTCAGGCCAGTGCGATGGGTGTCGAAATCAGGCGCGGTCTTGGAGTCGAAGATTTCGACCAGTCGGATGAAGATGTGACCATCCGCGCTGGCGGCGAGACTTTTCGCGGACGTTGGCTCGTTGGATGCGATGACGGCCGCAGCATCGTGCGCAAGGCGGCCGGATTTGAATTCGCTGGCACCGATCCCGAGTTCACCGGCTATTCCGTGGAAGTCGAGATGGCCGATCCGGACAAGCTCCGCCCGGGCCGCCACTACACGCCGACAGGCATGTACACCTACCAAAAGCCCGGAACCATCGGGATGGTCGATTTCGACGGGGGTGCTTTCCACCGGGCACAGCCGATGACGCTCGAACATGTGCAGACGGTATTGCGCCATATCTCCGGGACAGACGTCACATTGACGGCTCTTAAGCTTGCCACCACCTGGACGGATCGTGCCTATCAGGCGACGGCCTATCGAAAAGGGCGGGTGCTGCTTGCCGGCGACGCCGCCCACATCCACTCGCCCTTGGGCGGCCAGGGGCTCAATCTCGGGCTTGGCGACGCGATGAACCTTGGCTGGAAACTTGCCGCTACCATCCGTGGCGACGCCCCGGCCGATCTGCTCGACAGCTACTGGAGCGAACGGCATCCGGTGGGAGCGCAGGTCCTAGACTGGTCGCGCGCCCAGGTCGGCCTCATGCGGCCGAGCCGGAGTTCCCGCGCGCTCGAATCCATCATTCGTGATCTCATCGAGACACGCGACGGCGCAACATACTTCGCCGAGCGCGTCTGGGGCGTTTCTCTTCGCTATGATCTTGGCGGCAGTCACCCGCTGGTGGGCCGCAGCGCGCCCGACTTCGAGTTGGCCGATGGAACGAGGCTCGGCGAACTTCTCGGAAATGGGCAAGGCCTGCTTCTGGACTTCGACCCGGGCTCTCCCCTTCAAGCCTTTGCAAGCCGCTGGCGTGGGCGAATCCCTTATGTCGCGGGCGACACCAGGGACCGGCTGGGCTTGAGCGCCGTGCTCGTGCGCCCCGACGGCTTCGTCGCCTGGGCCACCGACGCTGCCCCTGACCTTGACGAGGCTGCTCAAGCCGCGTCTCGATGGTTCGGCGAACCCCAACAGGCGTGTGAAGTTGCGTCCACAATCCGTGACTTTCGCACCGATCGAAGTGGCGCGTAGAGCGTGGAGTTGCCGTTGGTGTTGAGCGATGTCGCGCTCAGCGCTCCGGCAGCTCAAACCCTTCCAGGTAAGGCCCAAGCTCCGGATCGATATCCACCTTCACCACATTGGTATAGACGGCTGTGGCGATCATGATGCCGGCGAAGGCGACGAGGTTGACGAGGGTCGGTTCGTCATAGCGGGCCTTCAACCGCGCCCATAGCGCCTCCGGCACGGCATTGGAATCCTTGACGATCGCCTTGCCGAAATCGATCAGCAGCGCTTCGTCTTCCGTCGGCTCGATCGCCTCCGGCGTCAACCCTACATTGATCAGCGCGCGGCGGAAGAAGCCGACGGGGATGATCGCTCGGCTTTCCAGCGAAATGGCCTGGCAGAACAGCCAGACGGCACGGTCGTCCAGCGCCGGGCGCAGTTCCTCGCGCAGGGTGAACCATTCGGCATAGATTCGGTGCGCCACCGGTGAATGCAGCAGGGTGCGCTTCATATTGGTCATACGGCCGCGCAGCGCCACCTCGCGGTCATGCTCGGCGCGGACGGCGTCGGAGGCGGTGTCGTAGTCGATCGGCGTGATATGGCTCATCGGCATGTCTCTTATTGCGCTGCTTCCGAAACGGGCTTGAAGAAGCGGTTTTCCGGGCGTGGCAGGCCGAGATTTTCGCGCAGGGTCGTGCCCTCGTAGTCGCGGCGGAAGATGCCGCGGCGCTGCAGCTCCGGAACGACGCGGGTGGTGACGTCAAGCAGACCCTGGGGCAGGAAGGGGAAGACGACGTTGAAGCCGTCGGAGCCTTCCTCATGCAGCCATTGCTCCATCTCGTCGGCGATGGTCTGCGGCGTGCCGACGAAGGCAAGGCCGGCATAGCCGCCGAGGCGCTGGGCAAGCTGGCGCACGGTCAGTTTCTCCTCCGCGGCCAGCGCGATGACGCGCTCGCGGCCGCTTTTGCTGGCGTTGGTTTCCGGCGTTGCCGGCAGCGGGCCGTCGGGATCGAAGCCTGAGGCATCATGACCGAGCGAGATCGACAGGGAGGCAATGGCGCTGTCGTAATGCACCAGGCTGTCGAGCTTGGCGCGCTTGGCCTTGGCCTCCTCGACGGTATCACCGACGATGATAAAGGCGGCGGGAAGGATCTTCAGATGATCCGGGTTGCGGCCGATCTTTTTCATCCGGCCCTTGATGTCGGCAAAGATCGCCTTGCCATCGGCGAGATTGCGCGGGGCGGCGAAGACCGCTTCCGCCGTTTCGGCGGCAAGCTGACGGCCAACGTCGGATTGCCCGGCCTGGACGATCACCGGCCAGCCCTGTGGCGGGCGGGCGATGTTGAGCGGACCGCGTACGCTGAGCTCTTCGCCCTTGTGGGCGAGCACATGCATCTTGTCCGGATCGAAGAAGATGCCGCTCTCGGCATCGCGGATGAAGGCATCGTCGGCAAAGCTGTCCCAGAGGCCGGTGACGACATCATAGAATTCGCGGGCGCGATGATAGCGCTCGCCATGTTCCATATGCTCATCGAGGCCGAAGTTCAGCGCTGCGTCCGGGTTGGAGGTCGTGACGATATTCCAGCCGGCGCGGCCGCCGCTGATATGATCGAGGGAGGCGAAGCGCCGGGCGATATGATAGGGCTGGTCGAAGGTGGTGGACGCCGTTGCGACGAGGCCGATCCTTTCGGTGACGGCGGCAAGTGCGGAGAGCAGCGTGAACGGCTCGAACGACGTCACGGTATGGCTGCGCTTCAACGCCTCGACCGGCATGTTCAATACGGCAAGGTGATCGGCCATGAAGAAGGCGTCGAATTTCGCCTTTTCCAGTTCCTGCGCAAAGCTGACAATGTGCTTGAAATTGAAATTCGCATCGGGGTAGGAGCCGGGATAGCGCCATGCGCCGGTATGCAGGCTGACGGGACGCATGAAGGCCCCGAGCTTCAATTGCTTCTGTTCAGTCATGGATCCAGTCCCTCTCGAAAATCATGGGGTCATAGCGGCGTGCGCGAACGGGCGCCGACGAAATTATCCCCCTCGACGTAGGAGCACCGTCGGCGCATTCAAAGAGCTGGTTTCATTTATTTGATCGGTTCGGGGAAATATTCATCCGCTGCTGCCTTCAGCCTCGGTTTGCAGGGCAAAAACCTTAGTGAGCCAGTCGATGAAGACGCGCACGCGCGGCGAGAGCTGGCGGCTGCGGGGGTAGAGCATCGAGACCGGTGTGCGGGTCGGCGGAAAGTCCTTGAGGATGTTAAGCAACTCGCCGGATTTCAGGGCTTCTTCGGCGTGATAGCGCGGTACCTGGATCAGGCCGAGGCCGAGCTTGGCGGCCGAAAAATAGCTCTCGGCGGCGTTGACCGAGACCGTGGCGGGCAAAGTGATGTTACGGACTGCGCCGTCGATGGTGAATTCCAGCGGCAACAATCCGCCCGTCGCCGAGGAGCGGAAGCCGATCATGCGGTGGCCGTCGAGAGCGTCCGGATGCGTTGGCATGCCGAAGCGCTCGATATAGGCCGGAGCGGCCAGTGTGATCTCCTCCAGCATGGCGACGCGGCGGGCGATCATGTCGCTGTCTTGCTGTGTGCCGACGCGCAGCACGCAATCGATGCCTTCACGGATGAGGTCGACGAAACGGTCGCCCTCGCTCATGTAAAGCTCGATCTCGGGGTAGGTTTCGAGGAAGGACGGCAGGTTCGGCAGGACGAAATGTCGGGCGAGCGTCCCATGCACATCGACGCGCAATAGCCCCTTCGGCTTGGCGCCGGCAAAGGCGCCTTCGGCGTCCTCAATGTCCGACAGGATGCGGAGACAGCGCTGGTAATAAGCCTCGCCGTCGAGCGTCGGGCTGACATGCCGTGTGGTTCGCTGCAGCAGGCGCACGCCGAGCCGTGCCTCCAGTTGCTTGACGGCGTCCGTCACGGTCGAGCGCGGCAGGCCGGTGTCTTCGGCGGCCAGCGTGAAGCTGCGCCGCTCCACGACGCGGGAAAACACCCGCATGGCATCGAATCTGTCCATTTTTTTGTTCGTTAATTTCGGATAGTGATGCCGATTAATGGAGGATTATCCGCGAATTGAAAAGGGGTATCTTCCCTTCATCGAAACGCGCCATGGCGCAGAGATATGAAGGATGAAGACAATGACCAACAATTTCAGCAGGGTAGCCATCGTTACCGGCGCTTCTCGCGGCATTGGCGCCGCGATTGCGGAACGCCTCGCTAAGGACGGCTTCACGGTCGTCGTCAACTACTCCGGCAGCGAAGCCGCCGCCGAGGAGCTGGCCCGTAGAATAGAAGAAAAGGGCGGCAAGGCTCTGACCGCCAAGGCCGACGTTTCCGATGCCGAAGCGGTACGTCGCATGTTCGATGCGGCTGAAGCCGCCTTTGGTGGTGTCGATGTCCTCGTCAACAATGCCGGCATCTTGCAGCTTGCCAAGATCGCCGATGCCGATGACGCCAACTTCGACCGCCAGATCGCCGTCAATCTGAAGGGCACTTTCAACACGCTGCGCGAAGCCGGCAAGCGCCTGCGTGACGGCGGCAGTATCATCAACTTCTCGACCAGTGTCGTCGGGCTGAAGCTCGAGGCCTATGGCGTCTACGCCGCCACCAAGGCTGCTGTGGAAACGCTGACCGGCATTATGGCCAAGGAAATGCGCGGCCGCTCGATCACGGTCAACGCTGTGGCACCCGGCCCGACCGCCACCGACCTCTTCCTCAACGGCAAGAGCGACGAGCTGATCGATCGCATGGCCAAGATGAACCCGCTGGAGCGCCTCGGCACGCCTGATGATATCGCCGCCGCCGTCTCCTTCCTCGCCGGTCCCGACGGAGCCTGGATCAACGGCCAGACGCTGCGCGCCAATGGCGGCATGATCTGAGTCTCTTGCCACCATTCCGCCGGATCGGGCTGGAGAACCTGCTGATGTTGCATGGGAGGAGCTGAAGCTTCGCGGATACCTTCGAACGCGTCAAATCGCCGCTTCTATGCCACAGAAGCGGCGATCACTTGCATCCGTCAGGACTATTTTGCATCGCACACCATTCCAAGCCTATAAGTTTCGTATTAAAGCGAGTCCTTTAGAGGGTCGGGAGATATCCATGGACGCGAAGGACATTGGCGAAATCGCCAGCTGGCTCATGCAGGCCGGCCTCAAGGGCATGGCGGAAGCCGATATCCTCGCGGGGTTCTGCGAGCAGTGCCGCCAGCATGGCCTCAACCTCGATCGCGCCATGGCGCTGATGGATACGCTGCATCCGGTCTATGAGGGCCGCGCCTTCCGCTGGGATGGCAATCAGGCGATCGAGCGCGAGTTCGAATATGGGCCGACGCAGGCAGGAATCGCCTCGGAGAATTGGCAGCGATCCGCCTTTTATCATTTGTTGACGACAGGCGGGGACGAGGTTCGCCGCCGCATCGGCTTCGGCGACCCGGCCGATTTCTACGGGCTCGACACGCTGCTGGCCGATGGTCACACGGACTACATGGCCATGGTGCACCGCTTTGAAGAGGGCGGCACGATCGGCGAGATGGATTGTTTCTATTCGAATTTCGCCACCGCTGCCGCGGCCGGTTTCCCCGAAGAGGATTTGCGTGTGCTGCGCAAGCTTACGCCGGCCCTGGCCTTGGCGATCAAATGCACCGCTACCGGCCGAATTGCCCGCACCATTGCCGAGGTCTATCTGGGCGAGGACGCCGCCCGGCATGTTCTTGAGGGCAAGATCACGCGCGGCAAGGCCGAGCGCATCTCGGCGGCGCTGTGGTTCTCCGATCTCGCCAACTACACCCGCATCTCGGACACCGCCGAGCCGGATGAAATCATTCCGATGCTGAACGCCTATGCCGATGCCGTGATTTCCTCGATCCACGAGGCCGGCGGCAATGTATTGAAACTGATCGGCGACGGCACGCTGGCGATCTTCAAGGCCAGGGATTCTGCTGATGCCTGTGCTGCGGCGCTGATGGCGGAATCGCTGCTGCGTCAGCGGCTGCGTGACCTCAATGCCCAGCGACAGATCGAGGGCAGGCCGGTGACCGACGTCTATCTCGGCCTGCATATAGGCGATGTCTTCTACGGCAATATCGGCAGCATGGACCGCCTGGATTTCACCGTCATCGGCCCGGCTGTCAACGAGGTCAGCCGTATCGCCTCCATGTGCCGTTCGGCCGACCGCAATATCCTGATGTCGTCGAATTTCATCGAGGCGCTGGCGGCGGATCAGAGCAACGATCTCGTCTCGGTCGGGCGCTATGCGCTGCGCGGCGTTAACCGGCCGCAGGAACTGTTTACCCTGTTGTCATCGGCGGCGTGATGAGGGCCGCGTGACACTTTTCATCGGCGGCCAGAGGCAAACATCGGTCCGCCCTTGTGTGATGGAAAACCGTAGCCGTTGATCATTACCAGGTCGATATCGCTGGCGCGGGCAGCAATGCCTTCCGCGAGAAGAGCGTCGCCTTCATCGGCCATGGCCTTCAGCAGGCGGGCGGTGATTTCATCCGCGGTGAACTTCTTCGGCGCGATGCCCTTTTCGGAGCGAGCTGTTTCGATCATCGCCGTCACTTCGGGGTCGACGGTACGTTTCCCATCCGGATAGGCGTACCAGCCGTGTCCAGCCTTCTGGCCGAAGCGCCCGGCTTCGCAGAGACGGTCGGCGATGGCGACGTAACGCGCATTGGGATCGCGTGTCGCCGCCTGGCGCTTGCGCCGTGCCCAGGCGATTTCGAGGCCGGCCATGTCGTAGACGGCGAAGAGGCCCATTGGGAAGCCGTAGGCCTCAAGTGCTGTGTCGATCTCGTGCGGCAGCGCGCCGTCCTCAAGCATGAATTCGGCCTCGCGCCGATAGGCGGAGAAGATGCGGTTGCCGATGAAGCCTTCGGTGACACCGCAGACGACGGGGAGCTTGCCGAGACGCTTGGCGAAAGCGAGTGCGCTTGCCAGCACATCCGGCGCGGTCCTGTTGCAATTCACCACTTCCAGCAGCCGCATGATGTTGGCGGGCGAGAAGAAGTGCAGGCCGACGATCCGTTCTGGATGGGCGGTAACGGCGGCGATGGCGTTCGGATCGAGGTAGCTGGTGTTGGTCGCAAGGATGGTGTCGGCGCGGACGATGCCATCCAATCGTTGGAACAGTTCGATCTTGAGGGCGAGATCGTCGAAGACCGCTTCGATGACGAGGTCAGCTTGCGCCAGCGCCTGTGCATCGGCGGTGACCGTCAGCCGGTTCAGACGGTCGTCGCGACCGGCGATATCGAGGCGGCCGGATTGCACCGCCTTGTCGAGGATGCCGGCGATCCGTTCGAGGCCCCTGTCGGCGGCTTCCTGGGTCTGTTCGATGCCGATGACGCGGTAGCCGGCATTCAGCGCGGCAACGGCGATGCCCGAGCCCATCAGGCCGGTGCCGACGATGCCGACGGTTTCGATCTTGCGCGGAGCGATCTTCTCCAGGCCTTCGATCTTGCCGGCGGCGCGTTCGGCAAAGAAGACGTGGCGAAGGGCGGCCGCCTCCTCGCTATCGCGGAGTTCGATAAAGGTGCGGCGTTCCTCGGCGAGCCCTTCCGCAAGCGATGTCGTCGCAGCAAGGCGAACGAGACGGACGGCTTCGGCAGGCGCGCGTTGTCCGCGTGCTTTGCGGAGCACCTCGGCGGTTGCCTTGTCGATGGCTTCGGCGGGCTCCGATGGGACCCGCAGCGCGCCGGTGCGCCGCAAGGGAGAGGCGGTCGCGCGGCTGACCTTGGCAATGGCGCCATCGATCAGCTTGTTTTCGATCAGGCTATCGACAATGCCGAGCTTGCTTGCCTCATTGGCGGAGATGATACGTCCGTTCGCGATCAAGTCGATGGCGGCGACTGTGCCGATCAGTCGTGGCAGGCGTTGCGTGCCGCCGGCGCCGGGAACGATGCCGAGCTTGAGTTCCGGCAGGCCGATCTTCGCAGCGGGGCTGGCGTAGCGCGTGTGGCAGGCAAGCGCCACTTCCAGGCCGCCGCCGAGGGCCGCGCCATTGATGGCGGCGGCGACAGGTTTGGCGAAATCCTCGATACGGGCGATGACCTGCGGCAGTAGAGGCTCGACGGGCGGCTTGCCGAATTCCTTGATATCGGCGCCGCCAGTGAAGCTGTTGCCGGCCCCCGTCAGCAGGACGGCAACGATCGCGTTATCCGCCTCAGCATGATCGAGTGCCGCCATCAACCCCGCGCGGACATCGGCCGAGAGCGCGTTGACCGGTGGATTGTCGATGGTGACGACGAGGACACCATCGGTGAGCGACGCCGAGATGGTCTGCGAAAAGTGCAATGCCGGCATGGCGAGCCTGTCCTATTCCGGAATGACGGCGGTCGCCTGAATCTCGATCTTGGCGCGATCCTCGACAAGGGCAACGACCTGCAGTGCGGCCATGGCCGGGAAATGCCGGCCGATGATCTCGCGGTAGACCTGACCGATGCCCTTGAGATTGCCGAGATATTCGGCCTTGTCGGTGAAATACCAAGTCATGGAGGTGATATGCTGCGGCTCGGCGCCGCCTTCGGCGAGGATGGCGACGACATTCTTCAGCGTCTGGCGCACCTGCTCGACGAAATCGTCGCTTTCAAATTCGCATGCCGCGTTCCAGCCGACCTGGCCGCCGACGAACACCATGCGGCCGGTTGCCGCCATGCCATTGGCATATCCGATCGGCTTGGCCCAGCCTTCAGGTTGCAGGATGGTGTGCATCGGTCATCTCCAGATGAGAGGTCAGTGCGGCGCGGATATCATCCGGCCATGCAAGCGATTGATGGGTGTCTAGCGAAGTGGCGACGACGCGGTGCTTGGCCGTCCACAGCACATGGCCGTTTGCCGAGACCTGGTGTTCCAGATCGAGCGAGGAGCGGCCGATGCCGCGCACCGTCAGCACGAATTCGAGATCGTCGCCCTGCAGGCCCGGTTTCATGAAGGTCAGATCGAGCCGCACGGTGGGCACGCCGATGCGGCGGTCGTCGACCAATCGTTTCCAAGGGAAGCCGAGCGAGGCGAAGTAATCTTCCAGCACCCCGACGAGGATGTTCAGATAAGACGGAAAATAGGCGATTCCCGAGGGGTCGCAGTCTCCGAAGCGCAGGGGTCTGGTGGTTTTGAACGACAAATCCGGCCTCAGTTCGCAAAAGCGGCGATGCCGGTGATGGCGCGGCCGAGGATGAGGGCGTGGATGTCGTGGGTGCCCTCGTAGGTGTTGACCACTTCGAGGTTGACCAGATGACGGGCAATGCCGAACTCGTCGGATATGCCGTTGCCGCCGAGCATGTCGCGAGCGGCACGCGCAATGTCGAGCGCCTTGCCGCAGCTGTTGCGCTTCAGGATCGAGGTCAGTTCCACCGGCGGATGGCCGCCTTCCTTCATGCGGCCGAGACGTAGGCAGCCTTGCAGCCCGAGCGTGATCTCGGTCACCATGTCGGCGAGCTTCTTCTGGATCAGCTGATTGGCGGCGAGCGGCCGGTCGAATTGCTTGCGGTCGAGCACATATTGCCGCGCCTTGGCATAGCAATCCTCGGCAGCGCCGAGCGCGCCCCAGGCAATGCCGAAGCGGGCGGAGTTGAGGCAGGTGAACGGACCCTTGAGGCCGGAGACGTTCGGCAGCAGGTTTTCTTCCGGCACGAAGACATTGTCCATGACGACTTCACCGGTGATCGAGGCGCGTAAGCCCACCTTGCCGTGGATGGCAGGCGCGGACAGGCCCTTCCAGCCCTTTTCCAGGATGAAGCCACGGATGACGCCATCCTCGGTCTTGGCCCAAACGACGAAGACATCGGCGATCGGCGCATTGGAGATCCAGGTCTTGGCGCCGGTGAGGCTGTAGCCGCCATCGACCTTCTTCGCCCGTGTTGCCATCGAGCCCGGGTCGGAACCATGGTTCGGCTCGGTGAGGCCAAAGCAGCCGATCCACTCGCCGGTGGCAAGTTTCGGCAGATATTTCTGCTTCTGCGCCTCGGACCCGAAGGCATCGATCGGCACCATGACGAGGGAGGACTGCACGCTCATCATCGAACGATAGCCGCTGTCGACGCGCTCGACTTCGCGGGCGATCAGGCCGTAGGCAACGTAGCCGAGGCCGGCGCCGCCATATTCGGGGGCAATGGTCGGCCCGAGCAGGCCAAGCTCGCCCATCTCACGGAAGATCGTCGGATCGGTCTTTTCATGGCGGAAGGCTTCGAGCACGCGGGGCGCCAGCTTCTCCTGCGCATAGGCATGCGCCGTGTCCAGCACCATGCGTTCTTCATCGCTCAGCTGTTCCACCAGCCGGAACGGATCGGCCCAGTCGAATATCTCGCGGCTCATGCTCTCGTCTCCCGTCATTTGTTCTTCAGAAGTTCGCGCGCGACGATGAGTTTTTGAACCTCCGTCGCACCCTCATAGATGCGAAGCGCGCGTATCTCCCGATAGAGTTTTTCCGTTATTTCGCCCGTCCTGACGCCGCGTCCGCCAAACAGCTGGACGGCGCGGTCGATGACGCTCTGCGCAGTTTCGGTTGATGTCATCTTGGCCATGGCTGCTTCGCGTGTCGTCGGCAGGTGCTGCACGTCGCGGCGCCAGGCTGCGCGGTAGGTGAGCAAGGCGGCTGCATCGATGCCGGTCGCCATGTCGCCAAGCGCTGCCTGCGTCAACTGAAGGTCGCCTAGCGTCGCACCGAACATCGGCCGTGCGCGGACATGGGCGAGCGACTCGTCGAGCGCCCGGCGGGCAAAGCCAAGGCTGGCGGCGGCGACCGAGGCGCGGAAGATATCCAGCGTGCGCATGGCGATCTTGAAGCCTTCGCCGGGCGCGCCGAGGCGGCGTGAGGCTGGGATGCGGCAATTCTCGAAACGGATCGTCGCCAGCGGATGCGGTGCGATCACCTCGATGCGCTCCGCGATCGAAAAGCCGGGATCGTCGGCAAAGACGACAAAGGCGGAGATGCCGCGCGTGCCCGGTGCTTCGCCGGTGCGGGCAAAGACGGTGTAGACGTCGGCGATGCCGCCATTGGAGATCCAGGTTTTCTCGCCATCGAGGACATAGTGGCCGCCATCGGCGCGGGCCGCACAGCTCATTGCCGCGACATCGGAACCGGCATCCTTCTCCGACAAAGCGAAGGCGGACAGCCAGTCGCCAGCGCGGACTTTCGGCAACACGGCGGCGCGCAGTTCAGGCGAGCCGGAAAGGCCGATGGCGCCGGTGCCGAGGCCCTGCATGGCGAAGGCGAAATCGGCAAGGCCGTCATGCCAGGCAAGCGTTTCGCGGGCGAGGCAGACGAAGCGGGAGTCGATCAGCGGTTCGCTATCGGATGTACCGGTCGCGGCGGCGAGGAGACCAGCGTTGCCGAGTGCCTTGACCAGCTTGCGGCAGGCGCTGTCGACATCGCTATGGTCAATATTTGCCATGGCCGAGGATTTGGCGAAAGCATCGACCTCGGCCGCGAATTTGCGGTGGCGTTCCTCGAAGAATGGCCAATCCAGATGGTCCCGCGTCGGACCGGGGAGGGCTGATACGATAGACATCGCCTCAGTTCCCCTGGAATTCGGGCTTGCGCTTGGCGGCGAAGGCTTCGAAAGCGCGGCGGAAATCTTGCGTTGCCATGCAAACTGCCTGAGCCTGCGCCTCGGATTCGATCATCTCGTCGATGCCCATTGCCCATTCCTGGTTCAGCATCGTCTTGGTCATGCCATGGGCGAACCACGGTCCGTCTGCGAGCGACCGGGCGAGCTTGACGGCCTCCTGCTCCAGATCGGCGCTGGCGTGCACGCCGTTATAGAATCCCCAGGCATGGCCTTCGGCTGCTGTCATCGAACGACCGGTAAACAGCAGTTCGGCGGCGCGGCCCTGGCCGATGATGCGGGGAAGGATGCCGCATGCGCCCATGTCGGCGCCGGCAAGGCCGACGCGGGTAAAGAGGAATGCGGTCTTGGCTTCGGGTGTTGCCAGGCGCAGGTCCGAGGCCATGGCGAGGATGGCGCCCGCGCCGGCGCAGATCCCATCGACGGCGGTGATGATCGGCTGCGGGCACTTGCGCATGGCCCTGACGAGATCGCCGGTCATGCGCGTGAAGGCGAGAAGTTCGGGCATCGCCATGCGGGTGAGCGGCTCGATGATCTCGAAGACATCGCCGCCGGAGGAGAAATTGCCGCCGGCACCGGTCAGCACCACGGCGCGAACGTCGGACGCATAGGTGAGGTTGCGGAAGAGGTCGCGCAATTCGGCGTAGCTGTCGAAGGTCAGCGGGTTCTTGCGCTCCGGGCGGTTCAGCCGAATGGTGGCGACGCGGCCGTCATCGCTGACTTCCCAGAGGAAATGGCGGGCCACATATGTGTTGAAGGGCGCAAGATGGCCCCGCATGGTCATATCCTGTTCGCTCATCCCGCTAAAACCTCCCCACCGGCAACCGCGATTGCCTGTCCATTGATCGATGCCGCCGCCGGCGATGCCAGCCACAGAACGGTGTCGGCGACCTCCTCCGGTTTGACGAGCCGTCCCTGCGGATTGGATTTGGTGAATTCGACAAGTGCCTGCTCCTCCGTGCGCCCGGTCTTGGCGACGATGGTCTCGATCGAGCGCTGGATGATCGGCGTGTCGGTAAAGCCGGGGCAGACGGCGTTGACCGTGATGCCGGTCTTTGCCAGCTCCAGCGCCAGCGAGCGCGTCAAACCGACGACGCCATGCTTGGCGGCGACATAGGCGGAAACGTAGCCGTAGCCGGTCAGGCCCGCCGTCGAAGCGATGTTGATGATACGGGCGCCAGAACCATATGCTTTGAGATCGGGCAGGGCGGCCTGCGTCACTAGGAAAACACCGGTGAGATCGACCGTGAGCACGCGGTTCCACATCTCAAGGCTGGTCTTCTCGAAGGGTGCGCTTGGCGCTTCGCCGGCATTGTTGACGAGAATATCGACAGGGCCGAATTTTTCGCGGGCAAGGGTCAGGCCTTTGGTAATCGCTTCGGCGCTGGAGATATCGAATCCGTCCACGACGAAAGCATGGACACCAATCTCGGCAGCGACGGTCTCCAGCGGCTCCTTGCGTCGTCCGGCCAGTGTCACACGCGCACCCTCGGCGGCAAGCGCCCGCGCAATAGCGGCGCCGATGCCGCTGCCGGCGCCGGTGACGAGGGCGTGACGGCCCGCGAGTTTACCCGAAGTCGTCATCTGATCCTCACTTCGCCGGTGCGGTCGTGGCCGCGCGGGCAAGGTTGGTTTCATATTGCGTCTTACCGGAGCGATACTGCTTCGGCCAGGGGATCGACGTCAGGCCGATCTTGGCGGCCTCGTGCAGCGACCAGGCGGGGTCGGCCAGATGCGGGCGGGCGACGGCGCAGAGATCGGCGCGACCGGCGGCGATGATGGAATTGGCATGATCGGCCTCCGAGATCGCACCGACGGCGATGGTGGGAATGCCGATTTCGTTGCGGATCTTGTCGGAGAAGGGCGTCTGGAATAGGCGGCCATAGACTGGCTTTTCTTCCTTCGATACCTGGCCGGACGAGCAATCGATCAGATCGGCTCCGGCTTCCTTGAACATACGGGCGAAGATCGCCGCATCTTCCGGCGTGTTGCCGCCATCGGTCCAGTCATGGCAGGACAGGCGGACGGAGATGGGCTTGTCCGTAGGCCAGATTTCACGCATGGCCCTGAAGATCTCCAGAGGGTAGCGGGCACGGTTTTCGTGGCTGCCGCCGTATTCGTCCTCACGCAGATTGGTGAGCGGCGACAGGAAGCTCGATAGCAGATAGCCGTGGGCGCAATGCAGTTCCAGCCAATCGGCGCCGGTCTGGATCGCCAGTTCGGTCGAGCGGATGAAGTCGGCCTTGACGCGCTCCATATCGGCGCGGTCCATGGCCTTCGGCACCGGGCTGTTCTTGAGGTATGGAACAGCGGAGGCTGAGATCAGCGGCCAGCCGCCGTCGGCAACCGGCTGGTCTATGCCCTCCCAGGCGACTTTCGTTGCGCCCTTGCGACCGGCATGGCCGAGCTGGATGCCGACCTTGGCGGCGCTATTGGCATGCACGAAATCGACGAGCCGCTTCCATTGTGCCGCCTGCTTCTCGTTCCAGAGGCCGAGGCAGCCGGGGGTGATGCGAGCGTCGGGGGTGACGCAGGTCATTTCCGCGAAGATCAGGCCAGCGCCGCCCAGCGCCCGCGAGCCGAGATGAATGATGTGGAAATCGTTCATCACGCCATCTTCCGCCGAATACATCGCCATCGGTGAAACGACGATACGATTGACGAGCGTCACGTCGCGCAGCGAATAGGGCGTGAACATCGGCGGCAGGCAGCGGTCATTGCCGACGGCAAGACCAGATTTTTTCGCAAACCAGCGCTCGTAGCCTTCCAGCCAATCCTTGTCGCGCAGGCGCAGGTTCTCGTGGCTGATGCGCTGCGAGCGGGTCAGCATGGAATACATGAACTGTTCGGGTTCCAACGTGTCGGCATAGCGACGCCCCACAACTTCGAACCATTCCATGGCGTTGCGCGCCGCATTCTGGATGCGGGCGACATCGACGCGACGGATCTCTTCATAGGTTTCGAGAACAGCCGGTATCTTGTCCTTGGTATGTCCATGGATCTGGAACTGTCGTGTCAGCTCGATCGCGTCGTCAATGGCGAGCTTGGTGCCGGAGCCGATGGCGAAATGCGCGGTATGGGCGGCGTCGCCCATTAGCACGACATGTGAATTGCCGTTGAAATGGCTCCACTTACCGCAGATCAGCCGGTTGAAATTCAGCCAGGCCGAGCCGCGGATATGGCGGGCATTTGTCATCAGCGATGCGCCGTCGAGGACGTCCGAGAACAGGTTTTCGCAGAAGGCGATGGAGCCGTCCTGGTCCGTCTTGTCGAGGCCGTGAGCGAGATAGGCTTCCTCAGTGGTTTCGACGATGAAGGTCGAGGTCTGGTCATCGAACTTGTAGATATGCGCCTGGAACCAGCCGTGTTCACTTTTGCGGAAATCGAAGGTGAAGGCGTCGTACTGCTTGTTGGTGCCGAGCCAGATATAGCGGTTCGGCCGGGTGATCATGTCGGGCTGGAAGATCTCGGGATAATGGTTGCGGATCCGCGAGTTCAGGCCATCGGAGCCGATGATCAGGTCGGCGTCGGGAAAGTCGAGATCGGAGGTGACGTCGGTTTCGAAAATCAACTCGACGCCGAGCGCTTCGCAACGCTTCTGCAGAATATTGAGCAGCTTCTTGCGGCCGATGCCGACGAAACCGTGGCCGGAGGTGCGTTGGCGCGTGCCCTTGAACCAGACTTCGATATCGTCCCAGTGGTTGAAGGCATCCTCGATTTCGGCTGCACTTTCCGGGTCCCATTCGCGCATCGAGACCATGGTGGCATCGGAGAAGACGACGCCCCAGCCGAAGGTATCATAAGCGCGGTTGCGCTCGACGACCTGGATGGAATGTTCGGGATGCAGCTTCTTCATCAGAAGCCCGAAATAGAGCCCGGCCGGGCCGCCGCCGATGCAGACGATTTTCATCGCTTACTTCTCCCTGGCATGAAGCCGCTCCCGAAAAATAATTTAAGTTTAAAATATCCTAGGTGCGCGCTTCGTCAAGTGTTGTTTTCACCGGCGCGGAGCGTACTGGCGACGATAATAGCTCCGATAAACCGGGAAAGTCTTTTGAAAACAGCGTGCTTTCAATTTAGTTTAGGTTTAAAATTTCTTGCTTGAACATTTTAGGCTTCGATGCAATCCTTTCCTCATAAAGTGCGATTGAGAGGGTATCGCCGATACAGTCGCCGAAGCAGAGAGGAACGGAGAGAAAGCCGATGCTTGGACCGACGGGTCATCTGGATACTTTCACGCGCGACAACCTGCCGCCGTTCGACGAATGGCCGGAACTGCTGCTCGACGGCTTCGAGTATCCCGAATGGCTGAATGCCGGCGAGGAGCTGAGCGACCGTATGGTGGAGCGCGGCTTTGGCGATCGTGTCGCGCTGATCGGCAATGGCCGACGCCGTACCTACAAGGAACTGTCCGACTGGACCAACCGCATCGCCCATGCCCTGGTCGAGGATTTCGGCATTCGGCCCGGCAATCGCGTGCTGATCCGCTCCGGCAACAATCCCGCCATGATCGCCTGCTGGCTTGCTGTGACCAAGGTTGGCGCGGTCGCGGTCAATACGATGCCGATGCTGAGGGCCGGAGAGCTGGCGAAGGTCGTCGACAAGGCCGAGATCACCTTCGCGCTGTGCGATACCAGGTTGATGGAAGAACTGGTGGCGGTGGCGAAAGAGAGCCGCTTTCTGAAGCAGGTGGTCGGTTTCGACGGTACTGCCAATCATGACGCAGAGCTCGACCGGATCGCATTGAACAAGCCGGTGCGCTTTGAAGCTGTCAGGACGGGGAGGGATGATGTCGCCCTTTTGGGCTTTACCTCCGGTTCCACCGGCGTTCCCAAGGCGACCATGCATTTCCACCGCGACATACTCATCATCGCCGATGCCTATGCGAGGGAGATTCTCGGCGTCACGCCGGACGATGTCTTCATCGGCTCGCCGCCGATCGCGTTTACCTTCGGGCTTGGCGGCCTGGTGGTCTTTCCGCTTCGCTTCGGCGCGTCGACGGCGCTGCTGGAGCACGCCTCGCCAAAGAACATGGTGCAGATCATTCAGGACTATAAGGCGACCATCAGTTTCACGGCCCCGACGGCCTATCGCGCCATGTTGGCGGCGATGGAGGAGGGGGCCGATCTTTCGTCCCTGAGGATTGCCGTGTCCGCGGGCGAAACCTTGCCCGGCCCGATTTTCGAGGAGTGGACCCGCAAGACGGGCAAGCCGATCCTGGACGGGATAGGCTCGACGGAAATGCTGCATATCTTCGTCTCCAATCGCCTCGATGATGCCAAGCCCAATTGCACCGGAAAGCCGTTGCGGGGCTACGAGGCACGCATCGTGGATGCCGACATGAACGAGGTTCCCCGCGGGACCATCGGCAAGCTGGTCATTCGCGGACCGATTGGCTGCCGCTATCTCGCCGATCCGCGACAGGCCGAATATGTCCGCGACGGATGGAATATGACGGGAGATTCCTTCATCCAGGACGAAGAAGGCTACCTCCATTTCGCCGCGCGCTCCGACGACATCATTCTCTCCGCCGGCTACAATATTGCCGGGCCCGAGGTCGAAGCCGCGCTGCTGTCCCATGCCGACGTGCTGGAATGTGCGGTGATCGGCAAGCCGGACAACGAGCGCGGACATATCGTTCAGGCCTTTGTTGTGCCGGCACCGGGCATCAACGGCTCGGAAAGCCTTGCGAAGGCGCTGCAGGATCATGTGAAGGCAACGATCGCGCCCTACAAATATCCGAGATCGATCGTCTTCGTGGATGCCTTACCGAAGACCGAGTCCGGCAAGATCCAGCGGTTTCGCCTCAAGCAGCCTTGATCACGCGGCATCATCCTGCTCCGACGTGCGGTTGAGCCAGTCCGGATCGACTTCCGGCAGCGGAATGGCATCGAGCAGCGCTCGGGTGTAGCTGGAGGCCGGCGCGGCGAAGACACGCTCGCATGACCCTTCCTCCACCACGCGACCATGGCGCATCACATAGACCCGGTCGCAGATGGCGCGGATGACGGAGAGATCATGGCTGATGAAGGCCATTGAGAGGCCGAGATCGCGGGAGAGTTCTTTCAGCAAGTTCAGCACCTGTGCCTGTGTCGAGACATCCAGGCCGGAGACGATCTCGTCGGCGAGCACGAAATCCGGTTCGAGCAGGGCGGCGCGGGCAATGCCGATGCGCTGGCGCTGGCCGCCGGAGAGTTCGTGCGGATTGCGGTCGAGGCAGGCTTGCGGCAGCGTCACGCGCTCGAGGATCGTCGCCACACGGCTTTCGGCAGCTTGCCGGTCACCCGCCAGACCATGCAGCAGCACCGGCTCGACAAGGATGCGGCGGATCGTATGGCGCGGGTTGAGCGAGGCCATCGGGTCCTGGAAGATCATCTGCATGCGCCGGCGCAGGGGCCGCATCTCGCCATCCGGCAAATGGGTGATATCCCCGCCGTCGAAATGGATCGTGCCGGCGGAGACATTAACCAGCCGCAGCAGCGCTCGGCCCAATGTCGTCTTGCCGGAACCGCTTTCGCCGACGATGCCGACGGTTTCACCGCGACGGATGTCGATATCGACGCCATGCAGCACCTTGTTGCCACCGCTAGCCCGCCCGAACAGGCGACGTTTGGCGCCGTAGGTGACATCGAGACCTCTAGCGGAAAGGAGGATATCGGGCAGGCTCATTTTCCGCCCTCCGCTATGTCGATTTCGCGACGCAATTGTTGGAAGACGGATTGTGGCACCGGCGTCAGTCCGGCATCCGGCCGATCATAGCGCGGACCGGCGGCGATAAGGGATTTGGTATAGATGTGGCGGGGATCGGCGAGCACGTCGGCGGTGCGGCCTTCCTCGATGACCTTGCCGGCATAGAGCAGGGTAACGGTATCGCAGATCTGCGCGACGACGCCGAGGTCGTGGGTGACGAAGATGACGGCCGTGCCGTGCGCCTCCTGCAAGCCGCGGATCAGCCGCAGGATCTGCTTCTGCACGGTGACGTCGAGAGCCGTTGTCGGCTCGTCGGCGATCACCAGTTTCGGCTCCAGCGCAAAGGCGGCGGCGATCAGGATACGCTGGCGCATGCCGCCGGAAAGCTCATGCGGATAGGCGCGAAGCAGGCGTTCCGGATCGCGGATGTGGACTTCTTCCAGCAACGTCAGCGCTCGCAACCGGGCGTCGCGCGAAGACAGGCCGCGCTTCAGCCGCAAGCCATCGGTCAGTTGCGCCTCGATGCGGCGGCCGGGATTAAGCGCCGTCTGCGGGTCCTGCGGGATCAGCGAAATTTCGTTGCCCATGATGTTGCGAAGGTCTTTCGCGGGCAGCGTCAGCAGATCGCGGTTTTCGAACAGAATGGAGCCGTTGGTGACGCGAACGGTGCGCGGCAGGATGCCGAGCAAAGCCTTGGCGATGGTCGACTTGCCGGCGCCGCTTTCACCGACGAGGCCGCAGACTTTGCCGCGTTGTAATGTCAGAGAGACATTGCGCAGGATCGGAGCGCCACGGTCTCTGTCAGAAACGGCACTCAGGCCGGTGATGGAAAGAAGCGGCTTGGTCATCGGCGCATCACCGGATCAAGGGCGCGGCGCAGGCCATCACCGAGCTGATTGAAGGCAAGCACCGTGGCGAAAAGCGCGATCAGCGGTACGAGAAGCACCCACCAGCCGTCATAGATGATCTGCCGACCCTCGGCGATCATGCCGCCCCAGGTCGGCGTATCCGAGGAAACCGACAGGCCGACGAAGGAGAGGATCGCTTCGACGATGACGGCGATACCCATCTCCAGGCTGATGAGGGCGATCAGTACCGGCGCGACGTTCGGCAAGATTTCGCTGAACAGGATTCTGGCGCGCGAGAAGCCGATGGTTCGGGCGGCGGTGACATAGTCCATCTGCGCCTGCGCCTGGGTTTCGGAACGCACGACGCGGCAAAAGCGCGTCCAGTCGATGATGACGATGGCGGCAATCACCGAATGCACGCCTGAGCCGAAAACGGCGACCAGCAGGATCGACAGCAGTACCGGCGGAAAGGCCATCCAGATATCGACGAGGCGTGAGATCACCTTGTCGATCCAGCCGCCATACCAGCCGGCGACGAGGCCGAGCAAGGAGCCGATCAGGGCCGCCAGGCCTGCCGCCACGAAGGCGACGAGGAGGGCGATACGCGCGCCGAAAATAACGCGGGAGAGCACATCGCGGCCGAGATCGTCGGTGCCGAACAGAAAGCCCGGGTCGGCACCATTGAGCCAGACGGGCGGCAGGGTGCCGGACATCAGATCCTGTTCCAGCGGATCTTTCGGCGCGATGAAGGGGGCGAAGACGGCAAGGATGATCAGGATCAGGATGAAGCCGCCGCCGAAGATGACCTTCGGTTCGGACAGCAGCGCCCGCAGGCGTTTCGTCGTGCGGGACGGTGGTTTGGCGGAGGCGGTCGCGGCGATGTCAGCCATGGGCGAGCCTCGGATTGAAGGCGGCCACCAGCAAGTCGACGGCCAGGTTGACAAGAATGAAGAGAGCGCCAAAGATCAGGACAAGGCCCTGGATCAGCGGTAGATCGCGATTGATCACCGCGTCGATCGCCATGTTGCCGATGCCAGGATAGGCGAAGATGCGCTCGACGATGACGGTGCCGCCAATCAGGAAAGTGAATTGCACGCCGGTGAGCGCAATTGTCGGGCCGACGGCGTTGCGCAGCGCCTCCTGCAGCACCAGACGCATGTTCGACATGCCCTTGAGCCTGGCGAGCAGGATATAGTCCTGCACCATGGCTTCGGACAGCGCTGCCTTCAGCACGCGGGCGATGATGGCGGCAAGCGGCAGGCCGAGGGCCAGCACGGGCATAACCATGTGGGCGGCGATATCGGCGAAGATCCGGAAGCGGAAGGTCAGCAGGCTTTCGATCAGATAGAAGGGCGTCGTGAACTGCGTGTCGATGCTCGGATCGATGCGGCCGGAGAGCGGGAAGAGTGGAAAGAGAACGCCGAGAACCAGTACCAGGGCCAGCGCCCAGACGAAATCCGGTACGGCGAGAAAGAGACCGTTGAGGCTATCGATGACGGGTTCCAGTATCGTGCGGCGGACGAGCGTGCCGACGATCGCTACGGTACCCCCCAACAATACCGCGAGGATGAGCGCGGCAAAGGCTAGCTCCAGCGTTGCGGGCAGGCGTTCGCCGAGCAGGGAGAGCACATTTCGTTTCAGTGAGATCGATGTGCCGAAATCACCTGCCAGAACCGATTTAAGCCAGATGCCGAACTGCACCGGCAGGCTGGCGTCGAGGCCGTAATGGGCGCGGAGCGCCGCGATATCGGCGGGGCTCGCGCCCGGCGAAATCATCATCGCGATCGGATCGCCCGGCACGCCCCGCAGCAGCACGAAGACGATCAGCGCCACTCCGAACAGGGTGACGGCGGCCATGATCAGGCGATTGAGAATGGAGACTGCTATCATTCGTTATGAATTCCGATCGCACGGCTGGTGGCCTTACCTTCTCCCCAGCGGGGAGAAGGACGCGCTCCTGAGCTTGCCGAAGGGGCGCAGGTTGAGGGGGCGTTGCACCGTAAGGCTCCACGGAATATGCCGCACCACCCCCTCATCCGCCCCTTCGGGCCACCTTCTCCCCGAGGGGAGAAGGCTTCACTCAACCTTTCGATACCAATGTCGGCTGCAGCGCGCCGGAGACGTTCGGCGTCACCTTCAGGCTCGATTTATAGACGATCGGCTGAACATATTGCAGCAGCGGGATCACGTATCCCTGCTCGGCAATATATTTGATCACCGCCTTCCAGCCGGCGATGCGCTTGGCTTCGTCCTTTTCCACCCAGAGCGGACCCATCATGTCGTCGACATCCTTGGTCTTCCAGGCCGAGTGCGGTGATGGGCCGAACATGGCAAAGCCGGTGGAGGTCGTCGGGTCGCCGATGGCGTTACCCCAGTTGTAGAAGGCAGCGGGACCGAGCTTATGGGCGGCGCGCAGCTCGTAATGCTTGGCGATTTCGTAGACTTCGATCTCCGCCTCGATGCCGACCTTGCGCCACATGCCGACGATCGCCTGGATCATCTCGTAGTCCTTCGGCTTGAAGCCGCGGGTGGTCTTGATGGCGAACTTTACCGGCTTTTCCGGCGAGAAGCCGCTGGCCGCCAGCAGCTTCTTGGCCTGCTCCGGGTCGTAAGGGATTTTGATGGAGGCGTCGTAGGCGTCGTATTCCGGCGCTTCCAGTGTCGAGAGCGGCTTGCCGTAGCCGCGTAGTAGGCGCTTGATGATCGCTTCCTTGTCGATCGCCATATTGGCGGCAAGCCGCACGTTCTTGTCGAGCATCGGATCGACGTTGCTGATGAAGATCATGCCGATATCGGAGATCGGCGTGGCGACGCCGGCAAGGCCAGATTTCTTCTTCAGGCGGTCGAAATCCTCGTAGGGGATTTCCAGGGTCACATCGGAGGAGCCGGATTCGATTTCGGCGACGCGGCTTGTCGTATCGGGCACGAACTTGAAGATGACGGTATCGAAGACCGGCTTGCCGCCGAAATAATTCGGGTTTGCCTTCAGCCGAAGGTAGGAATTGCCCTCATAGGCGTCGACCATATAGGGGCCTGTGCCGACGGGCTTCTTCTCGAAGCCTTCCGCGCCGACCTTGGTATAGTAGTCCTTGGGCAGGACATAGCCGGTCAGAAACGCCATCCATTTGAAGAAGGTCGGCTCGAAGCGGACGACATCGCCGGTAATGCGATTGCCTTCCACTTTATAGTTGTTGGCCGTCGACCAGATGAACTGGATCGGATTGCCGGTATCCTGCTTGGCGGCGCGCTCCAGCGACCAGACAATGTCGTCGGGCGTGAACTTGGAGCCGTCATGCCAGGTGACACCTTCGCGAACATCCATCCAGACCTTGGTTTTGTCGTCGTTCCAGCCCCAGGCGGTCAAAAGACCCGGCTGGAACTTCAGATCAGGGCCCTGGCCGATGAACTGGTCGAAGACCGAGCGATAGATCGCCTGGATCGATGGATTGACCGCCGACGGCCCCGTGGTCGGATCGAAAGAAGGTAGATTGACGTTGTAAGCGATGGTCAGCGTGCCGGCTTCGGCAGCTTCCACATGCGTCCTGCCCGCTAGAATACCGGTAATAAAAGCAGCTGCGCCAAGGCTCAATGCCTCGCGCCGAGTAAGCGTTGTCATGGTCACTCCGTTCCCCTGTTAAGCGGCAGAAAAGCATGACGCCCGCTTGCCGCTGGCGATTTATTTTCGGAATGTTTTAATCTTAAAATAAGGCTTCTGAACCGGCAAGCGCTTTCTCTGGGCGCTCAGTAGATTCCGGAGCCAGCTACTTGTTGGGATTTCGATACGGGAGCTCATAATTCATGCAGATGCATATATATCTGTTCGCCATCTGCCGCTTGTGGCGGTTCTTTCTCAGCCCATTATCCGCCGCCGTGCCTAATCGATCATACATGCCGGGTGGTCTCTTATTTGTTCATTGACAGCCGGACAAAGTTCAAAATATGATTTTGCAAATGATTTAAAATAAGCCCAATAGGGCAAAGGGGTAACTTCGATGGCCGAACGGTCGTTTGCGCGCGAGGTCGAGGATCTGAAGCTTGGGGAAGGTGATATCTTCCGCGGCGAAGGCATCCTTGCGATCACCAAGGCATTGTTGCAATCGGGTGTTTCCTATGTCGGCGGCTATCAGGGATCGCCGATTTCCCACCTCATGGATGTGCTGGCTGACGCTAAGGACGTGATGGAGGATCTGGGGGTTCATTTCGAGACCTCGGCGTCTGAAGCGGCCGCCGCTGCCATGCTCTCCGCCTCGGTCATGTATCCGGTGCGCGGCGCCGTCACCTGGAAATCGACGGCGGGCACGAATGTCGCCTCCGACGCGCTCTCCAACCTCTCCTCCGGCGGCGTAACCGGCGGAGCTCTGATCATCATCGGCGAAGACTATGGCGAGGGTTCCTCGATCATGCAGGAACGCAGCCATGCCTATGCGATGAAGTCGCAGATGTGGCTGCTCAATCCGCGCCCGAACCTGCCGTCGATCGTGCAGGCGGTCGAAGAGGGGTTCGAACTGTCGGAGGCCTCCAACACGCCGGTCATGCTGCAGGTCGGCATCCGCAGCTGTCATGTCCACGGCCAGTTCGAAGCCAAGGACAACAAGCGGCCGACCTATACGCTGAAGCAGGCACTGGAAAATCCGATCCGCGACGTCAACCGTATCGTGCTGCCGCCTGCTTCCTTCCTGCATGAGAAGGAGAAGCTGGAAAAGCGCTGGCCGGCGGCCGTCGAGTTCATCAAGAAGCGCCAGCTCAACGAGTATTTCGGTCCGTCCGAAGGCGAGGTCGGCATCATCCTGCTTGGTGGTGCGTATAATGGTGTCATGCGCGCGCTGCAGCAGCTCGGCCTTGCCGATGTCTACGGCAATTCCGCCGTACCGCTTTACGTCCTCAATGTTGCCTATCCGCTGATCGACGATCAGATGGCCGAATTCTGCGCCAACAAGAAAGCGGTGCTGCTGGTCGAGGAGGGCGCGCCTGAATATATTGAGCAATCCCTCAACACCATCCTGCGCCGCCGCGATATCCAGACCAAGATTTCCGGCAAGGATGTCCTGCCGATGGGCGGGGAATATACCGCGCCTGTCCTGATGAAGGGCATCAAGAATTTCCTGGAGACGCATCAGCGTGTGCTGCTCGGCAACCAGCCACCGCTGCCGGACCCGACACCGATCCTGAACGACCCGAAGATCAAGGCGCTCGCCGAAGTCGTGCCGCCGCGCCCGCCGGGCTTCTGCATCGGCTGTCCCGAGCGGCCGATCTTTGCGGCGATGAAGCTGGTCGAAGGCGAACTTGGTCAGCACCACATCTCCGGCGATATTGGCTGTCACCTGTTCTCGATCCTGCCGCCGTTCAATCTGGGCAGCACGACCATGGGCTACGGTCTCGGCCCGGCTGCGGCCTCGGCTTTCAATGTTGCCGCCGACAAGCGCGCGATTTCGGTGATGGGCGATGGCGGTTTCTGGCACAATGGTCTGGCGACCTCGGTCGGCAATGCCGTCTTCAACAAGCAGGACGGCGTTATCCTCGTCGTCGACAATTTTTATTCGGCCGCGACCGGCGGCCAGGATATTCCGTCTTCGCGGGCGCTCAACCCACGCCGCAAGACCAACAATTCCATCGTCAATGCCGTCAAGGGCATCGGCGCCACCTGGGTCCGCCAGATCGATCGCACCTATGATGTCGCCAAGATGCGCGACACGCTGCGCGAAGCGCTGACCTCGAAGGAACCGGGACCAAAGATTATCGTCGCTTCCTCCGAATGCATGCTGAACAAGCAGCGCCGCGTGAAGCCGCTATTCGCCAAGGCGGTCAAGGACGGCAAGCGCATGGTCAAGGAGCGGTTCGGCGTCGATGAGGACGTCTGCACCGGCGATCACGCCTGCATCCGGCTTTCCGGCTGTCCGTCGCTGTCGGTCAAGCAGACCGACGATCCCTTGAAGGACGATCCGGTGGCGGCGATCGATAACAACTGCGTTGGCTGCGGCAATTGCGGCGAAGTGTCGGAGGCGGCTGTCCTCTGTCCCTCCTTCTACCGTGCCGATATCATTCATAATCCGACCGGCTGGGACCGTTTCCTTGCCCGCATGCGTGCATCCGTCATCGGCTGGCTGCAGGCCCGCCGCCGGGCCGGCCGCATCGTGTTTGCGGATTGAGGTGATGATATGAACGAGCATGTGAGCATGGGTAATATCGGCACCAGCCGCCTGTCGACCGACAAGCCGCTGTCGCTTGCCGTCCTCGCCATGGGCGGGCAGGGTGGCGGCGTCCTGGCCGACTGGATCGTCGGGCTTGCCGAAGCTGAGGGATGGATGGCGCAGACCACCTCCGTTCCTGGCGTGGCGCAGCGCACCGGTGCGACGATCTACTATATCGAGATGCTGCCGGCTCGCGACGGCCATGCGCCGATCTTCTCGCTGATGCCGACGCCGGGCGATGTCGATGTCGTCTTGGCGGCGGAGCTAATGGAAGCCGGTCGTTCGGTGCTGCGCGGGTTGGTCACGCCGGACAAGACCGTGCTGATCGCTTCGACGCACCGCTCCTTCGCCGTCGGCGAAAAGGAAAAGCCGGGCGATGGCATTGGCAACCCCGAAGTCGTGGTTGAAGCCACGGATTTTGCCGCCAAGCGCACCATTGCCTTCGACATGGAGACGCTGGCGATCAAGAATGGCAGCGTGATTTCCGCCTCGATGTTCGGCGCGCTGGCCGCTTCCGGGGCATTGCCGTTCGGCAGGCAGGCTTTCGAGGCGATGATCCGTGCCGGCGGCAAGGGCATCGAGCCCAGCCTGAAAGCCTTCAACGCCGCCTTCGACCGCACCAAGGATAGGCCGCGCGATGCGGTTTCCGCAACGCCGCCGAAACATTTCGAAGTGCTGCCGGAGACGGCTGGCCACCCGGCGCTCGACCGCCTTGTCCATCGCATCCGAGCCGAATTCCCGGAAGAAGCGCGGCCGCTGCTGTTCGCCGGCGTCAAGAAGCTCACCGATTATCAGGACCCGGCCTATGCCGACGAGTATCTGACCCGGGTGGCGGCGCTCTACGCGCTGGATCGCAAGGTCGGTGGTATTGCCAAGGACTTTGCCTTCACCGTGCAGGCGGCGAAATATGTTGCCGTTGCCATGGCCTATGACGATGTCATCCGCGTCGCCGATCTGAAGGTGCGCGCGTCTCGCTTCGATCGTGTGCGCAAGGAGGTCGGCGCCAAGGATGACCAGATCGTCTATATGACCGAATATATGCACCCGCGCATGGAGGAGGTCTGCGGTACGCTGCCGAAGGGCCTGGGCCTCTGGATCGAAAACCGGCCGAAGCTCTTCGATCGTCTCGATCGCGTGGTCAACAAGGGCCGCCGTGTGCAGACCGGCACGCTCTTCTGGTTCCTCGGCCTCTATATCGTCTCGGCGCTGCGCCGCACCCGCCGCGGCACGCTGCGGCACATGCGCGAAGTCGAACATCGAGAGGCCTGGCTTGTCACAGCCGCCAATCTGCTCGGCACGAACTACGATCTCGCTGTCGAAGTCCTCAACAACCGTCGCCTGGTCAAAGGCTATTCCGACACGCATGCGCGCGGTCTGTCGAAATTCGACCGTGTCATGTCGGCGCTGCCGATCTTGCGGGATCGGGAGGATGGTGCGGCCTGGATGAAACGGCTGCGGCAGGCGGCGCTGCTGGATGAGAACGGGGTTGCGCTGGATGGGGCCCTGAAGACGGTGGCGACGCTGTGAAGGGTGTGTTTCAGCCACCCGCCCTCGTGGTTCGAGGCTCCGGTCCTTCGGCCCTCGGCACCTCACCATGAGGGCTAACCGTTTGCGTCAATCGCGAAATTCGCTCCGCCTCTTCCTGAAGCGCAGCGGAAAGGTGCCTCGAAGGACAAGGCGGCCATAGGCGCCACCCCGATCTCATCTCAAATCTCATGCTTCCTGATATTATGCAGCACCTTGTGCAGCGTCGCGATGAAGGCGCGGTATTCGGCTTCTTCCACGCCGTCGAACATCTGCAGGAACAGGTCGTACATGGTCGGCCAGACCTTTTCGAAGGCGGCGCGGCCGTCTTCGGTGATGGAGACGTCGCGGATGCGCATGTCTTCGGCACGGGGCTGGCGGCGGATGAAGCCTTGTTGCTCGAGCGAGTCCAGCGTCCGGCTCATCGTCGATTGCTCGGTGACGGCAAAGACGGCGAGCTCGTTGATGGTGACCGACGAGGAGACGCTGAGGACGGCGAGCGCGCGCATCTTCGCGGTCGTCATGTCGTATTCGCGCAGTTCCTCCGACATGTTGATGTTCCAGCGGGCCATCAGCCGGTTCATCAGATAGGGAGCGAAATGGTTGAGCCCGATTTCGCCCATGGTCGGACGCTTCTTCTCCGAGCCATTGTGACTGCGCCGCAAAACGGCGCCTGAAAACCGTTCCTCCATGAACGATGTCTCCTCGTGGGACTTGCTATTTCAGTGATGACGCGAGCAGGAAGCCCGAGCCGCCGCCGAGGCCTGCTCCTGGATGCGTCGAAGCGCCGATGTGGTATAGGCCTGCTACATGGGTGCGGTGGTTAACAGAGGACTTGAAGGGGCGCCAGAGGAAAAGCTGGTCTATGCCGCTGTAGCCGCCATAGGGGTCGCCACCGACGAGATTGATGTTCATGGCTTCGAGATCGGCCGGTGAATAGGCGCGCCGCGCAAGCTTGATACCGTCGAAATTCTCGATATGGCTGGCGAGCAGCGCTTCGACGCGGTCGGCATAGCGCTCGCGCACCTCTTCCGTCCAGCGGCCATCAGCAGGCGTTGTGATCTCTCCGGCGGCATCGCCCTTGATGTGACGCGGCGCTTCGGGAAGCTGGAGCCACAGGATCGATTTTCCCTCCGGCGCGCGGCTGGGATCGAAGGAGACAGGCTGGCCGACGCAGACGCTCGGCTCGGCCGGCAGCAGCCCGCGTTCGCATTCATTGGCGGCGCGCGACACGCCGTCGAGGCCGGGGGTCAGATGCAGCAGCGCCACCTTGCCAAGCTCCGCATTGGCTTTCCAGCGCGGCGGTTCGGACAGGGCGTAATGGATCTGCATGTTGCCCTTGCCATAGCGATAGCCGGCAACGCCGGTCTTGATCTCGGCGGGAAGTGGCGTGGGCCAGTCCTTCATCAGCCGTTCATAGAGCTGGTTCGGCGTTACCGAGCAGATGACGCCGGCGTTGGCTTCCAGCGTTTCGCCGCTCGCAAGCTTGACGCCGTCGGCGCGGCCGCTCGGACCGGCGATGACGCTTTCGACATCGGCGCCGGTGCGGATTTCGCCGCCATTGTCGGTGATCAGCCGTTCGAAGGCGGTCAGCAGTGTTCCGGCGCCGCCTTTGACGACGGGTGCGCCGGCAAGCTCGATGGCAAAGCCGATGACCTTCAGCATCTCGGCCGAATAGGCGCTTTCCGGCCCGAGGCCGCAATGCAGCACCCAGGGCGCCCAGAGCGCATGGATGTCTTCGGATCGATAGGTGGTTTCGAGATAGCCGCGCGCCGGTGTTAGGGCCTCGCCGAACCAGGCGGCGAGATTGCGCAGGCCGCGGCTCCAGCCCTGCTTGGCTATCATCTTCAAGGTCGGGCGCGACCACAGCGCGCCGCCGAGCAGCGAAAACAGGAAAGGAGCGTCGGCGGCAAGCGCGTCCATTTCGCGCGCAAAGGTCTGGCCATCGCCGGGCGATAGCGCATCGAAGGTCGCGATGTTGCGCTGCCGGTCCTTGGAGAGGAAGACGTGCGAACCGTCCGGCCTCAGCACGCCGGTCGGCAGGTCCGCATGGCAGAATTCGAGACCGCGTGCCTCCAGATCCTTGCCGATGGCGCCATAGGCGGGCGAGGTCAGAAACAGCACCAGCGTCGTCGCCATGACATCATGGATGAAGCCCGCCTCGGTGATCTCCTCGCTGCGCAGGCAGCCGCCGATGCGATCGTTGCGCTCGAGGACGAGAACCTTGCGGCCCTTCTTGCCGAGCATGGCGGCCGCAACCAGTGCGTTGATGCCGCTGCCGACGATAATGTAATCATGGTCGCTCATGCCGCCCCCTGGCAAAGACGAATGTCGAGGAAGAGGTCGAAGCGCCGCCACGCCCCGACCCCCTGGCCCATCATGCAATCAGCGCCAGTGCGCGCACCGGAGATCCCGTGCCCTTGACGAATTTCAGCGGTGCCGCGATCAGCACGGCGCCCTTGGCCGGGAGTTGGTCGAGGTTGGACAGGCTGGCAAGACCATAGCGGTTCGCCTTGTGCATGAGATTGTGCGCTGGGAAGGGTGGGGTCATGCCACCGGCGGAACCGGCGTCCGTGCCGATCGTCTCCGAACCCCAGCCGATGATGCCCTTGCTCAGCAAATAATCGATGGCTTCGGCGGTCGGACCTGGCGAATGCGGACCGTTTTCGTCGGCGTTGAGGAAGGTTTCAGTCGAGCCGTTGCGCTTGTACCAGTCGGTGCGCAGCAAGACCCAGGAGCCGGCTTCGATGGTACCGTGCTCGGCTTCCCATTCCTTGATGCTGTCGACGGTCAGCAGATAGTCCGCATTGGCGGCTGCTTCCTTCGAGCGGTCGATAACGTTGACCGGGGCAACGAAGTTCTGCGGCGGGATGGTGTCGGTCGTGTTGTTCGGATTGTCCTTGCCTGTGATCCAATGACAGGGCGCGTCGAAATGCGTGCCGGTGTGCTCGCCAAGTTCCAGCCAGTTCCAGGCCCAGAAGGGGCCATCCTGGTTATATTCCGAAATCGTGTGTACCTTGACCGACGGCGTGTTCTTGCCGAACTGTGGCGGCAGGTAGAGCACCGGCGTTTCCGGGCCGAGCGGCGCCGTCAGATCGACGACCTTGATGGCGCCTGAGACGAGGGCCGAGGCGAGGCTGGCAAGCGTATTGACGGTCATGTTGCGTTCCCCTTGATTTGGCATGATCCTACATGAGGGGCCGCTTCGCGGACCTTCATCTTAGGACCAGGTTTGAAAGCCTTTACCGCCAGGCGCGGAGCGCGTTTCCTCAAATCGCGAGACCGTGCAGCAGCGGCAGAATGAGGGCGAGCCTATGTTACAATATATGATAATGCAAGCATTGCGCCGGGTCGCGAAGGCAAAAATCGGACGGATCTTCGAGGCTTTGCAACCGGTCCAAATGCTGGAAAATAAACGCTATTCTCGCGACATTTTCTGGAGTGAGTGACATTCGGTTGTAATCGGTCGCCGCGATTTTGCATTCCGGGTACTTGAAGCCTAAAGCTTAAAATGTATGCATGTGATGATAATAATCATGACAAAAGAGGGTCAATCGATGAGCTATGATGCGATCATTGTGGGAGCCGGTCACAATGGCTTGGCGGCGGCGGTGCATCTGGCGGCCAAAGGCTGGAAAGTCGGCGTCATCGAAGGCAATGCCGAGCCTGGCGGGGCGGTCAAAACTCGCGAAGTGACGCTGCCGGGATTCCGCCATGACCTCTGCGCCATGAACCTCTCGATGTTCGCCGGCTCGGCCTTCTTCGCGCAGTACAAGAACGAGTTGATCGCCGAGGGCATCGGCTTTGCGCCGGCGGCGGATTGTTTTGCCAGCGTCTTTCGCGACGGCACCCATCTCGGCGTCAGCACCGATCTGGAAAAGACCACGGGCGCGATCGCCGATATCTCGCCAAAGGATGCTGCCGCGTGGCGGGCCATGCTGTCGGAATTCGGTTCGGACGCGCCGCATATTTTCGGCTTGCTTGGTGCGCCGATGCCGTCGGCGGCGACCGCCAAGGTGGTCTGGAAGGCCTGGCGAGAGAAGGGGACGGGCTGGCTTTACGATACCGCGCGAATGCTGCTTGCCTCGCCGCGCGATTTCCTCGATGCGCGGTTTGAGAGCGTCAAGCTGAAGACGATGATGGCGGCCTGGGGGCTGCATCTCGATTTCGCTCCCGATGTCGCCGGCGGCGCGTTGTTTCCCTATCTGGAATCCATGGCCGACCAGGCGTTCGGCATGGTGATCGGTAAGGGTGGCGCCGATACGATCGTCAAGGCGATGGTGGGCGTGCTCAAGGCCAAGGGTGGTGAGCTAATGCTTGGCACGCGGGTCGACAAGATCATCACCGCCGGCGGCAAGGCGACCGGCGTGGTCCTCGCCGATGGGCGGCGTTACGAGGCCAAGCGCGCCGTCATCGCCAATGTCCATCCGCAGATCCTGTTCGGAAAACTGCTCGATCAGCAGGCGTCGCGTCAGGAGTTCGACCGTAAGATCGCCAAGTTCCGTGCCGGTCCCGGCACGATGATGATCCATCTGGCGCTCTCCGGTCTGCCGGACTGGACGGCGGGCGAGGCGCTCAAGTCCTTCGCCTATGTCCATATCGCGCCGGATCTTGAGATGATGTCGCGCGTCTATGCCGAAGCGATGGGTGGGCTCCTGCCGGCCGAGCCGGCATTGGTGGTCGGCCAACCCACTGCGGTCGATCCGTCACGTGCGCCGGATGGGCAGCATGTGCTCTGGATACAGGTGCGCGTTCTGCCGGCGGAATTCAGCGGCGATGCGGCGGGTGAAATCGGCGGGCGGAGTTGGGACGAGGTGAAGGAGGCCTATGCCGAGCGCGTGCTTGATATCGTCGAGCGCTATGCGCCCAGCCTGCGCCGCAAGATATTGGCACGATCGGTGTTTTCGCCTGTCGATCTCGAGCGGGAGAACCCGAACCTGATCGGCGGCGACAATCTTTCCGGCAGTCATCATCTCGACCAGAATTTCCTGTTTCGCCCGGTTGCCGGCTATTCGCGCTACAGGACGCCGGTCGCTTCGCTTTACATGTGCGGGGCGTCTACCTGGCCGGGCGCGGGGACGGGCGCCGGCTCCGGCTTCATGCTGGGGAAAATGCTGACGAAGTGACCGTCTCCGGGCTTGATGCGTAAACCTTTGACATTTGAAATATTGCTCCGTAGACCGTTCCTATATGAAATAGCAAACTGGCGATCTGAGCTGAAACCATGGCAGAATCCGAGAGCGCAACCGTCGATCTGGAAATCATCGTCCGGGGGGCCCAGGAGGGCAAGAAGCAGGAGCTGCGGCTCTGGCTGCGGATGCTGTCGACCACCAAGCTGATATCGCAGGAAATCCGCCGGCGCCTGCGCAACGAGTTCGGTGCAACGCTGCCGCAGTTCGACCTGATGGCGCAGCTCTATCGCGAGCATGACGGTCTGCGGCTCGGCGAGCTTTCCAAGCGCACGATGGTCACCAACGGCAATGTCACGGGACTGGTGGAGCGGCTGGAAACGGACGGCCTGGTGCTTCGCGAGACGCCTGACGGTGACCGGCGCGTGACGGTCGCGAAGCTGACGAAGAAGGGTGATGAGATTTTCGCCGCCATGGCGGCTGCCCATGAGGGTTGGCTGCGCGAGTTGATGGCCGATGTCGACCCCACCATTATCGCCGAACTCTGGAAAGATATCGGCGAGGTCAAATCGTCGGTCAACAATCATCTTTCGGGTGCCGCTTTCGATTGATGGCTAGATCTATCGTGCCTGCTCGCTCTTGAATCTTTTTTCGAGCACGCTCACCAGGCGCACCATCGGCCAGAGCAGGATGACGTAGATCAGCGCTGCCATGATCAGTGGCGAGGGGTTGGCATAAAAGCCTTGCGCATTCTGCCCCTCTTTCAAAAGCTCCGGCAAAGCTACGGTCGAGGCGAGTGACGTATCCTTGAACATCGAGACGCAGTTGCTGGTGGTCGGCGGAATGACGATGCGGATCGCCTGCGGCAGGACCACTTTGTAGAGCGTGATCAGGAAGGGGATGCCGAGCGCGGCGGCGGCCTCGAACTGACCGCGCGGCACGCTTTCGATGCCGGAGCGGAAGACTTCGGCCGAATAGGCGGCAAGCACGATCGAGAAGCCCAGGATCGCCGACCACCAGGCGGAAAAGCTGATGCCGACAAAGGGCAGGGCATAGTATATCAGGATCAGCACCACCAGCATCGGCATGGCGCGCATGATGTCGATAAAGCCGACCATCAGCAGGCGGATCGGCTTGGGCGCATAGAGGCGGATCAGGCTGACGACGAGACCGGCCGACACACCGATGATAATGCTGACCACGCCAAGCGCAATGGTCATCCAGAGACCGCGCAGCAATTGCGGGAAAGCCGAAATCATGACGTCGGAATTGAAGAAGGTATCGACGAACGACATTGGCACTCCCATCAGGCGAAACAAAGTGAAGGTCTATCCAAAATTACGCCGGCCGAGGTGGGCCGGCGTAACTGCTCGCGTAGAATATGATCTTTTGATCACGCCTTGGGTATAGGCATTTCGGTGACGGTGGAGGAGCCGGCGGGAGCCTTGCTGCCGAACCACTTCTCATGGATCTTTTCCAGCGTGCCGTCTTTCTTCATGGCGGTGATGGCGTCGTTGATCTTGCCGACCAGCGGCGAATCCTTGGTCATCATCAGGCCGTATTGTTCGCCGGTCTTGATGCGGTCCTTGATGGCGAAGCCCTTGGTCTTGACGAAGAGATACTCCATGCCGGGAACGTCGCTGATGATCGCATCGATGCGGCCGGCACCGAGATCGAGGAACACATCCTGTTGGGCATTGTAGCCCTTGACGTCGGCGAAGCCCTGGGTGGCCTTGTTGTCGTTGGCCCACTTCTCGCCGGTTGAGCCGGAGAGGACGCCGACGGTCTTGTCCTTGAGATCGGCAAGGACCTTGATCGGGCTGCTGTCCTTGGTGGCGATGCCCATGTCGGAATCGTAATAGGGCTGCGCGAAGGATTGCGATTTCAGGCGTTCGGGCGTGATGGTGATCGAGGAGATGGCCACGTCGATGCGCTTGGAGCTGGTGGCGGCGAACAGGGCCTGAAAGCCGTAGTCGGCGATGTTCGTCGTCATGCCGGCCCGCTTGGCCGCTTCGTTGACGATATCGACCTCGAAGCCTTCGAAGGTGCCGCTCGCGGTCTTGTATTCGAAGGGCGGGTTGTTCGGATAGGAGCCGACATTCAGCACATCGGCGGCATAGGCCAAGTGGCTGCCGCCGGCCATGCCGACGACGGTCGCAAGGACCAGTAGATTGCGGCGGGTCAAATTCATTTCATTGTTCTCCCTCTGGTTATGACCGTGGACGCGTTCTGTCCGCGGGTATTGCCGGATCCCACCTACGCGGTGGGCCTTCAAGCCATGGCGTCGACCATGCGGTCGAGCGCGATCCGCATCTGTTCGGTGTCACGGAAGGTGCACATGCGCAGGAATGGGCGCGACGCTTCACCGAAATGATAGCCGGGCGCCAGGCCGACACGCGCGGTTTCGAGAATGCGCTCGCAAACCGCCGTGGCATCGGCTTCACCCTTCAGCGCGAAGAAGGCATACATGCCGCCGCGCGGCTTTTCCGGCAGGATGACGCCGGGGATCTGCGGCAGCTTTTCATAGGCGAGATCGAGGCCGGCCTTGATCCTGGCGCGGATTTCGGCGACCAGCGGCTCGCCCTCGCGGATGGCGGCGGCAGCGCCTGCCTGGATCATCGCCGATGTGCCGCTGTTGACATATTGGGTCATGGCGCCAAGCTGATCGGCCACGCCTGAAGGATGCGTCAGCCAGCCGACGCGCCAGCCGGTCATCGCCCAGGCCTTCGAGAAACTGTTGATGGCGATCACCCGATCGTCGTCCCCGGCGACCTGCAGGATCGACGGCGCGATATCGCCGTCGAAATAGAGGCGGGCATAGACTTCGTCGGAGATGATCCAGATGCCGGTGCGGCGGCTGAAATCCAGCAATGCCTGCATCTCCTCGCGTGTTGCCGTCCAGCCGGTCGGATTGGCTGGCGTCGACAGGAAGATGGCGCGGGTGCGGGCGTCGCAACGGGCGAAGAGCTTGTCGAGGTCGAGACGCCAGTCGGTGTCGAAATCGAGAGAAACGGCGCGCGGCTCACCGCCGATCAGGTGGATAGCATTGTGGATGTTCGGCCATTGCGGCGCGACATAGACGACATTGGTGCCGACATCGACCAGCAGCTCCAACGCGATATAGAGTGCCTGCATGCCACCGGGCGCAACGGTGGTGCGTTCGATCGGGATGGGGCGGCCATGCCAGTGCGTCTGATAGTTGGACAGCGCCTCGTTCAGCGCGGGGAGGCCGCGCATATTCGGGACATAGAAGGTCTGGCCATCATCGAGCGCCTTCTTGGCGGCGTCGCGAATGAAGGCCGGCGTCACCACGTCACCTTCGCCGAACCACAGCGGAATGACGCCGCCAAGCTCGCGGGCGCGCTTGGCCAGTACGGCGATATTGTCGGTGCGCAGATCGCGGATCTGGGCACGGATGCCTTCGAAGGCGTTTCGGTCGTGTGTCATCTCGGACAGGTTGTTCGGTGGCAGAAGAGACAAGAAACTTCCCCTGGAAAACTGGTGTCGGAAAGGCCGCAGTGTCACGGGTAGCGGCGTTCGGATCACCCTTTGTTTTGGGGATCGTTATCCAAAATGCGGGGCTTTTCAAGGAAAAAGTTTTAAGCTTAAAAAATCTAAAGGAATGTCGAAAGCAACCGCGAATGAGGCTGTTTTCGACAGAGATTTCACGTGGATTGATATCGAGCTGCTTAGAGAATTCCCATGCCGATCACGCGGCGCAACGGCTGGCGCAGCTTGTCGTTCCGCGCCATGATGCGGCGTTCGAGAAAGCGATCGATCGACAGCGCGCCGGCACCTGTCGTCACCAGAACGAACATGCCGCCCGCAATCGCCAAGTCCTTTTCGAAATGCAGCATTTCGTTGTGGTTTGCGAAATCCGCGTGGAACATCAACGCGGTCGACAAGCAAAACAGCCCGAGCGACAAAGCGCCGAGGCGGGTCAGCAAACCGAGTGTGATCGACAGGCCTGCGGCGAGCTGCAACACGATCACGGCAACTACCAGCGGCTCAAAAACACCGAGCTTCGCCATAGCGATCACTGCGGCGTTGAAATTCAACGCTAGTGACGTTCCTTCATGCAGGAATATCCACGCCAGCAGCAACCGACCGGCCAGAAGCGTGATGTCCATTGGATGGACGACATTTGTATTTTCCGAATAGTCCATCTGTCATCTCCCGTGCGAGCTGATGGCCTGCGAGGCGTCGTTCGGCTTCGCAGGCGCGTGTTTGGTTTGAGATCAGTTGGTGGTCTTGGTGTCGATGGCCTTTTGCAGGTCCTCGAGCTCTTCGCAGCCGCTCGGGCAAAGCCGCTTGAGTGTCGCGAGCTGTTCCTTCGCCTTGTCCAAGTTGCCGGTCTCGACATAGAGCTCGCCGAGATATTCGCGGGCGCCCTTGTGATCGGGCTGCAGCTCCAGGGCCTTGGTGTAGTAGGTCAGCGACGTCTTGAAATCGCCGGTCTTTCTGAGCGTAAAGCCGAGCAGGTTGTAGACATCCGCCTGCTGATGATCCTCGGCCAGATCGCGAAGCTCCGCCAATGCCCCGGCATAGTCCTTCGCGTCGATTTTGGCGTGGACGGAGGTCAGGTCCGGCGCATCCGTGCTTTCCATATTGTCGACAGCAAAGGCCGGCAGTGCAGTGGCGGCAGGAATGATGAGCGCGGCGCAAAGGCTGGCAGCGCCGATGATGGCGTATTTGAACATGATATCTCTCCTTGAGTTTTCAGGCCTGGCTTGTCGGGGTGAAACCATAGGAATTGCCGTCCTTGACGAAGGTGCCGGAGCCCGGGAAGGGGAAATGCGAACCGCAGATCCTGATATTATCGGCAATGACGCGGTCGATCAGCTTGCGCCTCGTCACGACGGCCGCCGGTCCGTCCTGATCGTAGCTGCCTTCCCATTCCGGATGCGGAGCGAGCAGCGCCGGCACATACATGATGTCGGCGGAGACCAGAAGTTGTTCCTTGCCGGAGGCGACAAGGAAGGTGGAATGGCCGGGCGTGTGGCCGGGTGCCGCGACGAGGTGGACGCCCGGGGCAACTTCGGCGCCATCTCTGACCAGTTTCCAGTTCTTCCATGTCGGAAACACGTCCGCGATGCGGCGACCGGCATCCTTGCGGCCGGCGGCCAGCTTGTCGACGCGGCCCGGGGCGGTCCACCAATTATACTCGTCGGCACTGGTGACGAGTTCGGCATGCGCGAAAACCGGCGCATTGGTGCCTTTTTCCATCAGGCCCCAGACGTGGTCGGGATGGAAGTGCGAGATGATGACCGTGTCGATATTCTTGTAGTCGATGCCGGCCGCGGCCATGTTGGCCGGCAGGTGTGTGGCATTCACCTGCCATTGGCCGACGCCGGAGCCGGCATCCATCATGATCAGCCGATCGGCGATCTTCAGAACGACGACGGTGAGCGGGATGGGCATGAAATCCGTGGTCTGGCCGGCGGTGGCGAGCGCCTGCTTGGTATCCTCCACAGAGGCATTCTTGATGAAGGCGGGGTCATGCGGCTTGCGCCATATGCCGTCATAGATGGCGGTGACTTCGACGTCTCCGACCTTGTAGCGATAAAAGCCCACGGTCGGCTCCAGCGGCGTTGCGGCGCTGGCCAGTGATGGGATGAATTCCAGTCTCGCCGACAGGCCGAAAGCAGCGGCCGCTGCGGCCGAGCTCAGAACGGTGCGGCGCGTCATGTTGAACATTGCCTTATCTCCTCTTTGAGTGGCATCGCCACGCGAAGCGGAGGACAGGGGTCACTCAACGCCTCCGCTGTCAAAGGAGATCGCCGTTATCGGCGGATTATTCTCGGGCCTGGCTGAATTTCCGATAAGATTTTGATATGCTTGATCTAATTCTGCTGGCGCTAGAATTCTGGCCGGTGCACAGTGGTTATCATCAAGGAAATGCTGGCGCGGATATTGTGTCCGGCAAATATTTTTCTGCAGGTGGGAATAAAATACCGCCTGAAACGATCTGGAGAATGGAGAGCAATATTCACGCCGGGTCGAACCTGAGCGAAACCGTGCCGGAGCAATGCAGGGATCATGGTGGCTGACATTCAATCTGCCTTTCTCACCTATGACAGTCGCCCGTCGCCAGGTTTCCTCGCGGCGTGTCGGCGGCTTGTGGCCCGATTGTCGGCGATAGGCGCTTTTGCCCGGCAATCCATCGGCATCGCCCCGATGCTGCAATCGCGGCATGCCGACAGTGCAGTCGGCCTCGCTCCGCCGATCTCGCGCGACCTGATGTTGCGGTTCCAGAACACTGTCGTTCCTCATCTGGATGCCGCCTACAATTTCGCGCGGTTTCTGAGCCGGGATGCCGATGCGGCGCAGGATATCGTGCAGGATGCCTTCCTGCGCGCCTACCGCAGCTTCGACAGCTATCGCGGCGGTGAGCCGCGCGCCTGGATGTTTGCCATCGTCCGGAACTGTTACTACGCTTGGCTGAACGAGGACCGGCGCAAGGCTCGCTTCGAGACGCCGATGGCGATGAATGAAGCGATGGATGCGGATCAGCCACCTGCCGCTTACGAGATTGCCTCGGACGAGGACACGCCGGAGGCGGCCATGATCCGCAAGATGGAGTCGCAACAGGTCCGGCAGGTGATCAATTCGCTGCCGGACATATCGCGGGAAGTGCTGGTCCTTCGGGAGCTGGAAAGTCTGTCCTATCGCCAAATCGCCGATATCACCGAAGTGCCGATCGGGACCGTGATGTCCCGGCTCGCACGGGCCAGACGCGAATTCGGTGACGTATGGCAGGCCGGCGAGCGAAACGGGGCACAGTCATGAGCGAGAAAATCCCCGAAAGCTGCCCGGAATGGGAAACGGTCCTGCACTGCTATGTGGATGACGAACTCGATGCGGTTCATACGATGCAGTTCGAGCAGCATGTTGCGACGTGTCCGCATTGCACCGCCGCGTTGGAAGGTCTCAAAGAGATGAAGCGGGTCGTCGGTCAGGATGAGGTGAAGTGGAAAGCGCCGCCCGAGGTTCGCGCGCGTGTCATGACCGCGATTTCTCTTGAAGCAGCGCAGCAGCAAGCACCGCAACGTGTGGGCATGTGGTGGCGTTGGTTACAATCTTTCGGGCAATGGAGCTTCATCCCGTCGCTGGCGGCCCTGGCGGCGAGCTTGGTGCTGGTGCTCGGCAATCCCCAGACAAACGCGCCCCTTCAGGGAGAGCTGCTTGCCAGCCATGTGCGTTCCATGCTCGCCAGCCACCTGGTCGATGTGCAGACATCCGACCAGCATACGGTCAAACCATGGTTCAACGGCAAGATCGATTTCTCTCCGCCTGTGGTCGATCTTGCTGCGGACGGTTTTCCGCTGATCGGGGGACGGGTGGATTATATTGGTGGCCGGGTTGTCGCGGCGCTCGTCTATCGGCGCCACGGCCATGTCATCAATCTCTTCGTCTGGCCGGGGCCAACGGCCGGGCAGAGCGCGACGGCGCATGACGGCTATAATCTCGTCGAATGGTCGGGCGGCGGCTTGGTCTTCTGGGCTGTTTCGGATGTCAGTCCGGCCGATCTGGCCGCTTTCCGCGATAATTATTCGCGAGCGACGGCTCTATAGGCGCTGCTACTGGTCTATCCTTTCACAGTGCGCTAACGACGTGCCCGGGCAACTCCGTCGGCCAGACTGGCGCCCAGAAACATCGTATCGCTGGCAAGCAGGAAGAAGCTGATGCCGGCCTTCGACCAAGTGCCGATATCGTCGGGCGACGGGCGGAAAATGCCGACCGTTTTGCCGGCGGCAAGGGCCGTTTTCGCAATGGTTTCGATGGCGGCATCGAGCCTGTCTTTTCCCTCCGGACCCATGGCGTCGATCGAGACCGAGAGGTCGCCGGGGCCGATGAAAATGACGTCGATGCCGTCGACCGCGGCGATCTCGGCGATATTGGCGAGCCCCTCCGCCGTCTCGACCTGGACGGCGAGCACCAGCTCCGCATTGGCCTTGGCGAGATAATCCGGGATGCGATAGCCGTAAGCCGCTGCCCGGCCGGGGCCGACGCCGCGCTCGCCGATCGGAGGATAGCGCGTTGCCTGGACGGCGGCCTTTGCCTGCGCCGCGGTGGACACGCGCGGCACCAGCACGCCGGCGGCGCCCGCATCCAATACGGAGGCGATGGCTTCCGGTGCATGGCCGGGAACGCGCACCATGGCGGGAACCCGATGGACGTCGGCGGCGCGGATCAGGTCCTCGATGCGCTCGCGGCTGATCTGCGAATGCTCCCAGTCGACGCAGAGAAAATCGACACCGGAGGCGGCAATGACTTCGATGGCGACGGGATGTGGAATGGCGGCGAAGGTGCCGATGAGCAGGCTCTTGTCGATGCAGGCCTTGCGGAAATTGCTCATTGTTTTCCTCGCGCTCCGACGGTCCTGGCCAAGAGGGATAGATCGAGAAAACAAGCTTGCGAAGCGGCAATCTGTTTTAGAGTTGAAATATTTTATGGGCTGTCGGGCCGTCGGTAAGGATTGGGGCGGCGAGGCATTGCGGTGGCGGAGTTGTTCGGGCGCCGCCACCGCTCACACGCGGCTTATCTGTGCCGCGCCATGACCTCGGTAAGAACCTTTTCGAAGCGGGCGATTTCTTCGAGCTTGTTGTAGTGTACCAGAGAAACGCGGATTGCGCCTGTTTCCATTGAAAGACCGAGACGCTTCATCAGGCGCGGGGCGAACATATGGCCATCGCGCAGGCCGATGCCGGCTTCGCCCATCTCCGCGGCGAACTGCTGTGGCGTGATACCTGGCATATTGAAGCAGATGGTCGGCACGCGCTGTTCGAGGCGGGCATCGTCGGAAATGCCGTAGATGACGGCGCCATGGCGGTTCAGCACGGCGATCATCTCACGCGACAGCGTCAGCTCATAGTCACGGATCGCACCCATGGCGGCGGCGAGCGCTTCGCGGCGGGTGTGAGTAATTGCCGGCAGGAAGCGGCGTCCGAGATCTTCCAGATAGTGGATGGCGGCATTCATGCCGGCGACGTTCTCATAGGTGAAGGTACCGACCTCGATCTTGTAGGGCGGCACGTCCGGGATGAAGTCTTCCTTGAAGGTCGGCAGCTTCACCAGCGCGTCGTAGCGGCCCCAAAGAAAGCCCATATGCGGCGAGAAATTCTTGTAGCCGGAGCAGACGAGATAGTCGCAATCCCACGCCTGCACGTCGATCAGGCCATGCGGGCCGTAATGGACACAATCGAGGAAGACTTCGGCGCCGGCCGCATGCGCCAGGTGGCCTACGGTCGCGACATCGACGATCGTGCCGATGGAATGGGCGGTTACCGTGCAGGCGACGAGGCGGGTCCTGTCGTTCAGCAGCGGCTTCAGGTCTTCGGTGTGCAGCGTACCGTCTTCGCGCATGCGCCACCAGACGATCCTGGCGCCATCGGCTTCCAGCGCCAGCCAGGTGGCGATATTGGCGTCATGGTCCATGTCGGTGATGACGATTTCGTTGCGCTTGCCGAGCAGCTTGGCGATGCCGAGGCTCACCAGACGGATGAAGGATGTGGCATTCAGGCCAAAGGAAATCTCTTCCGGCCGGTAAGCGTTGACCAGCATGGCAACGCTTTCGCGCGCCTCGACCAGATTGCGGTCGACACCCTGGCTGTGCTGGTATTTCGCCATGCGCTGAACATTGAAATCGATCAGGTGGTTGGCGACGGCATCGACCACCGCTTGAGGCACCTGCGCGCCGCCGGCATTGTCGAGAAACACGAAATCGCCGGCCTTCTGGATGGCCGGGAACATGGCGCGGATTTCATCGACCGGGAAACTGTTATGGCCAGGAAAACTCGATGTGGAAGGGGAGGCGCTCATGATGATCTCGCTGAAAACGACTGGTCGATGTCAAGATATGATCATTTGATCACAAAATATTTTAAGGTTCAACTAGATTCGTCTCGTTGCGTTTCGGTGGCTTAGCGCCGCAGCGCCGAGGTGAATTTCTTGGTGCGCGGCTCGTCCTGCGTTGCCGGGCAATAATCGCGCAGGATCTCATGGGTGCGGCGGATATCGTCGATGACGCCGTCACGGGCGCGGGCGAAATCTCCGGCCTTCACCGCTTCGATGATCGGGAGATGCGGTGCTGCGGGATCGATCTCGCCGGTGCGCATCAGCGGTTCGACCGAGGCCGAGAGCATGCGCATATAAGGGCCGAAGCGTAGCCACAGCGTCTCGATCAATTGCAGCAGCACCTCCGAGCCGGAGGCGCGATAGATGGTGAAATGGAACTGCTGGTTTCGCACCATCAGGTCGTAGACATTGCTGCCAAGGCCGATGGCGTGCTGCTCGGCGGCGATGCGTTCCAGGGTCGCGATGTCGGTGGCGCTTAACCTGGGAATGCCGAGCTCGGCGGCCAGTCCCTCGACGGCGATGCGGGCGCGGCAGAGATCGTCGAGGCGGGCAAGCGTGACGATCGGAATGCGGGCCGAGCCGTTCGCTGCAACTTCCAGCGCATTTTCCGCCGCCAGCCTGCGCAGCGCTTCGCGCACCGGCATGTTGCTGGTCCCGAAGGTCTCGGCGAGGGAGGCGATGGTCAGAGACTGGCCGGGATCGAAATTGCCGGCCATCAGTGCATTGCGCAATTGCTGGTAAACGCCCTCCTGGATGGTCGTTCTCGATGACACCGGTTCCAGGCCTATGCGCACGCTCGCTTCCTTCTTGCTCGGGCGATTCCAGTCATGCCGGATATCGTAGAGCGAAGGGCAGCCGTGTCAAACCTCCTCGGTTTCCCAAGCCGCCTGACCGGCGCCGGACACCTCTTCGCCCTTGACGATCTTTGTCTGGCGGAGGCCGATGCCGACGCCGATCAGGGCAAGGGCACCGCCTATGGCGTGATAGGAATGCAATTGTTCACCGAGGACGGCCCAGGCGAGAGCTGCGACGACGATCGGCAGGAGGTTGATGAGCAGGGAGGTTCGCGCCGCCCCAAGCTTCTGGATGCCGATCATCCAGCACAGCGGTGCCAGCAGCGATGTCGGAATGGCTGCATAGAGGATCAGCGGCAGGTTGGCTGACGTGATCGGCGAGATATCGCCCATCAGGAAGACCGGGATCAGCAGGATGGTCGAAAAACCGATCTGCCAGAAAAGCTGCTGCCATATGGGAAGCGGCATCGCCCAGCGCTTCAGCATCACGCCGTAGAGCGAGTTAGAGAGGACGGCGACGATCATCAATGCGTCGCCTATGTGGAAGCCGCCGCTCAGCAAGGCGGCGGGATGGCCTTGGGAGGTCAGGTAGATCAGGCCGATCAGGGAGATGATCCCGCCGGCAATGCTAGCCGCCGTCAGCTTTTCTCCGGCCAGAACCCCGGCCAGCAATGTCGACAGCAGCGGCATCAGCGCCACGATCACACCCATATTGACCGCCGAGGTGGTCTTGGCCGCTTCATAGGCGAGGGTCTGGTAGATCACCATGCCGAGCGCGCCGAGGGTGGCGATCTTCAGCCAGTATTGGCTAAGAATTGCGCGGTTGCGCCACGCGGCAGGGCCGACAAAGGGCAGCAGGATGAGGAAGGCCAGCAGCCAGCGATAGAAGGAGATCGAGCCGGGCGAAATGACGCCGGCGGCCGCCTTGGTGACGACGGTGTTGCCGGACCAGATGAGGACGGTGAGCAGGGGCGCCAGCGCCGCGCTCGTCATGATGGCGGCGGTGTCGTTGGTCGAAGAAGTCGGGTTATTGCTCATGGCGTCCTCCTGTCGGATGGTCGGCCGGGTCGGGGTTATGTTGATGTTGCTTTTTACTGCCTGTCCGATTTCTGGTATATAGCGAGTTTCAGACACAGGTAGTGGATTGCGGACATAGGGAGTAGGGGTGGCGGCGCGAGAACCACGCATCGAGGGGGATCCGCCGCGTCCGGTTTCCTTCCGCACGGAGCATTACAAGGGCGGCACGGTATTCCCGGCCAAAAGCCAGCCATGGGGCGAACTCAACTATGCCCTTGCGGGCGTCGCCGAGTTCGTCATCGAGGGCGTGCGCTATCTGTCTCCACCCCATTACGCCATCTGGCTGCCGCCCGACACGATGCATGGCGCATGGAACCAGCATGACCTGCATTATGTCACAGTCTATGTCGAGCGTGCACTCTGCGCCGACCTGCCGGCCGAACCTTCGACGCTCAGCATCAGCCCGTTGCTGAAAGCGATCCTGGCGGACTTCGCCGCCCGCGATATCACTCTTCCAGAGACGGAAGAGGACCTGCGGCTGGTGCAAGTCCTGGTCGATCAGATCCGTCTCGCCCCGCGCAGTGAAAACTATCTGCCGCTGTCCGATGACCCCTTACTCGGTCCGGTGCTGAAAGCGTTGCAAGCCGATCCCGGCGATCGTCATTCTCTGGCGGAATGGGCGCGGCGGATGGGAACGACCGAGCGGACGCTGTCCCGCCGCTGCAACGATGACCTTGGCATTTCCTTCAACGAGTGGCGTCAGCGGTTGAGACTGGTTAAGGCGTTGGCGCTGATCGAGGCCGGCGAACCGGTGCGGCGGATCGCGACGCAGCTCGGCTATGGCAGCGCCTCCGCCTTCATCGCCATGTTTCGCAGGCTGACGGGAACAAGCCCGACGCGGCTTGGTTGAGGCCATTATGGATCGATCAGCAAGATCTCAAGCTTCCGCAACTCTTCGGGATCGGCCATCGCATTGATGCTGGTGATTCCACCATCATCGGCAATGATAAGGCGAAGCGCGATGCGCAATTGGCCACCGAGAATGACGACGGCGCCGACGGCCCCATTGATGACAGCAAGCCGGGCGCCCTGGGCGCGGCCGCGGAAGGTTTCGGCAACGGCGGAGCTGCCGCGGATTTCGGCAAGCGCGCCCATCCGCGTCGCGACCGCATCGGCGCGGAAGATGACGTCGGGATCGAGAGCCATGAGAAGGGCAGTCATGTCGCCGTTGCGCGATGCCGTGAAGAAAGCATCGACCAGATGGCGCTGACGGCTGAGGTCTGCCTCCGCGGCAACCGGCACTCCCTCCACCCGCCGGCGGGCGCGGCTGGCGAGCTGGCGCGTGGCGATGGTACTGCGCCCGACGATCGGGGCGATGTCATCGAAGGCCATGTCGAACATATCGTGCAGCACGAAAGCCAGCCGTTCAGCCGGCGTCAGCTTTTCCAGCACCACCAGCAGCGCGAGGCCGACTGAGTCGGCGAGCAACGCATCCTGCTCCGGGTCCGTGCCGTTTCCTGCCTCATGGCTGACGACCGGTTCGGGGACGCGGATGGTCAGCGGCTCCTCGCGCCGGGATTTGCGGCTGCGCAGCCAGTCGAGGCAGATGCGGGCGGTAACCGTCGTCAGCCAGCCGCCGAGATTGTCGATCTCTGACGTGTCGGCGCGGTTGAGCCGCAACCATGCCTCCTGCACCGCATCCTCCGCCTCCGTCCGTGAGCCCAACACGCGATAGGCAACGGCGCGCAAGTGCGGCCGGTTGGCCTCGAATTTCTCCGCCTGCCACTTTTTTTCGTCCATCAGTCACATTCCCTCATCCTGTTCCGTCATGCCTATGACGAACGAGGCCCGGCTGGTGTGACAATGGATCGGCACGGGAGCGGCATCGTCAAGACCAAAACATCCAAGGAGAGAATGATGCAAGCCCGTATGAAGAACCCCGCCCTTGTCCTGCCGGAAACCTTGCAGGCGCTTCTGGCGCTCAGCGCCTCGCTCAAGGGGCGCGGTCTGTCCGAAAACACCATGGACCTCGTGCATTTGCGCGTCAGCCAGATCAATGGCTGCAGCGTCTGCACCGACATGGGGTTCCGCAAGCTCCAGAAAGACGGGGAAACGGTCGAGCGTATCGTCGGCGTCTCCGCCTGGCGCGAGATGCCCTATTTCACCGAGGCTGAACGGGCCGCCCTTGCGCTTGGCGAGGCGGCAACCCGGCTTGCCGACCGGCCGGAGGCTGTGAGCGACGAGATCTGGGACGAGGCTGCCCGGCACTACGACGAGAAGGCGCTGTCAGCATTGATTGTCTCGATCGCGGTCGACAACGTCTGGAACCGGCTGAACGCGACGGTCCGGCAGCAGGCGGGAGCATCCTGGAGCTGACCCCGGATCGTGCCGAAGGAAGCACCGTCTCCCGATAGGGAGGCGGTTAGTTCACATGTCAGGCTTCGCTTACCTTCGACGTCACCAGCAGCTTTGCTAGCCAGTCGACGAAGACGCGCACCTTGTTGCTCAGGTGCCGGTTCGGGGGATAGACGATATGCAGCGGTATGGGGCTGCGGGTCCAGCCGGGGAGCACGGGGATGAGGTCGCCCCTTGCGAGTTCGTCGCGGATCATGAACGCGGGGGCCTGGGCTATGCCGAGGCCGGCCATCGCGGCGTTGACGTAGCTGCGGCTGTCGTTGACCGAGAGGATATAGCGCGGGCTGATTTCCAGCGATTCATTGCCGCGCTGAAATTCGAACGGGATGACCCGCCCGGTCTGCGCGCGAAAATAGCTGACGGCATAGTGCGTCGTTTCCAGTTCGTCCGGCCGTTCTGGCCGGCCGAATTTCTCGATATAGCGGGGAGCGGCGCAGGTGATGAGGGGTATCTCGCCCACCCGCCGGGCAATCAGCGACTGATCGCTCGGCATGCCGGCGCGCAGCGCGCAGTCGACATTTTCCGCCAGGTAATCCACCAGCCGATCGCCGACGCCGAGATCGATGTGGATGTCCGGGTAGCGTTGGTAGAAATCGCAAAGCGCCGGCATGATGATCTTCTCGGCGAAGGCGCCGGCCATTTCGACGCGCAGGCGGCCGCTCGGCAGGCTCTGCGAATTGCTGATGCTGCCGTCGAGTTCGTCGATCTCGGAGAGGATCTGGATGGCGCGTTCATAGTAGAGCGCGCCGTCGGTCGTCACCATGACGCGCCGCGTGGTGCGGTTCAGAAGCTTGGCGTGCAGATGCGCCTCGAGCGACTGGATGAGCGTCGTCACCGTCGCCTTCGGCATGGAGAGGGTCGCGGCGGCGCGGGTGAAATTGCCTGTCTCCACCACGCGTGCAAATGCCCGCATTGCTGATAGTTGGTCCATTCCATGGTGCCCTTCGACCCCAGAGAAAGCGGTCGATTGTTTGTCATTCGTGAATAGTCTAGTCGAATATAGGCCACTTATTCTCAGAACGGAATAACAATATGTTGTCTTCATGATTGTTGCAATGCGGTACGGGGCGCTAGAAGCCGCATTATCCTGAACATGGTCGCCAAGCCTGTGAAATGGCTTTAGGAAAAGGGGCATGTTCGACAGAATAGACAAGGATGTGGGTTCATGAGCGCGCCGTGGAAAGATGTTGTGCTGGAAAACGTGCCTACGGGACCGGTCGCAGCGCGGATCTATAACGGCGAGGGTCTCAAGAAGGCGGCACCCATCGTGCTTTATCTGCATGGTGGCGCCTTTCTCGATACCGAACATGCAACCGTTCGTCCGGTCGCCGCCAGCCTCGCGGAAGCCGGTGCGATTGTGATTGCCGCCGACTATACCAGCGGCAATCAAAATGCTTTTCCGCAGGTGCTGGAATGCGCCTACGGGATTCTCGCCTACCTCAGCAACAAGCGAAACATGCTTGAGCTGGGCGGAGCGAAAAAGTCGCTGCTGTTTGTCGCCGGTGAGGAATCGGGTGGCAATGTTGCAGCGGGTGTTGCTTTGAAGGCGCGTGATCAGATGCCCGGTTCGCTGGACGGACAGGTGTTGATATCGCCGCTTCTTGATCCCTTCATGGGGTCGAAATCTTTCCTCCAGGCGGAGGAAAGCGGCATGCGCGAGCGCTGGACGGAAGGCTGGAATCGCTACCTGGGTTTTCTGGGCGGTGTCTGTCATCCCTATGCGGCGCCTCGATACTGTTCGCGGCTTTCGGGCCTCGCGCCGGCATTGGTGCTCACGGCCGAGGACGACCCGCTCCGCGACGAGAGCATGGAATATGGCCGCCGCCTCAAGGAGGCAGGCGTCCGTGTTCGCCAGCAAGTCCTCCCCGCCGGGACAGGCTGGCCCACCCTCTACGGCGGGCAGTCGAAAGACAAGCCGTCATGGCAGCAGGATGTATGCTGTTCGTTCAAGGGTTTTGTCGAAGACGTACAGGCTTGATCGACACAGCATCCCGCCATCGAGTGGGACCACTGGAAGCGGATGCGGTGTTCTGGACGTGAAAAATAAGAGCGATCGCGTGCGTTAACATGGACGCGCTACGCTCTGGGTCCCGACGATATCGAGACGATTAAGAATTTTCGGTCCCGTGTCCCAAGCCGGGACCACAAGGAGAGACTAACATGACGTCCAACGGTAAGCGCTGGGCCCTGTGGGGCGCCGGCATGGGTGTTGCTGCGACTGTTGCGGGCGCAGCCTTCTATCTGGATCTGCCGCGCGGCGCGCAAGCGACCGAAAAGGCGGCGGCGGCAATGCCGGCCATTCCGGTGACCGTCGCGGCCGTCCAGGCACGTGATATCACCGCCTGGCAGGAGTTTTCCGGCCGGCTCGAAGCCATCGACCGGGTGGAGGTCCGTCCGCGCGTGGCCGGCGCCATTCAGTCGGTGCAGTTCCGCGAAGGCGCTCTGGTCAAGCAGGGCGACCTGCTGGTGACGATCGACCCGGCACCCTTTGAGGCGTCTGTCGCCCAAGCGCAAGCACAGGTCGGCGCGGCCAAGGCCAAGCTCGATCTTGCCAAGGTCGAAGTCGATCGCGGCCAGAAACTCTTCGACAACAAGACGATCTCGCAGAGCGACATGGATACGCGTACCAGCAACTACGCCGAGGCGGAAGCCAATCTGAAAGCCGCACAGGCATCGCTCCAGACCGCGCAGCTGAACCTCGACTATACGCAGGTCCGTGCCCCGATCGCCGGCCGTGTCGGCAAAATCGCTATCACGGTCGGCAATCTTGTCGCCGGCGGTTCGGCTTCACCGGCGCTGACGACGCTGGTCTCGGTCAATCCGGTCTATGCCAGCTTCAATGCGAGCGAGCAGACCGTTACCCAGGCGCTGGCTGAGCTTCCGGTCACCGATGGCGCAGCGCCCCCGGTCGAGCAGATCCCCGTGCAGATCGGCACCACCAATGACAACGGTACGCCGATCAACGGCAAGCTGCAACTGATCGACAATGAAGTCGATGCGGCAAGCGGCACCGTTACCGTGCGCGCCGTCTTCGACAATCCGGGCGGACGTCTCATCCCCGGCCAGTTCGTGCGCGTCCGCATGGGCCAGCCGAAGGCCGAGAGCAAGCTGGTGATCAGCGAGCGGGCGATCGGCACTGACCAGGACAAGAAGTTCGTCTTCGTGGTCGATGGCGACAACAAGGTCGTCTATCGCCAGATCAGCCTCGGCGACACTGCCGATGGCCAACGCATCGTCGAGACCGGCCTGAACGCTGGCGATCGGGTCATCGTCAACGGCCTGCAGCGGGTTCGCCCGGGCGCCGTGGTCGATCCGAAGCTGGAAGAAAAAGTCGCGGCCGCTCAATAATCGACATTGCCGGGAGAGTGCTCTCCCGGCGGTCGTCTCAATGCTCTGATTTTGGAATGCTCGTGGCGCATATCGCGGACGGGCCCGGACTCCGTGTCCTTTTACATTCACCCCTGGAGAGGGTTCTGCCATGAACATCTCAAGATTTTTCGTCGACCGTCCGGTGTTTGCCGGAGTGCTATCGGTCCTCATCGTGGTCGCCGGCCTGATCGGTCTTCGGCTGCTGCCGATTTCCGAGTATCCGGAAGTCGTGCCGCCGTCGATCGTCGTTACCGCCCAATATCCTGGCGCCAACCCCAAGGTTATCGCCGAAACCGTGGCGACGCCGATCGAAGAGCAGATCAACGGCGTTGAAGGCATGCTCTACATGAACAGCCAGGCGACATCCGATGGTCTGATGACGCTGACGGTCACCTTCAAGCTCGGCACCGATCCGGACAAGGCGCAGCAGCTGGTGCAGAACCGCGTTTCGCAGGCCGAGCCGCGCCTGCCGCAGAACGTGCGCGATCTCGGCATCACTACGGTCAAGAGCTCGCCTGACCTGATGATGGTGGTCAACCTCATCTCGCCGGATAACCGCTACGACATCACCTATCTACGCAATTACGCGACCTTGAATATCAAGGACCGGCTCGCCCGCATCGAGGGTGTCGGCCAGGTTCGCGTGTTCGGATCGGGCGATTATTCCATGCGCGTCTGGGTCGATCCGCAGAAATCCGCGGAACGCGGCCTTGCCGCAAGCGACATCGCAAATGCCATTCGTGCACAGAATATCCAGGCCGCCGCCGGCATCATCGGCCAATCACCAAGCGTTCCTGGCATTGATGTGCAGCTCAACGTCAACGCGCAAGGCCGCCTGACGACGCCGGAAGAGTTCGGCAATATCATCGTCAAGAGCGGCAGCAACGGTGAGATCACGCGCCTGCGCGATGTCGCGCGTATCGAGCTCGGTGCCGCCGACTATTCGTTGCGTTCACTGCTCGACGGCAAGCCGGCGGTGGCTGTTCCGGTCTTCCAAGCTCCAGGCTCCAACGCCATCACCATCTCGGACGATGTCGTCAAGACAATGAACGAGTTGCAGGCGGCGATGCCCGACGGCGTGAAGTACGAGATCGTCTACGACACCACGCAGTTCGTGCGCTCGTCGATCGACAAGGTTGTGCATACGCTGCTGGAAGCGATCGCGCTGGTCGTTGTCGTCGTCATCCTGTTCCTGCAGACATGGCGTGCCTCTATCATCCCGCTGATCGCCGTTCCTGTCTCGATCATCGGCACTTTTGCCGTGATGTATGTCTTCGGCTTCTCGATCAATGCGCTCAGCCTCTTCGGCCTAGTGTTGGCAATCGGTATCGTCGTGGACGATGCCATCGTGGTCGTCGAAAACGTCGAGCGTAATATCGAAAACGGACTCAGTCCGCGCGATGCGACCTATCGCGCCATGAAGGAAGTCTCCGGCCCGATCATCGCGATCGCGCTGGTGCTGGTCGCCGTCTTCGTGCCGCTCGCCTTCATCTCCGGCCTGTCGGGCGAATTCTATCGTCAGTTCGCCTTGACGATTGCGATTTCGACGGTGATTTCCGCCTTCAACTCGTTGACGCTGTCTCCGGCTCTGGCGGCCCTTCTCTTGAAGGACCATCATGCGCCGAAGGATATGCTGACGCGGGTGATGGACGCGGTGTTCGGCTGGTTCTTCCGCGGCTTCAACAAGGTGTTCAACCGCGGCTCCCATGCTTACGGCAAGGGCGTCGGCGGCATCCTGTCGCTGAAGAGCCTGGTCATGGTGATCTATCTCGCCCTGATCGGCGCGACCTACTTCCTGTTCCAGACCGTACCGGGCGGTTTCGTGCCGCAGCAGGACAAGCAGTATCTGATCGGCTTCGCGCAGCTACCAGATGGCGCGACCCTCGACCGCACGGATGACGTCATCCAGCGGATGAGCAAGATCGCCCTGGAGCAGCCGGGCGTCGAACATGCCATCGCTTTCCCTGGCCTGTCGATCAATGGCTTCACCAACTCCTCCAACGCCGGCATCGTCTTCGTGACCTTGAAGGGGTTCGAGGAGCGCACGACGCCGAACCTGTCGGGCGGTGCCATCGCCATGCAGCTGAACCAGAAGTTCGGGGCGATCCAGGATGCCTTCATCGCCATGTTCCCGCCACCGCCCGTCCAGGGTCTCGGCACGACTGGCGGCTTCAAGCTGCAGATCGAGGACCGTGCCGGTCTTGGTTACCAGGCGCTCGACGAGGCCAACAAGGCGTTCATTGCGAAGGCCTATCAGACGCCGGAACTAGCCGGCATCTTCTCGAGCTACCAGATCAACGTGCCGCAGCTCTTCGCAGATCTCGATCGCGCCAAAGCTGAGCAGCTGGGGGTTTCGGTGACCGACGTCTTCGACACGCTGCAGATCTATCTGGGTTCGCTCTATGTCAACGACTTCAATGCCTTCGGCCGTACCTACAGCGTGCGTGTGCAGGCGGACGCCAAGTTCCGCTCGCATGCAAGCGATATCGGCCAGTTGAAGGTCCGGTCGGCATCGGGCCAGATGATCCCGCTATCGGCGCTCTTGAAGGTCGAGGCCAGCACCGGTCCGGAACGGACGACGCGCTACAACGGCTTCCTCGCCGCCGATATCAACGGTGGCCCAGCTCCGGGCTTCTCGTCCGGGCAGGCCCAGGCCGCCATCGAGCGCATCGCCAACGAAACCCTGCCGAAGGGCATCGGTTACGAATGGACCGATCTGACCTACCAGCAGATCCTGGCCGGCAGTTCAGGCATCCTGATCTTCCCGCTGGCCCTGCTGCTCGTCTACCTCGTGCTGGCCGCCCAGTATGAGAGCGTCACCCTGCCGCTTGCGATCGTCATGATCGTGCCGATGGGCGTGCTCGCTGCCCTGACGGGTGTCTGGCTAACGGGGGGCGACAACAACATCTTCACGCAGATCGGCTTGATGGTGTTGGTGGGCTTGTCGGCGAAGAACGCGATCCTGATCGTGGAATTCGCCCGCGAGCTGGAATTCGAGGGCCGCACGCCGGTCCAGGCCGCCATCGAGTCCAGCCGCCTGCGTCTGCGCCCGATCCTGATGACCTCCATGGCCTTCATCATGGGCGTCGTGCCGCTGGTTACCTCGACCGGCGCCGGGGCCGAGATGCGCGCTGCCATGGGTGTCGCGGTGTTCGCCGGCATGATCGGCGTGACCTTCTTCGGCATCTTCATGACGCCGGTCTTCTACGTGCTGATTCGCAGAATGGCGGGCAACCGTCCGCTGAAGCAGCATCACAGCAACGACAATAACCATTCGGCGGAGGTTCTCCCTATCGCCGCCGAATAGGACTGCCGTATCGGGTAGCACCCCCAGTGCCCGATGTGACATGGGCGGGACCGCAAGGTCCCGCCCTTTTCTGTGCTTGCACCACGTCGATATTTTCCATTTCGGCCAATCTGTTTTTCGAAGATTTTGCCGCTCGCCCGTCAATTTCGTTTGCATGCCGACGCCATGGGTTTATCAAGCACATAGGCATATTGACTGACGTACATCGGGCCGGAGGAGCTGTCCCGATGCGCGTTATTGCGAGGAGGATGCATGCATATCGCCATCATCGGAGCAGCCGGCATGATCGGCCGCAAACTGACGGCACGGCTGGTGGCCGACGGCGGACTTGGCGGCCGTGAGATCACGCGGATGACGCTGGTCGATGTCATCGAGCCGCCGCAGCCGGAAGGGTTTAACGGCAAGGTCAAGGCGCGTGCCAGGGATCTGTCCGCGCCCGGTGCGGCCGAGAAGATCGTGGCCCGTCGGCCGGATGTGATCTTCCATCTTGCTGCCATCGTTTCGGGCGAGGCGGAGCTGGATTTCGAAAAAGGCTACCGTATTAATCTCGACGGCACGCGGCTGCTTTTCGAAGCGATCCGTGCTGCCAACACCGAGGACGGATACAAGCCACGCGTCGTCTTCACCTCATCCTGCGCCGTCTTCGGTTCGCCTTTCCCGACCACTATCCCGGACGACTTTCATCTGACGCCGCTCACCAGTTACGGCACACAGAAGGCGATCAGCGAACTGCTGCTGGCCGACTATACGCGACGCGGATTTCTCGACGGTATCGGGATTCGACTGCCGACCATCTGCATTCGCCCCGGTAAACCGAACCGTGCCGCTTCCGGCTTCTTCTCGGGCATATTGCGCGAGCCGCTGGTCGGCATGGAGGCGGTGCTGCCGGTGCCAGAACAGGTGCGGCATTGGCATGCCTCGCCGCGTTCGGCGGTCGGCTTCCTCGTTCATGGCGCGACGGTCGATCTGACGCCGCTGGGCGCGGATCGCAGTCTCTCCATGCCCGGTGTCAGCGCGACTGTCGGCGAGCAGATCGAGGCGCTTCGGCGCATCGCCGGCGACAAGGCGGTGAAGCTTATCCGCCGCGAGCCCGACGAGCTGGTGATGCGCATCGTCTCCGGCTGGGCGCAGGGCTTTACCGCCAAGCGTGCGAAGAAGTTGGGGTTTGCGGCCGACAAGTCCTTCGACGAGATCATCCGCGCTCATATCGAAGATGAGCTCGGAGGACAGCTGCCATGACCGGTCGCAAGATCGCCTTCCTCGGGACCGGATTGATGGGTGCTCCGATGGCGCGGCGCCTGCTCGGCGCCGGCTTTGCCGTCACCGTCTGGAACCGTGACCGGAACAAGGCGGATGCGCTGGCGGCTGACGGTGCGACCGTCACAGCAACGGCGGCGGAGGCGGCCAAGGGAGCATCGGTGCTTTTTACCATGCTGACCAATGGCGGCGCGGTGAGCGAGGTCCTGTTCGGAAGCGGGGTGATGGATGCACTGGCGCCTGGCGCCGTCGTCATCGATAATAGCTCGATCGCGCCTCCGGTCGCCCGCGAGCACGCCGCGAAACTGGCTGAGCGCGGTTTTCGCCATATCGACGCGCCCGTCTCGGGCGGTGTTGTGGGGGCTGCGGCCGGAACGCTGGCGATCATGGCCGGCGGCGACGCCGATGTCATCGATAGCGTCCGCGATGTGCTTGCGCCGCTTGGCCGCGTCACCCATGTCGGCCCGAGCGGCACCGGCCAGCTCGCCAAGCTCGGCAATCAGCAGATCGTTGCGGTCACCATCGGCGCGATCGCTGAGGCCATGCTGCTGGTGGAGGCCGGTGGCGGCTCGCGGGAGGCTTTCCGCGCCGCCATTCGTGGCGGCTTTGCTGAGAGCCGGATTCTCGATCTGCACGGCCAGCGCATGATCGATCGCAATTTCGAGCCCGGTGGAACCTCCCGCAATCAGCTGAAGGATCTCGACACGGTTCTGGCTGCCGCTCGCAGCCTGTCGCTTCATCTGCCTTTGACTGAAACCGTCAGGGCGGAATTCGCCGAATTCGTCGAAAATGGCGGCGCGGAGCGTGATCACAGCGGCCTGTTGCTGCATCTGGAAGACAAGAACGGCCGAGGAAAGGCTTGAGAAAGATATGAGCGACAACGGTCCATCCAAACGTCGTCTGCGTTCGCAAGACTGGTTCGACAATCCCGATCATATCGACATGACCGCGCTCTATCTCGAGCGCTTCATGAATTACGGCATCACGCCGGAAGAGCTCCGCTCTGGCAAGCCGATCATCGGCATTGCCCAGAGCGGCAGCGATCTTACGCCATGCAACCGTCATCACATCGATCTTGCCAAGCGCGTCCGCGACGGCATTCGCGATGCCGGCGGCATTCCGATCGAGTTTCCGACCCATCCGATCTTCGAGAATTGCAAGCGCCCGACGGCTGCGCTCGACCGCAATCTTGCCTATCTCGGCCTTGTCGAAGTGCTCTACGGCTATTCGCTCGATGGCGTCGTGCTGACGACCGGCTGCGACAAGACCACGCCGTCGGCGCTGATGGCGGCGTCCACCGTCAATATTCCGGCGATCGTGCTCTCCGGCGGGCCGATGCTGGATGGCTGGCACGACGGCGAACTGGCCGGCTCCGGCACGGTGATCTGGCGTTCGCGCCGCAAGCTCGCGGCCGGTGAGATCGACGAGGAGGAGTTCATGGAGGCGTCGCTCGCCTCTGCCCCTTCGATCGGCCATTGCAACACCATGGGCACGGCTTCGACCATGAATGCCATGGCCGAAGCACTCGGTATGTCGCTTACCGGCTGCGCCGCCATTCCCGGTGCCTATCGCGAGCGCGGGCAGATGGCCTATCGCACCGGGCGGCGCGCGGTTGAACTGGTGCTCGAAGACATAAAGCCGTCCGACGTGCTGACCCGGCAGGCCTTTCTCAATGCTATCCGCGTCAATTCCGCCATCGGCGGGTCGACCAATGCCCAGCCGCATCTGGCGGCGATGGCCAAGCATGCCGGCGTCGAGCTTCATCCGGAGGACTGGCAGGTGCACGGCTTCGACATTCCGCTGCTTGCCAATGTGCAGCCGGCGGGTGCCTATCTTGGCGAGCGCTTCCACCGCGCCGGCGGCGTACCGGCCATCATGTGGGAGCTGTTGCAGGTCGGCAAGCTCGATGGCGACTGTCCGACGGTGACCGGCAAGACCATGGCAGAGAACCTGAAGGGGCGCGAGGCGACGGATCGTGAGGTCATTCTCCCCTTCGCCGCGCCGCTGAAGGAGCGGGCGGGCTTCTTAGTGCTGAAGGGCAATCTCTTCGATTTCGCCATCATGAAAATGAGCGTCGTGTCGGAGGATTTCCGCAGCCGCTATCTGCAGGAGCCGGGCCGCGAGGGCGTGTTCGAGGGCAGGGCGGTGGTTTTCGACGGCTCGGAAGATTACCATAATCGCATCAACGATGCGGACCTCGGCATCGACGAGAATACCATTCTCGTCATCCGCGGCGCGGGGCCGATCGGTTGGCCGGGGTCTGCCGAAGTCGTCAACATGCAGCCGCCGGATGCACTGCTGAAACGTGGCATCCGCAGCCTGCCGACGATCGGTGACGGCCGCCAGTCGGGCACCGCCGACAGCCCGTCGATCCTAAATGCCTCGCCGGAAAGTGCGGCGGGCGGCGGGCTTGCCTGGCTGAGAACGGGTGACACCATCCGGATTGACTTCAATCACGGCCTTTGCGACATGCTGGTGGAAGAGGCGGAAATCGAACGCCGCAAGGGCGACGGCATTCCGGCCGTCCCGCCGGACGCGACGCCCTGGCAACGCATCTATCGCCGCTCGGTCACGCAGCTTTCCGACGGCGCGGTGCTCGACGGTGCGGCCGATTTCCGCGATCTCGCGGCCAAGCCGCCGCGTCACAATCATTAACCAAAAAGTGATCGCAATGATGGCTGCGGGCAAAAGCCTGCAACCATGTGGAGGTCATTAAATATCATGAAAGGGAGTACTGTCAGGATATCGACTAGACTGTTCAGGCGTTCCATGTGTCCGGAGGGAGTTCGAACTCGGTGGGAGAGGCGATATCAGGGCGATCCGAGCTGGAGTTCCAGAACCTCTTGAGGAGGCTGGAGCTAGCGCTGGAGACGTCGCAAATCGGGGTCTGGGAGCATAACCTCAATGAGGAGGAAATTCTCTGGGATGCGCAGATGCATAAGCTTTATCAGACCGGTATCGGTGGCGGTAAAGTGTCGGCGGCGGTTTGGTTGAATGCCCTGCATCCCGATGATATCGAGCAGGCCATTGCCGACTTTGACGAGGCCATCGCGAAAAAAGGCTTCTACAATTCGGAATTTCGCATCATCCATCCGGATGGAAACGTTCGCTATCTGCGCTCGCGCGCCCATTTCTTCGAGGGGCCTGATGGAGCGCCATCCATCATCGGGGCTGAATGGGACGTCACTGCCGATGTCCTGCTTAACCGCGAACTGACCAATCAGAAAGCGGTCGCGGAAGCCCGCGCGGTCGCGCTGGAAGAGAGCCGAGCGCGCATCGAGCATGCCGCCGACCATGATTACCTGACCGGACTTCCCAACCGCCGCTACCTCGACCGCCGGCTGGCGGAGTTGCAAGCGGATCAGACGGTGGAGACGCTGGCGATCCTCCATGTCGATCTCGACGGCTTCAAGCAGATCAATGACAAATGGGGACATGCGGCCGGCGATACGACGCTGCAGACGGCGGCGGCGCGGATTCTCGGAGCGATCGCCGCCGGCGACATGGTCGCCCGTGTCGGTGGCGACGAATTCGTCGCGATGCTGGTCAATATTGCTACAGCCGATGAAGCCGCAGCCATTGCCGAGGATATTCTGTGGCGTCTGCGACGAGAGATACGCTTTGGCCGAGACATGTTGCAGGTGCGCGCCTCGATCGGTGCTGCCTGGAGTATTGCCGACGGTGCAGGCAATCTGCTGGCGGAATCCGATATCGCGCTTTATCAGGCAAAGAAACTTGGCCGCAATCGCGTCGAGTTCTTCACACCGAAACTGCAATCCGATCTTCAGGGTGAGCGGCGGTTGGCGGAAGAATTGCGGCTGGCGCTGATGCGTAGCGAGATTGTGCCTTTTTACCAGATCCAGGTGGATGCGCGCAGCCGACGGATCATTGGGCTTGAAGCTCTGGCCCGCTGGCGGCATCCGGAGAAGGGGCTGGTCGCGCCCGGGGCCTTTCTGAAGGTGGCCGAAGAATACGGGCTGACCGCCGAGATCGATGCGGCCATTCTCAATTGCGCGCTCTTAGACCGGGCTGCCTGGGCCGAGCGGGGCCTGACGCCGCCGCGCATTTCCGTCAATATCTCGGCAAGCCGCCTGGCTGATCCGGGCCTCATCGACCGACTGCAGACGCTGAACATACCGCGCCATGCCATCGTCTTCGAATTGATCGAGACGATCTTCCTCGATGATCCCGATGACAGGGTGCTCGCCAATATCGACGCGATCAAAAGGATGGATATCGAGATCGAGATCGATGATTTCGGCTCGGGCCATGCCTCGCTGATCGGCCTGGTGAAACTGAAGCCAAAGCGGCTGAAGATCGACCGGCAATTGGTGACGGCGATAACCATTTCCGACGAACAGCGTCGCCTTGTCGGCTCGATTGTGGAGATAGCGAGAGCCCTGAATGTCGGGGTCATCGCCGAAGGCGTGGAAACCGAGGAACATGCGCAACTCCTGGCTAGCGCCGGCTGCGATGCGCTACAAGGCTATGCGATCGGATATCCTTCTTCGGCCAGCGAGATTGCCACCTTGCTGGCGTCGGCTCCAGAATCCGATGTAAAGCGGACCTCGGCTAGCGCTCGGCGCGGCGGCAAGCCTAGTGGATCTGCAGGGCGGCGATCAGCCCGTAACTGATGACGCCGAGCGTTATCAGTGACAGCGTGGCAGCCACGATCACCCGGCCGCCGGCATGGGCGACGGAGCGGATGTTCACCGACAGGCCGAGTGCCGCCATCGCAATCACGGTCAGCAGGTTCGAAACCAGCGCCATGGGCGCAACCAGCGTGTCCGGGATCAGTCCGAAGGAGCGCAGCGTCATCAACCCCAGAAAGCCGCAGATGAACCAGGGGACGAGCGAGCGACGGTGACCTATGTGGCCGTCTGCGGCTGCCGTCTCCGTTTTTGTAATGATGCCGAGCAGGAAGATGACGGGGCCGAGCATCAGCACGCGGATGAGCTTGACCACCGTGCCGGTTTGCACGGCCAGCAGACCGACCGGCGCGGTGGCGGCGAGCACCTGCGGCACGGCATAGACGGTGAGCCCGGCCAGCACGCCATATTGCCCGACGCTCATGCCGGCGTGGAAATAGAGAAGCGGCAGCAGGAAGACGGCGGCGATGCCCAGCACGGCGGTGAAGGCGAGGGCTGCGGCTGTTTCCTCCGAGTCCGCCTCGATGACCGGGGCGACGGCGACGATGGCCGAGTTGCCGCAGATGGAATTGCCGCAGGCGATCAGCGTCGCCAGTTTTGGCGGCAGGCCAAGCAGCCGGCCGATCGCATAGGTCGCGGCAATCGACAGCACGACGACGATGGCGATGCCGGCGATCAGCCAGACGCCGGCCTGATCGATCGCCGCAAGGCTGATCGAGGCGCCCAAAAGGACGATGGCGATTTCCAGCAGGATCTTGGCGCTGAAGTCGATGCCGGGACGCAGGGAGGGCGAGAGTGGCCTGACGGTGCAGACGGCGATGCCGAGCGCGATGGCGAGTACCAGGCTCTCGATCCACCTGCCGCCGAAGAGGCCGATCTCGAGGCGTTCGCCGGCATAGGCGACAAGCGCCACGGCGCTGGTGAGGGCGAGGCCTGGAAGGATGATCGCGGTTCGTTGGAAAAGTGGCATGCGGCACCGCCATTCGGCTACGGAGAATTTCTGTGCCGGGAAAGTCTCATCTCCTGATGTCGACATCCATCGAATATTATCCTATGTTTCGTTCGATAAATTAGAATGATTTCCCATGACCTTCGAGCAACTCGCCATTTTCGTCGCCGTCGCCGAGCGGGAGCATCTGACGCATGCGGCGGAGGCTATTCACCTGACGCCGTCGGCGGTTAGCTCAGCGATCAAGAACCTCGAAGCCTATTACGGCGTCGAGCTGTTTCATCGGGTCGGCCGTCGGATCGAGCTGACGGAGACCGGCCGCACCTTTCTCGGCGAGGCCAGGGCGACGCTGGCGCGTGTGCGGTCTGCCGAACTCATGCTCTCCGAACTTGGTGGCCTGCAGCGCGGTCGGCTCAATCTCTGCGCCAGCCAAACCATCGCCAGCTACTGGCTGCCACCGATCCTGATGCGGTTTCACCGCGATTACCCCGGCATCGAGCTCGATCTGACGATCGGCAATACCCGCACGGTCACCGAAGCGGTTATCGAGGGCACCGCCGAACTCGGCTTCGTCGAGGGTGAGGTGGATGCGCCGGCCCTGTCGATGAAAGTCGTGGCGCAGGACGCGCTTGTGATCGTCGTGCCGCCGGCTCATCCCTGGGCGGATGGACGGCAGCTTTCCGCAGCCGATCTTGCCAGCGGTACGTCCTGGGTGATGCGCGAAGAGGGTTCCGGCACTCGATCGGAATTTGAGAATGCCATCGCGAAACTCGGGGCCTCGCCGCGCGATCTTAGCGTGGCGTTGGTCCTGCCTTCGAACGAGGCGGTGTTGTCGGCGGTCTGCTCCGGGCAGAGTGCCGCGGCGATCTCAAGTGCTGCGGCCGGAGCCTATCTCGGACAGGGTTTGCTGGTGCAAGCAGCTTTCGACCTGCCTGTGCGCAGCTTCCGTCTGCTGCGCCACAAGGAACGCCATGCCAGTAAGGCGGCGTTGACGCTGGAAGCCATGTGCAAGGGTTAGCTCAGCGCTACTCCGCGCGGCGCTGGCCGGCGACGACGAGGTCGATGTCGTTGCGGTCAAGCATCGCCCGGATATCCGGCGGTGGTATGTCGTCGGTGACCATCATGTCGTAGATGGCGGGATCGTCGATGACGATCGGGGCGGTCCGGCCGAATTTGGCGCTGTCGGCGACGATGATGCGGTTTTCGGCCCGTCGGGCCGCTTCACGGGAATATTCCGCTTCCTCGAGATCATGCAGCATGAAGCCTGAAGTAGCGTTGACGGCGCCGACGGATAGTATTGCATGACGGACATTGAAGCGGCGCAGAAAATTGGTCGCTTCCGCACCGAAGGCGCCGCCGTCGTGGCTGCGCAACTCGCCGCCGGCAAAGAAGATGCGGTTGCCGTTGCGGGTTGCCAGCGCATTCGCAACCGAGACCGCATTGGTGACGATGAAGAGGTTCTGATGCTTCTGCAGCGCCACGGCGATGAAGGCCGTGGTCGAGCCGATGTCGAGAAAGATCGTGTCGCCGTCCTGTACGATCATCGCGACACGGGCGGCGATGACACGCTTGGCTTCCGCATTCTCGTTCATGCGGAAATGCAGAGGCTGCTCGATGAACGAGTCCTTGATGTGGACGCCGCCATGGACCTTGGTGACGAGGCCATGGGCCTCGAGGCTGCGGATATTACGGCGGATGGTCTCCTCCGAGACGTCCAGCCGCTCGGCGAGGAACTGGATGCGACTAGCCCCGCCGGCGAGCCGAAGCTCCTCCAGGATCTCACGTTCCCGATGGTTCGAATGAAGCGGCGTCGGCGAGATGCCCGTCATGGTTTCGATCCTATCTGGGGCATGATCCGAAAACGTTGAAAGTAGCTCGCGGAGGAGGCCATGCCTGCGAACAACATCTAGAGCGGGATAATGCTTCGAAGACAAGCGGTCTTGCTGCAATCATCCCGAGATTTAATTTTTAAGCCAAATCGCGCTGGCGATGAAGCTTTCTATTGTCGCTATCCATAACCTAATATGCGGCAAACTTTCTTGGCTGACGCAACCCAACAAAAAGCCTCTTGGCCGTTTCATTTTGTGGCCGGTTCTTGACAGTTCTCCGTTTGTGGGGAACCTCTTGCATCCAAGAGATGCGCAATCGCCGCGCTGGGGTAGGGATGGCCGCAACACCCGAAGACAGAATACATGCTCTTGGCATCTGGCGTGGGCCGGTCGAGATCGCTCCGCTGGTGGGCGGCATCACCAATCGCAATTATCTGGTGACGGATGGCGGGCGGCGTTTCGTCGTCAGGCTCGGAACCGATATTCCGGTTCATCACATCAGCCGGGCCAATGAGGTGGCAGCGAGCAGGGCCGCGCATGCGGCCGGGTTGTCGCCTGCCGTCATCCATCATGAGCCCGGCATCCTCGTGCTCGACTATATCGACGGCAAGGCGCTTGCGCCCGAGGATATCCGCGAGCCGTCGATGCTGGCGCGTATCGTGCCGCTTGTCCGATCTTGCCATCTAGATATTTCCAAGCATTTTCGCGGTGCGGCCGCGATCTTCTGGGTTTTCCATGTCGTACGCGACTATGCCGCCCTTCTCGAAGAAGGGGGAAGCCGGCATCGGGCATTGCTGCCTTCCTTTCTCGATAGTGCCGCGCGGCTGGAGCAAGCGGCCGGCCCCTTCGAAATCGCTTTCGGCCATAATGATCTGCTCGCCGCCAATTTCCTCGACGATGGCAAAAAGCTGTGGCTGATCGATTGGGACTATGCCGGCTTCAACTCGCCGCTCTTCGATCTTGGCGGTCTCGCCTCCAACAATGATTTCTCCGAGGACCAGGAAACCGCGATGCTGGAGGCCTATTTTGAGGTGTCGGTGAGCGACGATCTGCGGCGGCGCTATCAGGCGATGAAATGTGCATCGCTGTTGCGTGAGACGATGTGGAGCATGGTCTCAGAAATCCACTCCGAGATCGACTTCGATTATTCAGCCTATACGAGCGAAAATCTGGCGCGGTTTGAACGCGCCTATCAATCATTCCGCAATTCTTGAGGTGATGCGATGAAGGAATTGCCCAAAACAGCCAAGGCGGTCGTCATCGGCGGCGGCATTATCGGCTGCTCGACGGCCTATCATCTCGCCAAGCTCGGGCTGACCGACACGGTTCTGCTGGAGCGCAAGAAGCTGACGGCGGGCACCACCTTCCATGCTGCCGGTCTGGTCGGACAATTGCGGACCAGCGCCAATATCACGCAGATGCTTGGCTATTCCGTCGATCTCTACAAGAGGCTGGAGGCCGAGACGGGGCTTGCGACCGGCTGGAAGATGAATGGCGGCTTGCGCCTTGCCTGTAACGAGGAGCGTTGGACGGAGGTCAAGCGGCAGGCGACGACGGCGCAATCTTTCGGGCTGCAGATGCATCTGCTGACGCCACAGGAAGCCTTCGATCTCTGGCCGTTGATGGACATAGACGATCTGGTCGGCGCGGCCTTTCTCCCGACCGACGGTCAGGCCAACCCCTCCGATATCACCCAGGCGCTGGCGAAGGGCGCCCGCATGGCCGGCGTCTCGATTTTCGAGGATACCGAAGTTCTCGATCTGGAGATCGACAAGGGCAGGATCCGCGCCGTCATCACCGACAAAGGCCGCATCGAATGCGAGCGTGTCGTCGTCTGCGCCGGGCAATGGACGCGGGCTTTCGCGGCGCGCTTCGGCGTCAACGTGCCGCTCGTCTCCGTCGAGCATCAATATCTCATCACCGAATCCTTCGGCGTTCCCTCGAACCTGCCGACGCTGCGCGATCCCGACAGGCTGACCTATTACAAGGAAGAGGTCGGCGGGCTGGTCATGGGCGGTTATGAACCGAACCCTGTCCCCTGGGCGATCGACGGCATTCCCAGGGACTTTCACTACACGCTGCTCGACAGCAATTTCGACCATTTCGAGCAGATCATGGAGCAGGCGCTTGCGCGCGTGCCGGGCTTGCAGACGGCAGGCGTGAAGCAGCTTCTGAACGGCCCCGAGAGTTTTACGCCCGATGGCAATTTCATTCTCGGCGAAGCGCCGGAGCTGAAGAATTTCTTCGTCGGCGCCGGTTTCAACGCCTTCGGCATTGCCTCTGCGGGCGGGGCGGGCATGGCGCTCGCCGAGTGGGTGGCGAAGGGCGAACCGCCCTATGACCTCTGGCCGGTCGATATCCGCCGCTTCGGCCGCCCGCATTTCGACACCGACTGGGTGCGCACCCGCACGCTGGAAGCCTATGGTAAACATTACACCATGGCATGGCCGTTCGAGGAGTATTCGAGCGGCCGCCCTTGCCGCAAGTCGCCGCTCTATGATCGGCTGAAGGCTCAGGGCGCTTGCTTCGGCGAAAAGCTGGGGTGGGAACGGCCCAACTGGTTTGCCGACCTCTTTGCCGGCGAGGAACCGAATGACGTTTATACCTATGGCCGGCAGAACTGGTTCAATGCTGTGGGACGCGAGCACAAGGCGGTGCGCGAGGCGGCTGTTATCTTCGACCAGACCTCCTTTGCCAAATTCGTGCTGAAGGGACGTGACGCCGAGGCGGCGATCTCCTGGATCGCCTCCAACGACGTCGCCAAGCCGGTGGGCGCGCTGACCTATACGCAGATGCTCAACGACCGGGGCGGCATCGAATGCGATGTCACCGTGGCGCGTGTTGCCGAGAATGAATTCTACATCACGACGGGCACGGGCTTTGCCACGCATGATTTCGACTGGATCGCCAGGAGCATCCCGGCCGAGATGCATGCCGAACTGGTGGATGTCACCTCGGCCTATTCCGTGCTGTCGCTGATGGGGCCGCATTCGCGCGCCGTGCTGGAGGCGGTGACATCGGCCGATGTCTCGAATGCCGTATTTCCGTTCGGTCGGGTAAAAACCATCGGCATCGACGGCTGCCCGGTCCGGGCGTTGCGCATCACCTATGTCGGCGAGCTTGGCTACGAGCTGCATGTGCCGGTGGAATATGCCACCACGGTCTACGACACGCTGATGGCGGCCGGTCGCGATCATGGTCTCGTCAATGCCGGCTATCGCGCCATCGAAAGCTGCCGGCTGGAAAAAGGCTATCGTGCCTGGGGCTCCGATATTGGCCCTGATCACACGCCGGTGGAGGCAGGCCTTACCTGGGCTGTGAAGATGAAGAAGGGCACTCCCTTCCGGGGCCGCGAGGCCATCGAGCGGCAACTGGCGTCGGGCGTGAAGAAGATGCTTGCCTGCTTCGTGCCGGACGATCCCGAGACCGTTCTTCTTGGCCGCGAGACCATCTATCGCGATGGCCAGCGTGCCGGCTGGCTTTCGAGCGGCGGTTATGGATATACGATCGGCAAGCCGATCGGTTATGGCTATGTTCGTGACGTCGGTGGGGTTACCGAGGATTTCGTGCTTGGAGGCCGCTACGAGCTTGATGTCGCGCAGCGCCGCGTGCCGTGTCGGGTGTCGCTGAAGCCGCTTTACGATCCGCAGATGGTGCGGATCAAGGGGTGATTTCGGAGGGAGAGAAGCGAGTCTCGGGGAGATGATCTGGATTCTGTAACAAATGTCACCAATCTGTGCGGAATGGTGAGATTGGCTGAGTTACGCCAAGAGTGGATATCCTTATAAGCGTTGATGAATGTCAACTCTCGACCCCATTGCAGGTGTTTAACGCAGACAGGCACGATCCTGAAAGCGGTCGTCACCTACTGCCCAGATCTAATCATCTCACGAATTTTAGTCGCCTTCTCGAAATGATCGAGAGCATGGGTTTTGATCCACCACTCGGCGGCTTCCATAAGGAGGTCGGGGTCGTCGTTCTTGTTTGCAAAGAATGCATAGAATGACAGGCCAACGCTTTCACCCTTTTTTGAGATTTTGTCGTCGCAGACTGAAATGGCTTTCGCCCTTAGGGTTAGTCTCATGGTGTGCCTCGTACTTCGCAACTCACCTTCGAGCTACCATGCCTTTCTCGCTACAGAAATACCGAGATCCGTGGACAGATCGAATTGCGAGAGCAATGCCTGCTCTCAACCCCATATCGGACGTTGGCACCGCTTAGCTCACTGACTAAAAGCAGACGCACAAGACAAGGAGGATAACGATGGCCGAAGTGCTAGACGAGGGGCCGTTCTTTCACGGCACGATCGCGGATTTGCGCGTAGGTGATTTCCTCACCGCAGGATACCGGTCGAATTATCGTCCTGAAGTAGTGATGAACCACATCTACTTCACTGCCATTGTGGACGGTGCCGGGCTTGCCGCTGAAATCGCGGCGGAACTCAGCGAAAGCGGCGCAGTCCCGCGTGTTTATGTCGTAGAGCCGACCGGGACATTTGAGAACGACCCGAACGTGACCGACAAGAAATTTCCCGGCAACCCCACTCGGTCGTACCGCAGCAGCGCACCGATCAAGGTCACTGGCGAAATCACGAATTGGACCAGATTGACACCCGAAGCACTACAGGTGTGGAGAGAACGACTGACCGCACTCCGCACAGATGAACGAGGCGAAATTATCAACTGATGCGCGGCGACACGCATCTTGTGCTCATTACGCGATCGAATCGCTAAAAGGAGAAGGTCAGCAAACCACCCATCTCAGACATGTCGATATCAGTCCTGCAATGGCCGATTTGGGTCGAAAGTCGCCATCACTGCGATTTCCCAGATCAGCCTGGAACCAAGCCGCCCATCCCTTCAAAAACTGTGATCTGCCCGCCGCGACCTCCGCCATTTTCTTGACACGCCGCCGCTTTCATTCTCAATCGACATGCTGACAAAAGATGGAGGCGTAAGCCAATGGCGGAAGCGAGCATCAAGCTGGAGGAGAGCTGGAAGGAGGCGTTGTCGCCGGAGTTCGAGAGCCCCTACATGCAGCAGCTCAAATCCTTTCTCGTCGAGGAGAAGCAGCGCGGCAAGGTGATTTTTCCGCGCGGCAGCGAGTATTTCCGCGCTCTGGACCTGACGCCGCTGGACGAAGTGCAGGTGGTGATCCTCGGGCAGGATCCCTATCACGGCGCCGGCCAGGCGCATGGTCTGTGCTTCAGCGTCCGCCCCGGCGTGCGCATTCCACCGTCATTGGTCAATATCTACAAGGAGCTGGAGACCGATCTCGGCATTCCGCCGGCGCGACACGGTTTTCTCGAAAGCTGGGCGAAGCAGGGCGTGCTGCTGCTGAACAGCGTGCTCACCGTCGAGGAATCGCAGGCCGCCTCGCATCAAGGCAAGGGCTGGGAACGCTTCACCGACGCGGTCATCCGCCAGGTCAACGACGAATGCGACGGCGTCGTCTTCATGCTCTGGGGTTCCTACGCGCAGAAGAAGGCCGCCTTCGTCGACACCGAGCGCCATCTGGTGCTGAAATCCGTGCACCCGTCGCCGCTCTCCGCCCATAATGGCTTCTTCGGCTGCCGGCATTTCTCCAAGGCCAATGCCTATCTGGTCGAGCATGGCCGGGAGCCTATTGAATGGGCTTTGCCGAGTAATCCGGGCGGTTAGTAAGACGCCTGATCCCAGGGATCGACTATCGACACACCGGTATCGTCAAAATTCTTGGTATTGCGGGTAACGACAATAAGGTCATGGACGATTGCGGTTGCAGCGATCAGCCCGTCGGCTTCGCCGCGCGGGCCCAATGCTGCGATGCGTCCCCATTCGACAGCAATTTCGTCGGTGATGGGGAGAATGCGGCCGCTGTGATCATGGCGGAGCTTGCGGAGCCATTCCTCCAAATACGCGGCGGATCGCGGATCGGATCTGCGCTTCAGCGCAATTGCGCGCATAACTTCGCCAAGCGTGATGACGCTCAGATATACGGTCGAGGGCTCGACTATACAGAGCCAGGAGATCGCTTCGGCTGTACCGCGACGGGCTTCGGAAATAACATTGGTATCGACCAAATACATCAGAAGGCGACATCCCGGCTTGGGCTCTTGTCTCGCCTCGCTACCGCATCGGCCAGCTCATCATCCCAGATCGGTCCTGACAGCAGGTCATCGACCAAACTCGGCTTGCCGGCCTGCAGGGCATCATAGTCTTCAGCGGAGAGAACGACGACCGCGCGCGCGCCGCGCAGCGTCACGGTTTGCGGACCTTCGCTACGAGCCTTCTGCACGACTTTCGAAAACTGATTTTTAGCGTCTTGCAATGGCCAATCCATAGGTCGATCTCCTAGCTAGACTGCCTAGATGAATTTAAGATGTATGGCGGCCTTATGCAATGCCGACAGGTTGGGTCTCGCCCGAAAATACTATCGGTGAACGACGCTTCATCATCGTTCAACAATTAGAGACAATCCGTTTGGCACTTGAGGGCTATCGAAACGTGCGCTCTCGGACCATCTTCTGCTCATGGAAAACGCCTGCCGTTGCGGGCGAGACAAGGGGTTAGAGATGCTCAATCAGATCAAGGGTCTTCACCACGTTACCTCGATGGCGGAAGACGCCCGCACCAACAACAAGTTCTTCACCAACACGCTCGGCCTTCGCCGGGTCAAGAAGACCGTCAATTTCGATGCACCCGATGTCTACCACCTCTACTATGGTGACGAGATCGGCACGCCCGGCACGATCATGACCTATTTCCCGTTCCCGAAAATGGCACGTGGCCGTCCGGGCACCGGCGAAGTCGGCAATACCGTCTATTCCATTCCGGAAGGTGCGATCGGCTATTGGACAGACCGGCTTGGCAAGCAGGGTGTCGAGGGGCTGAAGGTTGATGAATCCTTCGGCCAGAAGCGCCTGCATTTCCCTGGTCCCGATGGCGATGGTTTCGCGCTTGTCGAGGTCAAGGATGACAAGCGTGATCCCTGGACCCATGGCGGCGTCGATGCCGAACATGCGATCAGAGGGTTTCACTCCGTCGCCATGCGGCTGCGGGACGAGGGCGCCACGGCCGAACTGCTGAAATATATGGGCTATGAAGTCGTCGATACGCATGAAGGCGTCAAGCGGCTCGCCATTCCCGGCGGCAACGGCGCTGATGTCGTCGATCTCGAAACCATGCCGAACATCAACCGCGCGCTTCCGGGTGCCGGTTCCGTCCACCACGTTGCTTTCGCCGTCGAGAACCGTGCCAAGCAGCTGGAAGTGCGTAAGGCGCTGATGGATACGGGCTACCAGGTGACCCCGGTCATCGACCGCGACTACTTCTGGGCGATCTATTTCCGCACGCCGGGCGGCGTGCTGTTCGAGGTCGCCACCAACGAGCCCGGTTTCAACCGCGACGAGGACACGGCTCATCTCGGCGAGGCGCTGAAGCTGCCGGAACAGCATGAAGGTCTGCGTTCGCTGCTCGAGCAGCATCTTGAGCCGCTGGACGCCTAAGCGAGGGATAAGATCATGACCGATACGACCTATGTGCACCGGGTAAAGCCCGGTGCACCCGGCAAGCCCATCCTGTTCACCTTCCACGGAACCGGCGGTGACGAGAACCAGTTCTTCGATTTCGGCAGCCGCCTGCTGCCGGACGCGACCATCGTCTCGCCGCGCGGCGACGTTTCGGAACATGGCGCCGCACGCTTCTTCCGTCGCACCGGCGAGGGCGTCTACGACATGGCCGATCTTGCCCGCGCGACCGAGAAGATGGCTGCCTATGTCAAAGGTCTCGCCATCGACCACGGTGCCTCGCAGGTGCTCGGTCTCGGTTTTTCCAATGGCGCGAACATTCTTGCCAATGTGCTGATCGAACATGGCGATCTCTTCGATGCCGCCGTGCTGATGCATCCGCTGATCCCGTTTCAGCCGCGCGACAATGCCGGGCTCGACGGCAGGCGCGTGTTGATCACCGCCGGCGAACGCGACCCGATCTCACCCGCGCCGGTGACCAAGGCGCTTGTGTATTATTTTACGCGGCAGAAGGCCGCGGTCACGCTCGACTGGCATCCGGGCGGCCACGATATCCGCCCGAACGAGATCGAGGCGATCCGCGGGTTTCTTGCGCCGTACATGTAAGGAGGGATTGCCGTCGGCTTTTCTGACGTGCTTCTGGCGGTAAGTTTGCCGCCGGGAGCGGCCCTTGTAGCTGTTGCCGAATAGGCTATCCTTCCTGCGTAGCGAGGGTGCTTCCTATGAATGATACTTCCAGACTGCTTCATATCGCCGTGGAAGACAACGTCGCTTGGTGCAGTAAGGTCTGTTCCGCACATGGATCGAACGAAACGAGGTCTTCGAGGGCTTGGGCGAATTTAGCTATTTCGCCGCCGTTTTATCCGAACATTATTACTCGCGAAAAGGGTGTTCAGAACGAAGTTTCTGAACTCGCTCACAAAGTTCGTGAAGCCAATCAGTCTCGAAAGTGGGGGATCAAGGACAGCTTCGGAGACCTAATAACTCTTACCGAGCAGGGCTTCGAATGGATGCTCGCTGGGCATTGGTACGGTGGGATGGTTTCGAGCGGCGAGTCTGTCGGCTGGAAGACCATAACGTCCCCGGCCGAGTTGCATTTATGGGAAAGAGCTTGGGGTTCTCCTGACGACACCATTTTTCCAAGCACCTTACTTGAAGATCATAGAGTAAACTTTTGGTTCACGGGTGAGCTTGGCGCAATCGAATCTGGCTTTATCAGCTTTGACACCGGATTTTCGTTTGGATTATCCAACTGGTTCTCCGTCAAGGGCCATTCATTCGCGCAGATAGGAGTGTTGAAAGCTGCAGGATCGGCTTCTCAAGGGCTACCTATCGTGTGCTGGTCTGCGGACGATCTTAGCGGTAAAGAGATGGGGTTGGCAAAACTTGGCCCTCTTCAAGTCTGGATATCTCAGTAATCCAGTGCGCGCTCCTCTGAGTACTTTGGGTCGATGGCGGAAGATCGGCGGTTGGCTCAAAAGCGCCTAGTGGTCGTCAAGACCTGAACTGTTAAGCCGCATCCGAACGTAACGTTGCCGAACGACACCGTCCTTCTGCCAGACTTCCCCTGGCGCAAACCCCGAGCTCTCATATAGCCGCCGAGCCGCTGCCCCTCCGGCACTACCTTCAATGAAAGTGTCCACTTGAAGAAGGGATTGAAGGGGAGCAATAGCAATTGCCCTCTCCACCAGCGCCCGGCCAATGCCAGACCGCCGATGCTCCCGCGAGACAGCCAGCCACCTTATCCAGAAGGTCTCGCCTGAGCCTCCCATCAGCATGCCGCCTATGAGCGATTTTCCATCGGCGGGTCGGGCACAGAATGCCTGCTTCTGATTAATCTTTCGCGTGAGGACGGCAGTGAAGCCGGGCATCGGGCCGAAGAGGTCCACAACCTCTTCCGAAAGCATCATCCACGGCGCTATATCAGCGTGTCGCGCCAGATCGATCTGGAATTCCATTTCAGCTTAATTCCTGCTGGTCACCAAGCAATTCCTACTATCGCGTACTTAAAGGAAATAGAACGTCGCCCTGTTAATGTTCCTCTGGGCCGATAGCCGCCGAAGGTGAGGGCTTGTCCGTCAGTCGGGTGATCCTCCAAAGCTCGATGTAAATTTTTGGGCAAGTGGGCCGTCCCTTGTAGCCAGCACGCTCCAGCCGGGTTTCGCTCCTGGGGTCAAAATGCCAAAAAGCTCATTGTGGATATAAATACGAGCGACGAGGCCATATTGTTCGGATGCTTCCCAAAGCACAGTAATATCGGACGGCCGTTTAGCGAAATTGAAGGGCTTATCTGTCCGGACAAATTCTGCTGGGTTTGCGAATGGCATAGTTTCATTATCATGCCATTCGGGCTCGGCAGGTGCTTTGCCTCGATTATAGAGCCAGACGTCGGCAATGATTTGCCCATCCGCAGCTACGAGATAGGCATAGGCGACCCGACCGTCATCCTCGAAATAGACACGGCAACCAGAGGCTGGATCGGTGACAGAGGCGGTCAATGTATCGTCGCTTGAGAGCATATAGAAAACCTCTGATGCAAGCTCGGCGGGTTCAAGTAGCAGAATGACGATCATTGGAGGCGTCTGCATTGGGCCGCGAGATGCCCACCTATTTCCCGATCATCATCACCATGGTTCTTGCCTGGGTCTCGGCCACTCGCCTGTCCGCCTGGGCAACATAGTCCGGCCCACAGAACACCTTGAGGTTCATGGCATCCGTGTCATCGAACTCCGCGTGCCCGGATTTCGCGATGATGATGCGCCAGGCGCAGCCGAGGATCTTGTCGGGCTGGATGGCTTTATCGCAGCCCGTGCTCAGGCAGATTGCGACGTTCCGCTGCCCTTGATATTTCCCCGCGATGGCATCGCTGTACTCCGTTTTCCAGGTGTCGCGCGTATGCCGGCAAGCGCCTGGATTGGCGCTCTGGCTGCATTCCACGGTGGGGTTGATATAGCTCTCGGCAACAGGCCATGGCACGGCATCGACCAGGCTCACGCAGCCGCATGCAAACAGGCCTGCCAGCAATAGCTGCATTGTTTCTCCCTCTGCCGAATCATCCATACCCTAAAGACAGATGGAATATCCGCAAGACGGGTGGGCCGGTTTGGAGTGAAGCAGGCGTGGCGGTTCTGCAACCGCTACATTTTCTTCATGCATCCGCGACATGCAGGTCGCAAGCATGGCTTGTAGGCTGTTCCTGCACTCGCTAATAGTCGCGCCATAAAACATAAGGAAGTTCGGGAGGGTTCGTCGTGACGCTGGCGGAGCAGCAGCAATATCGGCTGGGTGTGACCTATGTGGCGCTTTCGGCCCTGGCGTGGTCGACATCCGGCCTGTTCGTGCGCTCGATCCATGCCGATCTGATGACCATTCTTTTCTGCCGTGGCATCGTCGCCGGCCTTGGTGTCTTCGCACTGTTTTTCTATATCGAGCGCGGCAATGGCTGGCGGATTCTTCGTTCGATGCGCTGGCCGTCGCTGGCCGCGACGGTTTTCTCCACGACTGCCATGATCGGCGGTATCGGCTCGATCTATTACACCTCCATTGCCGATGCGATGGTGATCTATGCGACCGTGCCTTTCGTTACGGCCGGTGTCGCCTATGTCTTCATCCGGGAGCGCCTGAGCGCCACGACGCTCGTTGCCAGCGTCGTCGCCTTGGGGGGCGTGCTGGTGATGCTTTCCGGCGAAGCCGCCGGTGACGGAAGCTGGCTCGGCAAGGGGCTGGCCGTCATCATGACCCTGGCGGTTGCCGGTCTTGCCGTCATCATGCGCCAGCATCGGGATGTGCCGATGCTGCCGGCGATGGCCTTGTCCGCATGGCTCTGCTCCTTCGTCACCTTCTGGTTTGCTTCGCCATCCATGGTGTCGGGACACGATCTGGGCTTGATCGTCGCCTTCGGCCTTGTTCAGAGCGCCATGGGTCTCAGCCTCTATACCTTCGGCTCACGGCTGATCCCAGCCGCCGACGCCACCCTGCTGACGTCGCTCGAAGTGCCGCTGACGCCGCTGTGGACGTGGATGTTCCTGGCGGAGCTGCCTTCAAAAGCGACGTTGGTCGGCGGGCCGATCGTGCTTGCCGCGCTCTTCGGCCATATCCTCCTGGAAGTGCGGCGAAATCGGGTGAAGGAGCCCGTTCAGGTGCTCTGAGCGGCTTGTCCACCGGCTGTCGAAATGCTGAAATCGGCCCTACAAACGAGGAACCGATGCCGATGAAGAAGACGTTTAATCCGCCCTCCGTTCGCCGCCCATTCGGCAACTACAATCACGGCCTGCTGGTGCCGCCGGGCGCCAGCCTGCTGGTAACTTCGGGCCAGGTCGGGATCGCTCTCGATGAGAGCATCCCCTCCGACGTGACCGGCCAGGCGGAGCTTTGCTTCGAGGCGATCAAGGCGATCCTCGATGAGGCGGGCATGAGCTTTGCCGACGTCATCCGCATTTCCGGTTTTGTGACCAGGCGCGAGGATTTCCCCGCCTACATGGCTGTCCGCGACCGCTATACACTCGATCCGAAGCCCGTCTCGACCCTGATCATCGTCGGCGGGTTTACGCGGCCGGAGTTTCTGGTGGAGGTCGAGGTGACCGCAGCAAAGGTAGTGCGATGACTGGAGCTTCAAAAGAGATGGTAGATGCGCCAGTGCCGCAAATCCTGGGCCTTTACGAAACGCATCTGACGGTTGCCGATCTTCAGCGCTCTATCGGATTTTATCGCGATATCCTGAAGCTTGAAGTTGCGACCATCATCGAGAACAGGAATGTCGCCTTCCTTTGGATCGGGGACAAACGCACGAGCATGCTGGGCCTCTGGGAAACGGGCAGCGCGCCTCTGCGCATGCGTCTCCACATTGCGTTCAGAACCACTCTCGATGACGTGGTTCGCTCCGCTGCCGCATTGAAGGCGCATGGCGTTCAGCCGAAGGGTTTTCATGGCGAGCCGCTTGATGAGCCGGTCGTTGCCGGTTGGATGCCGGCGGTTTCGCAGTATTTTTCCGATCCTGATGGGCATTCGATCGAGTTTATCCATGTGCTTGAGGAACCGGCCGATCCGAGCTTCGGCGTGAAACCTTATTCGCAATGGCTGTCGCGACCGAAACCCACGATCTGACCGGGACAAGCTGTATCGGGCCTTGGGAGGCGAGCATGACCCAGAACATCTACGATGATCCGGCCTTCTTCCGAGGCTACAGCCAGCTGCAACGGTCGATCGATGGGCTGGCGGGTGCGGCGGAATGGCCGTCGATGCGGGCGTTGCTGCCCGACTTGCGCGATCTGGATATTGTCGATCTCGGCTGCGGCTTCGGCTGGTTCTGCCGTTGGGCGAGGGAGCAGGGCGCAGCCAATATGCTGGGTCTCGATGTCTCCGACAATATGCTCGCCCGAGCCGAGGCTGAGGCGGCTGACAAGGCAATTCGCTACGGCAAGGCCGATCTGGAAGATCTCCAGCTTCCGGTGGCCGCTTTCGATCTCGTCTACAGTTCGCTCGCCTTTCACTACATCCAGAATGTCTCCGGGCTTCTGGCGACGATCCATCAGGCATTGAAGCCCGGTGGACGGCTGATCTTCTCTATCGAACACCCGATCTACATGGCGCCGCGACGGCCGGACTGGTTGGTCGATGCCGAGGGCCGCAAGTCGTGGCCGCTCGACAGCTATCAGATGGAAGGGCCACGGGTGACGGACTGGCTTGCCGAAGGTGTCGTGAAGCAACACCGTACCATGGGGACGACGCTTAACCTGCTGATCAGCTCGGGCTTTACGATTGCGCATGTTGAGGAATGGACGCCGACGGATGAGGATCTGGCCGCGCATCCGGATTGGGCAATTGAGCGCGAGCGCCCGATGTTCCTGCTGATATCCACGACGAAGTGACGTGCGAATGGCTCATTGGCCAGCCTCTGGCGTGCTTTCCTGCGCTTTGAAGGACAGCTGTTTCAGCACGTCAAGGAAGACATCGAACCGCTCGTGACCGATCTCTTCGGCCCATTCCGCGTGCAGCTTGCGTAGGCAGGTGAAGATTGTTTCGGCTATCTGCTGTCCCCGCGCACTGAGGTATATGAGACGCCGGTCGCTGTCCTCAGGAGCACGCCGCTCGACATATCCCAGCTCTTCGAGCTGGGTGATTAGATAGTTGATCGCTTGCCGCGACATTCTCTTCTGCCGTGCCAATTCGGATGGCCTGATGCCATCAGGCAGGGGATAGGAGAACACGGCGAAGTGAGCGTCCTGAAAATCAGTGAAGCCGGCGTCGTGAATGGCGTCGTGCATTCGATTGCGAACATCCTGCCAAACGATGCGTAGCAGAGCGCCAAAGAAAGGCGGCCGCAATTCCTCACTCGGGCCGGGTTGTTTTGTCACTTCATTGAACATTGACATATTTGTAAAGTCGCTTTACGTTTGCTTTGTAAAGTCACTTTACAGCAAGGATGGGACCAATGGAAGCGAATGGACACAATGTCGTACGCATCGGGGAGTTGGAGCTGCACTTTCTGGTGAACGACGAAGGCGCTACGGTATTCGAGTTCATCGTTCCGTCACGCGCCCGTGTACCCGCGCCCCACTATCACAAGGATGCGGACGAACTCCTCTACGGGATCGAGGGTACTGTGACGATCACCGTGGATGGTCGAAAGCAGGAACTGGGTATTGGCGACGCTGTCTTTATCCCGCGCGGCAGCATCCATCATCATGAGAACCTGCATGAGGGCAGCGCACGGGCCTTGGTCGTCATCACGCCTGGCTCCATTCGACGCCGCTACTTCGAAGAGATTGCGGAAGTGGTCAATGTGCCCGGCAAACCTGACCTCGCCAAGGCGCAGGAGGTCATGCTGCGCCACGGGCTCATTCCGGCTTAGGTCCGAATTACGGAGCGTTTTAAAACCGCTCCATCTCCCGTTTCACCTTTTCCAGAAACCGCTTTCTCGTCTCGTCAGTCGAGCGGTTCATGTCGTAGTGGGCGAGGAAGACGACCGGGGCGAAGGGTTTGATCATGGCGCGGAGCATGCGCTTGATGATCTTCTTCGGCGGGTTGCCGACGATGAAGGCGCGGAAGGGATCGGCGCCATACGTCATCACGGCGCCAAGTTTCTGGATGTGCTGCAATTTCGAGGTCACCTTGCCGTTGACCAGTTCGAAGGTAACGCCCGGCAGCCAGACGCGGTCGAAATAGCCTTTCAGGATCGCCGGAAAGCCGAAATTCCAAACCGGGGTGACGATAACAAGGCCTTCGGCGCGTTGCAGCCGCTCGACGTATGATTTCACCGCCTCGGTATTCTCGGGATAGTCGTGATAGATCATCCGATCATGGCGGGAAAGAACCGGGTCGAAACCCTCGGCATAGAGGTTGCAGTCGTCGACCTCGTGGCCGGCGGCTTTCAGGCTCTCGATCGTCTGCCGGTGCAGGGCAGCACCATAACTTTCCTCGACGGGATGCGAATGAAGGACGAGAACCCTCATGAGGCTTCCATTAACGCTGCAAGGCCGGGGAAGAGATAGTTCTTGCCGGCCTTGAAATCGAAGTCCGGATTGTCCCAGGCGATCATCTTGCCGGGGTTGAGCAGGCCCTTCGGATCGGTCTCTTTCTTGAAGGCGAGCTGGACGGTGTCCGTCTGCTTCATGCCGCCTTCCTCCAGCGTGTAGCGATGCGGATTGAAGATCGGGCAGCCGTGATCCTGATGGATCTTGATGATTTCCTCCAGGCGAGCCTCGGAGGTATAGCGCACCAGCGGCAAGCCCGAGCACTGGATCTGGCCGTCGAACTTGATGAATTCGAGATGGCCCGGCACTTCATCGCCGAAGATCTCGACCATCTTCTGCACTTTGGCGACATGGTCCGGCCCAGGATATTGCACTTGCAGATAGGTGATTGAGGGATCGACCTTGATGGCGCGCAGCGTCGTGTGGTTCCAGGCGAGTTCATAGGCATGCGGGATGCCCTTCATGCTCTCCACCTTGTCGGAGCGGAAGGTGATTTCGCCCTTCTGCTGGCTGGCGAAGGCGACGAATGGCTCCATCGAATGCGGCGCGATCATCAGCGCCACGACAGACTGGCCGTGACGGATATAGGGCTTGTGGCGGGTGAAATATTCGTGCGGGATGGGAGCCGCGATCGGTGCGATTTCCTTGACGAGGATGCCGTTGCATTTGGCGAGCGCGTCGGAGAAGCGCACGGCGTCCATGAAGTCGTCATAGCCGACCAGCACGTCCACCCAGTCGTAAGCGGGGGCGAGCGGCATTTCGATCTCGGTGATGATGCCGTTGGTGCCGTAGGCATGGCTGACCTTGGTCAGATCCCAGCCGGTCAGGTCGAGGACGCGCGGTTCGGCCTCCATGGTGACGACTCGCAGGCGCAGGATATTGCCGATGTCGCGCAACCCGCCCCAGGTGATCGAGCCGACGCCGCCGGAGCCGCCGGCGATGAAGCCGCCGATGGTGGCCGTCTGCGCCGTCGAGGGATGGAAGCGCAGTTCCTGGCCGGAATGGGCCTTGGTCTGGCGGTCGAGCTCGGCAATGACGATGCCGGGCTCGCAGATAACGCGGCCGGTGTGGATTTCCTTGACCTTGTTCATGGCGGCGAGGTTGAGCACGATGCCGCCGGAGAGCGGCATGGCTTGGCCATAATTACCGGTGCCGGCGCCGCGCGGGGTGACCGGCACATCATGGGCATAGGCCACCTTCAGCGTGCGGATCACCTCTTCCTCGGTCTTCGGCGTTACGACGAGGTCGGCGGTGACATTGTCGAGCTGCGCCTTCAGAATCGGCGAATACCAGTAGAAATCGCGGCTCTTCTGGCGCACCAGCGCCGGATTGTCTTCGATGGCGATACCTTCGAGTTCTTTCTTGATGAGCTGATAATCCGGCATGTCAGGCTCCAATAACGGTGTCGAGTTCACGGTAATCCGGCAGGCTGCGGTCGATTACTTTGCCCTTGCGAAGGACGACGCGGTCAGACTGCGGACGGGAGAGGAATTCGCTCCAGCGCCTGGCGCTGAAGAGAACGAGATCGGCGGGACCGCCGACAGCGATGCGGCCGATATCGGGGCGGCCGAGGATGGAGGCCGGCGAGGTGGTGACGACGCGGGCAGCCGTATCCAGCGGATGGTCGAGATGCAGGATGCGAACGGCCTCGCGGAAGACCTCGACGGGATCGAGGTCGCCATAGGCGTAGAAAGGATCGCGGGTATTGTCGGAGGCGACGGCGGTAGGCACTCCGGCGGCGGCCAGTTCATGCAGCAGTGTGACGCCGCGCCAGCGCGGCGTGCGGCCCGGATGACGGTCCTGCAGGTACATATTGCACATCGGCAGGGAGACGATGGAGATCCCGGCCTTGGCGACGAGATCGATCGTGGTGGCGGCGACGTCTTCGTCCTGGCGGGCGAGCGAGCAGCAATGGCCGGCGGTGACCTTGCCGGTAAAGCCGTTGCGCAGCACGGCCTCGGCGATCGCCTTCAGCGTCAGAACTTCTCTGTCTTCGGTCTCGTCGACATGCAGATCGATATCGAGACCACTGTCGGCGGCGGCGCGGATCAGCTTGTCGAGCTGTGCGTCAATATTGGGGTTCATTTGGGTAACGCCGCCGAGAAGGCCGCCGGCTTCGCGGACGACCGTGATCAGATCGGCGAAGAAGGCCTCGTCGACCATGAAGTCCAGCGGGAAGAGGGCGACGGCCTGTAGCGCAATCTTGTCCTTCCAGGCCTCTCGCACCTCCGAGAATACCTCGAAGGAAATGCGATGCTGCGGCGCCAACGAATCCAGATGGGTGCGGATCAGGCTGGTGCCGTGGGCATAGGCGGCGCGCAGCGAGAACTCCATGCGCTTGCGGACGTCGGCTGCGGACCAATTAGCCTCTCGGTCGGAACGCACGGCGTCCAGCGCGCCCATGAAGCTGCCGTCCGGATTGGCGCGACGCTCCCAGATGTGGCCCTTGTCGAGATGGGTGTGCATGTCGGCGAAAGTCGGCCAGACCATGCCGTCCCTCATATCGGCCTTGGCGAATTCCGCAGGGGCTGTGCCAGCGGGCAGGATGTCCTTGATGAGGCCATCCGCGACGACGATATCGGCTTTCATGAGGCCTTCGCTGGACGGGCCGGTGAAGCCCGCGACGGTAACGGCGGGGATGGTGGCGTTGCTCAGCACGAAACGTGCGGCGTTCGGCGGGGACATGAAGGAATAGGACATCAGTTTTCCCGCTTGAGGCTGCTTTCGTGCCAGCGATGCAGGCTCAGCCATGAGATGAAGGAGGTGAGGGCGAAGATCGCGACGCCGAGCGCCGACAGCAGCAGCAGGGCCGCGAACAGGCGTGGCATGTTCTGCCGGTATTGCGCTTCAAGCAGGCGGAAAGCGAGGCCGGAATTGGGACCGCCGGAGCCGGCGGCGAATTCGGCGACGACGGAGGCGATCAGCGACAGGCCGCCGCCGATCCGAAGGCCCGTCATGAAATAGGGCTGGGCCGCCGGCAGCTTCAGATGCAGCAGCATCTGCCAGCGCGAGGCGCCGTAGAGATCGAAGAGGTTGAGGAGGTTGTGGTCGACGCTCTTCAGGCCCTGCACCATGTTGGAGAGGATCGGAAAGAAGGCGACGAGGAAGCCGCAGATCAGCAGCGCGGATTCCCGGGTCGGCGCATAGATCAGGATCAGCGGCGCGATCGCCACGATCGGCGTCACCTGCAGGATGACGGCGAGCGGATAGAAGGCAAGCTCGATCCAGCGAGACTGAACGAGGAAGATGGCGAAACCGACGCCGCCGATCAGCGCCAGCACCAGGGATATGAAGGTGATCTGCGTGGTGACCCAGAGCGCCGGCCAGAGAATTCCCCAGTCGGAGACCAGCGCCTTTGCGACGGCCAGCGGGCTCGGCAGGATATATTGCGGAATATCGGCGGCGACGACGAGAAGCTGCCAGAGCACGATCAGGACGACGACGGTCAGGATCGGCACGATGATACCGAAGGAGCGCTCGGCATTTCTGGTGCGGACGGCCGGGTTCGGTAGGGCGCCGGCTGCTTCCGTGGAGAGGTTTGCGGATAGACTGGTGCTGTCGCTCATCAGTGGGCCTCCGGCCAGCCAATGGCCTCGATCAGGGAACGGGACACTTTTTCGCAGACCTGCCGATATTCCTCGGAGGACCGGTAGAGGGGATCGCGTTCGCCGCTGGTGTGCAGGGGAAAATCCATGTGGACGCGGCCGGGGCGGGCCTTCATGACGACGATACGGTTGGAAAGATAGGCGGACTCGTAGACGGAGTGGGTGACGAAGATCACCGTAATGCCGGTGGTCTGCCATAGCCGCAAAACATCGTCGTTGAGCTTCTGGCGGGTAATTTCATCGAGGGCGGCGAAGGGCTCATCCATCAAGAGCAGCTTCGGCTTGGTGACCAGCGCGCGGGCGATGGAGACGCGCATCTTCATGCCGCCCGACAATTCGCGCGGATAGGCCTCGGCGAAATCCTGCAGGCCGACGGTCGCGAGCGTTGCCATGATCTGGTCACGGGCCGATGTCTCGGAGACGCCGCGCAGTTTCAGTGGCAGATGGACATTGCCGAACACGGTTTTCCAGGGCAGCAGCGTCGGCTCCTGGAAGACGAAGCTGATATCGCCATCCGGCAGCCCCTTGGAATTGATGCGCGAGCTTGGCCAGTCGATGCGGCCGCTGGAGGCCCCGCCGAGGCCGGCGATGATGCGCAGTGCCGTCGACTTACCGCAGCCGGAGGGGCCGAGCAGGCTGATGAACTCGCCGCTTTCGACGTTCAGCGACATGCCGGAAAGCGCCAGCGTGCCGTTGGAGAAGACCTTCGAGACCTGCTCCATGACGACCAGCGGCCGCTTGCGCGGTTCGGTTTGGGTAGTCGTGGTGGCTTTGGACAGGGTCATGGTTCGGCTCTTTGTTGATCCACCCTCCCCTCGAGGGGAGGGTCGGAGCAAAGCTCCGGGGTGGGGTGATCCTTCGAAATCTCGGGGTGTCAGCCCCACCCGCCGCTCTGCGGCGACCTTCCCCCTCAAGGGGGAGGTGCTAGGACTTACTTCTTCAGCGCCATCCCAAAACCCTTGCAGACGAACTGCGGATCGAAGGCTTTCTTGTAATCCGTGTCGGCGTCGAAGATCTTGATCTGTACCATCTCGTCGAAGAACTTCTTGTAGTGCGCGTCGGTGATGCAGCCGATGCCCTTGTCGATGGCGTCGCCGGATTCCACGATGCCGTATTCCTTCATCTTGGCGATCGAATAGGCGATCTGGCCGTCCGTCATGTCGGGATTATCCTTCTTGATCAGGTCGTTGGCCGCCTTGTTGTCGCCGTAGAGATAGTTGTACCAGCCCTCGATCGAGGCGTTGACGAAGCGCTGCACCAGGTCCGGGTTCTTCTGGACCATCGCGGTCTGCGCGGTGATCATCGTCGAATAGGGCGAATAGCCGGCGTCGGCGATCAGGAAGACTTTCGGCTTCCAGCCGGCCTGCTTTTCGATCTCATAGGGTTCGGAGGTCAGATAGCCCTGCTGCGCCGACTGCTTGTCGGAAAGGAACGGCGCCGCGCTGAAATTGTAGGGCTTGAACTGCTCGTCCTTGAAGCCAGAGAAATTTGCCTTCATCCACTCGAAATAAGTGACGTAGCCGTCCTTGCTCATGAACAGGGTTGGCAGCTTGGCGAGATCCTCGAACTTCTCCACGCCGGCGTCCGGATGGGCGATCAGTACCTGCGGATCCTTCTGAAAGATGGCGGCGACGTCGACGATCGGGATGCCTTGCTTGACGGCGTCGATTTCCTGCTGCGGGCCGCCCATGTAGAAATCGATCTTGCCGGAAATCAGCAGCGCCGAATTGGCAGCATTCGGGCCACCCTGGACGATGGTGACGTCGAGACCGTATTTCTTGTAGGTGCCGTCGGCCACTGCCTGGTAGAAGCCGCCATGTTCGGCCTGGGCGAGCCAGTTGGTGCCGTAGGTCACCTTGTCGAGGGCGCTTGCCGGCTCGGCCATGGCAATGGCGGCCATCAGGCCCATGGCGGTCAGAAATGCTTTGGACTTCAATGCATTGAACATGGCTGGTTGTTCCCCTTATTCGCCATGAGACGCCACCAGTGACGCCCATTTTGTGCATTTGAGCGATTGCGTTGCGCTTTGAAAAGCATCAAAATTCGTGCGCATTGATGCCTTTTAGGCATCTCATACTCAGCCTGTGCCTAAATTGTGCGGCTTGGGCAAAATTTATGCAATGGGGGCGCCTATGCTGCATTCGAGACGACTGCTCTACATCAACGAGATCGCCCGCTGCGGCTCGATCCGCAAGGCGGCGGCGCGGCTCAACGTGGCGTCCTCCGCGATCAACCGGCAGATACTGGCTCTTGAAGAGGAGATGGGAGCGCCGCTGTTCGAGCGGCTGCCGCGTGGCCTCAGGCTGACGGCGGCGGGCGAACTCTGCATCGAGCATATCCGCGAGGTGCTGAAGAATTACGAGCGCTTGGAAGGGCGCATCCGCAGTCTCAAGATGCAGCAGGCCGGGAAGGTGAGGATCGTGACGACGGTCGGCCTTGCTGCCGGACCGCTGCCGGAGATCATTGCGCGCTTCCTCTCCGAGCATCCGCGCGTCTTCATCCAGTTGCGCAACGATTCCGGCTCGACGACAGTCGCGCCGGTGCTGTCAGGCGAGGTGGATATCGGCCTCGGCTTCAACATCCCGGCAACGCCCGGTATTCGCTCACTCGGCAATTTCGACATTCCAATCGGTGTCGTGCTGCCGCCAGGCCATCCGCTGATCGAGCCGGGGCCGATCAATCTCGCCGATGTGGTGGAGGAGCGGCTGCTGCTGGCGCAGCCGGGCACCAGCCTGCGCGAGATCATCAATCTCACTCTGGCGCGGCTATCGGTGCAGGTCGAGCCGGTGCTGGAAAGCAATGCATCGGAGATGCTGAAGCAGCTGGTGAAATGCGGGGCGGGGCTGACGCTACTCAATCCGCTCGACGTCATCACCGATTGCCGGCGTGGCGAGCTGGTGTTCCGGCCGATTGCCGAGCCGCATTCACGGCATCAGCCGTTGAAGCTTTTTGCGCGGGCGCGGGCGCCGCTGGATGCGGCGACCAGCCTGTTCGTGGAGTATTTGCTCGCCGAACTGGCTGGTTTGGTGGAGGAACTACAGGCGAAGGGACATATCCTGATGCCGTCGGAACGGCGACGGTCGGACGCCTATTTCGAATAGAGGTTCGACAGCGGATAGTCCCGGAGATCGCGCAGCATTTCGATGAAGCCCTTGATCTGATGGCGGCAGATGAGCGCGCCTTTTTCTGCCGTGCCATTGGCGGCGTTGCCGACGACGCCGTTGGGGTTGAGATCATGGGCGATCCAGGCGAGCGAGTGCGGCGGCAGCGGCTGGAGATAGTTGGAGTGTTCTTTCATCCATTCCGCTTTGGAGGCGAAGTTCTCGGCCTTGTCCATCCGCACCAGTTCGGGACGGAAATGCAGCATCAGCGAGGTCTCGACGTCGCCGCCATGGATGCCATAGCGCTGCTCATGCTCGCTGACCATGCCATCCGGCGTGCCAAAGCGCATCCATTGGGTGGCAACGACGGCCATCTGGTAGCGCACGCGCAATTCGCGCGCGACGATGCCCATGATGTCGAGATTGCCGCCATGGGAATTGACGATGACCATCTTGCGGATGCCGGCCTCGGCAACCTTGGTACCGATCGCCGTCCAGACCGGGATCAGCAGCTCGGCGCTGAGGGAGAGCGTGCCGGGGCCATAGACATGTTCATTGGCCTTACCGATCTCCTGGGTCGGCAGCACGAGGAAATCGAGATCGTCGGGGCGCTGGACCTTCAGCTCGGCCAGCATGCCGGTGGCGATAGCGACGTCGGTTGCGATCGGCAGATGCGGGCCGTGCTGCTCGGTCGAGGCAATCGGCAGGATCGCGATGGTGGTATCGGGCGAAAGGCCGGCGAAATCATAAGTGTTCAGTTCATTCCAGTAGAAGGGCTTCGCCATGGCCGTATCCTCTCATGTGCGTCTCTCCTTTAACGGATACGGCAAGGATGATGACGGAGGAAAGCATCAATTTGCGGCCGTGCCGCTGCCTTTTTGTGTACGCTGACAGCAAGAGCGTCACGATTGCCGGTGATGTTGCTTCGCTTTCGGAAGACAGGAGGAAATGCCCCAAAGGCGTATGGACAGGATTGTTTTTGCTTTTGTTGATAGATTTTATAGAAAACTAATTGCCCTGCGAGCATCGATTCGATGAAATGCGGTTGCTTGAGATACGCGGTTTGACTTGGTACGTTGCTTGCAGCCGGATTTCGGCGCGACATGCGGGGACAATGGGAATGAACATGAAGACATCCGTGGCGTTCGAGAAGGCCGTGCCCGTCGCCGATCCCGATGTGGCGCGAGCCGAGTTTCGCAACGCCATGGCACGCATGGCCGCAGCCGTGAACATCGTCACAACCAATGGACCGGCGGGCCTGGCCGGCTTTGCGGCGACCGCCGTCTGCAGCGTCACCGACAGCCCGCCGACCTTGCTCGTCTGTCTCAATCGTGGCGCGTCCGTTCATCCGGCGGTGACGGAAAACGGCGTGCTTTGCGTCAATGTGCTGTCGGAAGGTCACCAGGACCTCTCGCGTCTCTTCGGCGGCAAGACGCCGGTCGCCGAGCGCTTCGCCGCAGCCGCATGGTCGGAACTATCGACCGGCTCGCCGGCGCTGGAGGACGCGCTTGTTTCCTTCGACTGCCGCATCGTGCACCGCGCCGATGGCGGCACGCACGATATCCTGATGTGCGAAGTCGACGCCATCCGCCAGCGCGACGGCGGGCAGGGGCTGGTTTATTTCGACCGTGGCTATCATCCGGCGGGTCCGGCCGAATAGGCCGGTTTTCTCAGTAGTTTTCCTGATACCACTCGACGAAGCGGCGCACGCCTTCGTCGACCTCGATCTGCGGCTTGAAGCCGGTCAGCGCCACAAGCAGATCCGGCACGGCATAGGTATTGTGCACGTCGCCGGGCTGCATCGGCAGCATGTGGCGGATCGCCTGTTTGCCGAGCATCGCCTCGATGGTCTCGACGAAGGCCATCAGCCCGACTGGCTGGCCGCCGCCGATGTTGACGATGCGGAAAGGAGCGTTCTTCGACAGCGTATCGCTGATCGTGTCCGAGACGACCCGGTTTTCTTCCGACGGAATGATGCCGATCAGCTTGATGATGCCTTCGACGAGATCGTCGATATAGGTGAAATCGCGGCTCATCTTGCCTTCGCCGTAGATCTCGATCGGGCGGTCGTTCTTGATGGCATCGACGAACTTGAACAGCGCCATGTCCGGGCGGCCCCAGGGGCCGTAGACGGTGAAGAAGCGGAAGACCGTGGTCGGGATATGGAAGAGATGGGCGTAGCTGTGCGCCATCAGTTCCATGCTCTTCTTCGTGGCCGCGTAGATCGTCATCTGCTCGTCGGCCTTGTCGCTTTCCGCGAAAGGGATCTTCTCGTTGGCGCCGTAGACCGAGGAGGTGGAGGCGAGCAACAGGTGCTTCGGCTGAATGCTTCTCGCCAGCTCCAGCACGTTGAACGAGCCGACGATATTGGAATCCACGTAGGAGCGCGGATTTTCCAGGCTGTAGCGCACGCCGGCCTGGGCCGCGAGATGAACGATGACATCGGGCTCCGCGAGTTCCGCGGCGTGATCCAGCGCAGCCTTGTCCTCAAGCATACCGGTCACGGCCTTGAAGCCGTTGGAGCGGGCGAGAATGGCGGTGCGCTTTTCCTTGAGCTTGACGTCGTAATAGGGCGTCATGCCGTCGAAGCCGACGACGAAATGCCCGTCGTCGAGCAGGCGCTTGGCGAGGTGGAAGCCGATGAAGCCGGCTGTTCCGGTGATGAGATAGCGCATTCGTCGGCCCTTGCTTACAGTTCGGCCCCGTTCATGGGTCTGCCGATGCTTGTATAGACAAAGCCGTGCTTTGTGACCTCCTCATGGCGATAGATGTTTCTGAGGTCGACAAGGACGGGAGCGTTCATGACGCTCTTCAGCCGGGCAAAGTCGAGCGCGCGGAACTGGTTCCATTCGGTGACGATGACCAGGGCGTCGGCGCCCTGCGCGGCGCTATAGGCATCCGCGGCATAGGTAATATCGTCGATCACCTGGCGGGCATTGTCCATGCCTTCAGGATCGTAGCCGGTCACGGTGGCGCCGCCGTCCTGCAGCGTCTGTATGACCGAGATCGCCGGGCTGTCGCGCATGTCGTCGGTGTTCGGCTTGAAGGTCAGGCCGAGCACGGCAACGGTCTTGCCCCTGACGTCGCCGCCCATGGCCGCGATCACCTTGCGGCCCATGGCGCGCTTGCGGTTGTCGTTGATCGAGATCGTCGTCTCGATCAGGCGCACGGGACTGTCAAAATCCTGCGCGGTCTTGGCGAGCGCCAGCGTGTCCTTCGGGAAGCAGGAGCCGCCATAGCCCGGGCCGGCATGCAGGAACTTCGAGCCGATGCGGCCGTCAAGCCCGATGCCGCGCGACACTTCCTGCACATTGGCGCCGACCTTCTCGCAGAGATCGGCCATCTCGTTGATGAAGGTGATCTTCATGGCGAGGAAGGCATTGGCAGCGTATTTGATCAGCTCAGAGGTGCGCCGCGCGGTGAAGAGCAGCGGCGCCTGGTTGAGATAGAGCGGCCGGTAGACCTCGGTCATGACACCGCGAGCGCGATCGTCGTTGAGGCCGATGACGATGCGGTCGGGACGCTTGAAGTCCTCGATGGCCGCACCCTCGCGCAGGAATTCCGGATTGGAGACGACGGCAACATCAGCATCCGGATTGGTTTCGCGGATGATGCGCTCGACCTCGTCGCCGGTGCCGACCGGCACGGTCGACTTGGTGACGATGACGGTGAAGCCCTTGACGTGCTCGGCGGTCTCGCGAGCGGCGGCATAGACATAGGAGAGATCGGCATGGCCGTCGCCGCGGCGCGATGGCGTGCCCACAGCGATGAAGACGACATCGCTGGCGGCAACGCTGGTTTCGACATCGGTCGAAAACGACAGGCGACCGGCGCGGACATTGTCAGCGACGAGCTGTTCCAGGCCGGGCTCGAAGATCGGGATTTCACCTTTCAGCAGCGCCTCGATCTTGCCGACATCCTTGTCGACGCAAATCACGTCATGGCCGAAATCCGCGAAACAGACGCCAGACACAAGACCCACATAACCCGAGCCGATCATTGTGATGTGCATGGAACTTCAATCCTCTTGCTTGCTAGGGCTCAGCGCCGCGGCGCGATCCCTTCATTGGCGGTCGCCTGCGCTTATACACAGGATCGCCGGGGACGCCTATACGTTGCGGTGCTTATCCAGGGCACTGCGATGGAGGTGTCATAAAGACCATAAAGATAAAGGCAATGTGACATGCGTGGATCGCTACAGCTCCAAACCGTCGAACGACTTGCCAGCCTTCAGAGGCATGCTAGACATTCACCATAGAAGCATCTCCCACCGATCCGAAGGCAATTCCCCATGACATTCGATCTCATCGTCCGCAATGCCAACCTTCCTGACGGCCGCAAGGGGCAGGATATTGCCATTGCCGGTGGCAAGATCGTGGCTGTCGAGCCCGGACTGAAGGCGGAGGCGGGGCGCGTGATCGATGCCGGAGGCCATCTGGTGTCGCCTCCGTTCATCGATTGTCATTTTCACATGGACGCGACCCTGTCGCTCGGCCTGCCGAGGCTCAATACGTCGGGCACGTTGCTGGAGGGCATTGCGCTCTGGGGGGAGCTGAAGCCGCTGCTGACGCACGAGGCGGTGGCGGAACGGGCCTTGCGCTATTGCGACCTCGCGGTGTCGCAAGGGCTCTTGGCCGTACGTACCCATGTTGATATCTGCGACGACCGGCTGCTTGCCGTCGAGGCGCTGCTGGAGGTGAAGAAGCACGTCGCGCCCTATCTGGACCTGCAGCTCGTCGCTTTCCCGCAGGATGGCTACTATCGGTCGCCGAAGGCGGCACAGAATCTCGAGCGCGCGCTTGATCTCGGCGTCGATATTGTCGGCGGTATTCCACATTTCGAGCGGACGATGGAGGATGGCGCGCGTTCGGTGCGCGCGCTCTGCGAGATCGCCGAGAAGCGCGGCCTGATGGTCGACGTGCATTGCGACGAGACCGACGATCCGCTGTCGCGCCACATCGAGACGCTTGCCGCCGAAACCACGCGGCTCGGTCTTCAGGGCAGGGTAGCCGGCTCGCATCTGACCTCGATGCACTCGATGGACAATTATTATGTCTCGAAGCTGCTGCCGCTGATTGCGGAAGCCGGGGTGCATGCGATCCCCAATCCGCTGATCAACATCATGCTGCAGGGGCGGCACGACACCTATCCGAAGCGGCGCGGGCTGACCCGGGTCAAGGAGATGCGCGAATTCGGCATCAATATCGCCTTCGGGCAGGATTGCTGCATGGACCCATGGTATTCGCTCGGCGGCGCCGACATGTTGGATGTCGCTCATATGGGGCTGCATGTCGGGCAGCTGGCGTCGCGCGAAGCCATGCGGTTCTGCTTCGACGCCGTCACCGCCAATCCGGCCAAGGTGATGGGCATCGACGGCTACGGGCTGGAGGTCGGCTGCAACGGTGATCTCGTCGTGCTGCAGGCCCGGGATACGATCGAAGCCGTCAGGATGCGCGCCGGCAGGCTGTTTGTCGTCCGGCGCGGCAAGGTGATCAGCGAGACGCCGGCGCGTGTTGCAACGCTGTCGCTCGTAGGTAGGCCGGGATTGGTCGACCCGGCCGCTTACGCACCTGATACAGCCGAGGGCTGAAACCGTCAGGCATGTCGCCGCGTTTCGCTTGTGATTGCCGCTGCGTTGCACCATGATAGGTTGGGCGCAGCCGTTTCGACGGGAACGCTGCGGATTGGGCGATGTGGGACGTTTGCATGAAGTCGACTTTCGCCGTGCGTACAATGCGAGCCGGGGAATTGGAGCTCGCTCTCGAATGGGCTCGACAGGAGGGGTGGAACCCCGGTGTCGACGATGCCCCGGCATTCTGGGAGGCGGATCCTTCCGGCTTCTTCGTTGGTGCGATTGGCGAAGTGCCAGTCGGCTGCATCTCCCTGGTGCGCTATGGCGAAAACTTCGCCTTTCTCGGCCTCTACATGGTTCATCCGGAATTTCGCGGCAAGGGCTATGGCAAGGCGCTGTGGAACAAGGTCATGGCCTTCGCGGGCAATCGCACCGTCGGCCTCGACGGTGTCGTCGCGCAGCAGGAAAACTATGGCCGTCACGGCTTCGAGGCGGCCTATCGCACCTTACGTTATGGTGGCGTCGCCAAAGTGCCCGAGACAGACAAGGCAGTCGAGGTCGTGCCGGTCACGCAGGGCAGGCTGGAGGCGCTGCTCCGCTACGATGCCGGCATTTTTCCGGGGCTGCGCTATTCCTTTCTTAACGCCTGGTGCGGCGCGCCGGAAAGGCGAAAATCCTTCATGGTCGGCAGCGGCAGCCGGATTCGCGGCTATGGCACGATCAGGCGCTGTTTCGAGGGCCTCAAGATCGGCCCGCTGTTTGCAAACAGCCCCGATGTCGCGGCGGCCTTGCTGGCCACACTGCTGTCGGAGGCCAAGGGGAGGCCGGTATATCTCGATGTCCCCGCCGAAAATGCCGAGGCAATCAGGCTTGCCGAAGCCTGTGGGCTGTCTCCGGTGCTTGAAACGACGCGGATGTATCGGGGTAAGGCCCCGAACATGCCGCTCAATCGCGTCTTTGCCGTCACCACGCTCGAACTCGGCTAGTTCTCGTTTTTACGTTTTTGCTTTTGAAATTCGGCAGATCTGGGAACGGTTCGGCTTTCGTCAGCGCGTGCCGGCGGGAAAAATCCTGTTGGAGGCGCTGATTCGTCACGTAAAAAGCCGAATCTCCTGAGACAACAGGGTCGCTTTCCGAAAAACAAAGCTTTATAGATGCGCGGGTTTGAGCAAGGCGCGTCTTTGCGCGCAGGAAGCGGGAATGGAGAAATGACGAACGTAGTTGTGATCGGTTCGCAATGGGGTGACGAAGGCAAGGGCAAGATTGTCGACTGGCTTTCGGAACGCGCCGATGTGATCGTGCGCTTTCAGGGTGGCCACAATGCCGGTCATACATTGGTTGTCGATGGTGTCAGTTATAAACTTGCATTGCTGCCCTCCGGGCTCGTTCGCGGCAAGCTGAGCGTCATCGGAAACGGCGTCGTCGTCGATCCCCATCATTTTGTTGCCGAAGTCGAGAAGCTGCGCGCCCAGGGCATCGCGGTCACGCCCGACGTGCTGCGCATTGCCGAAAACGCGCCGCTGATTTTGTCGCTGCACCGCGACCTCGACGCGCTTCGTGAAGACGCCGCTTCCAACAGCGGCACGAAGATCGGCACGACGCGCCGTGGTATTGGACCTGCCTATGAAGACAAGGTCGGCCGCCGCGCTATCCGCGTTATCGATCTCTCCGAGCCGGAAACGCTGCCCGCCAAGATCGACCGGCTGCTGACGCACCACAATGCGCTGCGTCGCGGCATGGGTCTCAGCGAAATCTCCTTCAATGCGCTGCATGAGGAACTGACCTCGGTCGCAGAGCACATTCTTCCTTATATGGACCAGGTCTGGCGACTGCTCGACGACCAGCGCAAGGCGGGTGCACGCATCCTGTTCGAAGGCGCGCAAGGCGCTCTGCTCGACAACGATCACGGCACCTATCCTTTCGTGACCTCGTCCAACACCGTCGCAGGGCAGGCGGCAGCCGGCTCCGGTCTCGGGCCGACGGCGCTCGGCTATGTACTCGGCATCACCAAGGCCTATACGACGCGCGTCGGCGAAGGGCCTTTCCCCTGCGAACTGCATGACGAGATTGGCAAGCACCTGTCGACGGTCGGCCGCGAAGTCGGTGTCAACACCGGTCGTCCGCGCCGTTGCGGCTGGTTCGATGCCGTGCTGGTTCGCCAGACTGTCAAGACCTCCGGCATCACTGGCATCGCGCTGACCAAGCTCGACGTGCTCGATGGTCTCGACGAGCTGAAGATCTGCGTCGGCTACAGACTGGATGGCAAGGAAATCGACTACCTGCCGTCGAGTCAGGCTGCGCAAGCTCGCGTCGAGCCGATCTACATCACGCTGGAAGGCTGGAAGGAATCGACCGTCGGTGCCCGCAAATGGGCCGATCTGCCGGCGCAGGCGATCAAATATGTCCGCCAGGTGGAAGAGCTGATCGGTGCGCCGGTCGCGATGCTTTCGACCAGCCCGGAGCGCGAAGACACCATACTTGTGACCGATCCGTTTGAGGGCTAAGGTCACGAATTAATGACGAATCCCGGTCCGGCTGTGTGGCGGGCATCATGAGAAAGTACTGATGGCGGATTTTGTAGCAGTCATTCGGCGGGCCGTGGATGGCCTCACCGAAAACACTCCCGAGATGCGGGTCAAGGTTTACGAGCGAGCTCGTGGTGCCGTGCAGCGGCAGCTCGAGAGCATGAAGCCGCGTCCGCCGGAGGAGATGCTACGCCGCCAGCTCGACAAGCTCGAAACCGCTATCATCGAGGTGGAAGCGGAACACGCCGAAGCCTTGCCGGCTACCGACGAGCCTGTCGCGGAAGTCCCTGTTCCGCATGAAGAGCCGCTGGCAGCACTTCCCGAAGAACACCATATCGAGGAAGAGCATGTCGTAGAGGAGCCGGAGCCAGCTCCCGCCGAGGTTCATGCGCAAGAGGAAGTAGCTACTTACGTTCTGGAGCCTGAAGAGCCCGCCCATCACGCAGAGCCGGTGCATGTCCAGCACGAGGTGGTGGATGAACACGAGACGGTAGAGGCATGGAACGACACTCCGCAGGAGCCGGAACACGAGCCGGCGGCGGCTCATCACGCCGAGGCCCATGTCGAACCTGTTCATGAAGAGGTTCATCACGTCGAGCCGCAGCATTATGTGGAGGAGGTGCCGGCCGTTGCCGCCGAGCCTGAGCAGGCTCCGCAACAGCCTCATGTCGTTCACTCTTCCGCCGATGACGTCATCAGCCAGGTCGAGGAAATCTGGGCCGAGGTCGGCGCGCCTTCGAAGCAGGCTGCGTCCGAGCCGGTCATGCCTGCCGCCGCCTTCACGCCGGCCCCGTTCGGTCATCCCGTCGAGGAGCCTGCCGTCGCGAAGGCTCCGGCTGCCGACAACGGCTTTGCCTGGGACGCGGATGTTTTCGGGGAATTGCAAGCGGCCCCGGCTGCCAAGCCGGCGCAGCCCGCGCGGCCGGTGCCGGACAATGCCTTTGACGATGTCGATCTCTTTGCCGACGTGCATTCTTCGCCGAAAGCAGTGCCGAAGAGTGATGCCGACAGTGACGGCTGGCGGGAACTCAAGGAACTGGCAGGCTTCGACAAGCTCGCCGAAAATGGCGATAGCGGCAACGGCTCCTCCATTCCGCTGGATCTCGATCGGGACATGGCGTCGCGGCTGCAGGGCAAGAGCTTCCGCATGGAGCCGAAGCGCCGCCGTTTCGGCGCGACCGGCATTATCGTGACGCTTGTCGGCCTTGCGGCCGTTGCCGGTGGCGGTTATGGCGCCTGGCTGAACCGCGAAGCGCTCGACAAGATGGTGACGGATCTCATCAGTTCGGCGCCGAAGACGGCGACGACCACGCCGTCCTCCAATACCGCTAGCAACAATACCACGCCGCCACCGGCCGCGACCGCTCCCGCGACGTCGCCTGCAACCACGCCGGCACAAACCAATACCGCTACCGCGCAGCCGCCGGCAGCGGGCAATACCAATGTCGCCTCGCTCGACAATGACCCGAATACGGTCAGCACGAAGTTCACCCAGCGCCTGCTGGCGAACGGCACGGAAGAGGACGAAGGTCCCGCCGCTGGCGGACAGCCCGGCGTGGCTGAAGGCAAGTCCGTCGCCGAGCAGAATGTCGCGTCCGCCGCTCCGGCTCCCGCGGCTGGAGCCGCGGCCGCGCCTGCCAACAACAATGCCGCTGCCGTTCAGGCAACGCAGAGCCCCGCCGCGACCGCACCGGCCACGACGACGCCACCGGCAGCGGCGGCCGATCAGCAGGCTTCCGCTACGCCTCAGCAGACCGCGCCGGTCGCGGATGGGCAGAAGGTGTTCCTTTATGAAGAGCGTCTCGGCCAGACATCACCGACGGCTTTCGAGGGCACGGTCAGCTGGTCGCTGCAGGAGGGCAAGGGCGCTGATGGCCGTCCGGAACCATCCGTCCAGGGCCTCATCAGCGTACCGCAGCGTGGGCTGACGGCGACGATCACCGTGTCGCGCAATACGGACTCTTCGCTGCCTGCAAGCCATCTGGTGGAACTGGCCTTCCAGGTTCCGCCGAACTTCGAGGGTGGGGCGATCGACAATGTGCAGCGTATTGCGCTCAAGTCGACCGAGCAGGATCGTGGCGACGCGCTGATCGCCGTGCCGGCCAAGGTGACGGACGATGTCTACATGGTCGCGCTCAACGATTTCCCGGATGCGCGCAAGACCAACCTCGATCTGTTGAAAACCCGCAACTGGATCGACATCCCCGTGGTCTACCGCAACGGCCGTCGCGCCCTGCTGACCATGGAAAAAGGCCCGACCGGCACCGATGCCTTCAACAAGGCGATCGCCGAATGGCAGGCGCTCGGCGGCGTTGCCGCGAGCAGCCAGTAACCGGCTTCAAATACCTGGAATCGAAAAGGCGGGCTTTGCAGCCCGCCTTTTTTTGTTTGAAACATTCAATGACATCCGGGGTCCAGCGCGTTAAGCGGTGGCCTCGACGACACGCAGCGCCTTGGCGCGTTCCAGTGCGTCCTTCTGAACGGCTTCCTGGACCTTCTCGAAGGCACGGACCTCGATCTGGCGGACGCGTTCGCGGCTGATGTCGAACTCGGACGAAAGATCTTCCAGCGTCACCGGATCTTCCGAAAGGCGGCGAGCCTCGAAAATGCGGCGTTCGCGGTCGTTCAGGACGCTCATGGCGCGGGCCAGCATGTGGCGGCGCGTGTCCAGTTCGTCCTGCTCGATCAGCACGGCTTCCTGGCTGTCGTGATCGTCCACGAGCCAATCCTGCCACTGGCCGGACTCGCCTTCGGACGCCTTGATCGGCGCATTCAGCGAAGCGTCGCCCGAGAGGCGGCGGTTCATCGAAATGACCTCTTCCTCGGAGACCTTCAGCTTGGTGGCGATCTCGGAGACATGCTCCGGCTTCAGGTCACCTTCATCAATAGCCTGGATACGACCCTTCAGGCGGCGCAGGTTGAAGAACAGGCGCTTCTGGTTGGCCGTCGTGCCCATCTTCACCAGCGACCACGAGCGCAGGATATATTCCTGGATCGAAGCCTTGATCCACCACATGGCATAGGTTGCCAGGCGGAAGCCGCGTTCCGGATCGAACTTCTTGACAGCCTGCATCAGGCCGACATTGCCTTCAGATACGACTTCGCCGATCGGCAGGCCGTAGCCGCGATAGCCCATGGCAATCTTCGCCACGAGGCGCAGATGGCTGGTGACGAGCCTGTGGGCCGCCTCGCGGTCGGCATGTTCCGCGTAGCGCTTGGCGAGCATATACTCTTCCTGCGGCTCCAGCATCGGGAACTTGCGGATTTCGTCGAGATAACGGTTAAGGCCGGCTTCCCCGGCGGCAATGGACGGTAAGGTATTACGGGCCATGAATGTGCACCCTCCTATTCGAGATTTGGTCCCTTCTGGGGGCGCATTGCACGCTCTTTGCGAAGCTGACCAAGGCGCGCAGGTCCGAAGACCCCGCACTAAACCAATATGTAGATAAGTACGGCCAAACAGTGATTCAAGAACATGGTCACGCAGCTGTTACCCGGCGTGAACGCTAACCACGCCGTGACATTCGCCCTTGTGACTATCCTCCCGAATCCTCCGGCCTCGGAGATCCAACCACTTGAACAGCAAATGCATTGCGTTCCGGGCGGATGAGAGATGTGCCGGAAATCGGTTCCGTCCGCCATTATAGGCGCGGAAGAGGCAGACGTCCAGCCGTGTGATTTTTACGGCCGCCGATTTTCACCCCCGCAGTATCGCCGCCAGCTCTTCCATATCGTCCGGCAGGGGCGCTTCGAAATGCATCACTTCGCCTGTACGCGGATGTTCGAATTGCAGCAGGTAGGCGTGAAGCGCCTGGCGCGGGAAGCGGTTGACGGCTTCCCTTGCCGTATCAGGCAGGAGATTGGCCTTGGTCTTGAAGCCGCCGCCATAGGCGGCGTCGCCGAGTAGGGGATGGCCGATATGCGCCATGTGGACGCGGATTTGGTGGGTGCGGCCAGTCTCGAGGTGGCAGTCGATCAGCGAGGCGAGCGCGGTGGCGTCCGGGGCCTCGTGAAAGCGCTCTATCACTTCATAATGCGTGATGGCCTCGTCGGCGTCCGGGCTGCCCGGGCGCTTGACGGACCGTCGCGTCCGGTCTCCGGTGGCCCGGCCGAGCGGCGCGTTGACGGTGCCGACGAGCTGGCGCGGACGACCCCAGACGATCGCCTGATAGGCGCGTTCCAGCGGCGTGGTGCGGCCGTGGTCGGCAAATTGCAGGGACAGATGGCGATGGGCAATATCGTTCTTGGCGACGACCATGACGCCGGTTGTGTCCTTGTCCAGCCGGTGGACGATGCCCGGCCGGCGCACGCCGCCGATGCCGGAGAGGCTGTCGCCGCAATGATGGATGAGCGCGTTCACCAGCGTGCCGGTCCAGTTGCCGGCGCCGGGATGGACGACGAGGCCAGCGGGCTTGGAGATGACGATGACGTCTTCGTCCTCGAAGAGCACGTCGAGCGGGATATCCTCACCCTGCGGCGTCGGATCCTCAGGCTCGGGAAGCGTGATCTCATAGGCGTCGCCGGGGCGCACCTTACGCTTGGCGTCGGTGACCGGGGTGCCATTGAGCAGAACGGCATTGGCCTTGATCAGCGCCTGGATGCGGCTACGGGAAAATTCCTCGTCCAATTGCGCTGTCAGCCAGGCATCGAGCCGGCCTTCGGCGGTTTCATCGGCAGTTAGGACTTTTCTATTGCCCGCAGCTTCTTTAAAGGGGTCGCTCAAACGCATTTCTCCGGCGCACAGGCGCTCTTCAGGAAATAAGGACGCATCGATGACGAATCTCGAGCCAGACGATCAAGAGGAGAAGCCCCTCGATCCGGCCCTGGAAAGTGTCCGACGCAAGATGGTCCGCCTGCAGATCGTCTCGGCGGCCGTCATGGTGGTGAGCCTTATGGCCGTGTTCGGCGCCGTTGTCTATAAGACGATGCGCGCTCCGGCAAAGCCAGCAGGCGCTGCGGCTTCGAATATTCCCTCGGATGCTCCGGTCTCCGTGACCGCCGCGCTGCCGCAGGGCTTTACCGTCCAGTCGACGGCGCTTTCCGGCAATCAGGTGTTGTTCTACGGCACGCTCGCCAGCGGCCAGCGCCAGGCCGTCGTCTTCGATTACGGCATCGGCCGTATCGTCGCGACGATAGCGCTTCCCAACTGACGGCCCGGCGATGGCGGGCGATCGGCTGATCGAGATCACGCATCCCGACGACCCGCGCATCGCCGAATTCCGCGATATTCGCGAGCGTGACCTGACCGGTCGCGAGAGCCGCTTCATTGCCGAGGGTACGGTGGTGTTGCGGCTTCTGGCCGGAGCGCATGCGGCTGGCGGAGATTTCGTCGCCGAGAAGGTGCTGCTGCTGCGCAATCGCGCCGCCGGTCTGGAAGAAATCATCGCGGCCTTTCCGCCCGACGTGCCGATCTATGTCGCCGAAAGCTCGGTCCTGGACGGCATCGTCGGCTTCCATCTGCATCGGGGTGTCCTGGCGCTCGGCCGGCGAACGGCGGACATGGATATCGACACCTTTCTCGGACGGCTGCCGAAACGCTCGCTCGTTCTTGTGGGGTGCGGTATCTCCAATCACGACAATGTCGGCTCGATGTTCCGCAATGCCGCGGCTTTCGGCGCCGATGCCGTATTGCTGGACGAGACCTGCTGCGATCCGCTCTATCGCAAGGCGCTGCGCGTCTCGGTCGGTTCGGTGCTGACCACGCCCTATCGCCGCCAGTTGCGCGATGTCGACCTGCTTGCGGCGCTGACGGAGCGCGGCTTTGCCATCTGGAGCCTGTCGCCGCGGGGCGAGACCGATATCCGTGCGGTTCCAGCGACGGATCGCATGGCGTTGGTGGTCGGCACAGAGGGGGAGGGGCTGCCGCAGGACATTCTGTCAACTTTCGGCAGCGTACGGATACCGCAGGCGCCGGGACTAGACAGCCTGAACGTGGCAACGGCAAGCGGCATAGCCCTTTTTGAGATGGCGTCGCTGCTCAAGCGGGTTTGAGCTTCCGCCTCTACGGTTACTTTCGCAGGAGGGCGGCGGCGCGATGGGCAAGGCTGAAGCGTGCACCCTGTTCGGCGGCGCCTGCGTCCTTCGGCAGCAGATCGAAGATCGGTGACTGGTCGCCTTCCCGGCGGGCAGTCAGCGCCACCATATTGGCGGCAATGATGGCGATTTCCTCGCGCATGGCCTGATCATGCGCCGGCGAGCGCGATTTGGACAGGCGGTCAGAAAGGGCTGCGGCGCGATTGCGCACTTCTTCCGTCATGTGAGCGATATCGTCTTCCACGGTGCGCTCCGGTTCCGATGCGTTGGTGTCTACGGCTTCCAGAATAGTCTGTTCGGCTGACGGCTTCGCGCCGTTGGTTCGCTTGGCGGACGAAACGAGTTTGGCGGCACGCGGCGCTCGGCCGGCTGGACGCGTCTCACCCTCTATGGCTTCCAGTTTTTCCTTCAGGCGTGTCACGTCCTGAACATGGCGCGCGATCAGCGTTTCCTGGTCGGCATTGCCGGCAATCTCCCGGTTCAGCCGCTCGTCGAGCCGCCGGGCCCTATCGCTTTCCTGACCGAGACGCAATTCGGCGTCCCTGGCGCGCTGGCTTGCTTGATTCAGATCCTGGCGCAGCGTGTCGCGCTCGTCCCGCAAGGTGTTGATGCGAAGCTTCAGGCTTTCGACCTCGGTTTCCCGGGCCGCCAGATCGATCTTCAGATTATCGGCATCGGCAGCCATCTTGGTCATCCGCTTGCGCAGGCTGTCGATGTCAGCATCCTTCTCGGCACTGGTCTGCTCTGCCGTATGCACGCCGGATTTGAGCTGGCTGATATAGCCTTCCTCACGGCGCAGGCGGGAGCGCAACTCGCCGGCCTCGGTCTCCAGATCGTCGATGCGCGTCTGCAATTCGCTGCTTTCGGCGGCAAAGCGGCTGGCTTCCTGCAGAAGCTTACCATTATGTATCCGCAGTGCGACGCCCTTGTCGCGTTCCTGGGTCAGCAGCTGTTCGGTCTTGGCGTTTTCGGCGGCGAAGAGGGCGCGCGCCATATCCTTTTGTGCCCGCACTTCCTGTGGGCTCAGCGGTATGGTGGCCTTCAGCCGCTTTTCCGTGAACCAGACAATGCGGCGGTGGATCGCGGGTGCAATCAGGAAAGCCAGAAAGGCGGCGGTCAGAAAGCCCAATCCGAACAACAGAGCAAATTCAATCACGGCACTGCCTGCATCTGGGAGTTGTTTGCGATATCGGTCAATTGATTAAGCATGGGGGCAGGCCGACGAGCAAGGGTTTAAATTGGATATGGTTTACCGGCGCGCCGACGTTCCCGGACAAGAAAAGGCCCGCGATCGTCGCGGGCCAGGAGATCGAAGGCATGGGAGGCGATATTGCTCGGAGCCTCAGAAGGGGTTCCATGTCGCACTCGGCGTGACCTTGAGATAGCCGAGATTGACGCCGAGGCGGGCGCCGAGACCGGTGCGGATCGGGACCAGCACGATGTTGTTGTTCTTCAGCACCGTCATGCCGAAGCCGGCTACGACGAAGGCCTGGCCGCTGACGCCGCCGAAACGGGTGTAGACACTGTCGATGCTCGGCAGGTCGTAGACCAGCATCATGACGCGGGCGCCCTGGCCGCCATAGTCGAGGCCGAGGGACGGTCCCTGCCAATAGAGCGGGTGTTCGCCGGCATTCTTGGTGTTGAGCTGGCCTTCGCCATAGGTCAGGCCGGCGATGAAGGCGCCCGAGCCCTCCTGGCCGAGGATATAACCGTTCGGCAGGCCATATTGTTGAAAGGCCCGCTCGACCACCTTGGCAAGGCCGCCGCTGGTGGAGCCGAAGAAGGAATGTCCGGCGTCGACGATTTCCTGCATCGAATAATGTTGGTTGGTCGGCGCTGCCGCCGCCTGACGAACCGGCAATGCGAAGCTCACGAATGCAACGATGGCCAAGATCAAGCCGAGGCCTACCGTTCTAGAGCCGGGGCTGGGCATTCTCTTCAGGAGTTGATAGCGCATGTCAGTCATCCGTTCATCATGGTCGGTGCGATTGGGAGCGCAGGCGTGGTGCATTCGCATGAACGCGCCGGATATGCCTTGCTCCCCATTCCAGACTGTTCCGCCCGATTTCCGCATGGCGATTCGCGCGCGAAAAAGTCTGGTGGTGATGAATGCATTTTGCGTCGATCATCTTAACAATCGGTTTACCAAATATGGTGTCTTTATGGCGAGTGGTACGCCGCCTGCGGCAATCCTCGAGCAATCTTGCCGTGGCAACGTAAAATCATACGGCGTTCCGCCTTGTCAGCATTCAGGAGACAATGAATGTCGAAGAATCCGAACCTCACCTTGACCGGACCGGATCTGGCCGCGCTGCTGTGCAGCCGCGTCTGCCATGATGTGATCTCGCCGGTCGGCGCGATCAATAACGGCCTGGAGCTGCTCGACGAGGGCGGTGCCGATGCCGATGCCATGGACCTGATCCGCACGAGCGCGCTCAACGCTTCAGTCCGCCTCAAGTTCGCGCGCCTTGCCTTCGGCGCCTCCGGTTCCGTCGGCGCCTCGATCGATACGGGCGAGGCCGAGCGTGCCGCCAAGGATTTCGCCGCCGCCGAGAAGAAGGCCGAGGTGAGCTGGACCGGCCCGCGCGCCATCATCCCCAAGAACCGGGTCAAACTGCTGCTCAATCTCTTTCTCGTCGCCTATGGCTCGATCCCGCGCGGCGGCACTATCGACGTGACGCTGGAAAATCCCGATCTTGATGCCAAGTTCACGATCACCACCAAGGGCCGGCTGATGCGCGTGCCGCCGAAATTCGCCGAAATCTGCTCCGGTACGCTGGAAGAGGCGGTCGATGCCCATTCGATCCAGCCCTATTACACCGTGCTTCTGGCTGACGAGAGCGGCATGGAACTTACCTACAAAGCCACGCCGGAAGAGCTGACCTTCATCGCCACCATGCGCGGCGAATAAGCGATATTCGCAGCATCCATTTCGATACCCCCACAGCCAGAAACGGCCGCGGGGGTATTTTTACGTGCATCACTGCGCTCGTCTGCAATCTTTGAGCTGTTCGCGCAATTGACAATATAACGGTAACGAATCCTTAGCCTCATGTGCCTATCGTTCCAATTTGAAGTTGGTGCCCGATCGATGGCGAGCGGGCGCGAAGGAGCGGACAATGCAGCGGTTCATGATTACGGATACGTCGGATGTCGTACGCAAGGTTGGCAAGCGCATTCTGTCCGAGCTGGATTTTCTCGTGAGCGAAGCCGGTAACGCCGGTGAAGCCTTGGCGCGCTGCCAGGCCGAACTTCCCGATTATCTGATCGTCGATGCCGGCATGGACGGCGCGCTCGAGCTGATCGCCAGCATCCGTGCCATGCCGAACGGCAAGGACGTAAAGATCTATTACTGCGTCATCGAGGCGGATCTACGCAAGCTGATGGCCGGAAAGCGGGCCGGCGCCACCGATTTCCTGCTGAAGCCTTTCGACCGCAAGATCCTGACCGCCGTTTTCGGCAATCGCGCCATCGCGGCCTGATCTTAGCCAAGCCATTCCAATCCATGAATGACGGCCGCCTCTCGAGGCGGCTTTTTTTATGGCCGGTGACATCGACAACAAAAAAAATCCCGCCTCATGAGGCGGGATTTCGATTGGTGTGGCGGTTGTGGGGAAGCGGCTCAGGCGCTTTCGGCTAGCTCGTTACTGTCAGGCTCGCGCAGCACATAGCCGCGGCCCCAGACCGTTTCGATATAGTTGGCGCCGCCAGCGGCATTTGCGAGCTTCTTGCGCAGCTTGCAGATGAAGACGTCGATGATCTTCAGTTCCGGCTCGTCCATGCCGCCATAAAGGTGGTTCAGGAACATTTCCTTGGTGAGCGTGGTGCCCTTGCGGAGCGAAAGCAGCTCCAGCATCTGGTATTCCTTGCCCGTCAGATGCACGCGCTGGCCGCCGACTTCGACGGTCTTGGCATCGAGATTGACAATCAGTTCGCCGGTCATGATCACCGACTGGGCATGGCCCTTGGAACGGCGGACGATGGCGTGAATTCGTGCGACCAATTCATCCTTGTGAAAGGGTTTGGTCATATAGTCGTCTGCACCGAAGCCGAGACCGCGAACCTTGTCTTCAATACCGGCCATGCCGGAGAGGATGAGGATCGGTGTCTTGACCTTCGACAGGCGCAGCGTGCGAAGCACTTCGTAGCCGGACATGTCGGGAAGGTTGAGATCGAGCAGAATGATGTCGTAGTCGTAGAGCTTTCCAAGATCGACGCCTTCTTCACCGAGATCGGTGGTGTAGACGTTGAAACTTTCGGATTTGAGCATCAGCTCGATGCTCTGCGCTGTCGCGCTATCGTCTTCAATGAGTAGAACCCGCATAATTATCCCCTTTACCGCCGCCGAAAGGTCGTCAGCCCCCTACGCGATACCGAACAAATCACTGCCTGATTTGGAAGCTGCCATGGAATGGTTAACAAATTCTGATTCACTCTGGCAAGTCGTATCGAATTTATTAAATAATTTTTCCATTGCACTGTTTTCCAAAGACAATCGGCAAATATCAATCCTAAAGTGTTGCATTAAGAAGACACGCCAAGTGATTCATTCGACTCGCCAATGCCAACATATCGAATTCCGACTGCGGCATTTACTGACCCTTAAATCATTGTCCCTATCATTAACGATGCCCGTAAACGAAAGGTTACCAGCGGTAGGTTTTTATTAAGATCGCTGGAAATTTTTTTAACCAAACCGTCTCAAAGCGGCGCGGCGGGTCATTTTATCGAGAGCCGGGGTCTCGCATCACGGGAGTAATGCGTATGAAGTCACGTGAGAGCCTAACGCGCCTGAAAGAGTTTCAGGTGAACGAAAAACGCCGTCAGTTGCAGCAATTGCAGATGATGATGGCGGAATTCGACCGTATGACAAAGGATCTGGAGAGCCAGATCGTGCTGGAAGAGAAAAAGTCCGGCATTGTCGACCCGAGCCACTTTGCCTACCCGACCTTTGCCAAGGCCGCGCGCCAGCGTGCGGATAACCTGCAGGTGTCGATCCGGGAATTGCAGGTGCAGGAAGAGGCGTTGGAAACATCGCTGGAAGAAATGCAGGCCGAATATGCCAAGGCGGCAGCCTTGGAAGAGCGTGACGGTTCGGGTCCGGTAAGGGCGCGCGCCTGATGTAACCATTCCGTCGCCAGCTGTTGCCCCTCAAGCCGACTGTGTTCCGAAATCGGAATGTTTTACAGAGGGATACGGGAAGCGGCGGGAACGGCACGAGAGCCGTGCATGACTGGCCACGATTGGGCCGGCCATGCACGGTTTTTGGTGTTTTCTGGAGAAGAAGTGGACCGTCTTTGCTGAGAAGACGCCTACATATTCACAACATCATGCCATTCCGCATGACGTAGAGACTGCGCCTTGAAAAAAGGACAGAGCGGGATGATTTTCCAGCCGCCGTCGCGGGCTTCCTCGACGGCGTGAAGGGCGAGTGCCTGGCCGACGCCCTTGCCGCGAAGCGTATCCGGAACGCCGGTATGATCGATGATAATAAGGTTTGGGGAGGCGCGGGAAAAGGTCATCTCGGCCTCGTGGCCTTCGACCGTCGCGACATAGCGGCCGCCTGACGCATTGTTTTCGTTGCGAATATCCATGATCAATCTCCCAAGCGTTACGTATTGGGAAGATTGGCATGCGGAAGGCGAACTGCCAACCGGTGAAATCGGCAACGGACTATCTCCGCTTCGAGTATCGCTTTGACATTAGCAGGATTAACAAACAGTCCATTTGGACGGATTTGATGTCCAGTACTTTGATCATAGCCTGCGGCGACCATTGTGGCCGTCGCCAAAACAGGCGGGTTTGCCGCGACGTCCATGCAGCCAGGTCTGTGGTTTTTACGCGGGCTGCATCATGATTTCGGGCCTTCTTCTTATCCTGTCGAGGAGGGAAGGAGGCCCGAACCGAAGATCAAACGGATATCGCGGCTGCTGCATTCGTCAGTGACGATATTGCTGTATGCGGGTCGTCCGCAGGCCGGCGAGGCCATGGGAATTGATGGACGACTGCCAGGAAAGGAACTCTTCGACAGTAAGCGTATAGCGTTCGCAGGCTTCTTCCAAGCTCAGCAGGCCACCGCGCACAGCGGCGACAACCTCGGCCTTACGACGGATAACCCAGCGGCGCGTATTCGGCGGCGGCAGGTCTGCTATCGTCAGCGGGCTGCCATCGGGGCCGATGACATACTTTACTCGGGGACGTATCATTTCGGTCATTGGACTCTCTACACATACTCAAGACCACAAGACCCACTCTAGCTTGCCACATTTAAAAATTGCCTAAGCGCTTAGTAACACTTTGCTAAGAATTTTAAGAAAAGCGGTGGCGGACTGATTTGCGCATGGCGCAGTGCTGCCACAAGCCGAGCAAGCCCCTATAATTTGTAGGAGAAAACAGGTTTCACTACTATTTTTTGTCAGTGAAAACTTACGCTTCGAGATCGAAAACTACGCGTCGACGAGATTTTTCTTTCCGCCCCAGCAGATGAAATTGGGGTTGGCGAAATCGGAATCTTCGCTCTGGTCGGTCTTGCCGTAGGCGAGGGGATGGCCGTCGAGCGTGACGGTCGAGCCGCCCGCGGCGCGCAATACGGCATCGCCGGCCGCCGTGTCCCATTCCATCGTGCGGGTAAAGCGCGGATAGACATCGGCCTTGCCTTCGGCAAGAAGACAAAATTTCAGCGACGAACCGATCGAGGTGCAGGCGGTGACGGCATTTTCCGCCAGGAAACTGTCCGTCCTCGGGCTGCTGTTGCAGCGGCTGGCAAGCGCCAGCAGCCTGTCGGGCCGCCCGCGCACGGCAATGATCGAGCGGTCGGCGACGGTGAACGTGTCCGAAATGACGAGCTTGCGCGCCTCACCGCCTTCTCCGGTGAAGGCAATGCCGAGTGCCGGCGCAAAAACGATCCCGGCGACGGGAGCGCCATTGTGAATATAGGCGATGTTGACGGTGAACTCATCACGATGCTCGATGAATTCCCGCGTGCCGTCGAGCGGATCGACGAGGAAGAAGGAGCGGCCGCGAATGTCGGGAATCCTGCCGGCGGCCACCGATTCCTCGGCAATTGCAGGGATGTCGGGGAAGTCGCGCGTCAAATGATCGAGAATGATATGTTCGGCGCGTTCGTCGGCCAGGGTAACGGGGCTCTGGTCCTGCTTCAAGGCGACAGCGTAGCCCGCGCGGTAGACCTCCAAAATGGCCTTACCTGCCTCGAGGGCCGCTTTTTCAAATGTCGCGAGCATTTGCCTGTTCGTCTTTCCGCAGCTCGTCTGCGTTGCAAGTCTAGGAGTACAATACTTAAGAGGTCTTCACTATGAAGTGTAGACCCAGCACCGATCACATTTCTACCGCCTAGCTATCGGATCGTGACTCTACAATCGGACTTTGCAGCCCTGTGCCGATCCCGACAACATCCGCAGGACCGCGTGACTTTTGGGATACAGCGGTTTGTCGCGGCTGCGCATTCGGGAAAGAAGATGTCCTGTTTGCGAAGATTTTCCGTCCTTTCGGGACTTGTCGTTTTTATTGCATATGCGAATGTGCGGCCGGGTAGAGATCGGGATTCATCCATGCGTTATTCGGCATATCAGCTTCTAAAACAGGCGCTTTCGGGAAACCGGCATTGGCAGCCTGTGTGGCGAACCCCGGAGCCGAAGCCGCATTACGATGTGATCATCGTCGGCGGTGGTGGGCATGGGCTGGCGACGGCCTATTATCTCGCCAAGGAGTTCGGCATTACCAATGTTGCCGTGCTCGAAAAGAGCTATCTCGGCTCCGGCAATGCCGGCCGCAACACCACGATCATCCGCTCCAACTATCTGCTGCCGGGCAACGAACCTTTCTACGAATTCTCGATGCAGCTCTGGGAAGGGCTGGAGCAGGACTTCAACTACAATGCCATGGTCTCCCAACGCGGCGTCCTCAACCTCTTTCATTCGGATGGCCAGCGCGATGCCTATGCCCGGCGCGGCAATGCGATGCGTATGCATGGGGTCGACGCGGAGCTGCTGAACCGGAATCAGGTGCGCAAGATGATGCCCTATCTCAATTTCGACCACGCGCGCTTTCCGATCCTCGGCGGACTGCTGCAGGAGCGTGGCGGCACGGCGCGGCACGATGCCGTCGCCTGGGGTTATGCACGCGGCGCCGATAGCCGTGGCGTCGATCTCATCCAGCAATGCGAGGTGATCGGCATTCGCCGTGACGAAAGCGGAGCGGTGACGGGCGTCGAGACGACGCGCGGCTTCATCGGCTGCGGCAAGCTGGCGCTGGCGGCAGCCGGCCATACCTCGATCCTCGGCCAAATGGCGGATCTGGAGCTGCCGATCGAAACCCATGTGCTGCAGGCTTTCGTCTCGGAAGGGCTGAAGCCGGTGATCGACCACGTCATCACCTATGGCGCCGGACATTTCTATATATCGCAGTCGGACAAGGGCGGTTTGGTCTTCGGCGCCGATATCGATTACTATAGCTCCTATGCCCAGCGCGGCAATCTCGCCACCGTCGAGCATACGATGGAGGAGGGGGTATCGCTGATCCCCGGCCTGTCGCGTGTTCGCGTTTTGCGCACGTGGGGCGGGGTGATGGATATGAGCATGGACGGCTCGCCGATCATCGACCGCACCCATATCGACAATCTCTATCTGAACTGCGGCTGGAACTATGGGGGCTTCAAGGCGACGCCGGCCTCCGGCTTCTGCTTCGCGCACCTGATCGCCAAGGGCGAGAGCCACGAGGTCAGCCGCTTCATGCGCCTCGATCGCTTCGAGCGCGGTTTTGTGATCGACGAAAGCGGCAAGGGTCCGCAGCCGAATCTGCATTGAGGGCACGAAACCAATGGCAAGCTTGATCAACTGCCCGCATTGCGGCACGCGCCCAAAAGAAGAGTTCACCATTCGCGGCGCTTCGATCGTCCGTCCGGCACCGTCTGCGCCGGATGAAGACTGGCATCGCTACGTCTATATCCGCGATAACGAGCGCGGGCGCATTCTCGAGGATTGGCATCATGCGGCCGGTTGCCGCCGCTGGCTGGTCGTCGAGCGCAGCAATGTCACCCACGAGGTTTTTTCCGTTACGGATGCGGCTGACAAGGCGCGGGAGGCGGCGCAATGACGGCCTATCGTCTCGCCGCTGGCGGTCTCGTCAATCGCAGCCGGCCGCTTTCGTTCAAGTTCGACGGCAAGGATATGAAGGGATTGGAGGGCGATACGCTCGCCGCCGCCCTTCTTGCCAACGACCAGCTGCTCGTCGGCCGCAGCTTCAAGTATCATCGGCCTCGCGGTATTTTGACGGCGGGGTCGGCTGAGCCGAACGCGCTGGTGACGATCGGCAAGGATGGGCGCACCGAGCCGAACACGCGAGCGACCGTCGCCGAACTCTATCAGGGGATGACCGCCGTCAGCCAGAATCGCTGGCCGTCGCTGAAATATGATGTCGCCTCGATCAACGGGTTGCTGTCGCCCTTCCTTGGCGCCGGCTTCTACTACAAGACCTTCATGTGGCCGGCAGCCTTCTGGGAGAAGGTCTACGAGCCGCTGATCCGCCGGGCCGCCGGTCTCGGCAAAGCGGTGATGGAGCCCGATCCGGATCGTTACGAGAAAGCCTGGGCGCATTGCGATCTGCTGGTGATCGGTTCCGGCCCGGCGGGGTTGATGGCGGCGTTGACGGCGGCGCGTGCCGGTCTGCGTATCATTCTTGCTGACGAAGGATTTCGTCTGGGCGGATCGCTGCTGTCCGAACGGCTGTCGATCGGCGGCGTTTCCGCCGATGCCTTCCTGCATACCACGCTCGAGGAGCTTCAGAGCTTCGAGAATGTCACCTTGATGCCGCGCACAACGGTGGTCGGCTGGTACGATGACAATGTCTTCGGCGCAGTCGAAAAAGTGCAGAAGCATGTGGCGATGCCGTCGCCGGATCTGCCGGTGGAGCGCCTGTGGCGCATTGCAGCCAAACGCGCCATCCTTGCGACCGGCGCGGAAGAACGGCCTTTGGTGTTCGGCGGCAACGACAAGCCGGGCGTGATGATGGCGGGCGCGATGCGCAGCTATCTCAATCGCTACGGCGTGGTGGCGGGTGAGAAGGTGGTGGTGTTCACCAATGGCGGCTCCGGCTATCGCACGGCGCAGGATCTGGTGGCCGAAGGCGCCGAGATATCAGCGATCATCGATACGCGTAGCGCGGCGTCCGATGTCGCGCCGCAGGGTGTTCGCATCATTCATGGCGGCACCGTGCAGGCGACGAAGGGCAAATATCGCATCAGTGGCGTCATCGCCGATCGCGGCGGGCTTGACGAGTTCATCGCTTGCGATGCGCTGGCCATGTCAGGCGGCTGGTCGCCGATCATTCATCTTGCCTGCCAGCGCGGCGCAAAGCCGGTGTGGTCGGAGGAAAAGCAGGCCTTCATGGCGCCGACGGTCGGCGGCGAATTGGATATTGCCGGTTCTGCGGCCGGCATTGAGGACGTCTCGGGCTGCCTTGCCGACGGCGCTGCAAAGGCGCGGCGGGTGATCGAAAGTCTTGGCCGCAAGGCACATGTGGCCGAGATGCCCAAGGTCGAGGGCGACTATGATCCTTCCTTCGCTGCGACCTGGCATATGCCGGGCGCCAAGGACAAAGCCTTCGTCGATTTCCAGAACGACGTGCACAACAAGGATCTGGGCCTGGCGCTGCGCGAAGGCTTCGGCCATGCCGAGCATGCCAAGCGCTATACGACCAGTGGCATGGCGACGGATCAGGGCAAGCTCGGCAATGTCAATGCTGCCGGGATCATCGCCGGCATGCGGGGCGTCAGTCCGGCCGCTGTGGGAACGACGACGTTTCGGCCTTTCTATACGCCTGTCTCGTTCGGCGCCCTGGCGGGCACGTCGCGCGGCAAGCATGCGCATCCGGTGCGGGAATCGCCGCTGCATGGCTGGGCGAAGAAGAACGGCGCTGTTTTTGTCGAATCCGGCCTTTGGTATCGTTCTTCGTGGTTTGCACGCGCGGGCGAAAAGACATGGCGTGACAGCGTCGACCGCGAGGTGCTGAATGTCCGCAGCAATGTCGGCCTCTGCGATGTTTCGACGCTCGGCAAGATCGAAATATTCGGCAAGGATGCCGCCGAGTTTCTCAACCGGCTCTATTCCAATGCCTTCCTGAAGCTGCCGATCGGCAAGGCGCGCTACGGGCTGATGCTTCGTGAAGACGGCATCGTGTTCGACGACGGTACGACGAGCCATCTATCGCCGAATCACTTCTTCCTCACCACCACGACCGCAATGGCCGGCGAGGTCATGTCGCATATGGAGTTCTGCTCCCAGAACCTCTGGCCGCAACTCGACGTGCGTTTCGTCTCCTCGTCGGATCAATGGGCGCAGATGGCGATCGCCGGACCGAAGGCGAGGCTGGTTCTCGAGCAGATCGTCGAGGACGATATTTCCGATGCGTTCTTCCCGTTCCTCGCCGCCGCTGAGGTGATGCTGAAGGGCGGGCTGAAGGCGCGGTTGTTCCGGATCTCCTTCTCCGGAGAACTGGCCTACGAACTCGCCGTTCCCGCCGGTTACGGCGAGGCAGTGGCGGATGCGGTCATGGAGGCGGGCAAGGCGCATGGTATCTGCGCCTACGGTGTCGAGGCGCTGAATGTGCTGCGCATCGAGAAGGGGCATGTCACCCACAACGAACTGGATGGCCGCACCACGCCCGACGATGTCGGTCTCGGCCGAATGATGTCGACGCAGAAACCGGATTTCATCGGCAAGCGTCTCTCGACCCGATTCGGCCTGACCGCCGCCGACCGTGGCCAGCTCGTCGGGCTGAAGCCGCTTGAGGCCGGCAAGGAAATCTGGGCCGGCGCGCACCTCTTGAGGGAGGGCGCCAAGCCGTCGACCGCGAATGATCAGGGGCATGTCTCCTCGGCCTGCTTCTCCCCCGTTCTCAATCATTTCATCGCGCTCGCCTTCCTGAAGTCGGGTCGCGAGCGGATCGGCGAGCATGTGATCGTCTGGGACGGATTGCGCGGCGAGGAGGTGGTTGCCGAGGTCTGCAATCCGGTCTTCGTCGATCCCGACAACAAGAAGCTTTTAGGGTGAGGATCTGATGAGCGCCGCATATCAAAACAGGCACGTTCTGGAAGATCATATCTCCGGTTTCGAGGCCGAGCCCAATCCGAACCATCTTGCCGTGGTCCGTCGCCCCGTCATCTTCTCCGTGCTTGGCCATGCTGGGCAAGAGGATTGGACGCTGGCGGCGCTGAAGGCGATGCCGGATATCTCCGTGCGCCATGTCGGGCCTCGCGAATGGCTGGCAGTGTCCGAGACGCTTGCGGCGGAGAGCCTGGCGCGGGACCTCGCCATGCTGGATGCAAACCGGGCTTCCTTTTTCGAGCAGAGCGACGGCCGTGTGGTGCTGCGCCTTTCCGGCCCAAGTGTTCGCCGCATCCTGGCGAAATGCGTGGCGGTCGATTTGCATCCGCAGGTCTTTGCCGAGGGGCAATCGGCGAGCATGTTGTGCTGCCACGTCAGCGTCAATCTCGCCCGCACCGGCCCCGACCGTTTCGAGATCATCGCGCCGCGCTCCTATGCCGGCAGCGTTTTCGAGGAAGTGATGGAGATGGGACGCGAGTTCGCGCTGACGGCCGGCTTCGCCGCTTGAGACTGCAATCCTGAGCGGTGTGACGCGGTTTTCCGACGGGTCCATAAGCCCGAAAGCGAATGGCGCGATCCGAACAATCGCGATGGCGCAAACAGACATATCGGTTTCGCAGTTCGGGCTATTTGGTCTCCTGGATAGTCTCTAGGCTGCCCTGCAAATACGGCCGGTCGCAGGGGAAAACTCCTTGCGGCTTCGAGCCGAAAACAGGGGATTTCCAGATGAAAAGCCATGCCAGGGTCGTCGTCATCGGCGGCGGGGTCGTCGGATGTTCGGTGCTCTATCACCTGACGAAATTCGGCTGGACGGATGTCGTCTTGCTTGAGCGTTCCGAGCTGACGTCGGGTTCGACCTGGCACGCGGCCGGCGGCATGCACACGATCAATGGCGACCCGAATGTCGCCAAGCTGCAGAAATACACGGTCGAGCTTTACAAGGAAATTCAGGAATATTCCGGCCAGGATATCGGTCTGCACATGACCTCTGGCCTGATGCTGGCCGCAACGCCGCAGCGCTTCGACTGGCTGAAGTCGATTCTCGCCAAGGGCCGCTACAACGGCCTGGAGGCGACATTGCTGACGCCGAAGGAAGCGCACGAGATGATGCCGCTTCTCGATCCGGACCAGTTCGTTGGTGCGCTCTACGATCCCGTCGAGGGCCATCTCGATCCTTACGGCACGACGCATGCCTATGCTCGGTCGGCCAAGAAGAATGGTGCCGAGATCTATCTGCACACCAAGGTCGAGGAGCTGGTGCAGCGCGAAGACGGTTCCTGGCGAGTGATCACCAATCAGGGCGAGATCATTGCCGAGCATGTCGTCAACGCCGGCGGCCTCTGGGCGCGCGAAGTCGGCCGAATGGTCGGGCTGGAACTGCCGGTGCTCGCCATGGAGCATATGTATCTGATCACCGAGGACATGCCCGAGGTGATGGACTTCAACAAATCCACCGGCAAGGAGCTGATGCACTGCGTCGATTTCGACGGCGAGATCTATCTGCGCCAAGAGCGGCAGGGCATGCTGATGGGAACCTATGAAAAGGCCTGTCGTCCCTGGTCGCCGGTAACCACCCCTTGGGATTTCGGCCATGAGTTGCTGGCCGAGGATATCGAGCGCATCACACCGGAGCTCGAAGTCGGCTTCCGGCATTTCCCCGCTTTCAACAATGCCGGCATCAAGAAGATCATCAATGGACCTTTCACCTTCTCGCCGGATGGCAATCCGCTGGTCGGGCCGGTGCGGGGACTGACGAATTACTGGTCGGCCTGCGCCGTCATGGCCGGCTTCAGCCAGGGCGGCGGCGTCGGGCTGGCGCTCGCCAACTGGATGATCCACGGCGACCCAGGCTTTGACGTCTTTGCCATGGATGTCTCGCGCTACGGCGATTATGCGACGCTTGCCTATACCAATGCCAAGGTGCGCGAGAACTACACTCGCCGTTTCTCCATCCGCTATCCCAATGAGGAGTTGCCGGCGGCGCGGCCGCTGCTGACGACGCCGATCTACGACAAGCTCAAGGCGGCGGGTGGTATCTTCGGTGCATATTATGGGCTGGAGCAAGCTTTGTGGTTTGCGCCCGAGGGTGAGGAGGACCAGTTCTCCTGGCGGCGTTCCAACGATTTCGATGTCGTCGGAGCGGAGGCCAAGGCGGTGCGCGAGAGCGTCGGGCTGATGGAGACCTCCGGTTTTGCCAAATATTCGGTCAAGGGACCGGGTGCGGAAGCCTTTCTCGACCGGCTGCTTGCCTGCCGCATTCCGGCCATCGGCCGCATGACGCTGGCGCCGATGCTGAAACATGACGGCAAGCTGATCGGCGACTTCACGCTCGCAAAAATGGGCGAGGGGGATTTCCTCGTCATCGGCTCCGGAATTGCCGAGGCCTATCACATGCGCTGGTTCGAGAGCCTACTGCCGAAGGACGGCTCGGTAGAGCTGAAGGCGCTCGGCCTGTCGTTGCTCGGTCTCTCCTTCGCTGGGCCGAAGGCGCGCAAGCTCCTGGAAAAGCTGACGCATCAGGATGTCTCCACCGCTGCTTTCCCATTCATGTCCATCCGCCGCATGGATATCGGCATGGCGCCGGCCATTGTCGGTCGCGTCTCCTATACGGGCGATCTCGGCTATGAGATCTGGATGAAGCCGGAGCATCAGCGCTATCTCTTCGACCTGCTGATGGAGGCAGGCGCCGAGTTCGGCATCAGGCTCTTTGGCCTGAGAGCCCTGAATGCGCTGCGCCTCGACAAATCCTATGGCAGCTGGGCGCGCGAATATCGCCCGCTCTACGGGCCTCTGGAGGCGGGGCTCGGGCGATTCGTGGCGCTTTCCAAGGAGGTGAATTTCATCGGCAAGGCAGCGGCCGCCACGGAGAAGGCCGAGGGTGGAACGATGCGGCTGCGCACCTTCATTCTGGCCACGAAGGATGCCGATGTCATCGGCGACGAGCCGATCTATCATGATGGCGCCGTCTGCGGCTGGGTAACCTCCGGCGGTTATGCCCATGCTTCGGGCCACTCGGTTGCCATCGGCTATGTGCCCAAGGAGATTGCCGACGAAACGCGGGGATGGTCGATCGAGCTGCTCGGAGACATAGTCCCGGCGGCGCTACAACCACTGCCGTTGTTCGACGCCGACGGTGCGCGCATGCGCTCGTGAGCACCAGCCTCGAATGAAGAGAACGGGCTCGCTGGAGAGCCCGTTCCCGAAGAGATATTTTCGGCCTAAACAATCTATTCTGCTGTCCTGGCTATTTTTTGAGCCGGATCATGCCGTTTTTCTACCATTTCTGGTTCGAATTGCGCCATCGCACGGTCATTTGAAAAGAATTTGTCAATTTCCTGCCTTTTTGGCTTCACATTTCTTTCGAAAGCAGTATGGAATCGCGGCGAAGGGCCCTCTCGAAAGGAACCTCAATCAATAAGAGATGCGGTCCATAGACTCCGCATCCAGGGGAAATGACATATGGATTATTTTATCCAGCAGCTCCTAAACGGGCTGACTCTCGGGTCTATTTATGGCCTGATCGCTATTGGCTATACCATGGTTTACGGCATCGTCGGCATGATCAACTTTGCCCATGGCGATGTTTTCATGCTCGGTGGCTTCGCCGCTCTCATCACTTACCTGGTTCTTGTATCGTTCTTCGCCGGCCTGCCGGTGGCGGTCCTGCTTCTGGTCATGCTCATCGTCGCCATGCTGATGACGAGCCTGTGGAATTGGGTGATCGAGCGCATCGCTTACAGGCCGTTGCGCGGTTCGTTCCGCCTGGCGCCGCTGATCACGGCAATCGGCATGTCGATCGTGCTGTCGAACTTCATCCAGGTGGCTCAGGGCCCGCGCAACAAGCCGATCCCGACGCTGGTGGGCGATGTCTATAACTTCGATGGCGTATCGTTGTCGCTGAAGCAGATCATCATCTTCGTCATTACGGTCGTACTGCTCGCGGCCTTCTGGTACCTGGTTAACAAGACAGCACTTGGCCGCGCCCAGCGCGCCACGGAGCAGGACCGCAAGATGGCGGCGCTGCTTGGCATCAATGTCGACCGGACCATTTCCGTCACCTTTATCATGGGCGCGGCACTCGCCGCCGTCGCCGGCACGATGTACCTGATGTATTATGGTGTCGCCAATTTCACAGACGGGTTCACCCCCGGTGTCAAAGCGTTCACCGCAGCCGTTCTCGGCGGCATCGGCTCGCTGCCAGGCGCCGTTCTCGGCGGCCTGATGATCGGCTTCATCGAATCGTTCTGGTCGGGCAATTTCGCCATCGCGTATAAGGATGTCGCGACCTATGCCATCCTCGCCTACGTGCTGATCTTCAAGCCGACGGGTATCCTCGGACGGCCGGAAGTCGAGAAGGTATAACGTCATGGCAAATTCAAATTTCGTTGCAGGCAAGACCGCGCCCGGCCTTGTCCGGAAAGGGCTTACCGACGCTCTCTGGACGGCGCTCATCACCTTCGGAATGTTCGTGCTCTATATCGGTCTGAAGACTGATCAGAACATCGACAACCAGTTGGTTATCGTTCAGCGCTGGGGTCTTCTGGCATCCATCGTTGCCATTGCGACGGTCGGTCGTTTCTTGGTTACGGTCTTCATCCAGCCTCAACTGGCAGCACGGAAGGCAACCAAGGCGAAGGTGCCGCCGGTAGTGGCCGAGCCGGGCTTCGTCTCGAAGAATTTCAACAAGATGGCCTTGGCCTTTCTGCTCGTCTATCCGATGCTGGCGCTGGCGCTTTTCGGCCCGCAGGGATCGCTGACCTATGTCGACAATTTCGGCATTCAGATCCTGATCTATGTGATGCTTGCCTGGGGCCTGAACATCGTCGTCGGCCTCGCCGGCCTGCTCGACCTTGGCTATGTCGCCTTCTATGCCGTCGGCGCCTATTCCTACGCCTTGCTGTCGACGCATTTCGGCCTGTCCTTCTGGATCCTGTTGCCGTTGTCCGGCATCTTCGCCGCCCTTTGGGGCATGGTCCTCGGCTTTCCGGTGCTGCGCCTGCGCGGCGACTATCTCGCGATCGTGACGCTGGCTTTCGGCGAAATCATCCGCATCGTGCTCACCAACTGGACCGATGTCACCAAGGGCAGCTTTGGTATTTCCAACATCACCAAGGCATCGCTGTTCGGCCTCTACACCTTCGATATGAAGGATCCGCACAACGTCATCAGGACCTTTGGCCTGTCGACGTCGTCGGCCTGGTACAAGATCTTCCTGTTCTACGTCATCCTGGCGCTCTGCGCGTTGACCGCCTATGTGACGATCCGGTTGCGCCGCATGCCGATCGGTCGTGCCTGGGAAGCGTTGCGTGAAGACGAGATCGCCTGCCGCTCGCTCGGCATCAACACCGTGACGACCAAGCTGACGGCCTTTTCCACCGGCGCTATGTTCGGCGGCTTTGCCGGCTCATTCTTCGCTGCTCGTCAGGGCTTCGTCTCGCCGGAATCCTTCGTGTTCCTTGAATCGGCGGTTATCCTTGCCATCGTCGTTCTCGGCGGCATGGGTTCGCTGAAGGGCATCGCGATTGCTGCAATCGCCATGATCGGCGGCACCGAATTGCTGCGCGACATGGATTTCCTCAAGATTATTTTCGGTGCCGACTTCACTCCGGAACTTTACCGCATGCTGATCTTCGGCCTCGCCATGGTGGTCGTCATGCTGGTGAAACCGCGTGGCTTTGTCGGAACTCGTGAGCCGACCGCCTTCCTCAAGGAGCAAAGAGCGGTGTCCGGCAGCTTTACCAAGGAGGGCCACGGCTGATGAACGCTGTGACCACAACCCCCGACGACGTCCTGCTGAGGGTCGATCATCTTTCGATGCGATTCGGCGGCCTGATGGCCATCAACGACTTCTCCTTCGAGGCCAAGCGCGGCGATATCACCGCACTGATCGGGCCGAACGGGGCAGGCAAGACCACCGTGTTCAACTGCATCACCGGTTTCTACAAGCCGACGATGGGGATGATCACGCTCCACCAGAAGAGCGGCAAGGAGTATCTCCTGGAGCGGCTGCCGGATTTCCGGATTACCCGCGAAGCCAAGGTGGCACGTACGTTCCAGAACATCCGTTTGTTCTCGGGCCTGACCGTACTCGAAAACCTGCTCGTGGCGCAGCACAACAAGCTGATGAAGGCGTCCGGCTATACGGTGCTCGGCCTGCTCGGCGTCGGCAAATATCGCGCTGAAGCCAAGAATGCCATCGAGCTGGCACGCTTCTGGCTGGAGAAGGCCGATCTCGTCGATCGCGCCGACGATCCGGCTGGCGATCTGCCCTATGGTGCGCAGCGCCGCCTGGAAATCGCCCGTGCCATGTGCACCGGTCCGGAACTCCTATGCCTGGACGAGCCGGCCGCGGGTCTCAACCCACGCGAATCGCTGGTGCTTAACGAGTTCCTTCGCAATATCCGCAAGGACGCCGGTACGTCGATCCTCCTGATCGAGCACGACATGTCGGTTGTGATGGAAATCTCCGATCACGTGGTCGTGCTCGAATACGGGCAAAAGATTGCCGACGGCACGCCGGACCAGGTCAAGAACGATCCAAGAGTGATCGCAGCCTATCTCGGCGTCGAGGATGAAGAAGTGGAAGAGGTTATCGCCGAAGTCGAGCACCTCCAGGAGGGTGAACACTGATGACGGGCCAACCGCTTCTGAAAGTTGACGGCGTCGAAACCTATTATGGCAATATCCGCGCTCTTGCCGGCGTTAATGTTGAAGTCAACAGCGGCGAGATCGTCAGCCTGATCGGCGCCAACGGTGCCGGCAAGTCGACGCTGATGATGACGATCTGCGGCAGCCCGCAGGCCCGCGCTGGTTCGGTGACCTTCGACGGCCAGGATATCACCCGCATGCCGACGCATGAGATCGCCCGGCTACGCATTGCGCAGTCGCCGGAAGGGCGTCGCATCTTTCCGCGCATGACGGTCTATGAGAACCTGCAGATGGGTGCGAGCCTCGACAAGCTCAAATATTTCAATGAGGACGTCGAAAAGATCTTCACCCTATTCCCGCGTCTGAAGGAGCGCCAGTCGCAGCGCGGCGGCACGTTGTCGGGTGGCGAGCAGCAGATGCTGTCGATCGGCCGCGCATTGATGGCGCGTCCGAAGCTGCTTTTGCTCGACGAGCCCTCGCTGGGTCTCGCACCGTTGATCGTCAAGGGTATCTTTGAGGCTATCAAGGTTTTGAACAAGACCCAGGGACTGACCGTCTTCCTCGTGGAGCAGAACGCCTTTGCTGCGCTGAAGCTCTCTGATCGGGGCTATGTCATGGTCAATGGCCGGGTGACAATGAGCGGCTCGGGCAGGGAGTTGCTTGCCAATCCCGAAGTGCGCGCGGCCTATCTCGAAGGTGGCCACCATTGAGCCCCGTTTCGCGGAGAATTTGATATGCAGGGACTTTTCATCGATAGCGATACCGGCGGCCGCATGATCATCCGCACGGTCATCGTGCTCCTGGGCTTCTGGACCGCATGGCGTGCCGGCCGCGCCGTGGCGTCCAACTGGAACTCTTATCCGCTGGCGGTCATCTATACATTCATGATCGGGCTTGCGCTGCAGTTCCTGCACCACGCGCTGTTCAATGGGCCGGTGTTCGACCTTCTCAACTATATCGTCGACGTGGTTCTTCTGCTCATCTTCGCCACCGCCGGATATCGTTACCGGCGCACGGACCAGATGGTGAATAATTATTATTGGCTCTATGAAAAGACCTCGGCCTTTTCATGGAAGAAGAAGAATTGACACCGCGTTGAAACTGAGCACAGTCTGAATACCAAGCTGGAAATGCTCGCGAAATCGCTTACCATATTTCGGGAACATATTTTCCAGGCGTTAAGAGGCAAATATACCGGCGCGATGGTTGGTGGGTATTGCGCAGGGCAAAGCAAACGGAACCCGCTTAAAAAATTGGGAGTAACAATATGAAGAAGTATCTCATGTCGGCCGTGGCTCTGTCGGCAATGATCGCCTTCAGCGGCATTGCGAAGGCTGACATCATCATTGGCGTCGGCGGTCCGTTGACAGGCCCGAATGCTGCTTTTGGCGCGCAGCTCCAGAAGGGTGCTGAACAGGCTGTTGCCGACATCAATGCAGCCGGCGGTATCAATGGCGAAAAGCTCAAGCTCGAACTTGGCGACGACGTTTCCGACGCCAAGCAGGGCGTTTCGGTTGCCAACAAGTTTGTCGCTGATGGTGTCAAGTTCGTGGTTGGTCACTTCAACTCGGGCGTTTCCATCCCGGCTTCGGAAGTCTACGCCGAAAACGGCATCCTCCAGATCACTCCTGCTTCGACCAATCCGCAGTTCACCGAGCGCGGTCTGTGGAACACCTTCCGTACCTGCGGTCGTGACGACCAGCAGGGCGCGGTTGCCGGCAAGTACATCATCGATCACTTCAAGGGCGCCAAGGTTGCTGTCGTTCACGACAAGACCCCTTATGGCCAGGGCCTTGCCGACGAAACCAAGAAGAACCTCAACGCCGGTGGCGTGAAGGAAGTCCTCTATGAAGGCATCACCCCCGGCGACAAGGACTACTCGGCCCTCATCGCCAAGATGAAAGATGCCGGTGTCGACTTCGTCTATTACGGCGGTCTGCACACCGAAGCTGGTCTGATCCTGCGCCAGCTGGCCGACCAGGGCGTCAAGGCTCACTTCATGTCCGGTGACGGCATCGTCTCGAACGAACTGGCTTCGATCGCCGGCGACGCCGTTAATGGTACGCTCATGACTTTCGCTCCGGATCCGCGCAAGAACCCGGCTTCTACCGATCTCGTCGCCAAGTTCCGCGCTGCCGGTTATGAGCCAGAAGGCTACACGCTCTACTCCTACTCCGCCCTGCAGGTCATCGCTGCCGCCGCCAAGGCTGCCGGTTCCAATGATCCGATGGCTGTTGCCGACGCGCTGAAGGCAAAGGGTCCGTTCAAGACCGCCATCGGCGAACTTGGCTTCAATGCCAAGGGCGACATCACCCGTCCGGACTACGTCATGTACGAATGGTCCAAGGGTGCTGACGGTAAGTACACCTACGACGAAATCTCGAAGTAATCTTCGAGACGCCGGTTTCCGGCGATGCGTTCGATTGGGGGAGCCCGGCCATTGGCCGGGCTTCTTTCGTTTCAAGGCGGGGAACCTCCGGCTCGGGGAAGTCTCTTCACATCGCAAGCGGAGGAGGGAACAGTCTTACCTACACCTCATGCAGCACATGCGCCGCCTTCACAGCGGCAGACGCCCGGTTTTCGACGCCGAGCTTCACATAGATCTGCTCCAGATGCTTGTTCACAGTGCGGGCGGAGAGACCCAAAATCTCACCAATATCACGGTTCGACTTGCCCTTGGCGATCCAGAGCAGCACCTCGGATTCGCGCTGGGTAAGCGAGAAATGCTGACGCAATACGCCGTCATCGGCGCGCTGGTTGGTGGCGGTGAGGCGGAAGAGGTATTCGTCTGGGCCGATTGCGCCGAGAAATGAGAATTGCAGGGCGGCCTGGCCGCCATTGCTGATCGAGACCAGGTTGTCGCGCGCCGGGCCGAGGCGAGCGCGCTCGCTCATGAAGGCGGCGATGTGCTTCACGACAAGCTCGAGGCCGTCGTCACTGCCCGTGGCGGCGTTGATCAGGCGTGTGGCCTGCGGTGTCGACCAATGGATCGCGCCATCGCCCTTGACCGCCAGCAGATGCCGCCCGGCGGCATCGAGCGCCACCCGGGCGCTCTGGGCAGAGCGGGCATTGCGCAGATGGACACGGATGCGGGCGCGCAGCTCGTCGACGTTGATCGGCTTGGAGAGATAGTCGACCCCGCCAGATTCCAGCGCGTGCACAACATGTTCGGTCTCGGTCAGCCCGGTCATGAAGATGACCGGGATCTGGGCGACGCCGACATTGGCCTTCAGCCGCCGACATGTCTCGAAGCCGTCCATCGAAGGCATGACAGCATCGAGCAGGATCAGGTCCGGGGTGATGCGTTCGACGATGTTCAGCGCTGCCGATCCCGATGTGGCGATCAGCACGGAGAAGCCTGACTGTTCCAGGGCATCGGTCAGGAATCCGAGTGCCTCCGGCGAATCGTCCACGAGCAAGACTATATCGCGGGGATGGGCGGGCTCAGCCAATCGGTTCTACCTTTTCGTTGTCGAATTTGCTCAGGAAATCCAGGAAGCCGTCGAGGTTGAAGGCCTGGACATAGGTGCGTAGAGCATCGGTGAAGGGTTGGTTCTCGTCCAGTTTGGCAAGATCCGCGAGCTTCGCCTCGATGCCCCTGACATAGCCGATTTCGCCGAGCCGTATCAACTCGCGCACATGCTCTATCCCGGGGCTCTTCATCGGCAGCGGCGGCTTAGGCAGGACCGGCGCGGAGGCATCGGCATAGACCCATTTCAGGCCAAGATGCAGCGCAAGCTTGTCGCGCAGCTGGCGGATATCGATTGGCTTGGCGATCGCGTCATTATGGCTGTCGTCGCTGTCCTTGGCAGCGGCGCCGTCGCCGATATTGGCCGACAGCATCAGGATCGGCGCCGTCTGACCGCTCTCTCTCAGCCGCGAGACCAGCTGCCAGCCGTTCATGCCCGGCATCGAGATATCGACGAGGAAGAGATCAGGCTTGATGCCCTCGATCAGCGTCAGACAGTCCGGCCCGCCGGTGGCCGTGAGCACGATGAAATCGAGGGGCGCCAGCACCTCGCGCATCAGCTCGCGATGGTCCTCATTGTCGTCGACGACGACAAGGGTGCGGCGCGGGCCTTCATAGCTGACGATCCGCTGCTCCTGCGCCGGCGGCTTCATCGGTCGGATCACCGTCGATAACATCAGGCGTACCTTGAAAATCGAGCCCTTGTCCTTCTCGCTGACGACGGCGATCTCGCCGCCGAGCGTGTTGGTGAGCAGCTGCGTGATGGTGAGGCCAAGACCGAGGCCCGGCATCGGGCGGATACTCTCGGCCTCGCCACGCTGGAAGGGTTCATAGATACGGGTGAGATCCTTTTCGGCGATCCCTCGGCCGGTATCGGCAATGGTGAAGGTCGCGACCTGGCTGCGATAGCCGACCTCGAAGCGAACGCTACCGGTGTCGGTGAATTTGATGGCATTGGAGAGCAGGTTGACGAGGATCTGCCGCAGCCGTTTCTCGTCGGTGCGGACATAGTCGGGCAGGGCGGCGGTGGGTTCGTAAACGAAGACAAGACCCTTTGCCTGTGCCTGTGGGCGGAACATGTCGACGATCTGGTCGAGAAAGTCCTTGATGTTGATTTCGTTTGAATAGACCTGCAGGCGGCCGGCCTCGATCTTGGAAATATCCAGCAGCCCGTCGATCAGCCCCGACAGGTGCTCGGCGCTGCGGCGGATGACTTTCAGCGAGGACTGCCGTGGTGCGGGAATGGTCTCGTCGCGCTCGAGGATCTGGGCATAGCCGAGGACGGCGTTGAGCGGTGTGCGCAACTCGTGGCTGAGGCCGACGACGTAGCGGCTCTTGGCGCGGTTTGCCGCCTCCGCCGCCTCCTTGGCGCTCTGCAAGGCGGCGTCCGTCTTCTTGTGCGCGGCGATTTCCTTCAGCAGCAGCGTGTTCTGGCGCGAGGATTCCTCTTCGGCGACGACGCGGCTGTCATGGGCGAGTACGTAGAACCAGCAGACGACGCCGGCGATGACGGCGAAGACGAAGAAGACGATCAGAATGGTGCGGTCGACCACCTGCGCGGTCTCCGGTGAAGCGGAGCCGACCTGATGCGCGATCATCGCCAGGATGGCGCCAACGGCCGTTAGCGCCACGGCAACGGCGATACCGTAGCGGCCGAGGCGGGTGGCGAGCTTGGCGACGATGGTCGCCGGCAGCAGCGTCTTCGCGACCGTGCCCACCTGCGTGTTGAGCCGTGCCTTCGGCTTGCACATGTCGTGGCAGCGGCTGTCGAGCGAGCAGCAGAGAGAGCAGATCGGCGCGGCATAGGCCGGGCACCATGCCATGTCCTCCGGCTCGAAGGGATGTTCGCAGATCGAGCAGGTGATGGTGCTGAGGTTCTTCCAGCTCTGGCGCGGCTTGCGGGCGAGATAGAACTTGCCCTTGGTCGCCCAGGCGATGGTGGGCGAGGCGATCAGCGCGATGACCAGGGTGATATAGGGGGCGAGAGAGGCGGCGACCGCGCCGAAGACGCCGAAATGGGCGATCAGCGAGATCGTCGCCGACAGCGCCATGGCGCCGAGGCCGACCGGATTGATATCGTAGAGATGCGCGCGCTTGAACTCGATGCCGGGCGGGGCAAGGCCGAGCGGCTTGTTGATGAAGAGATCGGCGGAGATCGTGCAGAGCCAGGCCATGGCGATGATCGAGAAGATGCCGAGCGTCTCTTCCAGCAGCTTGTAGATGCCTAGTTCCATCAGGAGCAGTGCGATGGCGACGTTGAAGATCAGCCAGATGACGCGGCCGGGATGGCTATGGGTCAGCCGAGAGAAGAAGTTCGACCAGGCAAGCGACCCCGCATAGGCGTTCATCACATTGATCTTCAACTGCGAGATCATGACGAAGGCGGCCATCAGCAGCAGCGCTGCATTGTGCCAGGGGATCATGTAGCCGAAGGCGGTGAGATACATCTGCGCCGGGTCGGCGGCGCGATCGGCCGGCACGCCCGAGCTCAAGGTCAGGACGACGAGGAATGAGCCGGCCAGCAGCTTCGGCGCACCGATGATCACCCAGCCGGGGCCGGCGAGGAAGATCACAAGGCGATGACGCCACTTGCGATGGCCTTCCGGCGGCAGGAAGCGCAGGAAGTCGGCCTGCTCGCCGATCTGCGACATCAACGCCAGGATGACGGCGGATGCAGCGCCGAATTCGACGAGATTGAAGGGAGCAGCGCTCCCGGGCACGCCCGAGGCTTGATGGATGCCCGCGAAGGCACGCCAGAGATCGAACTTCCCCCAGTCGGAAAAGGCGATGAAGACGAAAGGCAGGATGTTGAGGACGATCCAGAACGGCTGCGTCAGCAGCTGGAACCGGCTGATCAGGCTGACGCCATGTGTGACCAGCGGAATGACCATGACGGCGCTGATGATGTATCCGATCCACAAGGGGATGCCGAGCGTCAGCTCCAGCGCGCCAGACATGATCGAGGCTTCGATCGCGAACAGCATGAAGGTGAAGCTGGCATAGATCAGCGAGGTGATGGTCGAGCCGATATAGCCGAAGCTTGCGCCGCGGGTCAGCAGATCGATGTCGACGCCGTGGCGGATGGCGTAGCGGCTGATCGGCAGGCCGATTGCCAGCATGGCGATGCTGGCGACGATGATGGCATAAAAGGCGTTGGTGGTGCCGTAGGAGAGCGTGATGGCGCCGCCGATCGCTTCCAGCGCCAGGAAGGAGATAGCGCCGATCGCCGTCTGCGAGATACGCTGCGAGGAAAACTGCCGGGCGCTCTTGGCGGTGAAACGCAGGGCATAGTCTTCCAGCGTCTGGTTCGCGACCCAGCGGTTATATTCGCGTCTTACCGGAATGATGCGTTGCCGCGCTGCCATGCCAACCCTTCAGCAGTTCCGCCACAGTATTCCGGCGGTCCAGACATGTCGTAACACGGATCGATACGGCGCTTAAGGGCATCAGAGTGGCATAGACTGCACATTTCGCCCCGGCATCTACGTCATATTACGTATGTGGTTTCCCCCGGTGCTGCCGGATATTCCGGGCAGGCAACGGTTAATCTTCGTTTACGAGCCGTTGCGGCAGATAAAAAGAGGGGAACTAAACAATGAAATTGAAGACTCTCGTCTCCGGCGCGCTTTTGGGCGCCATCATGTCGACAACGGCATTCCATGGAGCCTTTGCTGCCGACGACACCATCAAGGTCGGCGTTCTCCACTCGCTTTCGGGCACCATGGCAATTTCGGAAACGACGCTGAAAGACGCCATGTTGATGCTCATCGACGAGCAGAACAAGAAGGGCGGCGTTCTCGGCAAGAAGCTTGAGCCCGTTGTCGTCGACCCCGCATCCGATTGGCCGCTGTTTGCCGAAAAGGCGCGCGAGCTGATCCAGAAGGACAAGGTCTCGGCCGTGTTCGGCTGCTGGACCTCGGTGTCGCGCAAGTCAGTCCTGCCGGTGTTCAAGGAACTGGACTCGATCCTGTTCTACCCGGTCCAGTTCGAAGGTGAAGAGTCCGAGCGCAACGTCTTCTACACGGGCGCTGCTCCGAACCAGCAGGCGATCCCCGCCGTCGACTACCTGATGAAGAACGAAGGCGTGCAGCGCTGGGTGCTCGAAGGCACCGACTACGTCTACCCGCGCACGACCAACAAGATCCTCGAAGCCTATCTGAAGTCCAAGGGCGTCAAGGACGAAGACATCATCACCAACTACACGCCGTTCGGCTTCTCCGACTGGCAGACGGAAGTCTCGAAGATCAAGGCTTTCGGCGCCGCCGGCAAGAAGACTGCGGTCGTCTCCACCATCAACGGCGATGCCAACGTTCCCTTCTACAAGGAGCTCGGCAACCAGGGCGTCAAGGCGGAAGACATTCCGGTCGTCGCCTTCTCGGTCGGCGAAGAGGAGCTGGCCGGCGTCGACACCAAGCCGCTGGTCGGCCATCTCGCCGCCTGGAACTACTTCCAGTCCGTCGATACGCCTGCCAATGCCGCCTTCATCAAGGAATGGCACGCCTACACCAAGAACGACAAGCGCGTCACCAACGACCCGATGGAAGCCGCCTATATCGGCTTCAACATGTGGGTGAAGGCTGTCGAAAAGGCCGGCACGACCGATCCGGACAAGGTGATCGACGCGCTCGTCGGCGTCTCGGTTCCGAACCTCACGGGCGGCTACGCCACCATGATGCCGAACCACTACATCACCAAGCCTGTGCTGATCGGTGAAGTGCAGGAAAACGGTCAATTCGACGTCGTTTCGCAGACTCCGGAAGTCGTCGGCGATGAATGGTCCGACTTTTTGCCCGACAGCAAAGACCTGATCTCGGATTGGCGCCTGCCAATGAACTGCGGCAACTTCAACGTTGCCACTGGCAAGTGCGGCGGCAAGGGTTCCTGAGTTCCGCCTGCTTGATGTGAGACCGTCGCGGGCAGGCTTCTCTGCCCGCGACAGCTTGAGGGGACAAGCGCGATGATCGACAAATTCGCTTACCGCATAGCCTTGGCGCTGGTCGCCGGCTTTTGCCTGATGCTGGTGCTGACCGCCACAGCGCTGCGCGCTGAGGAGGATGCACATAGCCTCATCAACGCGCTTGGTCCGGCGAACTTCCAGCAGGCCGACGAGATCGTCAAGAACCTGGCCAAGACCGGCGATCCCAAGGTGGTGCCGGCCTTGCAGGCTTTCTCGGATGGCGATCTCTACGTCAGGAAATCCGACAACCAGGTGTTCATCGCCAAATCCTCCGGCGATGCCATGAGCCTGATCGACCCGGTCACCGGGCAGGCGGCCGGCGAGGAAGCCAAGGGCAACCTCACGAAAATCAAGATCAACAACAATCTCCGTCGCTCGGTCCGCGCGGCTCTTGGCGGCTTGACGCTGTTGAGCCCGGATCGCGGTGTCCGGCTGGAAGCGGCGCAATCGGTGCTGAAGTCGCCGAGCCCGGATTCGCTGGAAGTGCTGGAGGCAGCCCTTCAGAATGAGAAGGACGGCGAAATTCGCGGCGTACTGGAAAAGGCGCGCGCGGTTGCCGTCCTTAGCTCCGATCGTCCGCTGGAGCAGAAGAAAGCCGCGATCGAAACGATCAAGACCGAGGGCGGACGTGACGCCATCGGCATCCTTTCCTCCGTTTCCGTCGACGACAGCCTGAAGCCCGATGTTGCCGCCGCCATTGCCGGCATCCAGGATCAATTGCAGATCTGGGATGCGGTGCAGAATGTCTGGTACGGCCTGTCGCTCGGTTCGGTGCTGTTGCTGGCTGCCATCGGCCTTGCCATCACCTTCGGGGTCATGGGCATTATCAATATGGCGCATGGCGAGATGGTGATGCTCGGCGCCTATTCCACCTTCATGGTGCAAAGTGTCATCCGCACGTCCTATCCGGAACTCTTCGACTGGTCGCTGGCGATCGCCTTGCCCGTTGCATTTGTGGTGACGGGTGCCGTCGGCCTCGTCATCGAGCGCGGCGTCATCCGCTTTCTCTACGGCCGGCCGCTGGAAACGCTGCTCGCCACCTGGGGCATTTCGCTGATCCTGCAGCAGGCGGTGCGCTCGATCTTCGGGCCGACCAATCAGGAAGTCGGCAATCCCTCCTGGATGTCCGGCTCCTTCGATATCGGCTATCTCTCGTTTACCTGGAACCGCCTCTGGATCATCGTCTTTTCGCTTGGCGTCTTCGTTGCCCTGTTGCTGCTGCTCAAGCGCTCGGCCTTCGGGCTGCAGATGCGCGCGGTGACGCAGAACCGGCGCATGGCCTCCTCGATGGGCATTCGCACGCCTTGGGTCGATGCCTTCACCTTTGCGCTCGGCTCCGGCATTGCCGGCATGGCGGGCGTAGCGCTTTCGCAGATCGACAACGTCTCGCCGAACCTCGGCCAGAGCTACATCATCGACAGCTTCATGGTCGTGGTGTTCGGCGGTGTCGGCAATCTCTGGGGCACGCTGGTCGGCGCCTTCTCGCTCGGCATCCTCAACAAGTTCCTTGAGCCCTATGCGGGCGCGGTGCTTGGCAAGATCCTCGTACTCGTCCTCATCATCCTCTTTATCCAGAAACGTCCCCGCGGGCTCTTTGCCCTCAAGGGCAGGGCGGTGGAAGCATGATCACGGCCTTTATCCTCCGCTCGCTCGACCGCCGCATCAGCATCGCCATCGCGATATTGATCGCCATCGCCTTTCTCGTGCCGCTGTCGAACCTGCTGTTGCCGGAAACCAGCGCGCTGCATGTGCCGACCTATCTGATGTCGCTGTTCGGCAAGTATCTGACCTATGCGCTGCTCGCCTTGGCGCTCGATCTGGTCTGGGGTTATTGCGGCATTCTCTCGCTCGGCCATGGCGCCTTCTTCGCGCTCGGCGGCTATGCGATGGGCATGTATCTGATGCGGCAGATCGGCACGCGCGGCACCTATGGCAACCCGATCCTGCCGGACTTCATGGTCTTCCTGAATTGGAAGGAGCTGCCCTGGTTCTGGTACGGCTTCGATCATTTCTGGTTCGCGATGATCATGGTGCTGGCAGCACCCGGCCTGCTTGCCTTCATCTTCGGCTGGTTCGCCTTCCGCTCCCGCGTCAACGGCGTCTATCTCTCCATTATCACGCAGGCCATGACCTATGCGCTGCTGCTTGCCTTCTTCCGCAACGATATGGGTTTTGGCGGCAACAACGGCCTGACCGATTTCAAGGACATTCTCGGCTTCAATATCCAGGCCGACGGCACGCGTGCCACGCTCTTTGCCCTCACAGCGCTGTTGCTGGCGCTGGCGCTGATGCTGTCGTCTGCCATCGTCCGCTCAAAATTCGGCAAGGTGCTGGTCGGCGTGCGTGACGCGGAGAGCCGGACGCGCTTCCTCGGCTACCGTGTCGAGCACATGAAGCTCTTCGTCTTCGTGGTATCGGCGATGATGGCGGGCATTGCCGGCGCGCTCTATGTGCCGCAGATCGGCATCATCAATCCTGGCGAATTCGCGCCGGCCAATTCCATCGAAGTGGTCATCTGGACGGCGGTCGGCGGCCGGGCAACGCTGATCGGCCCGATCATCGGCGCCATCCTCGTCAATGGCGGCAAGACCATCTTTACCGGCCTGTTCCCGAGTTTCTGGCTCTTTGCGCTCGGTGGCCTCTTCGTCGCGGTGACGCTGTTCCTGCCCAAGGGCATCGTTGGGACGGCGGCGCAGTATATCGGCAATGGCCGCAAGCCCGTCAGCCCGAAGCCGAAGGCCGAGGAAGACGAAGCCAGCAAGACCATTCAGGCGGCGGAGTAAGAGCATGATTCCGGATATCAAACCCAACAGCATGCTCTATCTCAACAACGTCTCCGTCTCCTTCGACGGCTTCAAGGCGCTGAATTCGTTGTCGATCGTCATCGAACCGGGAGAGCTTCGCGCCATCATCGGCCCGAACGGTGCCGGCAAGACGACGATGATGGACATCATCACCGGCAAGACGCGGCCCGACGAGGGCGAGGTGTTCTTCAACGGCCAGGTCGATCTCACCAAGAAGGATGAGGCTGATATCGCCCAGCTCGGCATCGGTCGCAAATTTCAGAAGCCGACCGTCTTCGAAAGCCATACGGTCTGGGACAATCTCGAGCTGGCGCTCAACCGCAAGCGCGGCGTTTTCTCGACGCTGTTCTATCGCCTGACACCGGCCGATAGCGACCGCATCCACGAAATCCTCGACACGGTGCGGCTTTCGCATCGCCGCGATGAACTGGCCGCCAATCTCTCACACGGGCAGAAGCAATGGCTGGAGATCGGCATGCTGCTCGCACAGGAGCCGAAGCTGCTTCTGGTCGACGAGCCCGTTGCCGGTATGACGGACGCCGAAACGGCGGAGACGGCGGTGCTGCTGAAGGAAATCGCCAAGACGCGGTCGGTGGTGGTGGTGGAGCACGACATGGGCTTCATCCGCGATCTCGGCGTCAAGGTGACATGCCTGGCGGAAGGCTCTGTGCTGGCTGAAGGATCGATCGATTTCGTCAGCAACGATCCGAAGGTGATCGAGAATTATCTGGGGCGATGAAATGCTGACAGTCGAAAACGCAAATCTGCATTATGGCGCCGCACAGGCGTTGCGCGGCATCTCGATCAAGGCCGAGATGGGCAAGATTACCTGCGTGCTCGGGCGCAACGGTGTCGGCAAGAGTTCGCTGCTGCGCGCCGTCACCGGCCAGCATGCGCTGTCGGCGGGCACCGTTGCTTTCAACGGCGTGACGTTGAACGGCATGGCGCCGTTTGCCCGCGCCAAGCAAGGCATCGGCTATGTGCCGCAGGGCCGCGAGATCTTTCCACTGCTGACGGTCAAGGAAAACCTGGAGACCGGTTTTGCGCCCGTACCGCGCCGCGACCGCACTATACCCGACGATATTTACAACCTGTTTCCGGTGCTGAAATCCATGCTGTCGCGCCGTGGCGGTGATCTCTCCGGCGGCCAGCAGCAACAACTGGCGATCGGCCGGGCGATGGTGACGCGGCCGAGGATCTTGGTGCTGGACGAGCCGACGGAAGGCATCCAGCCGTCGATCATCAAGGATATCGGCCGGGCGATCCGCTATCTCCGGGATTCCACCGGTATGGCGATCCTGCTGGTCGAGCAATATCTCGACTTCTGCCGCGAGCTTGCCGACTACGTCTACATCATGGACCGCGGCGAGATCGTCCATGAGGGTCTGGCGGAGACGCTGGATACGCCCGAAGCGCGCCGGCATCTGACGGTCTGAGGCCGTTGCCTCTGTTTTCATCGTCTGGCGAAAAATGCAGCGGCTATCCGGGTGCTCTAAGCCGGAGTTCAGGGCGGTCGCATAAGGCACAGAAATTGCTTGCGTTTGTTCCCTGTCGGGTTTCAATGACCTGCGACGACATGATGGGTTAAGTGGAGAAACGGGATGACGGCCGCAGCGGCGAGCACGAGACCGCAGAGGGCGCGCGGACGCGGCCATCTGGCGGCCAAGGCGCTTGACGGGCGTACGCGTCTTGCCGAGCTTTTCCAGGAGGGGTCTGCGAAGATCCGCTTGCCCGCAACCTTCGACAGTTCCATGGAAGCGGTCATCATCAATACCGCCGGCGGCCTGACCGGCGGTGACCGCATGGATTGGAGCATCGTCGCTGGGGCAGGCACACGCATCGACGTGACCACCCAGGCCTGCGAGAAGATCTACAAGGCATCCGCCAGTACTGCCGAGGTCGTGACCTCGATCAGGGCCGGCGCCGGCGCGCGCGTCGACTGGTTGCCGCAGGAGACTATTCTGTTCGATCGCGCCTCGCTCTCTCGCCGACTCGACGTCGATCTCGACGAGACGGCCGAATTCCTGGCGGTCGAGGCGATCCTCTTGGGGCGGAAGGCCATGGGCGAGGCGATGAGGCAGGGGCTGTTCCGCGACCGCTGGCGTATCCGCCGGGCCGGGCGGCTGATCCATGCCGAGGAATTGCGGCTCGATGGTGATGTCGCTGCCTTGACCGCCGAGCATGCCGTGTTGAGCGGACAGGTCGCCTTTGCGACTTTGCTTTATGCCGGGCCGCTGGCGGAAACTTATCTCGCCCAGGTGCGGCCGCTCGTGGAAGGGCATATGGGTGGCGTCAGTCAATGGCGTGACAAGCTGGTGGTGCGGCTGGCGGCGTCCGATGGCTTCGCACTCAGAAAAATCCTGATCCCGGTCATTTCCGCCTTGCGCAATGGAGCGCCTGTGCCGAAAGTCTGGAATCTCTAGTTCAAGAACATAGCAATCACATAGGTAGGCGATGAACCTCACTCCGAGAGAAAAAGACAAGCTGTTGATTTCGATGGCGGCGATGGTGGCGCGGCGACGGCTGGAGCGCGGCGTCAAGCTCAACTATCCCGAAGCCATCGCGCTGATCTCCGATTTCGTCGTCGAGGGCGCCCGCGACGGCCGCCCCGTCGCCGAGCTGATGGAGGCCGGCGCCCATGTCATCACCCGCGATCAGGTGATGGAAGGGATTGCCGAGATGATCCATGACGTGCAGGTCGAGGCGACGTTTCCGGATGGAACGAAGCTGGTGACCGTGCACGAGCCGATCCGCTGAGCGACGGCAGAGGAGAAAGACCATGATCCCAGGCGAAATCATTGCCGCGAGCGGCGATATCGAACTCAACGTCGGCGCGCCGACCGTCACGCTGGAGGTCTCCAATACCGGCGACCGGCCGGTGCAGGTCGGCAGCCACTATCATTTTGCCGAGACGAACGGCGGCTTGTCTTTCGATCGAGACAAGGCGAGGGGCATGCGGCTGGATATTCCAGCGGGAACCGCCGTGCGTTTCGAGCCGGGCCAGACGCGCTCGGTGACGCTGATACCGCTGTCCGGCAAGCGCGAGGTCTACGGCTTCCGCCAGCAGGTCATGGGCAAGCTCTGAGGCTTGCCGGGGAGGGCGCATAGTGAGCGCGAAACGCAGGATCATGATCGTCGGCAACGGCGAGATTGCTGAGGGGATGGCGAGTGAGATCGACGCCGCCGACATGGTCGTACGCTTCAATGATTGCCGTTCTTTCGGGGCAGGTGGCAGCCGCACGGATATCGTCGCCGTCTGCAACACCGGCAGGCCCGCCCGTGCCATGCTTGGCTCCGCCGAATGGCGCAAAAGCTCGCCAGTTGCGGCCGCGTCCGAAATATGGAGTGCGCGCGATCCCCGCAAGTTCGCTGCATTGCGTGCGCCGCTTGCACTGTCGCATCCGGAACTCAATGATTTCTGCGACGATTATACCGATCAGTTCACCGCCTTTTGCCGCGCAACCGGCAAGCGCCATGTCGTGATCGACCAATTCGTTCATGAGCGCCTTGACGAGGCGCTTTCTGCGCATGAACCGGGTTCTTATATCGTACCAAGCAGCGGCTTGGTCGCGATCGGCGCGCTGCTTTTGCTCCACCCCGACGACGACATCGCCATCACCGGCTTCAGCCACACCGGCTGGGACGGTCACCCCTTCGCGGCTGAGAAGCGATTGGTCGATTTTTATATTTCCCTTGGCCGCCTCAGGCGCATCGCCAGCACAACATCCATTCTTTCCTCCCAAGGAGCCTGATTCATGTCCTACAAAATCTCCCGCGCCGCCTATGCCAACATGTTCGGGCCGACCACTGGCGACAAGGTGCGGCTTGCCGACACCGAGCTCTTCATCGAGGTCGAGAAGGATTTCACCACCTATGGCGAAGAGGTGAAGTTCGGCGGCGGCAAGGTCATTCGCGACGGCATGGGGCAGAGCCAGGTGACGCGGGCGAATGGCGCCGTCGATACTGTCATCACCAACGCGCTGATCATCGACACCTGGGGCATCGTCAAGGCCGATGTCGGCCTGAAGAACGGCCGCATTGCCGCGATCGGCAAGGCCGGCAATCCGGACACCCAGCCGGGGATCACGATCATCATCGGTCCTTCGACGGAAATCATTGCCGGCGAAGGCAAGATCCTGACCGCGGGAGGCATGGACGCGCATATCCACTTCATCTGCCCGCAACAGATCGAGGAAGCGCTGATGAGCGGCGTGACGACCATGCTCGGCGGCGGCTCCGGGCCTGCGCATGGCACGCTCGCAACCACCTGCACCGGTGCCTGGCATATCGAACGGATGATCGAAAGCTTCGATGCCTTTCCCATGAACCTCGCGCTTGCCGGCAAGGGGAATGCGTCGCTGCCGGCCGCCCTTGAGGAAATGGTGCTGGCCGGCGCGTCTTCGCTGAAGCTGCACGAGGATTGGGGTACGACGCCGGCCGCGATCGACTGCTGCCTGTCCGTCGCCGACGAGTATGACGTGCAGGTAATGATCCACACGGATACGTTGAATGAAAGCGGCTTCGTCGAAGACACGATCGGCGCCATCAAGGGCCGCACCATCCATGCTTTTCATACCGAAGGTGCCGGCGGCGGGCATGCGCCCGACATCATCAAGATCTGCGGCCAGTCGAACGTCATCCCGTCTTCGACCAATCCGACGCGGCCCTATACGGTTAACACGATTGCCGAGCATCTCGACATGCTGATGGTCTGCCATCATCTGTCGCCGTCGATTCCGGAAGACATCGCCTTTGCCGAAAGCCGCATCCGCAAGGAGACGATCGCGGCGGAGGATATTCTCCACGATATCGGCGCCTTCTCGATCATCTCCTCCGACAGCCAGGCCATGGGCCGCGTCGGCGAAGTGGCGATCCGCACCTGGCAGACCGCCGACAAGATGAAGCGCCAGCGTGGCCGTCTGGCCCAGGAAACCGGCGACAACGACAATTTCCGCGTCAAGCGTTACATCGCCAAATACACGATCAATCCAGCGATTGCCCACGGCGTCAGCCATGAGGTCGGGTCGATCGAAGTCGGCAAGCGCGCCGATCTGGTGATCTGGAACCCGGCCTTCTTCGGCGTCAAGCCGGAGATGGTCCTGCTCGGCGGCTCGATCGCGGCGGCGCCCATGGGCGATCCGAACGCCTCGATCCCGACGCCGCAGCCGATGCACTATCGTCCGATGTTTGCTGCACACGGTAAACTGCGCACGAACTCCTCGGTCACCTTCGTATCGCAGGCTTCGCTCGACGCCGGTCTTGCCGGCAAGCTCGGTGTCGCCAAGACCCTCCTTGCCGTCAAGAACACCCGTGGCGGCATCTCCAAGGCGTCGATGATCCACAACAGTCTGACGCCGCATATCGAGGTGGATCCGGAGACATACGAGGTGCACGCCGACGGTGAGCTTTTGACCTGCGAGCCGGCGACGGTGCTGCCGATGGCGCAGCGTTACTTCCTGTTCTGAGCGGCTGATGGGGAGAGCCATTCGCTGGTTGTTTCGCCTGTTGCTGCTGGCTGTGCTGGCCGTGGCAGGTGGAACTTTCATTCCAAGGCCGCTGTTTGCGCCAGCGGAGGCGGTAGGCGAGGCTGTGGGCTCGCGGCGCATTCTGGTGCTTTCCAACCCGATCCATACCGACATCGCCGTGCCGCTCGACGACGAGACCCGGGCGGCGTTTTCCTTTCTTGGACGGGCCGGCATTCCCTTGGCCGCGCCCGATGCGGAATGGCTGATCTTCGGCTGGGGCGGCCGTGCCTTTTATCTGGAAACGCCGCATTGGGCCGACCTGAAGCCGATGCCGGTGTTACGAGCGCTGACGCTGGACAGTTCAGTGCTGCATGTCGACATCGCAGGACATATCCCCGAGCAGCATCCTGCCGTTCAGCTATTTGACATCAGTGCTGGCGAATTCACGGCTTTGCTAGGGTTCATCGCAGGGAGTTTCGAGCGGCAAGGTGGCGAAGTGACGCCGATTGCCGATGCAGCCTATGGTGTTACCGATCGCTTCTTCGAGGCGAAGGGTTATTTCAATGCGCTGTTCGGCTGCAACACCTGGACGGCGGCCGCCTTGCGAACGGCCGGGATCAGAACCGGCGTGTGGAACCCTGTTCCGGAGACGCTGAAGCTGTCGCTCGCTCTTTACAATTAAGCTGCATCTAATCGGTAAGCCCGCTCACGGGCCGTCTCCCCATTTTATCCTCAGTTTTCTCTCGCTCCCGCCGCGTTTTATCGGCCGGTGAGCCTGGTATCCCTAGGATTTCAGGGGTTTTTCATAAGGCGGCAGAACTAGTGCAGCATTATCAGAGACTTGCATCGGCAGGGCCTGGAGCCGTTGTTTCGCTCAACGCCGAGCATGTCGTCGGTGGTCATTTCTAATCGTTCACAAGTTGGGAAATGCCACGCATTTTAATCATTGCATTAAAGACATCGAAGAGCGTTCGCCTCTATCTCACCTCATGGGCACGGTGGGCTGAGAAAGGTGAATCGCATGAAAGAATGGATTTCGCTGCAGGCCGAGCTGGGTGATTTTCAACGCCGCCGCACGATATACTTTTTCGCGCTGAAGATGAGTTGCGCCGCCATTGTTCTCTCCGTCGCCATCATTCTCGTGATACTGCCGATCGTGCAGTGGTTTGGTCTGTTGCCGCTGCCGATGCCGAATGCCATCCGCCTCTGCATTCTCCTCGCATCGTTCATCGGTGGCATTGTTGCCGCCGCGCTGGCGTTGCTGGCCGGCCATGCAATTCACAGGCTCGCCCTCTCCAATGCCGAATTCGAGCGGCTGAGCCGCACCGACATGTTGTCCGGCCTGTTGAACCGACGCGCCTTTACCGAGGCATTTGACGCGGTCGAGGACAACGCTTCGCTGGTGATCTTCGATGTCGACCGGTTCAAGACGATCAATGATCGCTATGGACACGCCTCGGGCGATGCGGTCATCATCGCCGTGTCGCAGATTTTTTCCGGTATTTTCAAGGGCAGGGACGTAGTCGCACGCCTGGGCGGTGAAGAGTTCGGCGCCATCGTCCATGGCCGCGACATGGCTGAGCGCATCGTCCGCATCGAGGAAGTAAAGGCACTGATCGCCGACCATGCCATTGCCGTCGAAGGTGGTGCGGTGAAGATTACTATTTCGGCGGGGATCGCCGACATATGGGGTCCGCGCAGGAAAGAGGCCACTTATGCCGCCGCCGACAAGGCGCTCTATCTCGCCAAGGCGCTCGGCCGCAATCGTGTCGTCCATGAAAGCGAATGGATGAACCAGGCCTGGCATCGCTGTTCGACGGATGAACAGGAAATGGCGTCGGCTCATGTCGAGCACTATCGATACGGCAACAGGATATAGATCTGCGAAACCCGCATTGGTCCTTGCGCGGAAAGCGACTATTTTGCATGGTCTGACAAAGCTTTGAATTGGATCCGTCATGCAACGCGTCACTTCCTATCTGCCGGCCGGCACCCCTTCCTCCAATCCGATCGACCGCGTCGAGTTGCCGCATGATCTTCGGCATCTGCGCCGCAAGCTGCTGCATCTGGAAAATGGCGACATGGTCATGCTGGATCTCAAGGAGCCGGTTCTGTTCGCCAATGGCGACCTGCTGGTGCGCGAGGATGGCGAACTGATCGAGATCGTCGCCGCCGCGGAAAAGCTGTTCGAGATCAAGCCACGCGACCGCCGGCATCTGATCGAGCTCGCCTGGCACCTCGGCAACCGGCATCTTTCGGCGCAGATCGAGGACGAGCGCATCCTCATCCTGCGGGATCATGTCATCCGTTCGATGCTCGAAGGTCTCGGTGCTACCGTGACGGAGGTCAGCGAGCCGTTCCAGCCGGCACGCGGCGCCTATCATGCCCATGGCGGTCATTCACATGGTCACGACCACGGCCATGATCACCATGGCCATGATCATCACGACCATTCGCACGACTGAGCGTCGATGACCGAGGTCTCAGAGACAGGCAATCGCGATCTGCAGGCGCTCCTGCGGCTGATGGCATGGCTGTCGCCAGCCTTTCCCATCGGCTCCTTTGCCTATTCAGGCGGCCTGGAGCGCGCTGTGCATGATGGCCTGGTGCGGGATGCGGAAAGCCTCAAGGACTGGATTACAGCGCTGATCCGCCATGGCTCTGCCTGGAACGATGCCGTGCTGCTTGCCGAGGCGCATGGCGCCGGTGAGGATGCAGCGCGGCTGGCCGATGTGATCGAACTTGCTGAGGCGCTGGCCGGCTCGAAGGAGCGGCATCAGGAAACCATGCTGCTTGGGGAAGCCTTCCTCTCAGCGGCTGAAGCCTGGCAGCATCTGGTCTTTTCGATATTGCCTGCGAAGACCGCCTATGCCGTCGCGGTGGGTGCCGTCGCCCGCGCGCATGGGATCGCCTGCGAGGAGGCGCTGGCCGCCTTCCTGCATGCCTTGGCGTCGCAGATGATGTCGGCGGGCATCCGGCTCGGGGTGAGCGGACAGAAGGATGGCGTGGCGATCCTGGCGGCGCTGGAGGATGTCATCGCTGATGTGGCGAAACGTGCCGCGCGCTCAAGCCTCGATGATCTCGGCGCTGCGACGGTTCAGGCCGACATAGTAAGCCTTCGTCACGAAACGCAGGGCACGCGCCTCTTTCGCTCATGAAGAAATGGCGCGAGGAAATGTTATACTCGGAGCCATTCCTACGTCATTCGCCGCTGTGCGGCAGGACCGCGCTTCGCTATCCTGATTTTTCATTGGAGTTTTGAGCATGAAATCGAGAAATGGACCTCTGCGCGTCGGCATCGGCGGGCCTGTCGGTTCGGGCAAGACGGCGCTGACGGAGAAACTGTGTAAGGCGATGCGGGACGATTATTCCGTCGCCGTCGTCACCAATGATATCTACACGACGGAAGACGCCGAGGCGCTGGTGCGGATGCAGGCGCTGACTTCGGATCGCATTGTCGGCGTCGAAACCGGCGGCTGCCCGCACACCGCCATCCGCGAGGACGCGACGATCAACCTGCAAGCCATTGCCGGGCTCAACGAGCGGCTTCCCGATCTCGACGTCGTCTTCATCGAATCGGGCGGCGATAATCTGGCGGCGACCTTTTCGCCGGATCTCGCCGATATCACCATCTATGTGATCTCGGTCTGCCAGGGTGAGGAAATTCCGCGCAAGGGCGGTCCGGGGATCACCAAGTCCGATCTTCTCGTCATCAACAAGAAGGATCTCGCGCCTTTCGTCGATGTCGATCTCGATGTCATGGACCGCGATGCGACGCGGATGCGTCAGGCTCGTCCTTTCGTCTTCTCCGATATGAAGCGCGGCGACGGCGTTGGCACGATCGTCGATTTCCTAAAGGAACAGGGCGGCCTCTAAGCCGCCCCGCCGTTTGTTATTTCTACTGTCGGGCCGCCGCTATTCTGCGGCGAATGGCGGCAGCTTCAGGATATTCGTTCTTGCCGGCGTGTGTGGTGCGTCCTTGTGCTCCACGGCATCCAGACGTTCTTCCAGCGCGGTCAGCGACTTGCGGTTCTCGTCGACGGCGGCGGCCAGGCTTTCTTTGGTCAGGACCTCATCATCCGCATCCTTCTTGCCGACGAGACGGCCGAAGAGCCAGGCCAACAAGCGCGACAGGTCGTCCATGATCAGGAAGAAGGACGGCACGACCACCAGGCTGAGCACGGTGGAGACGATGATGCCGCCGATCACCGCGATCGCCATCGGCGCGCGGAACGAACCGCCTTCGCCGACACCGAGCGCGGATGGCAACATGCCGGCGGACATGGCGATCGAGGTCATGATGATCGGCCGCGCACGCTTGCGACCGGCCTCGACCACGGCCTCCAGCCTCGGCATGCCGTGATGCATCATCTCTATGGCGAAATCGACCAGCAGGATGGCGTTCTTGGTGACGATGCCCATCAGCATCAGAATGCCGATCATGACGGGCATGGACAGGGCATTGCCGGTCATGATCAACGCCAGTGCCACGCCGCCGATCGCCAGAGGCAGCGACAGCAGGATGGTGAAGGGCTGGATCACATCCTTGAACAGCAGGATCAGCACGGTCAGCACCAGTAGCAGGCCCATCAGCATGGCGTTGCCGAAGCTTGTCTGCATTTCCTTCTGGATCTTGGTGTCGCCGCTTTCCGCCAGATGGACGCTGGCCGGGATCTGGGCGCTGTTGACGATGCTCAGGAAGTGGCTGGAAGCCGTATCCAGCGCCACGCCCTGCGGCAGGTCCGCGCCGATCGCGACGACGCGATAGCGGTTGTTGCGCTTGATCGAGGAGAGGCCTTCGGAATAGTCGATATCGGCGACGCTCGACATCGGTACCGTGGCTCCCGAGGCGGTCTTGATGCGCAGTGCCCGGATCGAGGCGAGGTCGCGGCGCAGGCCGAGCGATGCCTGCACCCGGATCGGGATCTGGCGGTCGTCGAGCGAGATCTTGGCCAGCGAGGCATCGATATCGCCGATGGTCGCAACACGCACCGTATCGGAAATCATCTGCGGCGTGATGCCGAGGCGGGCCGCTTCATCCTTGCGCGGATAGATCTGCAGCTCCGGCCGGGGCAGGGCACCGTCGGCGCTGACATTGGCAAGGGCCGGATCGCTGCGTAGCTTGGCTTCGAGAATGCCGACGGCCTGGTTCAGATCCTTCTCGTTGCGGGAGAGGAAGTTGTAAGTCAGGTCACGATCGCCGCGGTCGTTGAGCTTGGTGATGCGGACGTCGGGAAGCGAACGCAGCTTGGCGAAGACTTCCTTTTCTATATCCCATTGCGGGCGCTCTCGGCCATGGACGGTCACCTTCGGCAGATAGGGTCCTATGACCGGCAGTGAGCCGAGCATATCGTTGACCAGCTTCTTGACGAGTGACTGGTCGAGCTTGCCGAGCGTCAGCGTAATCGTTGCGCGGCGCAGTTCCAGATCACCCTTGGGCGAGGCGCCCCCAAGAACGAAGACGTTTTCAACGCCATTGATGTCCTTGACGCGTCTATAAATCTCATTGGTCGCGTGCTCGGTGTCGTCGAGCCGGGCATTGGGCGGGAGCTCGGCCGAGAGCACGATGCGGGAGGCATCTTCCGGGGGGATGAAGCTGCCGGGCACGAACATGATCAACGCGAAGACGGAAGCGATCGAGAATGCAAAGGCCGCAACCAGTGTCGGATAGCGTGTGTACCATTTCCGCGTCGTTAGCCGAACCAGCCAGCTATAGCCGCGCATGAAGCGTCCATCATTGTCGTGATGGTCGTCGACGGCATCTTCCGCACGCATCAAATAGGCGGCCATCATCGGCGTGATCAGTCGCGCGACCAGCAGCGAGAAGAACACCGAGAAGGCGACCGTCAGGCCGAACTGGATGAAATATTGGCCGGGAATGCCCGGCATGAAGGAGACCGGAACGAAGACGGCGATGATGGTGAACGTGGTGGCGATGACGGCGAGGCCGATTTCGTCAGCGGCATCGATCGCAGCCCGATACGGTGTCTTGCCCATCTTGATATGGCGGGCGATGTTCTCGATCTCGACGATGGCGTCGTCTACGAGGATACCGGTCGCGAGCGTCAGCGCCAGGAAGCTGACGAGGTTCAGCGAGAAGCCGATCTGGTTCATGATCCAGAAGGTCGGGATCGCCGAGAGCGGCAGTGCGACGGCCGAGATCAGTGTCGCTCGCCAGTTCCGGAGGAACAGGAAGACGACGATGACCGCCAGCAGCGCGCCTTCGAGCAGCGTGTGCATCGCCGCTTCGTAGTTGCCGTAGGTATAGTAGACGGAGTCGTCGATCAGCTCGATCGAGACATTCGGGTTTTCGGCGCGTACCTTGTCCAGCGTGTCGTTCACCGTCTTGGCGACGGTTACTTCGCTGGCGCCCTTGGCGCGGAACACGCCGAAGGTGACGACGGGCGTGCTGTTGAACCGCGAGAACGACTTCGGCTCCTGATAGGTGTCCTTGATCGTCCCGAGATCGGAGAGCTTGACGAAGCGGCCGTCGGTCAGCGCGATCGTGGTGTCGGCAAGCTGAGCGACCTCGCGGGCGTCGCCAAGGACGCGGATCGCCTGTTCGCTGCCGGCCACTTGGCCACGACCGGAGCCGAGGTCGACGTTGGTGCCGCGCAGTTGCTGGCTGACTGAAAGCGCGGTGATGCCATGGGCATTCAGCTTGTTCGGATCGAGTTCGATGCGCACTTCGCGATCGGCGCCGCCGTAGCGGTCGACGCGGCCGATGCCCGACTGGCCCTGCAGGGCGCGCTTGACGACATCGTCGACAAACCACGACATTTCCTCGAGCGTCATGTTCGGTGAGGAGACGGCGAAGCTCTGGATCGCTTGTCCTTCGACATCGACCTTGGAGACGATCGGTTCGTCGATGGTGGATGGCAGGTTGCCGCGAATGCGGTCGATGGCGTCCTTGGTATCCTGAACGGCCTGTGGCGTCGGCACTTCGAGGCGGAAGACCACGACGGTCTGTGACTGGCCGTCGGTGACGGTCGATTGGATCTCATCGATGCCGTTGATGCTGGCGACGGCGTCTTCGATCTCCTTCGTCACCTGCATTTCAAGTTCGGCGGGCGATGCGCCGCTCTGCGTCACGGTCACGTTGACGACCGGCACGTCGATATTCGGGAAACGGGTAATCGGCAGATTGAAGAAGGCGTGTGCGCCCACCACCATCAGCAGGAAAAAGCCCAAGAGCGGCGCGACGGGATTTCGGATGGACCAGGCGGAAAAGTTCATCTTGCCGTTCTCGCTCAGTTGGACGCTTGCGGCGCTTGTTTGATGGGCGTGATGTGGTCGCCGTCGCGGACATAGGCGCCAGCCTTGGCCACGACTTCCTCGCCATCCTGCAGGCCCTTGACGATCTCGACATAGGCGCCGTCCTGGATGCCGGTCTCGACATTGACGAACTTTACCACGCCGCTCTCCACCTTGCGGGCGGAGGAGCCGTTTTCATCGCTGTTGACGGCGGTGAGCGGCAGGGCGACCCCTTGCGTCTCGCGGATGATGATCTCGGCGTTGCCATACATGCCAGCGCGGGCCTTGTCGCCCTCGTGGATGGAAATATGAACAGCGCCGAGGCGGGTCACCGCATCGACGATCGGCGCAACCAGACGTACGGTGCCCGAGAGCTTTTCACGGCCGCCGGAAAGTGAAATCATCGCCTTCTGCCCGATATTGATCTTGGTAATGTCGCTTTCGGAGACGTCGACCACAAGCTCGAGCTTGCTGTCGCGGATGATGGTGAAGAGCGGATCGCTGCTGCCGTTGGCGATGGCGCCGATGCGGGCGTTGCGCGAGGCGACGGTGCCGGCGACCGGCGTCTTGATGCCGGTGCGGGCCAGTTTCAGATCGGTGTCGGCGATCTGGCTGTCGGTAACCTTGAGGTCCGCTTCGGCAACGGCGATTGCCTGTTCGGCCGAGGCGACGCGCGCCTTGTTGGCGGCGGCTGTCGCGTTCGCCTGCTCGACCGAGGAGGTCGAGACGGTGCCCCTGGCGCCCATGGCGACGGCGCGGACCCGCGCCAATTCAGACTCTTCCGCATTCGCGTGGGCTTCGATGAGCTGCGCGCGCAATTGTGCAAGCGTTGCCTGGCCCTTGGCCTTCGTGGCTGCCATCTGACTCTTCTGCAGGATCAGCGCGTCGTCGTTCAGCGTGGCAAGCGTGCTGTCCGCCTGGACTTTGTCGCCGACATCGGCGTTGAGCGAGCGAACCGACAGGCCGTCGACCTGCGGCTGGATATAGACCTCTTCCACGGCCTTCACCGTGCCGGTGGCGACCACCTTGTCGATCAGCTTGCGCGTTTGCGCCTGCGTGACGACGATTGCCGGCAGGTTCTGCTTCGGGGCGGTCACGGCAGGCTCTTCGGCAAGGGCCGCAGGCGCTGACAGCAGGGCAAGCAGGATTGCGGTCGTGCTCAGAAATCTATGCGGCGTGAGGGCCATGCGTCCGGTTCCAGTTCGGCATTTTGGGTAACGGGGATTTCGCTGTTTCCGTCGCGAACACGGGGGATCTGTGCATGCGGGCCGGCTTTATCCGGCGGATCAACATCCGTTTGTCATGCCAGAAAGTCCCTCATCCTCAATTTGTCCCATTACATGGGAACAATTTCCAAATCCTGCAAGATCACGAGAAAATGATTTCCATCGTCGGATGATGCTAATGCTGGAGACGCTATGGATCAATCACGGTATTGTGATGTCTGCATTCAGATATTTGATCGACGCTTGGCTTTTCATGCAGACGCGAGAATAAAGCCAGCTTTTTGTGGTGGTTGTTACAAAATGAAAAGAACGCGCGAGGGATAGCCCTCGCGCGTTCCGGTCATTTGATGTGCCGGGACTATTTCAGTGCGGCGTCGGTGATCTCGTGCGTGTAAGCGCCGGTCGGCTTCTTGTTGATGATTTTCTGGTCCAGAAGGGCTGCCACCGTGCGGTCATAGAGCTTGGTGTCGAGCTTGCCGCTGCCGATCAGCTTTGCGACTTCACCCATCATGCGCTTCTGGTGGTTCTCGTCCTGACCGCCATTGTCCATGACGATTTCAGCGGCTTCATCCGGATGTGCGACGGCGTACTTCCAGCCCTTCAGCGAAGCGCGGACGAACTTGACCATGTCGGCCTTGAACTTCGGATCCTTCAGCTTGTCCTCGTTGACATAGAGGCCGTCTTCCAGAAGGTCGATGCCGAGCTTGGAGTAGTTGAAGACGGTGAGGTCTTCCGCCTTGAAGCCGGCATCGATCGCCTGCCAGTATTCATTGTAGGTCATGACCGAAATGCAATCGGCCTGCTTCTGAACCAGCGGCTGGACGTCGAAGCTCTGTTTCAGGACGGTCACGCCATCCTTGCCGCCATCGGTCTTCAGCCCGAGCTTGTTCATCCAGGCGAAGAAGGGATATTCGTTACCGAAGAACCAGACACCGAGCGTATGGCCCTTGAAATCCTTCTCTGTCTTGACCGGGCCGTCCTTCGGGCAGATCAGCTCGAGGCCGGACTTTTCGAAGGGCTGGGCGATGTTGATCAGCGGCACGCCCTTTTCGCGTGCAACCAGAGCGCCACCCATCCAGTCGACGATGACGTCGGCGCCGCCGCCGGCGATCACCTGTTCCGGCGCAATGTCTGGGCCGCCCGGCTTGATGTCGACGTCGAGGCCTTCTTCCTTGTAGAAGCCTTTGTCCTTGGCGACGAAGTAGCCGCCGAACTGGCCCTGTGCCACCCATTTCAGCTGCAGCGTCACCTTGTCGGCGGCATTCGCGGCCTGAGCCATGGTCAGCGCCATGGCGCCGGCCATCAGTGTAAACATCAGTCTTTTCATTGTCTTCACCCTTTTCCCTCTGAAGTTATGCCCTGATCCCTTGCCCGGGATCTTAGTCTACGTCTTTCCACCGCGGATCGACGGATGCCAGAACGTCGTCATTCTCTCAAGAATGGCGACGATACCGTAGAAGACGGAACCCGCAATCGCGGCGACCGCGATTTCCGCCCAGACCATGTCGAGGTTCAGCCGGCCGTTTTCGGTCGAGATGCGGAACCCCATACCCGACATGGGTGTACCAAAGAACTCCGCCACGATGGCACCGATCATGGCCAAGGTCGAGTTGATCTTTAGCGCATTGAAAATAAAGGGAGCGGCGGCCGGCAGGCGCAGTTTGAACAGCGTTTGCCAATAGCTCGACGCGTAGGTCCGCATAAGGTCGCGCTCGATATTGCCGGCGGCAGCAAGGCCGGCGACGGTGTTCACCAGCATCGGGAAGAAGGTCATGATGACGACGACGGCGGCCTTGGACTGCCAGTCGAAGCCGAACCACATGACCATGATCGGCGCGACGCCGATGATCGGCAGCGCCGAGACGAAATTGCCGATCGGCAGCAGGCCACGGCGCAGGAACGCAAAGCGGTCGGCGAGGATGGCGACGACGAAGCCGCTCGCGCAGCCGATGATGTAGCCGATCAACACCGATTTGAAGATGGTTTGCTGGATGTCGATCCAAAGTGTCGGAAGCGATCCGGCAATGCTTGCCCCGATGGCGCTTGGCGGCGGCAGCAAGACCAGGGAGACACCGGCACCGCGCGTCACCGCCTCCCAAATGATCAGGATCCAAGCACCGAAAATCGCCGGGATCAACATCCGCAGGCCATAATTGCCGAGATCGGAGCGCGGGCGGATGGATGAGAGCACCGAGACACAGCGCCAGGCGAGAAGCCACCCGGCCGCGATGAGCAGGAAGAAGGAGGGCTGAGCCTTGCCCTCGTTGCCGGTGATCTGGGATAGCAGCAGCCAAGCGGTTTCATGCGCACCCAGAAACAGGATGGCCGCGGTGATAGGTGCCGGCAGGGTGGATTGAGAAAAAATCGCGGTGACGACGATGAGAAAGAAAACGAGTGCTACAATGCTCGATGGGATCGGCTCCGGCGCGCCATCCGCAAACAGCGGTAGCGTGAGCGCGGCGGCAAGGCAGAGCAGGAGAGCAAGAAGACCCTGCCAGGAGAGCTGAATCAGTTTCATGCCGGCCTCCCTCCCATCGAGTGATTGACGATGCGTGCGGCAATGCCGACGATGGCGACAAGGATCGCCGCAAGTACCGAGCCGGCGACGAGTGCCGCCCAGATGTCGATCGTCTGGCTGTAATAGGAGCCTGCGAGCAGCTTGGCGCCGATACCAGCGACGGCTCCGGTCGGAAGCTCGCCGACGATGGTGCCGACGAGGCTTGCGGCAATTGCCACCTTCATCGACGTGAAGAGGAAGGGGATCGAGGCCGGCACTCGCAGCTTCCAGAAGGTCTGTGACGCGCTGGCATTATAGGTGCGCATCAGGTCCAGATGCATGACCTCCGGCGAGCGTAGTCCCTTGGTCATGCCGACGGTGACGGGGAAAAATGACAGGTAGGTGGAAATCAGCGCCTTGGGGATCAGCCCGTCGATGCCCAGGGCGCTGAAGACGACGATGATCGTCGGCGCGATCGCCAGGATGGGTATCGTCTGCGATGCGATGATCCAGGGCATGAGGCTGCGGTCGAGCGCCACGAGATGGACGATGCCGACGGCAAAGAGGATGCCGAGCACGGTGCCGAAGGCGAAGCCGACAGCGGTGGGGGCAAGTGTTACCCAGGCATTGTAGACGAGGCTGCGATTGCTGGTCGGGGTTCGCAGAAACGTGTTCTCGAAGACGTTCTGCGCCACCTGATGCGGCGCTGGCAGGATGGGTTTAGGCTGGGCCAGCGTCTTGCCGATGAATTCCATCGTCGTCGAGGTGACATTGGCGCGTCGGTCGAGATCGCGCTGGAACGGCGTGTTGAGGACGACGGCGAAGACATACCACAGCAGCAGGATCGCCAGCACGATGGTCGTGACCGGCAGGAACTTGTGCTTGAAGAACTGCTCCTTCTCCATGCTCATGCCCTCCCTTGCGCGGGAAACAGCATCAGCGCCATGGCGACGATGCCGAGCCCGACGCCGGCCAGTTGCGGCAAGCTGAGCCGTTCGCCGAAAACGACGAAGGCAACGATGTTGACGACCACGAGCTGGGCGATGGAGGAGGCTGATATCGCCAGCCCCAGCCCACCCTCGCGCATGAGCCGGATCATCATCAGATTGCCAATGCAATAGAGAATGAGCGCGAATACTAGGACTAGGATGTTGTTGTTGGCGATATAGGTTCGCGAGGCGGTTGCCCCGCCGATGAAGATCGCCATGGCGCCGACGAGCCAGAGGAGGAATTGCGGGTTCATGGTGCGATCCTATTCCTCATAACTATGCCCCGCTCTCAGCCCTTCGCGGACGCGATGGGCGATCTCCAGGAATTCGGGGGTCTCGCGAATGCCGAGCGGGCGTTCCAGCGGCAGCGTGGATTCGATCACGTCGGTGACGCGGCCGGGGCGGGGCGACATGACGACGATCTTGGTGGAGAGATAGACCGCCTCCGGGATCGAGTGCGTCACGAAGCAGATGGTCTTGTTCGTGCGTTTCCAGAGTTTCAACAGCTGTTCGTTGAGATGGTCGCGGACGATCTCGTCCAGCGCGCCGAAGGGCTCGTCCATCAGGAGCAGGTCGGCATCGAAGGCGAGCGCGCGGGCGATCGACGCGCGCTGCTGCATGCCGCCCGAAAGCTGCCAGGGGAACTTCTTCTCGAAACCAGTGAGATTGACCAGATCCAGCGTCTGGGCGATGCGCTTGGCCTGTTCCTCCCTGGCATAGCCCATGATCTCCAGCGGCAAGGCGATGTTCTTCTCGATGGTGCGCCAGGGATAAAGGGCTGGCGCCTGAAAGACATAGCCATAGGCACGCGCCTTGCGCGCCTCGTCCGGTGTCATGCCGTTGACGGTGATATCGCCGGAGGTCTTGCGCTCGAGATCGGCGATGACGCGCAGGAAGGTGGTCTTGCCGCAGCCGGAGGGGCCGATGAAGGAAACGAAATCGCCCTTGCGCACATCGAGATCGACATTGCTCAGCGCATGCACTGGCCCGTCATTGGTCTCGTAGGTGAGACAGAGGTTCCGCGCGGAGACGACGGAAGAAGCGGACGACGTCATTAACACCTACCAGTCATGTTTTCGCCGCGTAGAGCGGCGGATTGCTTGTTATCCTGTTTGGCATTGCGGTAATTTGGGAAGGCAAGGCCGCGGCGCGGCTGCCCGATCCAGAGGAGCAATGCCATGAGTATGTCATCGAAGCCCACCTGCCATGTCGTGCGGCCTGGCGGCACCTATGCCGGCAAGCAGGGCTTTAGCTATTTCGAGGGGATTGCCGCCGAGACGGTTGGCTCGACAGGCATCTGCCTGCATCTTCTGACCATCCCGCCGGGCGGCCGCGCCAAGGCGCATCTGCATGCCGCGCATGAGACGGCGATCTATGCGCTCTCCGGCGAGACACATTGCTGGTTTGGGGACCAGCTGGAAGAGCACGTTATCGTTCGCGCCGGCGAAATGTTCTACATTCCGGCCGGCGTGCCCCATCTGCCCGCCAATCTCAGCGACCAGCCGGCGACGGCCATCATCGCCCGCACCGATCCGAGCGAGCAGGAAAGCGTCGTCCTGCTGCCGGATCTGGAGCGGTATGTGCCGCTTTGAGCGGATGGACTGAAATGCCGGAGCCAAGCGCTACACCCCGCTCGCGGGGATGCCGCTGCGCTGCACCTTGCGCGGCGCGGTGATATCTTTCCAGGTCGAAAGCGCGCGGTTGGCGGCGGTGTAGGGTTCGCGCTTGACGAACTCGCCGTGGCCCTGCTGCGTCTTCACCGTGCCTTCCTCGATGGCGACCACGCCGCGGGTCAGGGTATAACGCGGCAGGCCGGTCACTTCCTTGCCTTCGAAGACGTTGTAGTCGATTGCCGACTGTTGCGTCTTGGCGGCAATGGTCTTCGAGCGCTTCGGATCCCAGACGACGATATCCGCATCGGCGCCGACGAGGATCGCGCCCTTCTTCGGGTAGCAGTTGAGGATCTTGGCGATATTGGACGAGGTCACCGCCACGAATTCGTTCATGGTCAGGCGGCCGGTGTTGACGCCGTAGGTCCAGAGCATGGGCATGCGGTCTTCGAGACCGCCTGTGCCGTTCGGGATCTTGGTGAAATCGCCAAGGCCAAAACGCTTCTGTTCGGTGGTGAAGGCGCAATGGTCGGTCGCGACCACCTGCAGCGAGCCGGAGGCAAGGCCGGCCCAGAGGCTGTCCTGATGCTGCTTGTTGCGGAAGGGCGGCGACATGACACGGCGGGCGGCATGGTCCCAATCGGCATTGGCATATTCGGTTTCGTCCAGCGTCAGGTGCTGGATTAGTGGCTCGCCATAGACGCGCATGCCCTTCTGACGGGCGCGGCGGATGGCTTCATGGGCCTGTTCGCAGGAGGTGTGGACGATGTAAACCGGGCTGCCCGCCATGTCGGCGATCATGATGGCGCGGTTGGTTGCTTCGCCCTCGACTTCGGCGGGGCGGGAATAGGCATGCGCTTCCGGGCCGTTATTGCCCTCGGCCAGCAGCTTTGCCTGCATCTGCGCCACCACGTCGCCGTTTTCGGCATGGACGAGCGGCAGCGCGCCAAGCTCGGCGCAACGCTGGAAGGACGAGAACATCTCGTCGTCATCCACCATCAGCGCGCCCTTATAGGCCATGAAGTGCTTGAATGTGTTGATGCCCTTGTCGCGGACGATGGCTTCCATCTCGTTGAAGACCTGCTCGCCCCACCAGGTAATCGCCATGTGGAACGAGTAGTCGCAATTTGCCCGCGTCGACTTGTTGTCCCACATGGTCAAGGCTTCGAGCAGCGACTGGCCGGGCGAGGGCAGCGCAAAATCCACCACCATCGTCGTGCCGCCGGCGAGCGCCGCCCGCGTGCCGCTCTCGAAATCGTCGGAGGAATAGGTGCCCATGAACGGCATTTCGAGATGCGTATGCGGGTCGATGCCGCCCGGCATGACATAACAGCCGGAGGCATCGAGCACTTCGCTGCCGGACAGATTCTGCCCGATCTCAACGATCTTCCCGCCTTCGATCTTGACGTCGGCCTTGTAGGTCAGATCGGCCGTAACGATGGTTCCACCCTTGATGACAGTGCTCATGGTGTCTGCTCCCTGTTTTCGAGATGCGCGCAGCCGTGGCACCCCCTCATCCGACCCTTCGGGCCACCTTCTCCCCGGGGGGAGAAGGAGAGGCGTGGCGAACCTTCGGTGCCAAGTAAGTTCTGACTGTGCCAGTGGTTTGTTGAGAAAGACGGCGGCGCGGCAAACCTTCTCTTCTCCCCTCGGGGAGAAGGTGCCCGAAGGGCGGATGAGGGGGTATGGTTCGGATACATCATTGGCTTATTTCCCCCGTCGGTTTGATCGCAGGATAGAAGCGCAGAATGTCGTCTCTTTCGAATATCCGCCCCTCAAGCGCCGCCAGGATCGTTTCCAAAACCGCACGGCGTTCCCGCGTGATTTCATGATTCCAGAACCGCAAAACCGAATAGCCCTGTGTGTTGAGCCAATGTGTGCGAACGATATCTGAGGGGGAGGTTGCATGCTGGAAGCCGTCGATTTCAACGATCAGCAACTTATCGCGACACAGAAAATCAACGACGTACGGGCCGAGCGGAATCTGCCGTGCGAATTTGTGTCCATTCAGCCGACGGCCTCGCAGATCGCTCCAGAGGCGATATTCTTCCTCGGTATCGTTTTTGCGAAGACGGCGGGCTTGCTGGGTTTTTCCTGGACGGCGTTTGGTGATGTCATTGTTGTCAGGCATCCGGGGCGCCCCCTCATCCGACCCTTCGGGCCACCTTCTCCCCGCAGGGGAGAAGGAGACGCTCGTCGCACCTTCTGTGCTGAACAATAAGCTTTCAACTAAGGTTACGCATGCAACGCCGACGACAGAAGCGAGTACCCCTTTCTCCCCTCGGAGAGAAGGTGCCCAAAGGGCGAATGAGGGGGGCTGCTGAGCGCGCGCCACTATCACGCCACGATCTCCGCCGTCTCCACGACCGCGTGGAACAGGACATCGGCGCCGGCGGCGGCCCATTCCTTGGAAATCTCTTCGGCCTCGTTGTGTGACAGGCCGCCGACGCAGGGGCACATGACCATGGTGGCGGGTGCTACCTTGGCGGCCCAGCACGCGTCATGGCCGGCGCCGGAGATGATGTTCATGTGGCTATAGCCGAGCCTCTCGGCGGCGTTGCGCACGGCGGTCACCAGCTTCGGATCGAAGGTCACCGGCTCGAAATGACCGATGGCCTCGACGGAGCAGCCGACGCCGAGGGCGTCGCAGATCTTGGGCGCTTCGGCCTCGATCTTGGCGCGCATGCGGTCGAGCTTGTCCTTGTCGGGCGTGCGGATGTCGACGGTGAAGACCACCTTGCCGGGGAGCACGTTGCGCGAGTTCGGCGAGAAGAACACCTGGCCGACGCCACCGACGGCGCCCGGCTGGTTTTCCATGGCGACGCCCTGCACCATCTCGATGATCCGCGACATGGCAAGCCCGGCATTGACGCGCATGTTCATCGGCGTCGAGCCGGTATGGGCTTCCTTGCCGGTCAGCGTGATTTCCAGCCACCACAGGCCCTGACAGTGTGTGACGACGCCGATCGTCTTGTCCTCGGCTTCGAGGATCGGACCTTGTTCGATGTGGTATTCGAAATAGGCGTGCATCTTGCGGGCGCCGACCTCTTCATCGCCGAGCCACCCGATGCGCTTCAGTTCCTCGCCATAGGTCTTGCCATCCGGATCCTTGCGACCATAGGCGTAATCCAGCGTATGCATGCCGGCGAAGACGCCGGAGGCGAGCATGGCGGGGGCGAAGCGCGCGCCCTCTTCATTGGCCCAATTGGTGACCACGATCGGATGCTTGGTCTTGATGCCGAGATCGTTCATCGTGCGGACGACTTCGAGGGCGCCGAGGACACCGAGGACGCCGTCATACTTGCCGCCGGTCGGCTGGGTGTCGAGATGTGAGCCGACATAGATCGGCAGCGCGTCCGGATCGGTGCCGGCGCGGGTGGCGAACATCGTGCCCATCTTGTCGACGCCGACTTTCATACCGGCATCTTCGCACCAGGTTTTGAAAAGGCTGCGGCCTTCGGCGTCGGCATCCGTCAGCGTCTGACGATTATTGCCGCCGGCAATGCCGGGGCCGATTTTCGCCATGTCCATCAATGCGCCCCAAAGGCGATCGCCATTGATACGCATGTTTTCTCCTGGCGCTGCCACCATGATGCAATCCTCACCTGTTTATGCCGGGTCATGCAAGGCGCATGCCCAATTGTTCCCGATGGTCGTTGCCGGAGCGTTTGCTTGTTTTTCTTGCCCCGGAAAATCGCCGGTTGCCTTTGTAAGACATCTGACAGATAATTTGACCGATTGGTAAACATTACAACTTCCGTGGCGGCGCTCAAGACGAAAAGCGCGAAAATTCCCGATAAAATTTCAGGCAATTGCCCAAATTTACAGCGCGGGCAGGGTGCAATGAGAACTTGGCCGAAGGGCTTGGATTTCAAGGAGAAACAGAGCAGACATGGCCATTCCCAGAGCCGCCAGGACCCAGCGCCGCACCCGCATCCAGGAAGAAAAAGAGGAAGTGATACTCGAGGCCGCGCTGGATGTGTTTTCCGTCCACGGTTTCCGCGGCTCGACCATCGACCAGATCGCCGATGTCGCCGGCATGTCGAAGCCCAATGTGCTCTATTATTTCCGCACCAAGGAGGCCATGCACCGCTCGCTGATCGACCGCGTGCTGTTCACCTGGCTGGAGCCGTTGCGTGCCTTCGACGCCAATGGCAATCCCGAAAGCGAGATCCGCTCCTATATCCGCCGCAAGCTCGAAATGGCCCGCGACTTCCCACGTGAAAGCCGCCTATTCGCCAACGAGATGCTGCAGGGCGCGCCGCATATCGAGGACGAGCTTCGCGGCCCGCTGAAGAGTCTCGTCGATGAAAAGGCCGAGGTCATCCGCACCTGGGCCAAGGCCGGCAAGATCGCCAAATGCGACCCATACCACCTGATCTTCTCCATCTGGTCGACGACGCAGCATTATGCCGATTTCGATGTGCAGGTGCGCGCTGTGCTTGGGCAGGAACATTCGGGAGAAGGGCGCTTCGAGGATGCGGCGCGCTATCTGGAAAAGCTATTTGTCGACGGGCTCGGCATTCGGCGACCTTAGTGGCGGTTGCGGCGCAATCCAAGCTCTGGATCGCGCCGCCCATCGAAAAATAGGGAATGCTCTCTGTCGAGATCAATCCCGCTCCCTAAAAATAGTAATCCCGGTCAATGCCGTCATAATGGCCCGATTTCAGGCAGCAATTTTTGAAACCGCCTCCGCGAACCGCAGGGGCAGGGATCATTCCGACCGAGCTTTTCGATCAGTTCGACATCGCCGTGGACGAATTGCGAGCCTGTTTTGACCTTGGTTTCCGAGGGGAAAGACTTGCGTCGCTTGGACGTGACCTCAAAAGCTCACATCGTGGAGGGTTTTGGACTTGCGTGATATGGTAGCCTCCTCTTGTTCAGGGCACTGCCATCGGCGGCAGCGCGCTGCCATGTAGCCGACGGCCGTCGTCTTGACCAGTAGGAAATGGGGGGCCTCGGTCGCGACACGGTCTCTCGTGGATACTGGACAATCGAAAAAGCGATGGCGACCGTAGCAATGACGGCCGCCATCTCAATTCTCGTAGGTACAATCCCCGAACCGCAATTCGAGAATGACCCGGATTACTCCGCCGCCTGCTGCGCCATCGGATTGTTTGGATGGGTCGTCCAGTTGGCGTAGTTCGGGTCGACGATCTTGCCGGTGCGCTTGTCGAGGCTGCCGGCCGGCAGTTCTTCCATGGTGATGCAGTTTTCAACCGGGCAGACGCTGACGCAGAGATTGCAGCCGACGCATTCCTCGTCCATCACCTCGAAATGCCGCGCACCGTCGACCATGTTGGTGATCGCCTGGTGCGAGGTGTCCTCGCAGGCGATATAGCAGCGGCCGCACTTGATGCAGGCGTCCTGGTCGATCTTGGCCTTGGCGATGTAATTGAGGTTGAGATACTGCCAGTCGGAGACATTCGGCACGGCGCGGGCGATGATGTCGTCCAGCGTGCGATGTCCCTTTTCATCCATCCAGTCGGAGAGGCCGGTGATCATCTCCTGGACGATTTTGAAGCCGTAGGTCATCGCCGCCGTGCAGACCTGCACGTTGCCGGCGCCGAGCGCCAGGAACTCGGCCGCGTCACGCCAAGTGGTGATGCCGCCTATGCCGGAGATCGGCAGGCCGTGGGTTTGCGGATCGCGGGCGATCTCGGCCACCATGTTGAGTGCGATCGGCTTGACCGCCGGGCCGCAATAGCCGCCATGGCTGCCCTTGCCGCCGACCGTCGGGTTCGGGGCGAAATTGTCGAGATCGACCGATACGATCGAGTTGATGGTGTTGATCAGCGATACGGCATCGGTGCCACCGGCCTTGGCGGCGCGGGCGGGCATGCGGACATCGGTGATATTCGGCGTCAGCTTGGTGATGACGGGCATGCGGGTATATTGCTTGCACCAGCGCACGACCATTTCGATATATTCCGGCACCTGTCCGACCGCGGCACCCATGCCGCGTTCCGACATGCCGTGCGGACAGCCGAAGTTGAGCTCGATGCCGTCAGCACCGGTTTCCTCCACCAGCGGCAGGATAGCTTTCCAGGCATCCTCGACACAAGGGACCATGATCGAAGCGATCAGCGCGCGATCCGGCCAGTTCATCTTCACCTGCTTCATTTCGCGCAGGTTGGTGTAGAGGTCACGGTCGGTGATCAGCTCGATATTGTTCAAGCCAAGCAGGCGGCGGTCGGCGCCCCAGATCGCGCCGTAGCGCGGGCCGTTGACGTTGACGACCGGCGGGCCTTCCTCGCCGAGGGTTTTCCAGACGACGCCGCCCCAGCCGGCCCTGAAGGCGCGCTCGACATTGTAGGCCTTGTCGGTCGGCGGCGCGGAGGCGAGCCAGAACGGGTTCGGGGATTTGATGCCGACGAAATTATTGCGGAGATCAGCCATATCGATTTCCCCTTCAAGCGACGGCGGCGTTCGGCTGCGCAGAGGCAGCGAGCGCGTGGTTGATGGATTCGGCCGCGTCACGGCCCTGTGCGACGGCGGAAACCGTCAGGTCGTCGCCGCCAAGCACGCAGTCGCCGCCGGCCCAGACGCCGTCGAGCGAGGTGCGGCCTTCGCCGTCGATGGCGATGCGGCCGGCTTCCATGCGGAGGGCTCCGAGGCCGGAGGCTTCGAAGGTCTGGCCGATCGCCTTGAAGATCTGGTCGGCGGCGATGACGCCGATATCGCCAGTGCCGGTCAACTTGCCGTCGCGCAGCTCGGTGTATTCCACCTCGATGCCGGCGACCTTGCCGTCCTTGTCGAGAATGCGCTTCGGCGCCAGCCAATGACGGATCATCACGCCCTTGGATGCGGCGAGATCCTGCTCGTACTCGGAAGCATTCATATGCTCCTTGCCGCGGCGGTAACAGATCGTCACCTCTTCGGCGCCGAGCAGCTTTGCCTGCACGGCCGCGTCGATGGCTGTCATGCCGCCACCGAGAACGACGATGCGGCGGCCGATGGCGATATCGGCCTTGTCGTTCGCCTGCCGAAGGTCGGCGATATAGGCGACCGCATCGGCGACGCCATCGAGATTCTCGCCTGCGGCGCGGAGCGCATTGACGCCGGCAAGGCCGAGGCCGAGGAAGACGGCGTCATATTGCGAAGAGAGATCGGCAAGGCTGAAGTCGCGGCCGAGCGCCTGGCCGTTCTTCACCTCGATGCCACCGATCGACAGCACGTAATCGACTTCCTTCTGGGCGAAATCGTCGACCGCCTTGTAGGTGGCGATACCATATTCGTTGAGGCCGCCGGCCTTTTCGCGGGCGTCGAAGATGGTGACGTCATGGCCTTTTACCGCAAGGCGATGGGCGCAGGCGAGACCGGCCGGACCGGCGCCGACGACGGCGACCTTCTTGCCGCTCGACGCGGCGCGGGCGTAGAACTGCTTGTTCTCGGCCATTGCTATGTCTGTCGCGTAGCGTTGCAGGCGGCCGATCTCGACCGGGCGCTCCTCGGCAGTATTGCGCACGCAATCCTGCTCGCAGAGCTGTTCGGTGGGACAGACGCGGGCGCACATGCCGCCCAGAATGTTCTGGTCGAAGATCGTCTTGGCCGAGCCGATGGGATTGCCCGTCGAGATCTGGCGGATGAACAGCGGAATGTCGATGGAGGTGGGACAGGCCGTCATGCACGGCGCGTCGTAGCAGAAATAACAGCGGTCGGCGGCGACCAGCGCCTCGTGATCGTTCAGGCGCGGATGAAGATCGGAGAAGTTTGCATCATACTCGGCAGGCGTCAGCCGGCCCTTATGAATCCCTGTTTCCAGTCGTCCCATTGACGTTCCCTCTTATAGTAAACGGCCAGTGGAACAAACGGTAACTCAGGATAAAAAATTTATCAAACGGTAAAATTTTGGATTTCGTTTTTGTCGAAATAGAAATTTTCATCTCTGCCGCACAGTGTTGAACCTGGCCGGAGGATTTCTACTAAGGGTATGTTTTGTATTTTGTATTCTTGAGTTTCTGATCGATGAAAGATCAAAAAACTTAACTGTAATAATCCAGAATTATGGGGAAATTCTCAAAGTGTGCAATGGCTGTCGTTGACGCACCTTCGAGATGGTGGCGGACGCATGAGAAAAAAATCAAAAATTTTTTGAAAAAGATGGGAACCAAGGTCCGGCGTCGTCGTTTAGAGAATGCTTGGTGATGAGTGCATTAGTTGATGCACGCCCCCAACATCGTTACCGGGCAACTACTCACGGTCCCCTCCCGATGAGTGAAAAGCAGCCAGTGCGCCGCCCTCGCACTGGCTGTTTTCATTTTTTGTTCCTTATGCGCGCCGCTCAGCGGCGGCGGAGGATTTCATATTCGGCTTCCGGAATGGTCAGGCGATAGCCGATGCTGTCGTCACCGATGGAGAAATCGGCGCGGCCGTTCATGGAGCTCGGCACGACGCGTTCAAGCACGGTGCGGCTGAAGCTGTTATCCTCGAATTCATGATCGGCCGGGAAATAGAAGCGTTCCGACCATGTCACCTCGATCGCCTTCTTGCCGTCGAGCTCGGATTCCCTGCAGTTCAGCGTGATGCTGGTGGCGCCGGCCGAAATGGCGCCATGCGAGGCGGAATTGACGATCAGCTCGTGCAGGGCAAGACCGAGATGCACGGCGGCATTCGGGGTCAGATGCGCGTTGATCCCGAAGATCGGCATGGGCACGCCGGCATCGGGCCAGTAGGGGGCGAATTGCTTCTCGGCGAGTTCGAACAAATAGGCGCCGCGCCAGCTGGAATCGGTGATCAGGTCCTGCGAGTTCGACAGCGATTGCAGGCGGCCGCGGAACTTGATCAGGAAATTGTCGATCGACAACGTATGGCGGGCCGTTTGCGTGGCAATGCCCTGAATGATCGCCAGCAGGTTCTTGGAGCGATGCGATAGTTCGCGCAGCAGCGATTTCAGGACCTTTTCGCGATGGCGGGTCTCGGTGATCTCGGAGATGACGGAGAGCAGGCCCTGCGGCTTACGCCCGCCTATGCGCTCGATCTTCAGTTCGTAGATGCGCACGCCGTCGCCGGTTGGAAGCTCCACTTCCGCGCTGGCGGGCTTGCCGCTTTCCAGCACGCCGCGCTTCAGCTGCAGCAGGTGCGCGCCATCCTTCTCGCCGAAGAGATGGAGATCGGTGCCGCCGAGGATCAAGGATGGTTTCAGGTGATCGGGTAGGTTTTCGGCATAGCGGATTGCAAGAGTCACATCCTGAAAGAGGATTGAGATGCCGGCGCTACCAAGGGCCCGCTCCATCATAGCGGCCTTGCCTTCAAAACTCAAAGGCGCGCCGGATAATGGTTCAGTCGTATTCACCGGTGTGCCTTTCACTCGAATTTCGAGAACCCCGCCGACAGGGTATTCTCAGCCGGAAGAACTCAGTCCGGTCTATACAGTCACTCGCCATAACAGTCGGTAAAGCGTCCCTTAGCAACCGGAACGTTCGGTTGCTATCTTTGTTCCGCGACGAGGTGTCGAATCGTGTCAGGCGGCCACCTTTGTGGTTTCGTTGAAGAAAAGCGCCTGGCTGATCAGGGCTTTCACCATGTCCGGATTGAACGGCTTGGTGACGAGGAAGGTCGGCTCGGGGCGTTCGCCGGTCAACAGACGCTCCGGGAAGGCGGTGATGAAGATGACCGGAATGTTCGATGTCTTGAGGATCTCGTTGACGGCGTCGATGCCGGAGCTGCCGTCGGCAAGCTGGATGTCGGCAAGCACCATACTGGGCTTGGTGGCATTGTGCAGGGCGACAGCTTCCGCATGGGTACGGGCGATGCCGGTCACGCGATGCCCGAGGCTTTCCACCATCTGTTCGATATCCATCGCGATCAACGGCTCGTCCTCGATGATCATGATATCGGTGGCGACCTGGCGCGAAATCTCCTGCGACGCCTTGTCGAGCAGGTTCATGGCCTCGGTTTCCGATACCTCGAGAATGTTGGCGATTTCGCCGAGCCGGAAGTTTTCGACGGAAGCAAGAAGGAAGGCCTGACGGGCGATCGGCGACACCTTTGCGAGGTTTATCGAAGCACGCTGCTCCCAGGCATAGGGCGATGTCGGTTCGGGAACCTGGATCGCCGAGGAACCAAAGAGCTTGGTGAAGAGTTTATAAAGGGCGACGCGGTCGTTTGATGTCTCCGGAAAAATGGAGAGGTCGGTGATGATCGCTTCGAGGACGGCCGCGACATAGGCATCCCCTGAAGTCTGCGTCCCGGTAAGCGCGCGGGAGTAGCGGCGCAAATACGGAAGATGCGGCGCAATGCGTGTGGAAAGTGTCATTAATGGCTCCCGCCTTTTAATCAATTCCTAATTGAAATACAGCCTCCAAGCTGCAATGATAAAGAAACGCCAGCTTGGTAAAAAAGTTCCTCTGCACCGGAACTTTTTTTAGGCAATGGCATTACCCTGCGAACGAACAGTAGGTTTCATCCTCCTCCGATTTCGATGTGAAGCGGACGCGGGCGAGGCAGACTGGTCACTCCGACCAGGGCATACAGGCGCACCCGACCCATAGAACGCCAGAAAATGCGGAAGCGAGCAGGCCAAAATGACCATTCAGAATCAAGAGGAAGCGGACCGGAACCGCGCTGATTTGCGCGCAGCCGATATCCTGGACCCCAACAATCAGATCGGCAACCGGCTGCGCTCCTTTTACGCCGCAGTGCAGGATGAGGCTATCCCTGATCGTTTTCTCGACCTGCTCGAGAAACTCGATCAGGTTGAACGCTTGGCTTCCGCAAAAGTCTCCGATTGAGGGGAAGCATCATGGAACAGCAACCGAGCTTCAAGCGCGAACTCCTGGCTGCCCTGCCGAGCCTCCGTGCCTTCGCCATTTCGCTGACCGGCCGCCACGATCGCGCCGATGATCTCGTGCAGGACACGATCATGAAGGCCTGGGCGAAGCAGGACCATTTCGAGATGGGCACCAATATGAAGGCCTGGCTCTTTACCATCCTGCGCAATGAACTTTACAGCCAGATGCGCAAGAGCGGCCGCGAGGTGCAGGACAGTGATGGCCTGTTCACTGAATCGATGGCGACGCACCCTTCCCAATATGGTGCACTCGACCTGCAGGACTTCCGCAAGGCGCTGGATCAGCTGCCGCCCGATCAGCGCGAAGCCATCATCCTCGTCGGCGCCTCCGGTTTTTCCTATGAGGAAGCTGCCGAGATTTGCGGTTGCGCCGTCGGCACCATCAAGAGCCGCGTCAACCGCGCCCGCCAGCGGCTGCAAGAGCTGCTGCAGATTACAGGAGAAGCGGATTTCGGCCCGGATGCCACATCCGCGCCGCTGACCTCCAAGGCGTTCGCCTTCTGAGATTGTATTATTCAGCCTGCGTCATGTTCATCGGCATGGCGCAGGCTGTTCGTTCATTGGGTCGCGTGCGGTAGTGAATGCTCGGCTCGCCTGCCGTCAATCATCCCGTTTCTTCGTTCCGAACAGGTTGCCGAACACGAGTGCCGTGGCAATGGCGGCGGTCAACAGCGGCTGCGTCTTTGCAAGCCCGAGCGCGGCAACGGCCATGGTCTCCAAAGAGGCTCGGCGTTCACGGGCACGGCGCTCCTCCTGCTTGTTGATGATCGCCATGATGACGAGAACGATCAGGCCGAGCAGCAGCGCGCCGGCAGCAATCAGCAGCGCCGAAACGGCGGCACCATAGATGGTTGCAAGCCAGATGGCGGCGGCCACCAATGCAAAGCCATGGGCCGTGAGGAGAAGGATCGCAGCGATAGCGACAAAAATACCGTTGCGCTTGGTGCGCGCAACGGTACGGTTCAGTGTGCCCGACAGGAGCAGGCTGAGGATTGGAGCGAGCATCGCGGCTCCTTAGCGGCGGGACAGAAGCAGGGCGATTGCCAGACCGAAGGCGGCCGCGGCGCCGATGGTTGCGACCGGATGCTGCTGGACGGTCCTGCGCACTTCGCGTGAACTCTTGGCATAGCCGTGTTGTAGTTCACGCAGCAGCTCTTCGCCGCGGGCCGTCAGATCTTCCAAGCCGGTTTCTGCGCGGGCACGCATCGTTTCACCCTGCTTGGCGCTGCTCTCACCGACGATTTTGGCAAAAGCGGCAATCTCGCTACGCAGGTTTGCAATCTGCTCTTCGATGCTGGTTTCCATATCGTGCAGGCTGCTGCCATTACGCTTGGCTTTCGCCGATTGAAGGATGGATGTGGCCATGGTCTTTCTCCCTTGCGTCTTTGCTCTGGCGCCGGGAACGGCGCGCTGGCTGTTGCGATGACCGAATGCTGCAAGACATGTTGCGCCGTCAGGCGCGCAGAAAATCGATCCGGGTCACCCGTCAACAACGCGGCGATGCAACGAAAGGTTCCAGGCTTTGCAACGAAAGCGAGTTCAGTCGCCAAGCGCACTGTGGGCGAGGACGAAGGGAGCGCCGTCGCTGGGAATGCGGTTGACCCTCAGTGCGCAGCCGAAAACATCCAGCAGATGCCGGTCTCTCAGGACCTCGGCGACCGGACCGGCTGCTTGCAACTGGCCATTCTTGAGCAGTACCATCTGGTCGGCGAAAAGCGCGGTAAGGTTGAGATCGTGCATCACGGCGATGACACCGCCGCCGCGCTGGCAGAATTGCCGGGCAAGCGTCATGATCGTCAATTGGTGGCTGATGTCGAGGCTGGAGACTGGCTCGTCGAGCAGCAGCCAGCAGGGCTTGCCGTCGATGACCGGCTCCGGGATCTGGCAGAGCACCCGCGCGAGCTGGACGCGCTGTTGTTCGCCGCCGGAAAGCTCCTGGTAGAAGCGCCCCTCGAAGCCTGTGAGGTCGACGGAGGCAAGCGCATCGGCGGCGATGCGGTCGGCCTGTTCGGGATGACGGTTGCGCCCGGTCGTCAGCCCTATGCGGACGATTTCGCGGACGGTGAAGGGAAAGGAGATGCTGTTCGCCTGCGGCAGCACGCCGCGCGTTTCCGCCAGTTGCCACGGCTGGAGGCTGCTGATCTCCGCCGCGTTGAGGCGCACCGAGCCCTGATAGGCAAGCTCGCCGGAAATGGCTTTCATGGTCGTCGTCTTGCCGGAACCGTTCGGTCCGCAGATCGCCGTGAGGGCGCCGGGTTCGGCAATGAAGGAGACGTCGTGCACGACTGTCTTGCCGGCAAGCCGGACGGAAAGGTTCGAGACGTCGATCATCGAGAACTCACAGGCTGAGGCGCGAGCGCTGCCGTAGCAGCATCCACAGGAAGAACGGCCCACCGACACCGGCGGTGATGATGCCGATCGGCAGTTCCGCCGGCGAGACGATGATGCGGGCAACCACATCGGCGATGATCAGCAGGGAGCCGCCGAGCAGAGCCGAGGCCGGCAGCAGGAAACGATGGTCCGGGCCGATCGCCATGCGCAGGATATGCGGCACTATGATGCCGATGAAGCCGATGCCGCCGCTGACCGCGACGGAGGCGCCGACCGCGGCGGCGACGCTGACGATGGCGATATTCTTCAGGCGCTGGACGGCTACGCCCATGTGGAAGGCGGCCGCTTCGCCAAGTGTCAGCGCGTTTAGGCCGCGTGCCATGAACGGCAATGGGAGCATGGCAAGGACAATGACCGGACCGGCTGCGGCGATCTTGTCCCAGGTCGAACCGGCAAGCGAGCCCATGCTCCAGAAGGTGAGGTCGCGCAGCTGCCGATCGTCGGCCATATAGATCAAGAGGCCGGTTGCCGCCAGCGTCAGCGAGCCGATGGCGATGCCGGCGAGAAGCATGGTGGCGATCGATGTCTGCCCATGCCGCGTCGCCACCTTGTAGAGGATGATCGTCGTGGCAAGGCCGCCGATGAAGGCGGCGATCGGCAGGGCGAAGATGCCCAGGAGATGCGCGACCGGCGCGAGGATGCCAGCGCCGAGGACGATCATTCCGACCGCGCCGAGGCTGGCGCCCGCCGAGATGCCGATCAGGCCGGGATCTGCCAGCGGGTTGCGGAACAGACCCTGCATGACCGCGCCGGAAACGGCGAGCCCGCCGCCGATCAGGAAGCCGAGGATGGCGCGGGGCAGGCGGATATCGAAGATGATGATGCGGTCACGATTGCTGAGCGCGCTATCCGCGCCGCTGCCGACCATGCTGCGGATGACATCGATGATCGACGCATTCGAGGCACCCATGGTGATCGAGAAGGCGAAAGCGAGGACGGAGGCGACCGCGAGGCCGGCGAGAACGAGGACGGCGAGCAGGGTACGGTCACCCTCTCGACGGCGCGTCGTTCCGTGCGACATATGCTTCAGCTCCGCCACGACCTCGCTGAGCGCCATGTCAGCCTCCGTAGATCGCCGCGTTCAGCTCGCGTACGGCGCTGGCGGTGCGGGGTCCGAAGCCCAGGAGATGCAGGCCGTCCATGCGGACGATCGCCTTGTGACTGGCGGCGGGCGTCAGCGAAATCGCCGGCTGCTTCAACAGGTCCTCGTCCTTCATCGACAGAGGGCCTTCGCGATCCATGATCAGGATGATGTCGGGCTTGGCCTCGATGATGGCTTCGTCCGTCAGCGGCTTATAACCGGAGAAGCTGCCGACCGCGTTGATCGCGCCGGCGAGCTTGATGATGCCACTGGCGGCGGTATTGTCGCCGGAGGCGAGGATCTTGCCGTTCTGGTTGCTGAGGATGAAGAGCACACGCTTGCGCTCGGCTTGCGGACGCTTTTCTGAGTTGGCAATGGCGGCATCGAGATCGGCGGCGACCTTGCTTTCCAGTGCCCTTGCCTTGTCCGGCACGCCGAGCAGCGAGCCGACGACGTCGATCTTCTTCAGGATGCCGTCGCGATCATAGGTCTGCGGCACGGTTTCGAAGGGCAGGCTGGCATTGCGCAGCACGGCGAGCGCCTCCGGCGGGCCGGAGCCCTCGACGGCGATGATGGCGGTCGGATTGACGGCAAGGATGCCCTCCGGTGACAGCGCGCGCATATAGCCGACATCAGGCAGCTTGGCCGCCGCTTCCGGATAGTTGCTGGTGGAGTCGCGGGCAATGAGCCGCTTTTCCTCGCCGAGCGCATAAATGATCTCGGTGACATCGCCGCCCACCGAGACAAGTCGTGATGTGTCGATCTTCGGCGCCTCTGTCGCATGGGCGCGCTGGACCAGGCTGTAGTTGCCCTTGATCGGGCTGACGGGCACCAGCGGCAGGATCATCACCACAGCGGTGAGCACGATTTCCCACGGCTTGATGCGCTTGATATTGGTCAACATCGTCATGGCTCGATCCTCAGGCGGCGACGCTGGCGTCGGCCCGTGTCAGGTTTTCGATGATGGCGCGCCAGTCGCGGCGCTCGTCGAAGCCTTCCTTCCGCTTGCCGAAGAACTGGATGATCATCGCGCCCTTGGCGTTATAGGCCTCGAAGGAGGTGACATGGCCGTCCTTGGTCGGCTTGCGAACGGCCCAGGCTTCCGCGATGTGGTCCTGGCGCAGATGCAGATGGAAAGTGGGATCCATGACGTTGATCCAGGGCCCCATGGTCGCGACGTTGATAATCGGACCGGAATGGATCTGAACGGTGCCCTCATTGGTGACGAAGCACATGATCGGCAGGCCCTCGCGCACGCAGGCATGCATCATCTCGGCGACAGCGCCGGTTTCGAGCTTCCAGGCGTAATCATCGCCGACGGCGCGGATCGCCGCCTGGCGGCCGATCTTCAGTTTCTTCAGCATGCCGAAGAATTCATGCGTATCCGTCATGCGGCTCCAATGGTCGCGCAGCTTGTCGCGGCTGATATCGCCGTCGATCGCGCCATTGTCATAACCGGAGAAATCTTCGATCAGATCCTGCGACTGATCATCGAGCCGAAGTGCCGCGACCATGTCGTGATAGGCCTCGACATTGGAGGCGGGACGCAGATGCACCTTGTGTACGGCGTCGCCGGCCTTGTCGAAGAATTGCAGGCTGAGTTTCTGCTGATCTCCGTCCGTCTTGGTGACGGCGAAGCCATGCGCCCAGCGCTTCGGGAAGATGCGCAGGTCGATATTCTCACCGAGCACGATGGCGGCCTGTACGCCGGACTTGATGTTCTCGTAGACGCCGATCTTCTCGTGCACGGCGCTCTCGTTGCGCGACAGCGCCATGACTTCACCGAGCGAGGCGATGTGCTTAAGGAAACGGTTGGCGTCGGCATCGATGCGAATGGCGGAAATACCGACTTCGGCAGCGACTAGCGCGGCTTCGGAAACGTTAAGGCGAGCGGCAATATCGCGCTCACGCATGTTCGAATTCTCGGCGCGGAAGGCGCGGATGGCGGCAGGGGTGGGGCGGGTCGTCTCGGTCATCTGCTATGCCTATTTGTTGAGAATGAGTTTGCCTTGGCGCGTGATCTTCATCCGATAGATGACGCCCTCATGCCTGATCATGATTTCGGTCTGGCCCCGGAAAATATCGGTGCTCTCGACCATTCTAATTTGCTGTGCGGCCACTGGCGGCACCGGCTGTATTGGGGGCTTCTCAGCAATCATCCTGCTTGGTTTTGCCTGAAAATTCATAGGGGACCGTAGGGTTGCTCCGGCCAGATTTAACTTGACTCACATAGTCATGGTTTCCTAAAGACGCAATAGAAGACTGTTGGAGTCAAGTTTAAAATTTTAGGTGGTGCACGCGTTGGCATCCAATGCTCGCTTTGCGTTCGCCAAGAGACATTTCGGGAGTGATTGCTGATGCTGACCAAGACGATTCTGGCCGTTGCCGCGGGTGGACTGTTTGCCATGGCTTCCTGTGTCCCGGCCTTCGCCGAGGATGCGGTCGCGGCGCCGGCTCCTGCAACGGATGCGCAGAAGCTCAACGTCGAACTCAACGCGCTGGCGCCCTCCCAGAAGGGCTGCATGATGACCTTCGTCGCGGAAAACGACCTGACGACGCCGATCAACAAGATCTCCTTCGAGCTCGCCTTCTTCAACGACAAGAATGCGGTCGACCGCGTCACCGTTCTCGACTTCCGCGATCTGCCGGTCGGTAAGAAGCGCGTACGGCAGTTCGATATGCCCGGTGTGAAATGCGAAAGCGTCAGCCGCATCATCGTCAACGATACGCCGGTCTGCGATGGCCCGGCGGCGGGCGCCTGCAAGGCCGCCTTGACGACACGCTCCCAGCTTTCCGTTCCTTTCGAAGGCTGAAGCCATGGCACGCCGCTCGGTTCAGGTTTCCATCGATCGCCGCCGCTCCGGCGATGGCTTGAATGACAACTATCCGAGCGTGCTTCCGGGCCACGAACTGGCCGGCCTCGACGGCCTGCCGCGTCCGCCGACCGCCGAGGCGGTATCGCATTACAGCCGCTTCACCCAGATCGACTCCTATCCCGCTCACCCGACCGAGCCCGCGCCGGATGCCTCCGAGCCGCCGGTCATGGACATGTTGTCGGCGGAGAAGCCGAGCCACGTCCTTTCCGCAGGCAAGAAGGGTGTCACCGTCGCCTGTATCGGTTCTTCTCTCTTTCACTTCGCAGTTATTGCCGCGGTATTGCTGTTTACAGTCGTGCCGCCAGAAGACGAAGCCAAGGAAGAGGCAGGCGATACGCTCAGTGTCATCATGCTCGGCAATGGCGATGTGGACGCGACAGCCGCAGGAGAGGAAAGTAAACAACCGCCAGAGCCAGAGCAGGTAATGGCGGAAGCCGTACAGTCGGAGACTGTGCAACCGACGACCGCTGAGCCTGCCGAAGCGGAGGCCGCTGAGCCTGTGGAGACGGTTGATCCTGTTCAACCAACGCCCGAGACGGCGCAGCAGGTATCGCCAGAAACGGTCGTCACACCGGAGCCCGAAATATTGGCAACGCAGGTGCCGGCCGAAACGACGGTGGTTCAGCCGGTAAATGCGGAGCCGGTCGAAATACAGCCGACTGAAACAACCCAAGCCGCCGAGCCTCCCGCTGAAATGATAACCCCGGTCGACAAGCCGGTTCAACGGTCCAAGCCGGTCGACAAACCGAAAGACGTCAAGAAGCAGCCGCAGAAGGTTGTGAAGGTGAAAGCCGGTTCTAACGGCGACAGTCGAGAGGATTCGAAGAGGGGCTCTTCCGAAGGCACTGAGACGGCGCAGTCTGATAAGAACTCACAGTCTGACGCCCGTCGAACAGGCTCGGGTAATGCCGCGATCGCGAACTATAGGGGTAAAGTAGAGGCTCGCCTTAAACGTTATATGGCTAGGCTGTCTTCGAAACATAAAGAGCAGGGTTTAACGCTTGTTGTTAGCTTGGTTATTGGCTCGGGCGGCGAACTCCGTTCTCTTTCCTTGGCGCGCAGCTCTGGCGATCCTGAATTAGATCAGGCTGCAATGGAGCAAATCCGTCGCGCTGCACCATTTCCCGCATTGCCTCCGGAGTGGGGCAAGCCGACTTGGCCGGCCACACAAGCGATCCGGGTTGAAGGACGGTAATCCGCGATCGCGGCCGCGACAAAATATGATAAAAATCATCAACTTTATACTTTACTCCAAAACTCATGTTTAATATGGTCGCCCTGCGCTCGACGGAATCGGGTGCGCTAGAGCAACCAATGAACGGGTGATGTATGGCGCGTAAGGGGAAGAGGGATTTGGGCCGGGATAGTCGCGAGGCGCAAAAGCCGGAGCAGACATCCGGGAAATCCAGCCTCGATGGGCGCAGTTTCCTATATGTCGGCGGTCGCGATTGCCAGGTGGCGCATCTGCGGCAGATCGCAAGCAACTTCGGCGCCGAGCTGATCCATCATGATGGCGGCTTGCGCGAGGCGGTGTCGCGCATCGATACCGTGCTGCCGTCCGTCGACTGCGTCTTCTGCCCGATCGACTGTATCAGCCACGATGCCTGCCTGCGGGTGAAGACCGGCTGCAAGAAGTTCGGCAAGGCGTTCATACCCTTGCGCAACGGCAGCAAGTCGAGCCTCGAGCGGGCGCTGACGACGATGAACGAACGAGACGCTGCCCGATGAATGATCAAGGCCCTGACGGGTTCATGATGATCGGCCTGCACAAGCTGGCCGCGCAGAATGGCGACGGCCTCGTGCCGGAACTCTATGAATTGCTGATGCGTCGCGCCGAGGAGCAGCGGCAGGCTCCCAACGTGACGGCATTTCCATCCTGGCAGGCACGCCTGCCGGGAGAGCAATCGGATATAACGCGAGATATTACGGCACGCGATGGCACGAATGTCATTGCCTTTACACCTCGACCGGGCAAAACTGTCGATCGTCGCAAGAAGGTCTGATTGCCCGAGAGGTCTAGCCCATGTACATCGCCATGAACCGCTTCAAGGTCGTCATCGGTTCAGAGATTGCTTTCGAAACTATCTGGAAAGACCGGGATTCCCGGCTGGGAGACGTTCCCGGTTTCGTGGAGTTCCGCCTGCTGCGCGGTTCCATGAATGTCGAGGAGGGCTATACGCTATTTTCCTCGCACACGATCTGGCGCAGCGAAGAGGATTTCCTCAACTGGACGAAATCCGAGAATTTTCGCGAGGCGCACCGCAATGCCGGCAGTAATAAGGCATTGTACTGGGGACCACCGCAGTTCGAAGGGTTCAATGTGGTTGCCGGGGTTTGAGATAGGCTGACGCGCCTCAAACTCCCTCCGCGCCTTTCCTGAAGAACGCTCCCAGCGCTACCACAACCCATCCCGCCATCATGCCCATTCCTCCGGTCGGAGCGGCCAGGGGGAAGAGTGAGCTGGCCAGAAAATGGCGGCTGACCAGATCGCCTGCGAAGATCAGCGTTCCCAATCCGAGCAGGACGGTGGCCACCGGCGCGGTGCGGATGCGGTCATAGCCGGCATAGAGGGCGAGCAGGGCAGGGGCATGCGCCAGGCACATGGTCGAGGCGGAGCCGAGGAAATGCGTATCGCCGCCATGCGATGCAGCGGCTGCGAGCGCGACGCCGGCGGCGCCGAGGATACCGGCAGCAAACAGGGTGAGCGGACGGATTATCGTGCTGAGGCTCATGTCTTCTCTCATTCCCGGTTCTGCATATGGAAGGCGAGGCGCTCGATCGGCTCCCAGATGATCGCCCGCAGCTTTTCGTTTTCGATGGTTTCAGCCATGGCGCGGCGGAAGCAGAGCAGCCATTCGTCGCGCTCGGCGGGGCCGATAGCAGCCACGAAATGACGGCTGCGCAGGCGCGGATGGCCGCGTTTCTCGATGTAGAGCTGCGGTCCGCCGAGATAGCCGGTCAGATATTCGTAGAATTTTTCGCGGGAGCCTTCGAGGCTTGGCGGATGCACGGCGCGACAGTTGGCCGCCTCCGGCAGCGTGTCCATCAGATCGTAGAAGCGTGTCGTCAGCGAGCGCACAGTCTCTTCACCGCCGATCGCCTGGTAGAGGGTGATGGTCTCTTCGCTCAAATGCCGGTCCCCGTTCGCCACGCTTTACATGGCAATTCGCAAGGCGGATCGCAATCGCGGATTCCACTCATGCGGCGTTTCGGCGCTACTCCGCCTTCAGATGAAAACTGTCGCTTTCTCCGGGGACGAGCTGTAGCGGCCAGATCATCTGGCGCTTGGTCTGGGGGTAGATATGGCTATAGGCGGGCATGCTGGAGAGCAGGATCTCGGCCAATTCGACACCGAGTTCGTGCAGGGATGTGCGAAAGCAGGTTAGCGGCGGTTGCAGAAACTTGGCGCGCGGCGCCTCGCGAAAACCCACGACGGCAATGTCGCGCCCTGGAATGATGCCGGCTTCCATCACGCGCCGATAGAGGCCGATCGCCATCAATTCGTAGATCAGGATCACAGCCGTCGGCCTCTCTTCAAGGCGAAGCAGTTCATCGGCAACCTGATAGCCACCCTGTTCGCTCGATTTGGCGCGGATGACCAATGCCGGGTCATAGGCGATGCCGTGCCGCTCCAGTGCGCGCCGATAGCCCTCCACGAAGATGAAGCCGAGGTTGATGTCGCTGGAGGGCGCGCTGATGGCAATGCGGCGATGCCCATGCGCCACGAGCCGGTCGACAGCGCCATTGGCGACGCCGTCGAAATCGAGATCGGCCCAGGGATGCTGGCCGATCGAGAGGCTGCGGCCAAGCGCTACAAAGGGGATTTTCGTTTTGGCGAGCAGATCAAAACGCTTGTCGATGCGCTGTGTCTCCGAAATGATCAGCGCATCGACGACGCGTCTTGCCACCATTCGTTTCAGGTACTCGTAGGGATCTTCATCATTCGGGCAGGGGAGCATGATCAAATCGAGGTTGTGGCGCGCGAACACGCTCTGCAGCCCACCCGTTACGGTCAGAAAGAAATTGTCGCTGTTTTCAACGGTTTCCCTGCTGGATTGGATCATCAGGCCGATGACGTTCGTCGTGCCTTGCCGCAGGCTGCGCCCCGATTGGTTGGCCACATAGCCCAGCTGTTCGGCGGCAGCGAGTACGCGCTTGCGGGTCTCTTCGTTGACATCAGGCTTGCCGTTCAACGCGCGTGATACTGTGCCGATCGAGATATCGAGATGGTCGGCGAGCTGACGAATTCCCTTCATCGGCGGGTGTTTTCCTCCATGCGCCATTTTCCATAGTCCTCCTCTATTGACACAGGAAAATCTTTTCGCATAGGATCGTAAACGTTTACGGAATGCGTGTCACGAGGAGTTTGACACCGTTCGCTGGAGGAAATCGTGAAACTTAATGCCATTTTGTGCGGGTGCGGAGCTATGTCCAAAGGCTGGCTCAAGGCCATAGCCTCGACGCCGTCGCTTGCCGAAACCATCAAGGTCGTGGGCCTGGTCGATCTCAATCGAGCGACCGCCGAAGGCCTTGCGAAAGAGTTCGGTCTCGAAGAGGCCGTTATCGGTTCGGATCTTGCCGAAGTCATCGCGGCGACGAAGGCCGACCTGGTGTTCGACGTCGTCATCCCCGCCGCCCGCTTCGGCGTTGTCTCGACGGCGCTGAATGGCGGCTGCCATGTCCTCAGCGAAAAGCCGATGGCAACTTCGCTTGAAGAGGGGGCAGCCCTCATCGATCTCGCCGCCAAGACCGGCAAGGTACACGCCATCATCCAGAACCGCCGCTTCATCTCCGGCGTGCGCCGTCTGCGCCGCTTTGTCGAAGAGGGCGCGATCGGCGAGCTTACCGGTATTCATTGCGATTTCTTCCTCGGGCCGCATTTTGGCGGCTTCCGTGAGGAGATGGACAATGTGCTCCTGCTCGACATGGCGATCCATACCTTCGATGCCGCCCGTTTCGTTGCCGGCAAGACGCCGGTCTCGGTCTATTGCGTCGAGAAAAATCCTGCCGGGTCTTGGTACAAGCACGGTGCTTCCGCGCATGCGCTGTTTGAGTTTTCCGACGATGTCGTCTTCAGCTATCGCGGTTCCTGGTGCACTGAGGGCAAGCGCACGAGTTGGGAGAGCCAATGGCGGCTCACCGGCAGCAAGGGCATGCTGACCTGGGACGGCGAAGAGCATTTCGAAGCCTCCGTCGCCGGCCATGAGCCGGGCCTGTTGCGCGGCTCTACCCCCATCGAGGTTCCCGGTCCCAGGCATGATGACGAGACGCATGGGCATGCGAGCGTCATCGCCTCCTTCATCGACGCCGTGAAGACGGGCAAGCGGCCGGAAACCGAAAGCAGCGACAACATCCACAGCCTCGCAATGGTCCTCGGCGCAATCGAAAGCGCCAAGTCGGGCCGGCGTATCGAAATCTAAGCATAAGGACAGTGAGATCATGACAAATCCGGCAAAGGCCATCCGCATTGGCACGATGATCAAGGCGACCAGCGAGGATGCCGCCAAGGGCATCGCCAAGATCGCCGACCACGGCTTCGAAAGCTTCGAACCCTTCTTCTGGCAGACGACCAACGGCCAGAATCTGGCCGAACTCGGCAAGCGCTGCCTCGACGCTATCGGCAGCCGCGACATCACCATTTCCACGCTCGGCATGTTCGGCAATCCGCTTGAAACCTCCGACCTCGATCAGCAGACGCTGCAGGGCTGGAAGGATTGCATCGACAACGCCCATCACTTCGGCGCCACCTGCGTTGCCGGCTTCACCGGCCGCATTCGAAACAAGCCGCTGACCGACAGCCTTCCGCGTTACAAGCAAGTGTGGAGCGAGCTTGCCAAGCGAGCCGCCGACAAGGGCATCAAGATTGCCTTCGAAAACTGCGCCATGGACGGCAACTGGGCGACCGGCGACTGGAACATTGCGCATAATCCGGATGCCTGGGAGCTGATGTTCAACGAGACACCGGACGACAATATTGGGCTTGAATGGGAACCCTGTCATCAGATGGTCTATCTGATCGAGCCGCTGCCGCAGATCCGCAAATGGGCAAAAAAGATCTTCCACGTTCATGGCAAGGACGCGACGATCCGTTGGGACGTCATCAAGGAACACGGCATTTTCGGCAAGGAGAAGTTCGTCTTCATGCGCACGCCAGGCTTCGGCGACAGCAACTGGACCGACATTATCTCCGAATTGCGCCTCGCCGGTTGGTCGGGTTCGATCGATATCGAAGGCTGGCATGACCCGGTCTATCGCGACGAGTTGGAAATGACTGGCCAGATTCATGGCCTGAACTATCTGAAGCAGAGCCGGGGCGGCGAATTCGTCGAATAGCGCGACCGCACTTTGAATCTGAATCGATTTAAGATGCGAGTTGTGCGTTAATTCGGCGAACTGGAGCGACGTCCCCGCGCGGCGCTCCAGTGCCGGGACATCGGAATGGAGGAGCGTTGCGATGTCCAAGGGGTTCGTCTCATCGTCGATGAACGGACGAGGGGCAAAGTAAAGAGGAACGTGCCGACGGGCATCGCGAGCCATGTCGTCGGATTGATATCGTCACGGTTCGCATGGTGGAGGAAAATATAATGAACATGTTTTCGAAGCTGGCGATCACCGCCGGCATGTCGCTCTTGCTGGCTGCCGGCGTCGCGCAAGCGCAGAGCAAGACGTTTAACGTCTGGTGGTTCGAACTGCCGGATACTTCGCAGGCCAAGGCATGGACCAAGGCGCTTGAAGAGCTAAAAGCCAAGCATCCCGATGTCACGATCAATTTCGAACAGAAGACCTTCGAGCAATTGCAGAAGGCAGGCAGCCTCATCCTCAATTCGGACCAGGCGCCGGATCTTCTGGAATATAACAAGGGCAATGCCACAGCAGGCCTCGTTGCTTCGCAGGGTCTGCTGACGCCGCTCGACGATCAATTCAAGTCGCGAGGCTGGGATAAGATCCTCAACGAAACCAATAGCCAGCTCAGCAAATATGATGCAAACGGCGTCTATGGCTCCGGTCCGATCATCGGCATTCCCGTCTATGCCGAATTCGTTTCAGTTTTCTATAATATCGACATGTTTCAGGCCAACGGCGTGAAAGTGCCGACCACGCTGGACGAGTTCGAAGCCGCGCTCGACGCCTTCAAGCAGAAGGGCATTACGCCGCTTGCCTACGGCACCGTGGATTCCAACGCACAGCATCTGCTCTATGAGCTGGCCCTGACGCAGGCTGACGACACCTGGGTGAAGAACTACCAGGGTCTTAAGGCGCCGCTAGACACGAAGCCCTTCCTGTTCGCCGCGCAGAAGATCGTCGACTGGGTTGGCAAGGGTTACATCTCCAAGGATTCGACGGGCCTGAAGGGCACGGGCGGTGCCGACAACCTCTTCTCGTCTGGCAAGTCGCCAATGTTCGTCAGCGGCACCTGGAACAACGGCAACTTCGCGAGCTCGATCAAGAACTTCAAGTGGAGCCAGTTCATCTTCCCGACCCCGAAATACAGCACGGGTTCGACCGGCAACCTGTTCATGGTGCCCAAGAGCGCCAAGAATAAGGATCTCGCCTACGAGTTCATCGATCTCGTCTTGAGCAAGGAGAACCAGAACCTGCAGGCCAATCTTGGTGGTGTTGCCATCGCCGCCGATCCCGCTACCGTCACCGACGAAGTCGGCAAGCGCAATGTCGAACTCTTCAACGAGATTTCCGGCAAGGGTGGTCTCGGTTTCTATCCGGACTGGCCGGTCCCCGGCTATTACGAGCTGCTGATCCAGGCGACCACCGGCCTGGTGAACGGCTCGACGACGCCGGAGCAATTCGCCGATCGCCTGAAGAAGGCCTACGACGACGCGCAGGCTGCGCAGTAACCCCTGTATTGAAGCAATTCGCAGCGGCGGGACGGCTTGATGCCGTCTCGCTGTCTCGGACTGGAGGAATGCGATGGAGAAGTCCAAAAACTCCGGCAGGGCGGGATACTATCTCTATATTCTCCCCGGCATGCTGGGGTTCGCTCTGATCGTGCTTGTCCCCCTGATCGCCAATTTCGCCATCAGCTTCACGACCTGGAAGGGCATCGGAACGCCGAGGTATATCGGGTTTCAGAACTACGAGAGATTGCTCGTGGATGCGGCGTTCTGGGGATCGATCCAGCACACGCTCCTGTTCATCATTTCGATGACGATCGTGCCGATCATTCTGGGCCTGGTGCTGGCGGCGGTGCTGTTCGATTACATCAGCGCGCAGTTCGGCGAGACCTTGTCGAGCTTTTTTCGCGCGGGTTTCTACCTGCCGCAAATCCTGCCGTTGACCGCGGCCGGCGTACTATGGGGATGGATCCTCAATCCGATCGGGATCGTCAATACGGTCCTGAAAGCGATCGGTCTCGATTTCATGGCGCAGAACTGGCTGGGAGATGCAAGTTATGCGCTCTGGGCGGTCTCGGCCGTCATCGTCTGGATCCAGGTGGGCTATTGTCTGGTGGTCTTCATGTCGGGGTTGGCGCGGGTCGATCCTTCGCTCTATGAGGCCGCCGAGCTTGATAATGCGAGCTGGTTCGGCCGCTTTCGTTACATTACGATCCCCATGCTGATGCCGGAAATTTTCGTGGTTGCGCTCACTACGCTGATCGCCGCCCTAAAGGTGTTCGCGCCGATCTACGTCCTGACATCAGGCGGACCGGACAATGCGACGACGGTGCCGTCTTATCTCTCATACTACCACTTCTTCACCACCAACCGCGTCGGCTATGCAGCGTCGATCGCGACACTGCAAACGGTCGTAACGATCATGCTTGGTATCTTCTTCCTGCGCATGCAGTCCAAACAGACAGAGGGAGGGCGCTGAGATGGCTGCTACGGCTTCACTTTCGACCCCGATCGCATCGGATGCGCCGACGGAGCATCGCCAGAAGAAGGGCATTACCCGCTGGATCGTCCTGGCCGTTCTGTTCGTCTTTCTTGGCGGTACGCTGTTTCCGTTCTTCCTGGCGGCCTTCAACGCCATCAAGACCCCGGCCGACTATGCCGCCAATGGTCCGCTTGCTTTCCCCCATAGCTTCGATCTGACGGCGCTCAAGAACTTCTGGGCCAATGTCGACTTCACCCGCAAGCTCTTCAACAGCATCCTGATCAGTGGTTGTACCGCCATTCTCGCGGTGGTTCTCAGCCTCCTCAACGCCTATGCCATCGGCATCGGCCGTGTGCGGGGAGGGAGGGCTCTGTTGGTGATTCTGCTGATTTCCATCATGGCGCCTCAGGAGGCTCTGGTTTACCCGCTCTACTACATGGCCAAGCAGGTGGGCCTGTTCGATTCCATGTTCTCGGTGATCCTGATCATCGGCGTACTGCACACCGCCTTTGGCACATACCTTCTGTCCTCGGTGCTGACCACCTTTCCGCGTGAGATCATCGAGGCCGCGCAGATCGACAATGCGAGCCGCTGGCAGATTCTTTGGCTGGTGATCGTACCGGTCCTGCGCCCGACGCTTGCCGTGCTTGCGACCTTCTTCTTCATCTGGACCTGGAACGAGTTTCTGATTCCCCTGGTGTTCCTGGTCTCCAACAACAACCAGACAGTCTCCGTCGCCATGGGTGTCCTGTCGGGCTCCAATACACAGGATCCGACGGCGGTTGCCGCAGCCTCACTGCTCGGCGTCACGCCGACGGTGATTTTCTTCCTGATTTTCCAACGCACCCTGACACGGGGCGTGGCTGCTGGTGCTGTCAAATAGACGAATGCCGCAACGCATATGGCCTCGTGGGAGTGACCCATTCATACGAGGCCGGGATACGAAGACAAGAAACGGCAGGTCTGGCGAAGTTCAACTCTTCCGGAGGAGGAAAAATGGCAGGAATCAACATCAAATCCGTCACCAAGCATTTCGGTGCGGTGCAGGTTCTCAACGACATCGATCTCACGATCGAGCCCGGCGAGTTCGTCGTGTTCCTGGGTGGCTCCGGCTGCGGGAAATCGACTTTGCTGCGGATGATCGCAGGGCTTGAGGCGATCACTAGCGGCGAGGTCTGGATCGGCGGGCGGCGGGTCGACCAGCTTCCGCCCGGCGAACGCGGTGTGTCGATGGTGTTTCAGTCCTACGCGCTCTATCCGCACATGACGGTACGCGACAACATGTCGTTCGGCCTCAGAAACATTGGCACGCCGAAGGCGGAGATTGCAAAGCGCATTGACATCGCAGCCACCATATTGGAGATGCCGCATCTGCTTGACCGCAAACCGTCGGAGCTTTCGGGCGGCCAGCGTCAACGCGTTGCCATTGGCCGTGCCATCGTGCGCGAACCCGACGTTTTCCTATTCGATGAGCCACTGTCCAACCTCGATGCTGGTCTGCGCAACCGCACGCGCGTCGAACTCGCGCAATTGCATGAGCGATTGGGGGCAACGATGGTCTTCGTCACCCACGACCAGATCGAGGCGATGACGCTTGCCGACCGGATTGTGTTGCTGAACAACAAGAAGATCGAACAGGTGGCGACGCCGGTGGAAATCTATACGCGACCGGCAACACGCTATGTCGCCCAGTTCATCGGCTCTCCCGGAATGAACTTCGTCAGCGTGGCCGGTGTCGGCGAGACCGGAGGCTTTGCGACGGCGACCTTGCCGGACGGATCGACCATCAAGACTGCGGTTCCGCTGAACGGCATGGCGCGCTCGGAGCTGACGCTCGGCATCCGGCCGGAATATCTGGTGGCGACGACGGCGGACAAGGGCGACATCGCTGGAACGGTCGAGACGGTGGAGCGGTTGGGCGACCGGTCGCTTGTGCATGTCCGGCTGAAGGACGGCTCGAAGATCATCGGCACCGACCCGGGCATGACGACCATCACCAGTGGTGCGCCGATCGCCTTTGCCGTCGACGGGGCGAAACTAACCATTTTCGACCAGAACGATGTCGCCCATCACGCCGCGCATTGACGAAACCGTCCAATTGGTATGTTATGCCGACATGTCTACAGCGCACCACAGAAAGAAGCAGCCTTTGCTCGTCCGCCAGCAGTTGCTGGAGGTGGCCGCGCGGCTGGCGTCGGAGAAGGGCATGACGGCGGTGACGCTGGATGCGGTTTCGGGGGCGTCCGGTGTCAGCAAGGGCGGATTGCTGCATCATTTCCCCAACAAGAATACGCTACTCGAGGCCTTGTTCGACAGTCTGATCGAGCGGCTGGACCGGGCGATCGAGGAGGAGATGCGGGCCGATCCGCTGCCGCATGGGCGCTTCACCCGCGGCTATCTTCGCGCCTGTCTGGCGCTGCGCGAGAGGCCCGAGGAAACGCAGGATTGGGCGCAGGTGACAATGGTGCTGCTCAGCGAACCGCAATTGCGGCAGCGCTGGCGCGACTGGGTGCGCGAACGCAGCGAAGAATATGTCGGCACGGACTCCTCCGTGGATGCGGCGATCGTGCGGCTGGCGACCGATGGGCTCTGGCTCGCCGATCTGCTTGGCAGCCACGAGATGGATGAGAGCGCCCGAGAGAAACTGGTCGAGCGGCTGATCGAGCTCACGCAACTCTAATGAATATCGAGAGGGTTTGATGGCGAACGCGTCCGTCTATGCGGTGCTGATGGTGGCGATCGTGCTGGAGGTGATGGGCACGACGGCATTGCAGATGTCGCAGCAGTTCACCCGGCTCGGTCCCTCGATCGTGCTGGTGCTGTGCTACGCCGCGTCCTTCTATTGCCTGTCGGTGACGCTGCGGGTGATCCCGGTCGGCATTGCCTACGCCATCTGGAGTGCGCTCGGCATCGTGCTGATCTCCGCCGTCGGGTTGGTGTTTTTCCGCCAGAAACTCGATCTGGCGGCGGTCATCGGCCTTGGTCTGATCATTGCCGGCGTACTCGTCGTCAACCTGTTTTCAAAATCCGTGTCGCACTGAAAAGACAGGTGTTTCGCATGGCAATTTTAGCCTTTGTCAAATCGCTTCGGACGCATTATCTCTGGCGTTGGAAGGGCTGATGGAGACCTACAAGCGGCGCTTTTCCAAAGCGCTTTGGGACGCGTAACATGTTCAATTACAATGGTATTAGAGGAGTGCCGTAATGACTATTCGTGCCGTCGTCTGGGGCGAGAACATTCATGAGCAGACAAACAAGGTCGTCGCCGAGATCTATCCGGAAGGCATGCATACGACGATCGCCAAGGGGCTTAATGCCGATGCCGGGATTGAAGCAACCACTGCAACGTTGCAGGAGCCGGAACACGGCCTGAGCGAAGCCCGGCTGAAGGATACCGATGTGTTGCTCTGGTGGGGCCACAAGGATCATGGCGCCGTGAGTGACGAAATCGTCGAGCGTGTCGCCAAGCGCGTCTGGGAAGGCATGGGCCTTATCGTGCTGCACTCCGGCCATTTCTCGAAGATCTTCAAGCGGCTGATGGGCACGCCCTGCGCGCTGAAATGGCGTGAAGCGGGTGAGCGCGAGCGCCTGTGGGTCATCAATCCGCGCCATCCGATCGCTGCCGGTCTCGGCGAACATTTTGAGCTGGAAAACGAAGAAATGTACGGCGAGCAGTTCTCCGTTCCCGAGCCGCTGGAAACGGTGTTCATCTCCTGGTTCCAGGGCGGCGAAGTTTTCCGCTCCGGCATGACCTGGCGTCGCGGTGCCGGTAATATCTTCTATTTCCGTCCTGGCCACGAGACCTATCCGACCTACCACAACGACACCGTGCAGAAGGTTTTGATCAACTCCGTCAAATGGGCTCACAATCCGCTCGGCACGCAAGCGAGCATTCATGATGCGCCGAACGTGCCGGTCGAGAAGGCGTTGGAGCCGATCGTCGAACGTGGTCCTAAACTCCACCAGGCCGGCGAAGCCGGTTATCGCTGAGGTATAAAATGCGTCTCATAATTGTTGGCACGGGCGGCATGGCGAAGAACCAGGCCGAACACTTCGCCCGTATTCCCGGCGTCGAGATCGTCGGCGCAGTCGATACGGATGCGACGAGGCTCGCCGCTTTCGCCGATGTGTTCGACATCAAGAACCGCTTCTCGTCGCTGGCTGAGGCGCTTGCCTGGGGCGAGTTCGATGCGGCGACCAACGTCACGCCGGACAAGGCCCACCACCCGACGACCTTGCCGCTGCTGGCCGCCGGCAAGCATGTTCTTTGCGAGAAACCGCTGGCGGAGAATTACGACAAGGCGCTGGAGATGACGGAGGCGGCCGAACGGGCCGGCGTCATCAACATGGTCAATCTGACCTACCGCAACGTCGCGCAGCTGCAGAAGGCGCGCGAGATGGTGATCTCGGGTGAGATCGGCACGGTGAAGCATGTCGAGGCTTCCTATCTGCAGAGCTGGCTCGTTTCCAGGGCCTGGGGCGATTGGCGTAGCGAGTCCAAGTGGCTGTGGCGGCTATCGACCGGCCACGGCTCGAACGGCGTCCTCGGCGATATCGGCATCCACATCCTCGATTTCGCTGCCTATGGCGCAGCGACCGATATCGATCATGTTTTCGCCCGGCTGAAGACCTTCAACAAGGCGCCGGACGAACGCATCGGCGAATACACGCTCGACGCCAATGACAGCTTCTCGATGTCCGTCGATTTCGCCAATGGCGCGCTCGGTGTCGTGCATGCGAGCCGCTGGGCGACGGGGCATCTGAACGAGCTGAAGCTGCGCATCTATGGCGAACGCGGCGGCCTGGAGGTCAACCATAGCCCCAACGGTTCGGAACTGCGTGGTTGCCTGGGCGACGATACGGAAACGGCGACATGGAAGGTCATCGAGGTGCCGCCGGTGCTGACCAATTATCAGCGTTTCGCCGACGCCGTGATGACCGGCAGCCCGCAGGATCCGAGCTTCCGCCATGCCGCCAATTTGCAGCGCGTGCTCGATCTGGCCATGGTCACGGAAACGGAGCGGCGCGAACTCAAGGTTTGATGCTGTCTCGGCTTCATCTCCGACGTTTAAGCGGCCGCCTTCGGGCGGCCGTTTCCTTTGGAAGTGTCGCAATTGCTTGACGCGATGGGGAGGCAGGTGCAGCATCCTTCCATCACGCTCTGAATGCGAGGTCATGGGAGGAGGGGTCATGTCCACCGAGGAAAAGGTTGCGAGTCATTATACGCACGGCTCACTGGAGGAGACGATCCTTGCGGCGCTCGCCGCCAATGGCAAGGATATCGATCATCTCGGTATCGACGATCTTGCCGGTATTGACGAGTTCCATCTCGGGCGGCGCGAGGCCACGCGGGAGTTTGCCCGGGATCTTGATCTAAGCGACGGCCTGCGGCTCATTGACATCGGATCGGGGCTTGGCGGGCCGGCGCGCTATATCGCCAGCACCTACGGCTGCATCGTTACCGGCGTCGATCTCACCGATGAATTCGTCAAGGTCGCCAATGTCCTGACCGAGCGTTGCGGCATGGCCGAGCAGGTGTCGTTTCAGCAGGCGAGCGCGCTGGCGCTTCCCTTTGCCGATCAAAGCTTCGAGCGCGCCACGCTCATCCATGTCGGCATGAACATCGAAAACAAGGCGCGGCTGTTTGCCGAGGCGCGGCGGGTGCTGAAGCCCGGCGGCAGGTTCGGTCTCTACGAGGTCATGCAGATGCGCGACGGTGCGCTGCCCTATCCGATGCCCTGGGCGATGACGCCGGAGACGAGCTTTGTTTGTACGCCCGAAACCTATCGACAGCTACTCAGCGAGGCCGGCTTCACGGTGGAGTCCGAGCAAGATCGGAGTGCGCTGGCAATCCGGCTGGCGCAGGAGATGCGTGCCAGCGCCGCCGGTGGCGGCCAGACGCTGAGCCTCGGCGCACTGATGGGCCCGAAGGCGGCGGAGCGCGTGGGCAATGTCGGCATGTCGGTCGGCAGCGGCCTGATCGCGCCGATCGAAATGATAGCCAAAGCAGTTTGAAGGGCGGCCGCATCCGCGGCGCCCGGATTGACAGGGACGCTTCCTTATCTGTATGGAAAATCCAACGGTAATGGATTTCTGCCGGGCCATGGTGGCCGAACCGCTGCTCTGAAGTCTCAGGGAAGCTGATGACTCCTACTCAACGTGCCCGGTGGGGCGAAGGAGTAGAGTCGTGTCCGCAATCCTGCTGTTATCCCAACTTTGTTTCATGATCCTTGTCCCCGTCAGGCCCGTTGCCGGTCTTCCGGGAGGGGCGAACTGATGTCGGCATCCGAGTTCTTTCATCATCGTTTCCAGCAGTTGCGCAGCATATTCAAATGGATCTTCCTGGTAGTACCGATGGCGGCCGTGGTCGGCTCGCTCTGCGCACTGTTTCTCTGGAGCCTCGACCGGGCGACGCAAGCGCGGTTCGACTATCCCTGGCTGATCTTCCTGATGCCGGTTGCAGGTTTCCTGATGGTGCTGGCCTATCAGCGGTTCGGCCGAGGGGCAGAGGGCGGTAATAATCTGATCGTCGATCAGATTCACGAGCCCGGCGGTGGCGTTCCGTTGCGCATGGCGCCGTTCATCCTGATCTCGACCGTTCTGACGCATCTGGTTGGCGGCTCGGCGGGGCGCGAGGGAACGGCGGTGCAGCTCGGCGGCAGTATCGCCAGTGCCTTTGCCAAGCTTTTCAGGCTGAGCCACGCCGAAGTCCGCATCCTGCTGATGGCCGGCATCGCCGCCGGTTTCGGCGCAGTGTTCGGCACGCCGATCGCAGGCGCAGTCTTCGCACTGGAAGTGCTGACCATCGGGCGCATGCAATATGAAGCGCTGATCCCCAGCCTTGTGGCGGCGATTGCCGCCGACTGGACCTGTCATGCCTGGGGGATCGAGCACCCCCAGTACCATATCGCCTATCTCGCCGGCACACCCGCAAGCACCTTCCATCTCGATGCGCTGCTGCTTCTCAAGGTCGGCATCGCCGGCGTGCTCTTCGGGCTGATGGCTCGCTGCTTCAGTGAGATGTCCCACAGGATGTCGGCGGTCTTCAAGAGGGTCTGCTCCTATGCGCCGTTGCGTCCGGTGATTGCTGGCATCGTGCTGATCGGTCTCGTCTATGCGCTCGGCACGCGCGAATATCTCGGCCTCGGCGTCTGGTCGCCCAATCCCGGCGATGCGACGATCGTGGGATTTTTCGATCCGGCGCGCGTCGATTATTGGAGCTGGTTCTGGAAGGCGGTCTTTACCGTCGTGACCCTTAGCGCCGGCTTCAAGGGCGGTGAGGTGACGCCGCTGTTCTTCATCGGTGCCGCACTCGGCAATGCTATCGCCGCCGTTCTCGGCGCGCCGGTCGATCTCTTTGCGGCACTCGGCTTCGTCGCGGTTTTCGCGGGCGCGACCAATACGCCGCTTGCCTGCATGATCATGGGCATCGAGCTCTTCGGCGCGACGCATACGGTCTATCTCGCTGTCGCCTGCTTCCTTGCCTATATCTGCAGCGGCCATACCAGCATCTATTTGTCGCAGCGTATCGGTACCGTGAAGAGCGCCGCCGCCGGCGACATTTCGCCCGGTGTATCGATCCGCTCGCTGCTGAACACCAAGACCAAGCGAGAGGAGCGGTGAGCTGGCAAAATTATGAAATCATTGCGGAAAAAAATCTTGGACTTGGCCGTATTTCCGCCGGCTCCGGGGCTGATATCCGGGGAAACAGGCGATGAAAAACGCGCACGACAAAACCCCGCTCTTACGAACGGATACTCTTGCGAAATTCGACTAATGAACTCATATAATCTTTCATTATGATCATTGCATAACAGAGGAGTCGAGCGCCGATCAGGGATGGCCAGGCAAAAGCAGACATTGTCGGACCCGTTGCCGCTCCAAGATTTCCCTGGGACAAGATTTCCTCCTCCCAAACAACCCCTACGCAGACAGACATGACGGAGAGCACTTTGAGCGCACCAGCTCCCACAACCGCCGAGCCGAATGCTCCGGAACAAACCTTTGGTACAACCGGCATCGCGCCGATGGATCGCCCAAGCACAGTCACACGCTTCTTTATGGGCGTGGTCGCCTGGGCCGAAAACCTTAATCTGAAATACGCCAAGCTCGGTAATCCGCCGGTCTATGACAATGCCACTTTCCCCTGGGCCGCCGAGATCGAGAAGGATTATCCCGCGATCCGTGCCGAGCTGGAAAAGGTGCTGGAACGCCAGAGTGAGCTGCCGACCTTCCAGGACATTTCCACCGATGTGAAGACCATCTCGACCGATAACCGCTGGAAGACCTTCTTTCTTCTCGGTTTTGGCGTGAAATCGGAGCAGAACATCAAGGCCTGCCCGAACACCTGGGCCGCGGTGCAGAAGATCCCGGGACTGACCACGGCGATGTTCTCGATCTTCGAGCCGGGCAAGCACCTTCCCGCCCATCGCGGCCCCTATAACGGCGTGCTGCGCCTGCATGTCGGCCTGATCGTACCGGAGCCGAAGGACCAGCTCGCCATTCGCGTCGACAAGCAGATCTGCCACTGGGAAGAAGGCAAGGCGCTGATCTTCGACGATGCCTATGAGCACGAGGCCTGGAACCACACCGACAAGACCCGCGTCGTCCTCTTCGTCGATTTCGTCAAGCCGCTGAAATTCCCGGCCCGCATCGTCAACTGGGCTTTAATGAACCTCGCGATCTTCACGCCGTTCATCAAGGAGGGCCTCGACAATCACAAGGAATGGGAAAAGAAGTTCTATGCCGAAGCCGAGGCGCTGAGAAACCGCCCGAAGGCATAATCTTCATTGGCTTGTGAACGCACCAAAACCCTGGAATCCGCGGCGGATTCCGGGGTTTTGTTTTTGGTCAGTAAGGCTGCGCGTTGAAACGCAGTAGTCGGTCGCGGGAAGCCCACAACGTCAAGCGGCTGATTTGCGTCACTATATTTCACCATCATAATGGCTTTTGAATCGATATCTATGGAGAGTTGAATTATTCATTGGGTTGTGCAATTATATTTAATAAAATTATGGATTGATACTTAAGTTGCAGTGATTATTATGAATTTCGGGAGGGATTCTATTCGATATGACTAGTTTTTTTCTCGGATTGGCGAATGATGCTAGAGTCGAATCTACAGTCTCCTTTGACCCTTTGGTCCCGACAATTTTCCACGAAACATGGTGGCTCCGCGTCGCAACAAAGGGTAGAGCCGAAGTTGTGGAGGTTACCGACGGCGGACGCACTGTCGGCCGTCTGCCCTTCATTATAGAATCGCGCCTCGGCCTACAGAGTAGTAATATGCCGACGCTGACGCACTTTCTCGGCCCAGGCATCATTGACGGTTCGGGCAGCGAACCGAATCGCTTCGTAAAGCGGCTGTCGATTACACGCGAGCTCGTCAGAAAACTGCCAAACCTCTCCTCTTTTCGTCAGAAGATGCATCGTGGCGTCGGCGAAACCCTGGCTTTTCAGGCTGAGGACTTCGACGTATCGACGCAGTTCACCTTTGAAATTCCCCCTGCCGAACATGATGTGATTTGGAAAAGTATGAGGGATAAGACGCGCAACGTCATACGGCGAGCCAAGGAGCGTTATCGCATCTCCAATATGATGGATCCCGAAGCCTTCTTTCGTTTCTTCGTTGCCAATCTTGACGCGAAAGGCGAGAACGCCAATATCGACTTCGCCACCTGCCAAGACATAGTCAGCGAATGCCTGGACCGCGGGCGGGGCCATTTCTGGGTTGCCGTGGACGACAGCGGTGCCGCCAAGGCTGCGATATTCTGCGCCTGGGATACAAAATCCTATTACTACATGCTTTCGACGCGAAGCGCCGATAGTGGCAACGGCGCCATTGCGCTCTTGATCTGGCAGGCAATCAAAAGCGCGGCTTCAATGGGCCTCATCTTTGATTTCGACGGCGTCGCCCATACCGGCTCGATTCTGCTGTATTCTGGATTTGGCGGTGTCGTTTCGCCGCGCTACATCGTGATGAAATCTAGTGTGCTCTACAGGACCTTACGTGAAATTCACCGCTTTGATTCGAAGGTCTCAAATCGTTTCGTTTGACGAGAGTGTTGCTGGGGTGCGTCATCCGCCCTTGCGTTTGTCGAACTGAGAGCAAGTTGATCGTGGCTGAAAATACGGCGCGCCCAGAATAAAGTGAAACCGGACGCATCGGTTATCTTAACATTCGACCGGATCATCAAGGGAAATCAGGCGCAGAGCGTCTGCATCATGGTGAAGCGCCGCCCACTGGAGGCGGCGGCTTCTTGCTGCCAATGGTTGCTACTTTATCGTGCGTACGATAGCCGCACCCGAGGTCATGCCGCCGCCGAAGGCGACGAGGCCGAGGTTGAGCGGCTCGGAGCGTTCGTTGGCGACATGCATCATGGCGAGCGGAATGCTCGACGAGCTGGTATTGCCGTAGTTCTCGATGACGCTCAGTGCCGGGCGGCCGCTGCGCTTGGCGATGGTGTCGATAATGCGCTGGTTGGCCTGGTGCGGCACCAGAAGATCGAGATTGGCAAGCTCCAATCCGGCATCGACGCAGGCATCTTCGATCGAGCGCGACATGGAATGAACGGCTTCGGTGAAGACCGAGCGCCCGTTCATGGAAATGACCCCCTTGTCCGGCAGCGGGACATAGAGGAGATCGCCCGGCTCCGGACGGCCGTTGATGACCGGACGGCTGGCTGCGAACAGCGGATTGCGCGCCATGTCGCGGCTGGTCACCAGGCAGGCGGTGGCGGCATCGCCGAACAGGATGGCGGTGGAGAAATCGCTCATGTCGAGCAGTGGCGACAGCACTTCCGAGGTAACGATCAGCACCTTGGCGTCGTTCTGCTGGGCGATGAAATCGTAAGCCTGCTGTAGGGCATAGAGATAGCCGGAGCAGGCGGCGCCCATGTCGTAGGCGGCGAGCGACGGCCGCACGCCGTCTTCGGCAACGGCGACCGAAACGCGGCTTGCGAGCGACGGTGTGGCGATATCGGGCGTGCCGGTGGCGGCAATGACGAGGTCCATGTCATGGATCGTCGTATTGGTCTGGTGCAGAAGGTCGCGAACGGCCTTGGTTGCCAGGCTCAGCGTGCTTTCGCCGGGGCCGACCCAATAGCGGCTCTTGATGCCGGTCAGCGCGAAGATTTCCTCTGCGCGCCGGTTCGGCCAGTTATGGATGATCTCTTCATTCGTGACCCGGCGGGCACCGGTCGCAAAGCCCATGCCGCTGACGGCGATTTCCGTGAAATTACCGGAATGGCGGCGGAGCGCCGGGATGGCGTGCGACTTCAGGCGGCGCAGCACGAACTTGTTCTGGACCTCGGAAGCAAGCGCGAAATTGCGTTCGCTGAGGTCGCGGTCGGCATCGACGGTCAGAAGCGGGCTGTCGGTTGCGATCTGGTCGCCGATCTTGACGAAGACTTCCTGCACCACGCCGCCGATATTGGCGCAGATCTCGACCGAAGCCTTGGTCGCCTCGACCACGGCGACGAGCTGGCCAACCTCGATCGTATCGCCAGGCTTCACCAGGAGATCGGTCACCAGCACGTTCTCGTCGGCGGGGCCGGAGCCGATCGCCTTGATCGCGGCCGTCGGGCCGGACTTGTCCTCTTCATGCCAGGTGACCTCGCATTCTAGGACTTCGGCCATCAGGTCGACCAGCTTGCTGTAGGATGGCAGCGTTTCCAGCTGGTTGCCGAAGTTGAAGGGGACATGCGAGTCCGAGCGAGCGAGCCGGCGGACGACGACGGGCACGTCGGCCTTCTCTGAGACGGTGGCCACGATTTCAGCGCCCATGCCGACCGTGCGGTTATCTTCATGCACGACGATCAGGCGCTTTGTGCGCTTGGCGCTGGCAAGCACTTCCTTCTCATCCCATGGCGAGATCGAGCGCAGGTCGATGACCTCTACCGAAAATCCCTGGGTCTCGAAGGCACTTGCCGCCTTGGCGCAGAGCGACACCGTGTTGCCGTAAGTGACCAGCGTCAGGTCGCGGCCGCGGGCGACATAGCGCGACAGGCCGGGACGGACAAAATGCTGGTCGACATCGGTGGAGGTGCGGCCGTCGGAATTGTTGAGCACAGCCTTGGGATAAAGAAAGACGGTCGGACGTCTGGATTCGAAAGCGGCATTGAGCAGGCCGGCAGCGTCACCAGCGGTGGAGGGCATGACGACGTCGATGCCGGGCGTGTGCGCCAGCATGCTCTCGAAGCTTTGCGCGTGGAACGGCCCCAGGCCAGGCTTGTAGCCGCCGCAGCTCACCATCAGGATGACGGGCGATTCCCAGGCGCCATTGCTGCGCCAGAACATGCTGCCCATTTCCGAGACGATCTGGTTATAGGCGAGCGGAAGGAAATCGGCGAATTGCAGGAAGGCAACCGGGCGTTGGCCGGCTAGCGCCCGGCCGACGGCGGTGCCGACGATGGTCGATTCGCTCAGCGCCGCATTGTAGACGCGCTCGGGATATTTCGTGCTGAGGCCGCGTGTGACGCCGAAGACGTCGCCCTTGGGGTCCTCGATGTCCTGACCGAAGAGGACGACATCCGGATTGTCGGCCAGCTGCTTGTCGAGCACGCCGTTCAACGCCTCGCGCATCGTCAGCGTCGCGGCACTGGCGTCGCCACGATATTCGGCTGTCTTGTCGAAGGAGGCAGGGTAGGGTGCTTTTGCTTCCGGCTCGACCTTAGGCGCATCTTCCTTGCGGGCAAGGGCCGCTTCTGCCTGTACCTCGGCGGTCAGGTCTTTTTCGATCTTGTCCAGCGCGGCGTCGTCGACGCCCGCCTCCAGCAGGGCGGCGCGCAAATTGATGAGAGGATCGCGGTAGGCCGCGTTCTCGATCTCATCCTGCGTTCGATAGGTCTTCTGGTCGTCGGCGTTGGTGTGGTCGGTCAGCCGCTCCATGTTGATGACGACGAGACTCGGCGTGCGGTTGTTGCGGCTATGGCGGACGGCCTTGCGGAAGGCTTCGCTGGAGGCGGCCAGATCGTCGCCTTCGGCGCGGATGATGTCCAGGCCGTAGAAAGAGGATGCGGGGCCGGTCGGCAGATCGAAGAAGGTCTGCTTTCTGGTGCGTGTCGAGATGGAGAAACTATTGTCCTCGACGACGAAGACGACAGGATATTGGCCGCGCACGGCTTCGGCCACGGCTTCCAGAAATTCGCCTTGCTGCGTGGTGCCGTCGCCAACGCAACAGATGGCGATCGGCATGCCTGCCTTATGCTTCAGCGCTGCGCTGGCACCGACGGCATGCAGTGCATTGTTGCCGACCGGACCGACGATGGACGTGATGTTGAGAGCACGAGAGGAAAGATGCGCGCTCATCTGGCGGCCGGCGGAATGGGAGTTTGCCGTGGCAAGAAGGCTGGAGAAAAACTCACGAATGGGCATGCCGCGCGCCAGCATCAGGGCTTTGTCGCGATAGTGCAGATGCAGCCAATCGTCGTCATGAAGGAATTCATTCAACAGCGCCGTCGACTCGTGTCCGGCACCGGAAACATGAAAGTGTGCTATGCCTTGCTTAATGAATTCTCGTTCAAGTCTATCTATTTCACGAGATGTGAAAAATATTCTATGGAGTTGCTTGAGATGATCTGTGGTAAATCTCCCTTCCATTTCAATAGTTTTCCTAATCTTTCATGGTCAATAATTTGCGAGGGATAGGTAACCCCCCAGGGTGCCTTTTTCAATACACGTTAAATGACAATATCTTCTCGATTTGAAATAGGTTTACGTGTGTCGGCGGCGCGCCGAATTGGGTCGAGCCGGTTTCCCTGGACACAGTCTATGCGCTTTCGCGCGGCAGCGGGACGAGGCCATTTCATCCCTGCCTGTCCCTGCGCCGCATATCCATTCGAAAATTTGACCGGTGTCGTGTGTCTTTCAGCCCGACTTGCGGATCGGCTCCTCGGCCTGCTTGCGCCGGGAGGCGGCCTTGGCGGCGGCCAGTTCTTCCTTGTCCCGGACCTCCTTCGGCTTTTTGCCGATGATCTGCTTGGCGCCCTTCTTTGAAAAGGGCTGCACGAGCTGGGCAACGAAACTGTCGGCGACCTTGCCGGTGATGCCGATGTCGGTGGAGGAGGGGCGGGGCGGATTATAATAGGTGCCGAGGATCTGGTCCCAGATCACAAGGTTTTCCCCATAATTGGTATTGCCCTCGGCAAGCAGCTTGGAATGATGCCAGCGGTGCAGGCGCGGCGTCGAGAGAAACCAGTCGAGCGGGCCGGTGCGGACATCGATGTTGCAATGGGTCAGAAGGCCGATGAAGGCCGTGACCGCGCCGATCCACAGGAAGACCGGCAGCGGCGCGCCGAGCAGGTAGAGCGGGATCTGGCCGAGCGCGATCTTGAACAGCGAATCGATAATATGGAAGCGCCCGGTATTAATGACCCATAGGCGTTCGACGCTGTGATGCAGGGCATGGAAGCGCCAGAGCGACAGGTACTCATGCGCAAGGCGATGGGCGAGATAGAGGCCGAATTCGGCGATGACGAGCCCGAGCACGACCTGGAAGGCCATCGGCCATTGCTCCGGCCAGATATTCGCCTTGTGGCTGAGGAACGGCTGCGCCACGGTCGCCACCGCCATCGGGAATGACGTGCCGATGGCCGCCGCGATCTGCACGCCGCCCTTGCTCAGGAGCGTATGGGCGAGATTGTTGAGCGTCTCGCCATCGCCGTCCAGCCAGGTCTCTTCATAGGGCATCAGCCGCTCGAAGAGTGCGATGATCGCCACGATCGAGAGATACGTGACATTGAACCACAGCAGATGCATATCCGACTGAAATGCAAAATAGGAGCCTGTCAGGCCGGCGCAAAAGATCACCGGCCACAACAGGGATGAAACAGCAGCGTAGAGACGCGAACTGCTCTGAAATGTCATGCCACTATCCTCGGACTATCATCATGTGGGTTGGCGCGAATATGAGCGATATGTACCGTGATGATTGTGGCCACGAAAGAGAAATCTTGAGTGGAACGGAAGCGTTTTTGTTTCAATATGTTGCTGGTGTGGGTCAAGTTGGTCGTCTTCAGTTACTCCGCTTCAAGACATGGGCCTTTACCGACGAAAGTCTTGGTGGAGCCCCCAGACAGCAGTGAGAGGTGTCGTCGTTGGACATTCCTTCCAAATTCAGGATTCACGAGACAGAGCATTGGCTCGTGAACCATCGCATGGACACGGCCTTACCGGGCTATCTGATGGTCGGCTCCAAGGCTGCAACAAATGCGTTGTACGATCTGCCAACCGAAGCGCTTGCGTCACTTGGGCCTCTTCTTGCCAAGACACAGCGGGCGATCGAAACCCTGCTTCGTCCCGCGCGCGTCTATATTGGCCGCTATGGTCATTCGCCAGGGCATCCGATTCATTTCCATATCATACCGGTCTATGAGTGGCTTGAGGCTCTGTTCTGGAAGGATGAGCGCTATCGGGTTCTTGGCTCCTTCGGCCAGCCTGCGGGGGACGTGGGGACGGATGGTGCCGAATTGACGTTCTTTATCTGGCGGGAGTTTTGCGAGGCGCCAAACCCGCCGCCCGTCACGGGGCCGATGGTTTCAGATGTCGTCGCAATGATGCGAGCCGCGTTTGTGACGGCTCAACCGGGAGTGTCATTGCGGCTAAATCTATCAAAGGATGGGCAGGAACGATGCGAATAGAGAAAGCCAGTTTCGAACATCTGGATGCATGGTTGCGTCTGCGCGGAGAACTCTGGCCGGGTAGCTCGATGGAGCATCATCGCGCTGAGCTGACACAAATTCTCACAAAAGAAAATGCCATCGCCTTCATTGCTTGCGATCAGACGGGTCACGCAGTGGGGTTTGCCGAGGCGACGCTGCGGCACGACTATGTCAATGGTTGCAAGACCTCTCCTGTGCTTTTCCTCGAGGGCATTTTTGTGCGCCGGGAGCACAGGCGGCAGGGCGCAGCGCAATCGCTTTGCCGCACCGTTGCCGATTGGGGACGCGCCGCCGGATGCCAGGAGTTTGCTTCGGATGCGCTGCTCGACAATATCGAAAGCCATGCCTTTCACCACGCGTTGGGTTTTGAGGAAACCCAACGCGTGGTGTATTTCCGAAAGCCGCTTTAGCCGAACGTCAGCTTGCTTTTCTGCTGTCCGGCTTCGTCGAAATTATCCGGGCTCAGCCATCGTTCGTAGCCGGCCTTCAGGCGCGGCCAATCGGCGTCGATCATCGCGAACCAGGCGGTGTCGCGGTTTTGGCCTTTGGCGACCATATGCTGGCGGAAAATGCCCTCGAAGGAAAAGCCGAAGCGCTCGGCGGCGCGTTTGGAGGGCTCGTTGAGATTGTTGCATTTCCATTCGAAACGACGATAGCCGAGCGTGTCGAAGACGTAGGAGGCAAAGAGATAGAGCGTCTCGGTGGTGACGCGGCTGCGGGCGATTGCTGGACCCCAGAGAATGCTGCCGATCTCGATGACGCCATGCGCCGGGTCGATCCGCATCAATGCCTGCCGGCCCTCGGCCCGGCCGGCCCGCTTGTCGATGGTGGCGAAGAACAGCGGGTCGGTGCTGGCTGCGGCTTTCTCGAGCCAGGGCGTGAAGGCAGCGAGATCGGCGGGGGCGTTTTCGAACAGGTAGCGGAAACGATCGTCGGCTCCAGGCGCCTGTGCCGAGGCGAAGAGGTCGGCGCCGTGGCGCGCGGTGTCAAGCGGCTCCAGCCGGACATAGCGGCCTTCCAGAGTGATCCGTTCCGGGCGTGGTACGCCGTTCCAATTTGTAAGGTCCATGTCGAAGTCCTTCGGTATCAAATGCGAGGGCAATCTATCGAAGCCGGCCTGATTGTATCAGCGCCGCCAGCGGTTCGGGTAGCTCTATTCCGTGGAGTACTCCCGGCGCGGCTTCCGCCGGAGCGAGATGGCTGTGGACCGGCAAGACGCCCGCCCAGACCGGAACATTGGCCTCGTCGGCATCTCCCGGCGGGCCGTTGCGCACCTTGGCGGTCGCCTCCTCGATTTCCATCCGCAGCACGGAGGTCGCTTTCACCTCCTGGCTGGTCATCGGCCGCAGGCTGTCCCAACGGCCGGGAAACAGGTTCTCGACGAAGCGACGCAGGGCATCGGCTTTCTCGTCGGCGTCCTCCAGCAGGCGTGCTTTGCCGAAGACCATGGCGGAGCGGTAATTGACAGAATGGTAGAAGGCGGAGCGGGCGAGCACGTAGCCGTCCATGATGCTGCAGGTGAGGCAGACAGGCATGTCCTCCGCAGCCCGCAGAAAGCGGCTGGCGGCGGAGCCGTGCCAGTAGACATGATTGCCTTCGCGCCAATGCAGCGTCGGCGTCACATAGGGCGCACCATTGATGACATAGCCGACGTGACAGAGCGGGGCGGCATCTAGAATAGCATGGACGTCCGCCTGCGCATGGCTGCCGCGATGATGTTCGCGACGCACGCGCGTGCGTTCGGTGGTCGGATAGTCGTCGGCGGACGGCGGGGAGAGATCGGCCATGGTTTTCCTCGTTGGTGTCGCTTTGATCCTTGCCGCCAAAGAGGTATGTTATAAATAGCCAGTTCTTATATTTTAAACAGACCAGTTGAGGGCGTCATGACATCTGCCGCGCAATGGCCGGCGCTCGATCGAACCTCGGGCGATCTGGAGGGGCAGGTCTATCGCCTGATGCGAGACCGCATCCTTCGAGGGCAGATGTTGCAGGGACAAAAGCTGCCGTCGACAAGGACGCTGGCAATCTCGCTCGATGTGGCGCGTTCCACCGTGGTCAATGCCTATGAACGGCTGAAAGCGGAAGGTTATCTGCAGTCGACGACGGGGGCGGCGACCCGCGTTGCCGCATTCGCAACACCGCCTCTGCAAGGGCAGGCGGAGCCATCTCCGCTCAGCCCGCCGCCAACGCTCGAGGTCGCCACCGACGGCTTGTTCAAGTCCGGCGTGCCGGATACCGCCGCCTTTCCGCATGCCGCCTGGGCACGGTATCTCGGTGCTCGCGGCCGTTCGCTCCGGGTGCATGACCTCGGCTACGGCGCCCATAGCGGCATTCGCGAGTTGCGCGAAGCGATCCTCGAGCACATCTCCGTCACGCGCGGCGTAATCGCGCGCGCGGAGCAGCTTATTATCGTTCCCTCCACCGGAGCGGCCATCGATCTCCTGGCGCGCGTGCTGCTGCGATCCGATCGCCCGGATGGCACCCTCGCATGGATGGAAGAGCCGGGATATGCGACCGCACAGGCCTTGCTGCGGATGGCGGGCGCGAGCCTCGTGCCTGTGCCCTGCGATATCGAGGGCATCGATGTCACCAAAGCCGCCGGTCCGCCGCCGCGGCTGATCTATGTTACGCCCTCGCATCAATATCCGACCGGCGCGACGATGAGCCTTTCGCGTCGTCTGGCCCTGCTCGAATTTGCCCGCGCCAACGGTTCGGTCGTGCTGGAAGATGATTACGACAGCGAATTCCAATATGCCTCGCGTCCGATTGCCGCCCTGCAGGGCATCGACCGTGGCGAAGTGGTTGCCTATCTCGGCACCTTCTCGAAGACGCTTGCTCCCGGCCTGCGCGTTGCCTACGCGGTCGTGCCGTCCTGGCTGGTGCCGGAGGTGACAGCCGCACAGCTGTTGAGAGGCGCCGTCGTCCCCATCCATATCCAGGCGGCGCTCGCCGATTTCATCCGCGATGGCCGTTTTCGCGCGCATCTAAGGCATATGAACACGATTTATGCCGTCCGCATGGCAGCCACCGTTTCCGCACTACGCCGTCATTGCGGCGATTGGCTCGAGGTGGGCGAGGGCGCCGGCGGGCTGCAGCTGGCCACATGGTTCAAGGATGTGGGCACCGACGATGTGTCGGCGGTGCGAAGGATTAACGCGGAGGGGTTTGCGCTCCGCGCCATGTCATCCCTGCACCTCGGTCCGCCACGGCCGGGCCTGTTGTTCGGCATTGCACGCATGCCGCCAGAAGCGGCGGATGCGGCGGCGGCAAGGATCGCCAGGCTGTTTTGCCGTTCGTCGGTCATCGTCTGACGAACAATGCCCTGTATTCCCGCGGCGTCATGCCCTTAAGGGTTTTGAACTGCCGGTTGAAGTTGGCGATGGAGTGATAGCCGACGGCATCACTGATGTGGTGGATCGCCTGAGTGGTGGAGGAGAGGCGGGCGCAGGCGTCGCCGATCCGCATGCGCGTCAGGTAGTCCGAAATGGCGGTGCCGGTGTGGCGGCGGAACATGCGATGCAGGCCGGAAACGCTGAGTGCGGCTATATCGGCCAGTTCCTCCAGGCCGATGGCGCGCGCATAGTGGAGATGCATATGCGTCAGTACGCGGTCGATACGCTCGCGGCTCTCCTTGAGTTCCGATGATTGGCCCGGCGCGCTCGCAAGCGGTGTTGCCTGCCGGTCATCTGCAACTCTGGCAAGGATGTTCAAGAGCGATAACAGGCGCTCCACCGGCGGCTTGTCGAAGACGGCGTCGTATTCAAGCCGCACTGCTTGTGCGGTCTCCTTCGAGAAATGCAGGCCGCCATCGGCTCGCTCCAGCATCGTCTCGATCGGTCGAAACTCGACGGCGCCGCCGGTCATGCGCAACAGCCAATCACGATGGAACCAGAGGACAAGCGCGACATGCGGTTGGTGCTGGTCGATCTTGGCGCGTGAGACCCATGTATGCGGCAGGTTTGGCCCGACCAGCACAAGATCGCCGTCGTCGTAGTTGCCGCTATGATCGCCGATGAAACGCTGACCGATTGAGTTCAGCGTGAGGGTGAGTTCGAATTCCGGATGATGGTGCCATTGGAAGGGAATGGCGTCGTCGAGCCGTCGATTGAGCATACTCCACGACGCATCAGGCGAGCGCTGCAACACTTCAAGATAGGGTCTCATCGGGCGCCACTATGTTCATATAAGCCAGAATAGTATCAGAAATTGCCTGGGCAGGGCAACATGAGCGGCATGCATCCCGCTACAAATCGGTCGTCGCCTGAAACGACAGGCATCGATCCGATGGGAGGAATAAATGCAAGAGGCCCTGAAACGAGACGCTCATCCGACCGCTTCTTCGGTCACGACGCAACTGAAGGACATCAAGAAGACGCTGCCATTGCGCGTTCTTTCGCAGGAGGACTGGCAGCACTGGATCACCAAGGGCTATGTGATCGTGCGGCAGGCGGTACCCGCTGCCAATGTCGAGCGGCTTGTGGAGGTGCTCTGGGCATTTGACGAGAAGGACCCGAACGATCCGTCGACCTGGTATGCGCCGCAGCGCCGCGAGCACAAGATGAAGGAGCTCAACAACACAGGCATGCTGGAGATCTACAATCACCAGGCGCTCTGGGACAACCGCATGGAACGGCGCATCTATGACGTTTTTGTCGATATCTGGGACCGCGAGGATCTGTGGGTGACCATCGATCGCGCCAATCTCAATGCGCCGAAGAAGGTCAAGGGCAATCCGAACGGCTTCATTCACTGGGATGTGGACACATCGCGCCGTCCGCTGCCGATCGGCGTGCAGGGCGTTCTGAGCCTGAAGAAACAGGATGGAGACGTCGGCGGGTTTCAATGCGTGCCGGAACTATTCGAGCGTTTCGACGAGTGGGAGAAGACGCAGCCCGCGGATCGCGACCCGATGCATCCCGATATGACGGGGCTTTCCGTCGTCAATATCGAGATGGAGCCGGGTGACCTGATGATCTTCAATTCGCTGCTGGCACACGGTGTCCGCTCAAACCATGCGGAAAACCGCGTGCGCATGGCGCAATATGTGTCGATGCATCCGGCCGAGTTCGACAATGTTGCCGAGCGGGAGGAGCGTATCCGCTTGTGGCGCGAGCGCGACCACCCGCAACGCGACGCGTTTCCGGGTGATCCTCGCGAATGGGAAAAGCATAATGCCGAGACAGCGGTTCTGACGCCGCTGGGTGAAAAGCTGCTGGGGCTGACCGCCTGGTAAGGCGGTTGCGGCTCGGCGTAAAGCTTTGATCGAGTGGTCTTGCTGCCGCTCGATCGTTGTCTAACGATCCGTCAGGTCTGGTTCCAGCGGCGGATGACGGGTTCGCTTAAGTCGTGGTCGTAGCCGAGAGTGCTGATGCTGGTGGTGTCGAGCACGAGACGTGCGCCGTTTTCCGGCGGCAGGCCAATCCAGCGGGGGGCGAAGACCCTCAGGAAATGCGCGCTGGAGAAGATCAGGACGTTGCCGTTGACCTCTCGGAGTTGGCCGATGATCCGGTCGGCCCGTGCGCCGACATCGGCTGCCGTCTCGCCATTTGGGCAGCCGTCGCGGAAAATCTCCCAGCCGGGACGTTGTGCTTGAATGTCCTTGGTGGTGATGCCTTCATAGGCGCCGTAATCCCACTCCGCCAGATCATCCTTGATGACAACGACGTCACCGAAGCCGGCCAGTGCGCAGGTGTTCCTGGCGCGCTGCGACGGGCTCGACCAGACGGCGGTGAAGTCGATGGCAGGCAGGCGGCCTGCGACCTTGCGGGCAGCCTCTTCTCCGGCAGGGGTCAAGGGAATGTCGGTTCGCCCGGTATGCCGACCGGACAGGCTCCATTCCGTCTGCCCATGTCGAACCAGATAGATTTCCGGATATGCACTGCTCATCTGAACGCCTCTCGATCGCGCTGAACCTTTCAGCTTCTTCGCATCTGCCAGATGCTCTGTCGAGGGAGAGGTCGACCATCGTCTCGCTCAGGGATGGGGATCGGTTCGCAGGGAGTTCCTTGATTTCCCCTGCATACCAATGGTTTGCAGGGGAATGATGATCCTATCGTTTTACCGCACGCAGAACACTGTGCACCAGAATGGCGAGGCATCCCACCAGAAGCAGGACGCCGCCGATAAGTGGCGGCAGCGCCAGAAACTCGACGGCTCCGGCGACGGCGGCGACCAGGATCAGGCAGAGGGTCGCCAAGCTGCCATCATCGATGAACATGCCGATCAGCTCGGACAGGGCGGTACGGATGACACTCATTGGGCTGCCTTTGCGGTGGGTTTGCCGGTCGAGCCGCGCAGGCTGCGAACGATGATGAAGGATACCAGCGAAACGATTGCGAAGATGGCGATCAGCGCAAGATCCGCGCCGGGCCAGTCCGCGCCGATGCCTTCGCCGGTCCAGAAGATGCCGAAGCTGGTCAGCATCAGCCCGACGACGAATTTGAGCGTGTTTTCCGGCACGGTGGCGAGCGGGCGATGCACCACGAGGCCGATGAGCATGACCAGAATGAAGGCGGCGAGTGCGCCAAAACCGGCATAGAGCGTCATGCCATGAGCACCGCCGACGGCGATGACGATGAAGACCACTTCGACACCTTCGAGCAACACCGCCTTGAAGGAGGCAAGGCCGGCGAGATAATCCGCGCGCCGGTCGTCGGATTGTTGCCGCAGGGCTGCCGTTTCCTTGGTGAAGGCGGCTGCCTCGTCATGGAGCGCGATGACGCCGAGCGAGCGCAGGATGGCCTTGCGCAGCCAACGCATGCCGAAGAGAATCAGGAGAACGCCGATGACGAATTGCATCGTATGGATCGGGATCAGCGCCAGCAGCGGTCCGAAGATGAGGACGAGGGCGGCCAACAAGGCGAGTGCGAGCGCCGCACCGATCAGAGCCGGGCGCCAACTGCGCGTGACCCCGACGGCAAGGACGATGGTGAAGGCTTCGACCACCTCGACAAAGGAGCCGAGGAAGGAGGCCGTCAGGGTGGAGAGGATAGGAGTGAGGCTATTCATGCAATGAATCCTGAGAGGCGGATAGGGATTTGATTCCGCATGCTATTTCTTTCTCTTCGTGCCGCGTTTGCTCCAGGCCTTGTCGATGGAGCCGCGCAGGGTGCTCAGATGATCAAGGCTGTCGAAGGCGGCTTGTCGGCGATGCGCGGCGAGCCCAACGATCATCGCTTCGATCAGCACCATGGTGCCGGCATGCATGGCGAGATGGTCGGCCTTGCCGCGTGGGACGGGAAGGATTTCCGTCACCTTGTCGGAGATCAATGGGCCGAGATCGTCGCTGATGAGGATTACCGGGACGTCATGCCGGCCGGCCTGTTCGAGCACGACCTCGATTTCGCGATAGAGCGGCGCGTAGGCCATCATCAAAACGGCGTCGCCCCTGCCGAGCCAGAGAAGGCGGTCGGCGAGAACAATGCCCGATGCGGAGAGCGGGCAGGTGGGCAGGCCGATGCGGTTGAATTGCAGGCTGGCATAATCCGCCAACGCGCCGGAAGGGCCGATGCCGAAGACATGGCGCCGGTTTGCCGCCACCAGAATATCGATGGCGCGCGTAAAGCTTGCCGCAGTCTCCGGACGCTTCAGAACGTCCAGCGCGTTTTCGTGCGTGCCGATGACGTGGTGTAGGATACCGGCGGCGTTGCCGTCGGTTGCTGCGAGCGTCTGCTCCAGCCGATTACCGGGCGAGGGAGTTCCCGTCAATTCCGAAAGCAATGCCGCACGAAGCGCTGAGAGGCTCTCGAACCCAAGCGCGCGGGCGGTTCGCACCACCGTCGCGTCACTGGCGCCGGCAAGCTCGGCAATCTGGGCGGCGGAGTTCAGCAGAACGGCCTGCTTCTGGTCGATGAAGAAGCGGGCCATGCGCTTTTCAGCCGGTGCAAGGCCTTCGATCGCGGCGAGAATCCGGGCGTCGAAATTACGCTGCGGCTGCGATCGTGCATCCGTTGTCATTCTGGTGCTTCCATCTATCGTCGTGTAGCAAATGCTACCGATGTAGATGAATGTAGTATTCATTACTAAGTGTAGCAACAGGATTCCGGCGGCCGCGTCGAGCTGTCGCGGCCGCAATCATCCTCTTCGGCCCGTCAGGCACCGCAGTTGAGGTTGGAGAGTGTTACGCCAATTCCGCCCGCACCGCGGGGATGACTTCCCGACCGTAAAGCTCGATGCAGCGCATCAGCTTCTGGTGGCTGAGCGTGCCGGCGCTGTATTTCAATTGGAAGCGGTTGATGCCGAGTGTCTTGATCACCGGCGTCAGCTTGGCGGCGACCGTTTCGGGCGAGCCGACATAGAGCGAGCCGTGTTCGATCTCGTTTTCGAATTCCTCACGTGTCACCGGCGGCCAGCCGCGCTCGCGGCCGATGCGATCACGCATCACCTTGTAGCAGGGCCACAGTTCTTCACGCGCCTGGTCGTCGGTGTCGGCAATATAGCCGGGGGAGTGGATGCCGATCGGCTGGGCCGTCCCGCCCAATTGCGCGAACGCCTTGTGATAGAGATCGATATAGGGCTGAAAGCGATAGGGGCTGCCGCCGATGATCGCCAGCATCAGCGGCAGATTATACTGTGCAGCGCGCACGACTGAAGCCGGGCTGCCGCCGACGCCGATCCACGTCTTCAGGTGACCCTTCTCGATCGTCGGGAAAACCTTTTGCTTGTCGAGAGGCGGACGGATGCTGCCTTTCCAGGTCACCGGTTCGTTGGTGAGCAATGCGGCGAAAAGATCGAGTTTTTCTTCGAACAGCTTTTCATATTGTGACAGCTCGAAGCCGAACAGTGGGAACGACTCGGTGAAGGATCCACGGCCGAGGATCACTTCGGCGCGTCCGTTGGATGCCGCGTCCAGGCTCGAAAAGCGCTGAAAGACACGGATAGGATCGTCGGAGCTCAGAACCGTGACCGCCGATCCGAGGTGGATATGCGACGTGCGGCCAGCGATGGCGGCGAGAACGGTCTCGGGCGAGGAGACCGCGAAATCCTCGCGGTGATGTTCGCCGATCCCAAAGAAATCGATCCCGAGCTGGTCCGCGAGCACGCCTTCCTCGATGACATTGCGGATGACCTGCGCATGAGAGTCCGGCTTTCCGCTCTCGTCATGGGTTACGTCGCCGAATGTATCGAGCCCGAACTCGACTGTGTTTGCCGTCATGATTGTGTCCATTGCCTATCGTCATGATGTTCGGGTGGCATTTACTCGCGTTCCCCATCGCGAAACACCCTCAAAGTTTCGAGGGTTCCGTTCGAGGAATTCGATATGACGATAGCGATAGTGAGGACGAGCAACGTCGCAGACGTGTCCTGCGGGGTGACGGAAGGAATCGCGATATCGGATTGGCGATACCGCGATTGAAGTCACAAGCCCGCAGGCATCAATTCAATTGAGCCAGCTTGTTTGCCGGATGGCGGCAGGCGGCGAAGACGTCGAGGCTAGGGTCGTAGACCTTCGTTGCTATGTCCATCATGCCAAGAACGCTATGGAAGATGTTGTCGTGCGAGTGGGTGCCTTCGGTCGCCTGCTTGGCAACGCAGCTCATGTCATAGCCGCCGATCTTTGCCAGATCGTCGGCCATCCAGACCAGGAAAGGCACATGGATCTGCTCCGGCGGCGCGATAATATACGGCGTGCCATGCAGATAGATGCCGTTCTCGCCAAGCGACTCGCCGTGATCCGAGAAATACATCACCGCGCCGGATACCGTGGCCGAGCGCTGCTTCAGCTTGTCGATCACCGCCGAGACGATGTGATCGGTGTAGAGGATCGTATTGTCGTAGGCATTGTTGATCTCTTCCTGCGAGCACTTGCCGAAGTCATTAGCCCGGCAGTCCGGCGTGAAGCGGCGAAACTCTTCGGGGTAGCGCTGGTAGTAGGCCGGGCCGTGGCTGCCGAGCTGGTGCAGCACGAGGACGCTATCTCCCTTGATGTGGTCCAGCCAGTTGTCGATCTTGTCGACCAGGATCGCATCGTGACATTCGCCGTCCTTGCAGAAGCGGGGATCGGCTGAGGGTGGCAGATAGGTATAGGGAACGCGATCTGTCACATTGTAGCTGCCGGTGTCGTTGTCCAGCCAGGTCACGTCGACCTTGGCATGCGTCAGCACATCGAGCAGGTTCTCCGTTTCCAGACCCTTGCGATGGCTATATTGCGCCCGCGTGTAGACGGAAAACAGGCAGGGGATCGATGTCGCCGTTGCCGTTCCGCAGCTCGTGGTGTTGGGGAAATAGACGATATTCTGTTTAGCCAGCTCGGGATTGGTCATCTTGCCATAGCCGCCGAGCGAGAAATTCTGGGCGCGCGCCGTTTCGCCGGCGACGATGATCGTCACGCGCGGCTTGCCGTTGTCGACAGCACCAACCCTGCGGGCGTCCGTGCCCAGAGGCTGTGCAACGACGTTTGCATTCTTGGTGGAATCGACGATGTAGCGCACGACACTGGTAATCGGCACCACCGGATTGAGCGTATCCATCATGTCGCGATGCGCCCGGCCCACGCCGGCATAAGTTTTGTAGAAGCTGATGCCCGCAACCATGAAGATCGCGACGCAGGAGAGAATGACGGCGGTATTATAGGCTAGCTTCTTGAGAATCGGGCGATGGACGATGCGCACGGACGCGATCACCAGGGACGGAAGGATGCCTGTCAGCAGCACATGCGTCACAAAACGTGCGGTGATCAGATGGCCGGCCTCGGCGCCCGTCGATACCGCCGCGTTGCGGATCATCTCCTTGTCGATGATCACACCGAACTGGTCGTTGAACCACGAGGACACCGACGCCACGAGAACGAAGAAAATGAGGGTCGGCTTGGTAATGTATTTGGCGGAGAAAAACGTGAAAAGCGCCATGATGACGGCCGAGATGCCGACGACGAAGCCAGCGAAGGCGGCGGGCTCGGCAAGGAAATAGCCGTAAGCCTTGGTCCAGAACATCCGGTTTGTCACAAGAAGTATATAAAGGGTGGTTATAAGACAAAGAGTGACGCTGCCGATGGCCGGTCGGACGCTTCGTCCGCCAGACGGAGTGTTTTTATTGTTCAACGGTTTTCTCCGGGCGTTCCCTCACGCTGAGTGGGAAAGCCTTAAAACGTAGCGTGCATGACGCAGCTTAGACTGTCTGAGCGCGAGACCATGCCCACCGTTCCTGACATTTACCTGAATAACGTCAGCCTGTGCGCTAGTCGATTCCGCTTATCCGTGCTTTTTGTCGCACGGTTAAGTGGAGTTCAGGTCACCGTCAGCAATCACGATCATAGCTTCCTTTCTCAATTAAGGAAGCAGCCGTGCGGGTTTTACTGGTCGAGGACAATACTACCATCGGCAATGCGGTGCAGGATCATCTGTTTGCCGAGGGTTTTGTGGTCGACTGGTCGATGGACCTGGGAGCGGCGAAGACGGCGGTTGCCAGAGGCCACTACGACGTGGTTCTTCTCGATTTGCGGCTGCCGGATGGCAGCGGCCTGGATCTGTTGAAATCCATGGGAGCCCGGATCGGAACGACACCGGTGATCATCCTCTCCGCCTATGACCAGATCTCGGATCAGATGACCGGATTGAGCACCGGGGCGGTGGATTATCTCGTTAAGCCGTTCGGGCTTGCCGAACTGATCGCTCGGATTCGCAAGGCGACAGCGTCCGCGGGCGCTGGAAAATCGAGAGGCGATCGGTCAGGCTTCCTGCCCAAGGCCGGTTAAAGAGCGGCAGGCCCCGCCGTTCTCAAGTCCCTTGTGACGGTCTGGAGCGGAGGAACTCGAAAATGGCCAGCATGGCGGCGAAGGTCACCAGCGACGAAAGCCAGCCAAGGACCACATCGGACAGGTAGTGCGCGCCCGTAAGCACGCGCATGGTCGGCATCAGGAAGGATATTATGGCCAGCGGCACGCCCAGCGGAAAGCGCCAGCGTGGCGGCAGCAGGGGAATAAGACAGAGAAGCCAGCCGGCCGATGACGCCTCTCCGGAGACGAAGGAACAGTTCCTGAGACATTTTCCCGCGAAGGAACCTGCCTGGACGAAATCCAGCGTGCCTCCGAAAAGATCGGTGCCACGCGGACGCGGCCGGCCGGAAAAGCTTTTCAGGAATAGGTTCACGAGGAGGCCGCAGCCAAGCGCCAGCGACAACAACGCGGCTATGTATCGATCGACTTTCGGTGTGCGCCAAAGCGGCCCGAGCCGTTTCCAGGACAGGATTGGGAGCGAGAGCAAGATGATGATTGCGATATAGGGCAGGACGAGCGTCACGGTGCGCACGAAAGCGAAGAGCGAACTCCTGTCGTAGGCGAACACGCCGCAAACCTTGCCCGCCGAGTCGCCCGGGGGGCAGGGCGCATTGGTAAAGACGCTGCGGGCGACGGAAAGGTCGATCTCTGGAAATCTGTTGAAGAAAAGCAGCAGCGCCCACCAGAGCGCAAAGAGCGTCAGAAATGATGTGAAAGGTTTGCTGAGCGACGCCGCGCGTTTCGGATACGCAATATAGCCGTCATACATCAGGAAATGCCGCCTTCCGTCATCGAATGCAAAGATGCGACGGAATTTCACTGGCGTCTTAGGCAACGGCACTGACAATCCCCATCGACTGTGCACTTACGACAGAAGCCTGACAGTAGCCTGAAACATCAAATAGTTAGTAAATACGGCGCGCGGAAATGGCGTCGAGGCGCTATGCTGCGGTCGAAAAATAAGCCGCCGGATAGGATGTTGCCCACTACGGCAATCGTCATAGTCCCGTCTGGAAATAGGCTTCGAGACGATAGCCGTCGGGATCGATGACGAATGCGGCATAGTAGAACTGGCTATAGTCCGGCCGGATGCCCGGCTTGCCATTGTCTTCGCCGCCATGCGCGAGCCCGGCGGCATAGAAGGCGTCAACCGCTTCCCGGTTGGGGGCGACGAAGCAGAAATGCAGGCCGGAGCCGCGATCCGCCGGGACGGGACGCTCCACCTGGCTGACCCAGAACTGCGCCCGTTCCGCGCCATAGCCGACGGTGCCATCGAAATTCGTCAGCCGCTCGTAGCCGAGAGGCGCCAGAGCTGCATCGTAGAATTGCTGGGATCGTTCCAGGCTTTTGACGCCAATCGAGATATGATCGAACATGGATGCAGACTCCTCTTGCCCGCTGTAGCGGCTTCATGCGTCCCAAGGCGAAGAGTTTGCGATCCCTTCAAAAAACCAGGGGCTCCAGTGTTGGCCCAACCATCTTTCAACGACCGTTCGGAGTCAATGAAGAGCGGCAGCCGTCTGGCTGGATTCGAGGGCATGAGAGGCCCCTTGATCGCCGCGATTTGGCGAGTTGCCTATTTGTGCGTGACATTGATAGGCTGGCGGCGTTGACGGTCTGGGAGGAGTTGCCGTCTTTCGGTCCCGGCTACGCATTTTTTCAACCCGCCTGTCGATTCTCGAAGGATTGCTTCGTCGTTGTATTGAGCGAGCCAATTCAGCGGCAATGGCGCCAGCTGCTCGCCTCGAAGGGAATGGTCAAATGCGCTTCATGTCGATTATCACATCTGCTCACGTCGCTACGCCAACGCCGGAACTCATGGAAGCCATGGGCAAGCTTGCCGATCGCGAGATCAAGGCCGGCCGGATGATCGATACCGGCGGACTGATGCCAATGGCCACGGGTGCCCGCGTCAGCATCAAGGACGGGAAGCTCAATGTCCTCGACGGCCCGTTTGTCGAAGCCAAGGAGGTTATCGGCGGCTACGCGATCTCCGAATTTCAAAACAAGGAAGAGGCAGTGGCGTTGGCGGTCGAGTTCATGCAGCTTCACATAGATTTCATGCCGGGCTGGGAGGGCATATGCGAGGTTCGCCCATTCTTCACCTCCGATATGGAGGGCGCGTGCGACCCACACGCGGCCGCAGTCGCTTGAGGCAAACACAGAAGAGACGGGATAGGCGGCCATGACGGCCGCCAACGCCCACCGAACGATCCTGGCCGTCTGGCGGATCGAGCAGCCGAGGCTGATCACCAGCCTCGCAAGGATGTTGCGCGACGTGCCTCTTGCAGAAGATCTGACGCAGGAGGCGCTATTGGCAGCCCTCGAACGATGGCCGGAGACCGGTGTTCCGGAGAGGCCAGGCGCGTGGTTGATGGCGACCGCCAAGCGCCGGGCGCTCGATCATCTGCGCCGCCGCCAGATGCTCGAGCGCAAGCATGAGATGATCGCCCTGGATATGGACGAGGAGCAGCAGGCCATGCCCGATCTGGACGCCGCCCTCGACGACGATATAGGCGACGAGTTGCTTCGCCTCGTCTTTACAGCCTGCCATCCGCTGATATCGCGCGAGGCCCGCGTCGCGTTGGCGTTGCGGATGATCTGCGGCCTGACGACCGAGGAGATCGCCAGGGCATTTCTGTTGCCCGAGGCAGCGATCGCCCAGCGTATCGTCCGCGCAAAGCGAACCCTCTCGGAATCGGGGCTGGCCTACGAGACACCGCGCGGCGAGGATCTTGCGCAGCGGCTCGCATCGGTGCTGGAGGTCGTCTATCTGATTTTCAACGAGGGTTATACGGCAGCGCGTGGTCAGGACTGGCTGAGGCCACAGCTCTGCAACGAGGCTTTGCGCATGGGCCGCGTGCTCATTTCCGTCGCGCCCGATGAGCCCGAAGCACATGCATTGCTGGCGCTGATGGAGCTGAATGCTTCACGCACTGCAGCGCGCACGGACGCGGCCGGCGAGCCCATCCTTCTCTTGGAGCAGAACCGGGCCCTGTGGGATCAGTTGCAGATCCGGCGAGGTCTGCGGGCACTTGCGCAGGCACGCGACCTTGGCGGTGCCGGCGGTGTTTACGCGTTGCAGGCGGCAATCGTTGCCTGTCATGCGCAGGCCCAAATAGCCGGTGAGACCGATTGGTCGCGCATTTCTGAGCTTTATGGGGAGCTGGCGGCGGTCGTGCCTTCGCCGATTGTCGAGCTTAATCGCGCGGTCGCGGTGGGCATGGCCGAAGGGCCTGAGGCTGGGCTAGCGATCATGGATCAGCTTGCGCATGAGCCCGCGCTTAAAGGGTATCATCTGGCGCAGAGCGTACGCGGCGACCTGCTTCAGAAGCTTGCTCGCTTTGAGGAGGCGCGGTCCGCCTTCGAGGAAGCCGCCACCCTTGCGGGAAACCAGCGCGAACGAGACCTGTTGAGGCGACGCGCCGCCGACGTGGCGGCGCTGTCATCGCAATAGCATTCGTCACGGTAATGATGACTTCAATCGCTCATACCCGCGCCGTATTGGCGCGGGTATGAAAGTCGCTGGTTATTCGGCTGCCTGGTAGGCATCCGGACGCGATGTCGCCGTTCTCGGCCCGACGGCGGCCAGCAGCGTTATGGCGGCGGCCAGGATCGTCACGAAACCGATGCCGGCGATATAGGGGTTCCAGCCGTAACTGGGTGCAGCGCTGAAGACGGCCGAGGCCGCCGCCAGGATGATGCCGCCGCCGATCTGGAAGGAGGCAAAGAGCATGCCCGAAGCCAGGCCGGACTTATCCTCTTCGATATCGGACAGGGCTGCAACCTGAATGGACGGATAGGTCATGGCATAGCCGATACCAAGCAGCAGCTGCGAGATGGCGACCAGCAGGATCGTGTCGATATGGCCGGCCGACAGCGCCCAGAAGAGATAGCTGATGGCCTGCAGTCCGACGCCCAGCGTCATGAGCAGGGTCGTGCCGCGAGCCTGCCCGATGGTGGCGAAGCGCGGTGCGAGGAACATGACGCAGACGCCGCCAATGGCGAAAGCGAAGCCAGTGGCGAAGGCCGACCAGCCGACGACTGTCTGATAGTAGAGCGTCGCGATGAACTGGAAGCCGACATAGGCTCCCTGGAACAGCGCGGCGATGGCATTGGCATGGCTGAGCTTGGCGCGCCGGAACATGGCAAGCGGCACCATCGGATCGCTATGCCGCGACTCGACCAGCAAGAAGAGCAGGATCAGCACCAGGGCTGCCACCAGTGATCCCCAGGTGGCAAACGCCTGCCAGCCATCGGCCGCGGCATTGGTGACGCCGAAGACGAAGAGCAGCAGACCGGGAGTGATGGTGATTGCGCCTGCCCAGTCGAAGCGGGCGCGTGGGCCGCTTCGCTTGTGATCGGCGGGCAGGACGAAGGGTGCGACGATCAGGGCGAGGATGGCGACAGGCGCACCCATGACGATGGTTGCCCGCCAGCTGATGATGGTCGCAGCACCACCCAGCACCATGCCGAGCACGAAGCCGGCAGCGCCGGTGGAGGAGAATACGCCGAGCGCCTTGGCGCGGGCACTGCCTTCTCCGAAGACGGAGAGCAACAATGCAAGCGCCGCCGGCGCGGTGAAGGCGGCGGCGATGCCCTTGATCAAGCGCGCGGCGATCAGGGTTGGCGCGCTATCGACGAAGCCGCCGGCAATGCTGGCGGCGGCAAAGACGGCAAGCGACCAGAGGAAGACGCGGCGGTGGCCGAAGAGATCGGCAACGCGGCCGCCGAGCAGCAGGAAGCCGCCATAGCCGAGCACATAGGCGCTGACGGCCCATTGCAGCGATGTCGCCTGCATGCCGAGCTCTTTCTGGATTGCGGGTAGGGCCACCCCAATGGTGGAGACGTCCATGGCGTCCAGGAAGTTGGCGGCGCATAGCAGCAGCAGCGCAAATCCGGCCCCGCTTCGGGTTTGGGAAGAAGTCATCGGGATCGTTCCTTTCTATGCTGCCGCCTCTTGGGAGGTTGCAAACGGCAGGGAACGAGAAAATGTACACGTTCAAACCCTATTGCAAATTGATAGTAACCATGTCAGGTATTACTGGTGATGATGAATGATGCTGCACTTCGAAAAATCGATCTCAATCTGCTGCTCGCCTTTTCCGTGCTGATGCAGGAACGGAATGTCAGCCGTGCCGCCGAACGCCTGTTGCTTGGCCAGCCGGGCCTGTCAGCCGCGCTACGCCGGTTGCGCGAGACGCTAGACGACGAATTGTTCGTGCGGGTCGGACGTGGTTTGCAGCCGACGGCGCGGGCGCTGTCCATTGCGCCTGCCATCGAGGAAGCCCTTTCGGGCATCGAGCGTGCCATCCGGCCGCCGGCGGCTTTCGACCCTTCAAGCTGGCAAGGCGAGTTTCGCGTCGGCATGTGCGACAATCTCGAATCGGATTTTTTCGGTCCGTTGGCGGCGCGGCTACGTGGCCTTGCGCCGAACGCTCGGCTGACCGGTATTGCTTTCGACAAACGTGAAGCTGGGCGCCTGCTCGATGAAGGGGCCTATGACTTCAGCATCTCGGTGCATGACGAACCGGCATCCTGGCACATTCGCGCGCCACTGTTCGACCAGGCATCGGCCTGCATCTACGACCCACGGCACATAAGATTGGACGCGCCGCTTGGGCTTGAGGATTTTGCGAAGGCGGACCACATTACCGTCTCCCTGGAAGGCATCACGCTGACCAATGTCGATCTTGCTCTCGCCCGGGTCGGATATCATCGTCAGGTCGTCGCGACCGTGCCGCGCTATTCTGCCTTGCCGATGGCGCTTCGGGCCATGCCGGCCATTGCGACGATCCCGGAATCGATCGCCCGGTGCATGGCGCAATTGCATAATCTGAAGGTTTCGCAGCCGCCTCTCGACCTGCCGGCCGATCCGGTGACGATGCTCTATCGTCGTGTCGACCAGGCCGATGGCAGGGCCGTATGGTTCCGCCGGCTCTTCGTGGAGGTGGTGGCGGATGCGCTTCATGCATCCGGATGCCGCGTGGGCGTTTCCAAGGCCGCCTGCTGCTACGAACAGGCGCCTTTGGCCGTAGCGGTATAAGCTTGGCGATTGCGGCTCTATCGCAATTCAGATGCGAGCAGCGCCGGAAAAACAGGGAGGTCCGGCAGTCCGGGGAGGGAAGGCTCGCCTTTCCCACGCCAGATGGCGCAGACGACAGCGAGGATATCGGCCCCTTCGGCATTGACCAGCTTAGCCGCGTCGACGACTGCACCGCCCGTGGTGATCACGTCCTCAATGAACGTGACCTTCTTGCCCTTGATGTCCAGGCCTTCGACGGCCTTGCATGTGCCGTAGCTCTTTGCCTCTTTGCGGATGAATGCGGCTGGCAGGCCGCTTTCCAGCGACATTGCCGTGGCAATCGGAACGCCGCCCAGTTCCAGTCCGGCCAGAACCTGCGTATCGCTCGGCAGAAGCTGCAACATGCGTCGCGCTATGCGGCGCAGAAGAGCCGGGTCGGATTCGAATCGGTACTTGTCGAAATATTCGTTTGAGACCTGACCGGAACGCAGCGTGAAAGTCCCATGGATCCGCGCAATCGCATTGATATCAGTGCCCAACAAGTCGTCGCTCATAACCGTCTCCCAATCCTTGTTCGCCTTCGATTTACATAATCCGTGGAAGTCAGCAAAGTGCCGATGACGATCACAAGGGATCGTGGGTGTTTTTCTTTGCCTCTGATTGCGGCAACTGTGCTCGTTCCGGGAGAGGGGTTGTTAGGATGATCGATGACTGAGCGGGTTTGGCGGACAAAACGCCTGCTTTTGCGGGTGCCGGTGGAGACGGACGTCGATTTCGTTGCTGCGCTTTTTTCACGGCAGGAGCTTGTCGCGCATCGGCCAAACCCGACGCCGGATACGCGGGAGGAGAGTACCCAACGCCTCGCGCGCGATATGGATCATTGGCGCAGCCACGGATTTGGACGCTGGGCCGTGGAAGCGGATAGCAGGCTGATCGGCTTTGGGGGTGTGACCGTGTCGAAGGAGTTCGAGGGTCTCAATCTCTCCTATCATCTGCATCCGGATAGCTGGGGCAAGGGTTATGCGACCGAACTGGTACGGCAGGTTCTGGATTTTGCGTTCGATGACTTGCATGCCGAGCGGGTGATCGGCCTCGTCCGTCCGGTCAATGTCGCCTCACGCAATGTGCTGGAGAAATGCGGCTTCGCCTTGGAGCGGGAGATCATGCTGCACGGCGCGCCGACCAATCTTTTTGCGCTCGCGGCGCTGCGACAGGGATAAGCCGGGGGAGGGTCTTCGGCCCGCTATGGCTGATCTTCCATTTCCGCCATCAGCCATTGGCGAAAAGCCTTCATGGAAGCGGTTTCGGCGCGTGATTTCAGCCGTGTCAGCCAATAGCTGCCAGTCAGCACGGTGATTGGAAATGGCTGGACGATACGGCCGGTTTCGATCTCGTGAGAGAACATGGCGATAGGGACGAGTGCCGCGCCCACGCCGCGCGCCGCAGCCTCCACCAGCGTCAGCGACGAATCGAACATCCAGCCGCGGAGATTGGGTGGTGCTGCCCCCGCCGCCCTGAACCAGAGCGGCCATTCATCGATCCGGTATGACCGCAGCAGGTCAAGATTAGCCATGTCCGCCGGTGTGTGAAGCCCTTCGCTTAATGCCGGCGTGCACACCGGAGAAAGGGGTGCATCCATCAGATGGATCGCTTCCGTTCCATGCCACGCGCCATCGCCGAACCGGAGGAAGAAATCGAGGCCGTCGAGCACCATGTCGGCGCGATTGTTGTTTGTCTTCAGCCGCAGGTCGACATGCGGATGCTGCGCCTTGAATGAGGAGAGGCGCGGCAGGAGCCAGCCGATCGCGAAGGTGCCGACCACGCCGACGGTCAGGATTTCGTCGAAATTGCCTTCCTCGAGCTGGCTGAGCGTCGCACTCATGCGGCGAAACGCATCAGTCAGCACCGGCAGCAGCGCATGTCCTTCGTCGGTCAGCGCCAGGCCACGCGGGAGGCGCTTGAACAGGGTGATGCCCAGGACTTCTTCAAGCGCCTTGACCTGATGGCTGATGGCCGTTTGCGTGACCCGAAGTTCCATGCCGGCCCGCGTGAAGCTGCCATGCCGCGCCGAGGCTTCGAAGACGCGCAGGGCGTTCAGCGGTAGCTGCGAGATATCCATGGTTCTTCAATGCCCAAGTTTTTCTCATGTCTAAGCCCAGAATTGATCGTTTGTCGAGGGCATGGCACGGCTGCATAGTCCGCTTCGAGAGGTGCAGGCGGCCCTGAAGACATCAACGGGATCGATGTCGCCAACCTCTCTCCAACACCAACCCGAAGTGGAAGACAGGAATGACGATGGTATTGTCACGCCGGCAGGCATTTGCCGGCAGTTTGCTTGCGATCCCGGCGCTCGCGGTGTTCAGCGCGGAGGTTAAAGCCCAGGAGGCGCAGGTCGCCGAGGCCAGGCTTGCGGAGCTTGAGCGCAAGTATCCCGGTCGCATCTGCGTGAGCATTCTCGATCTGGCGAGCGGCAAACGCGTCGAGCACCGCGCGAGCGAACGCATCCTGATGTGCAGCACCTTCAAGGCTCTGGCGGCGGCCTTGGTTCTTGCGCGTGTCGACAGAGGAGAAGAAACACTCGACCGGCGCGTCAAGTTCACGAAAAAGGAGCTCGTGAAGTCCGGATCGCCGGTGACGGAGATGCATATTGGTTCGCCCGGCATGACAATTGCGGAGCTCTGCGATGCCGCTGTGACCCGCAGCGACAATACGGCCGGAAACCTGCTTCTCGACAGCTTCGGAGGCCCCAAGGCGCTGACTGCCTTCTGCCGCAGCCTCGGCGATGAGGTCTCGCGCCTCGACCGCATCGAAACCGAGCTTAACTATCACGATGGTCCGGACGATATTCGCGACACCACCACGGCGGCTGCCATGCTTGAGAACTTACGGCGGCTTCTTTTCACCGATGTCCTGTCCGGTCCCTCGCGCGCTCAACTGGCGGCATGGCTGATCATCAACAAGACGGGCGACACGCGCCTTCGCGCCGGCCTTCCGAAGACCTGGCTGGTCGGCGACAAGACCGGCACCAACGGCGACAAGGCCGGCAACGCCAATGATATCGCCGTCATCTGGCCACAGGATCGGGCGCCGATCATCGTCACGGCTTTTTGCGAGATACCCGAGATCGCCGCTGAAGAACGCAATGCCGTCATCGCCGAAATCGGCCGGATCGCAGCTGAGATATGAAATCGCCGGGGCTTTGCCCCGACCAATCATGAATATGAGGACATTGTTTACATTATGAAAAACATCTCTCTTCCAGCACTTGGAATGATCGCTGTTGCGTCTCTGCTCCATGGGACCAGCGTCCACGCCGCCGATAGCAGCGAGCAAGACCGGCTCGAGCGCGCCGTCAATGACGCGATCCGACCCGCCATGAAAGAAAACGACATTCCGGGCATGGCCGTGGCGGTCACCGTCAGGGGCAAGCACTACGTCTTCAACTATGGCGTCGCCTCCAGGGAGAGCGGGCAGAAGGTCACCGGGGATACGATCTTCGAGCTCGGCTCGATCAGCAAGACCTTTACCGCAACCCTTGCATCCTATGCGCAGCTGCGCGGAACGCTGTCGTTCTCCGACAAGGCGAGCAAATATCTGCCCGCGCTCGCCGGCAGCAGCTTCGACACTATCAGCCTTCTCGATCTCGGCACCTATACGGCGGGCGGCCTGCCGTTGCAGTTTCCCGACGATGTGACCGATCAGGACAAGATGATCGCCTATTACCGGAACTGGCGCCCAGCCTACGCCGCCGGCACCCATCGGCTCTATTCCAACCCGAGCATAGGCCTGTTCGGCCATCTCGCCGCCGCGAGCATGGGCGAGCCTTTCGACGATCTGATGGAGCGCAAGATCTTCCCGGGGCTTGGCCTGACCCATACCTATATCCGCGTGCCCCAGGATCAGATGGACAACTACGCCTATGGCTATGCGAAGAGCAACAAGCCCATCCGCGTCGGGCCGGGGCCGATGGACTCGGAAGCCTACGGTGTGAAGACGACCGCGGCCGACATGATCCGCTTCCTTGAGGCCAACATGGACAGTTCGAAACTGGACGAAACGCTGCAGGGCGCGATCGCCGCGACGCATACCGGATATTACAAGATCGGGGATATGACGCAGGGGCTGGGTTGGGAGATGTATGCCTATCCCACAAGCCTCGAGCAGCTGCAGGCAGGAAATTCCAACGAGATGTCCCGCAACCCCAACAAGGCGAATAAGCTCGTGCCGCCGCAGTCGCCGCGCAGGGACGTGCTGATCAACAAGACCGGCTCCACCAACGGTTTCGGCGCCTATGTCGCCTTCGTTCCCGCCAAGGGGATCGGCATCGTGATGCTGGCGAACCGAAACTATCCGATCCCCGCGCGCGTCAAGGCGGCATACCGGATCCTGATGGCGCTGGACAAGGAGCCGGGCTCTACAGGCACGCGCTGACGCAGCTCCGGTCTCGCGCCTCTTTTCAGACGCAAGCCGGCTCCGGATATATGCCGCGAGCCGGCCGCTGTCAGTCTACGGGAGTTTTGCTATCGTCTGCGAGACGCCGCAAGGGGAGCATTCGCCTGGGCAGCGTCCACGCTGTTGAAGAGCTCTTGAATGAGCTGGGTTATACGCTCCGGGGATGTGCCCTTGGCACGTTCTTCCTCGATCCGGCGTCTCACCAACATTTCCAAGTCTGACATGTCTATCACCTCGTTTATCCGGCGCGATGGGAATGTCGCTCTCAATGAGCCGAGAGACAAGTTACAGTTTTTTCATGATTTTTAGCTGTCGCGCACAATGTTGTGATTGCCGGAGAAATTTGTCCGGCTAACTTTCTGGCCGAGCACGCCATCTATCCCGCAAGTCGCGACCCCACTTGAAACCACCGGGCGCATTCGGTTTTGAGAGGACAAGGCCAACGCCTCTTCTTGGCCGGCATGCAGATAATGATGTGCAGGTAACGTGAAGATTGTGAATTATATCTGGTTGTTGCTGCTATGAAATTCCTTCACAGGTCGAAATATTGCAAATAAGTTCTTGTTATTAAAGAGAAAAACATTCTTGACGGCGATTTAAACTTAACTTTTAATTGAATGTATAACGGATGATGGGAGGGACTATTATGGCTTCCGAAATCGTCGCTTCAACGGGCGTTCTGCAGCCGCCCGATCCCGGTGAGCCGATTGATCCTCACCAGCCCTCCGTTTGCCGGGAGTTGTCGGAGGCGGAGATTTCGTCGCTGGTTTATGAGATCAACCGGGATGGATATGCTGTTCTTCCCCGCTATATCTCGCCCGCCGACCTGGAGGCCCTGCGCCAATTCGTGCGGGATACGGTAACGGCGGCCGGCAATCGCTACACCATGCTGCGCGGGCGGGAACCCGTCGCCGAGACAGCACTCGGCAAGCTGGCGGCATCGCCGGCGCTCCGGCACATCTGCATGCGCGCCTATGAGATCGTGACGTCGAGACCGGCGCCGGACCAGCCCTATTATCAAATCCTGCGCTGCCTGACCGGCAGCACGGGCCGCAAGCATTCGATGATGTTTCACTTCGATTCCTACGTCCTGACCGTGCTGCTCCCCATCGAGGTGCCCACCGGAAAGGACAATGGCGAACTCATCGTCCTGCCGAATTTCCGGCGCGTCAGGCGCTGGTATGCCAGCAACCTGGTCGACAAGATCCTGCTCGACAATCCGCTCACCCAATGGGCCCTCCGAAGCATGGCAAAATCGATCCCGGATCGATTCCTTCGCATCTCCATGGTCCCGGGAAATCTCTACTTCTTCTGGGGCTATCGCTCGATCCACACAAACGCACCCTGCGACCCCGAGAAGATCAGGGCGACGGCGCTGTTTCACTATGCGGATCCGCATAGGGGGAGCAGGTTGAGGGCGTGGTTGGGGCGGTAGGTTGATGGCTGCCGATGCATTAATCTGATTAAATTAAACATTATCAGGTAATTACAGCTGCTATCAGCTTATAAGCGTAGCCTTGATAGGGCTCGCTGAGACTTATGCATAACAGAGCTTGGCCAACGGGGAAGACACCGTTTCCGGCAGGCAGATACTGACGTTCAGCCAGCGGGTCTGTTATAGATAGATAGTGCTGGGTAGCACCGTGGGTAAAACGGCCGCGCACCTTTCGCTTGCCATTACCGAACTCGGCTCCTTCCACCACCACGTTTATTTCAAGATCAGTAACCTCAATTAAGCGCAAGGACCCATCTGCCGGTAGAGTTGCTTCTGTCTGCACGCGGTCGTGTAGCCCGTTGTAGCTTGATGATTGATTAGACCATAGTGGCGTACCGGCGCCGTCCACGGCGGCTTTCGCCTGCGCCGATGTCATAGTCCCATCGAGAGTCCAGTAATAGTCTGCGTCAATAAGATGGTTTTCCACCTGGAATGCGTTCGGCCTAGGCTCCAACATTGGAATGCGGATGATGTCGAGGACGCGGGCATCCTGACCATTCTCGAAGCGCCGATCTTCCTCGGACAACTCTGCATTTTCGCGAGAGCTAACCGGACGGATCCAAGCCCCTAGCTGGCCATTAATCAGTTCACGCCCGGCGATACAGCGCCCACTCGTCTTTCGGGAGTTTGCCAAGCATAAAATAGTTTTACTGTAGGCTGTCATGTAGCCCTCTCCTCAAACCCATTTCTGGTTTTGAAGAGTACAAGCTATCAGTAATGAAATTTCAAGTAGTTTTTCTTTCCGGTAGTGCGCCTCTAGCGCGAAAATGCGCTTGGATAAAATTTAGTAATTACATCATTCAAAGATGGCGTACTTGGAGTTTACCATCCCATTTGTCATTCAGGTACTCGCAGACTAGACGGCGATGGCAATGGTGCGGTGTTGCTTCTGAACACAACAGGCAACAACTTTGAAACATTTCAGGCTTTAGCCTCACTTCAATACGACGCTCTTCCATTAGCTTCAAAAACACTCGCTGATAGACGTTCCAATCCCCCTTGTCGCGTTTGAATGCCTTTAGGATGTCATCCGTAGGTGCCAGTAGGGGTTGGTGTACATATTCTACACCGCATATTTGTTTTAGGAAGTAAGCGAGATCATCGGCTTTCGCGAAGCCCGCCAGTTGGGATGTGTTATGTAAACGGACATCGATGACCTTCTTGACGCCCGCCTTCTTGATACGATCGAAGAAGCTTGACGCCGTGGTTTTCGTAAATCCAATCGTTGTTAGCTCAACGTTGCTCAAATGATCTGTTCCGCGCCTTCTGAATTTTGCGAACCGCTACTGCGTTCCGCAAATGCCACTCTTGTTGCCCGATCGCGATATGCCGCTGCTAGTTGCTTTGACGGTGGCTCGAACAAGTCGATATCGCTCTTACCTGACAAATCCATCAGTCTTGCTTCAATCTGGCGGTGATCAACGAGTTGACCACTGTTTAGAATGTGCTTGATCGTTACGCCGTGCTCGTGAAGTGCCCGCCCAACTAAGAGACAACGATGACAATCCAGCGGATCGTGCTCCGAACACATCATCGCGATGCGATATTTTCTTGCTCCCTCCAAAACGCGTTCTAGTCCTCGCGCGAACTCTACAGTGGTTGCCATCTTTTCATAGTCGGCGACACCATTGCAAAAAAAACGTTTATCTTTAGGACGCCCACCGAGTTCCTCTCCCAGAAAGACATAGGCGATATGGTCTTGCCGCAATTCATCACGAAGCGTATCGCGATTGAACTGAGGAAAATGACGTGAATATGGGGCGGTTCGTACATCGGCAATGGCGGTAACCGACGCTTGACGCAACAATGCCAGGAACCGCTCGTAAGGGAGCGTCGAGTGTCCTATCGTCAGAACCTCAACAGGCGAATTCACCAAACTGCCTCCTTCGCGCAACGACCGTTTGTCCGAAATGACATTAGATGTTTTGAGCTTTCAATGCATTAGGAAAAGAATGGCGCACCCGACAGGATTCGAACCTGTGACCTTTGGAATCGGAATCCAACACTCTATCCAGCTGAGCTACGGGTGCATGCCTGAGGCGGGTTGACTCGCCTGTCCGATGGCAGGTTCTTAGCCTAGGAAGCGTTTGGCTTCAATGCGGAAAATGCGGGAAAGTGCAGATCGGTGCGATCAAATGAAACAAGGCCGCGAGCCCTTCGGGTCGCGGCCTTGTTTATGGGGTGCCAATGTTGCGGTTCAGGCCTTCATGGCGCCGGGGCCGGGGATGGCCTTGGGCGGGACCTTGCCGAGGATGATCATGCCCAGGACTTCGTCCTTGGTGACGTCCTCGGTGCGGGCGTGGCCGACGACCTGGCCGTTCTTCATCACCGAGACGCGGTCGGCGAGGTCGAAGACGTCGTGGATGTCGTGGCTGATGAGGAAGATGCCGATGCCTTCCTTCTTCAGCTGCTTGATCAGCTCGCCGACCTGCGCCGTCTCCTGGGGGCCGAGCGCTGCCGTCGGCTCGTCCATGATCAGGATGCGGGCGTCGAAGAGGATGGCGCGGGCGATCGCCACCGACTGGCGCTGGCCGCCGGAGAGCGCTTTTACCGGCTCCTTGAAGCGCTTGAAGTTGGGGTTGAGGCGGCCCATCACTTCGCGGGCCTTGGCTTCCATCGCAACGTCGTCGAGCGTGCCCCAGCGGGTCTGCAGCTCGCGGCCGAGATAGAGGTTGGCGGCGGCGTCGACGTTATCGGCGACGGCCAGCGTCTGGTAGATCGTCTCGATACCGTATTTCTTGGCGTCGCGCGGGGTGCGGATATCGACGGGTTCGCCGTTGATCAGGATATCGCCGCTGTCGCGCTTATAGGCGCCGGAGAGGATCTTGATCAGCGTCGATTTGCCGGCGCCGTTGTGGCCAAGCAGGGCTACGACTTCGCCGGGGTAAAGGTCGACCGAGGCGTTATCGACAGCGTGGATGCCGCCGAAGGAGATGGAAATGTTCTTCATTTCCACAAGCGGAGTGGTTTGATCCGTCATGGTTCAGAATTCCTTTTACTTGGCACGCGAGCGATAGACGATGTCGAGCCAGACAGCGACCACCAGGACAACGCCGACGACGACGTTTTGAATTGGTGTATCGACATTGGCGAGGCCCATGCCCGATTGTAGCGACTGCATAACCAGGGCGCCGAGCATGGCGCCGGCGACCGTGCCGCTGCCGCCGGCAAGCGACGTGCCGCCGATGACGGCCGCAGCGATGGTGAAGAGCTCGTAGGTCGTGCCCTGAGAGTTGACCGCCGAATTCAGACGCGCGGTCGAGATCGCGGCGGCGACGGCGGCGAGGAAGCCCATCAGTGCAAAGATCTTGATGATGACCCAGCGGGTCTTGATGCCGGCGAGTTCGGCAGCTTCCGGATTGCCGCCGATCGCGAAGACATAGCGGCCGAAGCGCAGGCGGGTGGCGATGAAGGTCATCACGATGCCGATGAGGACGGCGATGAGAACCGGAACCGAGATACCGTAGGGGATATCCAGGCCCGCATCCGGCCAGGTAATATTGTGTTCCGTGGCATAGCGCTTGGCGATGCCGACCGGCCAGTTATAGCTGTTGAAGAGATAGACGGTGCCGAGCACGACGGCGGAGCCGAGGCAGCCGAGGAAATATTCCGCCCAGAGCGGACGGCGCGGAAAGCCAAAACGCTTCCTCTGGCGGCGCGAGCCGACGATGCTGGCGACGATCATCAGGCAGGCGAAGATGCCGACGACCCAGCTCCAGGTGGCGCCGATTGAGCCCGTGGCGCCGCTGCCGCCCATGATGACGAAGGTGGAGTCCATCGGAGCGACGGTCTGGCCGCTGGTGACATACCAGGCGAGACCGCGCCAGACGAGAAGGCCGCCGAGCGTGACGATGAAGGAGGGGACGTTCATGAAGGCGGTGATCGCGCCCTGGAAGGCGCCGATGGCCGTGCCGATCACCAGACCGCAGAGGAGCGTGATGATCCAGGTCCAGGAGCTGTCGAAGCCGAGATATTGCGGCAGCCACTTGGCCTGGATGACGCCCATGATCATGGCGACGAAGCCGAGCAGCGAGCCGACTGAAAGGTCGATATTGCGCGTGACGATGACCAGCACCATGCCGGTGGCGAGAACCGCGATTTCGCAGGTCTGCACCGAGAGGTTCCAGAGGTTTCTGGCCGTCAGGAATTCGCGGCCGTCGAAGGCTCGCAGGTAGAGATCGAAGCCGATCCAGATGATCAGCAGCGCACCGATCATGCCGAGCAGGCGGGTATCGATTTCGGTGGCGCGCAGGAAGCGGGTAATTGCGCCGGCATCTGCGTTCCGGGGCCCGCTCGATGTGGTGGACTGTGTCATGTCGGCCATCGCTTTGCCGTTCTCCCTCTATTGGGCGCGGCCTGCGATGCATTCGGGCTATCGCTGGCAACCGCGCCAATCTCAAAAAATGCGTCATCGCCTGTTCCTGCCGGTCTTTGTCCGGTCCCGATGACCACCATCAGGCAGGCCAAGGGGGGATGCGATGGCGCAGCATGCTGCGGGAAGCGTCGTCTCCAACTGCAAGGAAGAGTTGTCGGCTTCCAATCCGCATTCGACGCCGCAACGGAAAGCCGCTGCGGCGTCGATGGTATCGTTGGATCAATCGTCCAAGGGTTGCCGTTTACTTGCAGGCGGCGACAGCGCCGGCCTTGACGCCCTGGCAAGCTTCAGCCTTGGAAATCCAGCCGGCGTCGATGACGACGTTCAGATTATCCTTGGTGATAGCGACCGGGGTCAGGAAGACAGACTTCATCGCAACATGCTTCGGGCCACCGCTGAAGGTCTGTACGCCTTCGATCTGGTCCTGGGTCTTGCCGCCGGCAAGAGCGAGGGCGATTTCAGCGGCGCGCTTGCCGAGTTCACGCGAGTCTTTCCAGATGGAAACGGTCTGCGTGCCGAGGGCGATGCGGTTGAGCGCAGCCTTGTCGGCGTCCTGGCCGGAGACGGGAACGGAGCCGGCGAGGCCCTGGGCGTCGAGAGCGGCAACGGCGCCGCCAGCGGTGCCGTCGTTGGAGGCGACGACCGCATCAACCTTGTTGTTGTTGGCGGTCAGGAACTGTTCCATGTTACGCTGCGCGTTCTGCGGCAGCCAGCCGTCGGTGTAGGCTTCGCCGACATTCTTGATCTTGCCGGCGTCGATGGCGGACTTCAGCACTTCGATCTGGCCGGAGAAGAGGAAGTCGGCGTTCGGGTCGGACGACGAGCCCTTTATGAACACGTAGTTGCCTTCCGGCTTGGCCTTCAGGACTTCGCGAGCCTGCATGCGGCCCACTTCCTTGTTGTCGAAGGTGATGTAGAAAGCGGCCGGATTTTCGATCAAGCGGTCGTAGCCGACAACCGGAATGCCTTCGTCAGCAGCCTTTTCGACGGCCGGACCGATGGCGTCGGAGTCCTGAGCGAGAATGATGAGAGCGTTGGCGCCCTGGGAAATCAGGGATTCAACGTCGGTCAGCTGCTTGGAAGCGGACGACTGGGCGTCAGCGGAAATGTATTTGGCGCCGGCTGCCGCGAGCGCCTTCTTGATGGCGGCTTCGTCGGTCTTCCAACGCTCTTCCTGGAAGTTAGACCAGGAAACGCCGACGACGAGATCCTTTGCAAAGGCTGCCGTCTGCATGGTCAAAACGATGGCCGCGCCTGCGGCCAGCTTGATAAAAGCTTTCATATTACCCTCCCGAGTGAATGCGACCGCACGTATCCTGAAGCTCCCGTCGGCCGCCGCGATAATGCTGACGAGAAAGCTTTCGCTTTTTTTCTCGACAGTCGAGAAATTTACTGTCAGAGATTTTTTCGACTGTCAACACCCGCGTCTGCAGGTTTAATTGGCCGCTGGACAAGAGCCATCTGAAGATGCGAACAGGAGGGTGGAATGAGGGGGAGGCTTGTTGATGCTGGCCAAATCGAGTACCGAATTGGTCCGTCAGAAGAACAGTGTTCTGGTGCTGGCGGCGCTGCGCCATCACGGCCCTCTTGCCCATACCGAACTCTCTGATTTCACGAAGCTTTCATCCGCAACTGTGTCGGTCATCACCGCCGATCTGGAGCGGGCGCAGATCATCGAGAAGGCGGAGCAGCAGGCCGCGAGCGGCCGGGGCCGGCCGCGCGTGCTGTTCTCGCAGCGGCGCGATTGCGGTTATCTCATCGTCGTGATCATTTCATCCGATGCTGTGCAATATTCGCTTGTGGATTATGCCGGCCGGTTGATGGATCGTTTTACCGAGGAGAGGCCGCAGGATGTCTCCGGCGTTGGTTCCTTTGTGGCCGGTCTGCGGAGTGCGCTGGACCGCATCGCCACCCGTTCGCAATTGTCGCGCGACAAGGTTTTGATGATCTCGATCAGCAGCAAGGGACTGGTCGATGCCTCCGAGCCGATCCTGCGCTGGTCGCCGATCTTCGGGCGGGACGAGATCGATTTTGCCGCGGTGCTGCGGGAGGATTGGCCGGCAAAGGTCATCCTCGGCAACGAGACGCTGCTGGTCGCCGCCGCCGTCGGCCGGCAGGAGGAGAATGAGAAGGGGGCGAATTTCCGGGCGCTTGCCGCCCTGTCGCTCGGCCATAGCATCGGTCTCGGCATCGTGCGTCGTGGCGAGGAGGGCGTTCATCAGATATCGGCGCCGAATTTCGGTCATATGCTGCATCTGCCTGGAGGCGGCCTTTGTCGCTGTGGGTCGCGCGGCTGCATCGAGGCCTATGCCGGCTTCTACGCCATCCTGCGCTCGGCCTTCGATGTGCCGCTCGACACGATCCCCGCAAAATTCGTGCCGGTCGCCGAACTCGACAAGATAGCGGCCAGCGCCCGGCAGGGCAGCCGCCGCAACATCCTTGCCTTTCGCCAGGCGGGCCTTGCGCTCGGAAACGGCCTGTCGCGCGTTCTCAGCCTGCATGAGAGCATGCCGATCGCCATCACCGGCCCGGGCGCGCGCTACTACGACCTGCTGCTGGAGGGGATAACGGAGGGGCTGGCGGACTCGCATGTCGTGCGCATGGAAGGCATGCCGGAGCTGCGGGTCCTGGCCGACGAGCCAACGCTGGTCTTCGAAGGGCATCTCAACCGCGCGCTGACGATCATGGACAGCGACATCGTCAAAGCGGGCGTCGTAGCGCCGGAAACAAATGATTCTTCCGCCGGACGATCGGCGGTTGGCGAAGCGACGCAGGCAAACTGAAATGGCCGGGCGATAACCCGGCCATTCTGATTCTAATAACGCTGGTAGGTCTCAGGCGACCTTCACCAGCTTGCCTTCCTTGACGGACTGCAGCGCTGCGTCAGCAAGCTGGAGTGCCGCGAGGCCATCGGCGCCTGATGGCGTGATCGTGGCGCCCTTTTCGATCGCGGCGATGAAGCTGGCGATTTCGTTGGCGTAGGCTTCGGTATAGCGGGTCATGAAGAAGTCGTGTAGGGGCGGGCGGGTATAGCCTTCGCCATTGGCGACTTCGATCGAAAACGGCCGCTGGTTTTCGGCGGAAACCAGGCCCTTCGAGCCGTGGATCTCGATGCGCTGGTCATAGCCATAGGTGGCGCGGCGAGAGTTGGAGATGATCGCCTGCTTGCCGGAGGCGGTCTGCAGGATGACGGAGACGCTGTCGTAGTCGCCGGCTTCGCCGATCGCCTTGTCGACCAGAACGGCGGCGGTGGCGGTGACGGCAACCGGCTCTTCGCCGAGCAGGAAGCGGGCCATGTCGAAATCATGGATGGTCATGTCGCGGAAAATGCCGCCGGAGCGCTTGATGTAGTCGACCGGCGGGGCGCCGGGGTCGCGCGAGGTGATCGTCACCATCTCGACGTCGCCGATGCGGCCGTCGTCGATGGCCTTCTTGACGGCCATGAAATGCGGGTCGAAGCGGCGGTTGAAGCCGACCATCAGCTTGCCCTTGACCTCGTCGACCACCTTGATGCACGCCTTGACGCGGGCGACATCGAGATCGACAGGCTTTTCGCAGAAGATCGCCTTGCCGGCGCGAGCGAAGCGCTCGATCAGATCGGCATGGGTGTCGGTCGGCGTGCAGATCACGACCGCGTCGATATCCTTGGCCGCCTCGATCGCCTCGATGGTGCGGACTTCGCAGCCATAGGCCGAAGCAATTGCATCCGCAGCGGCCGGAAACGCATCCGCGACCGCGACGAGCTTGGCGTTGGCATCGCCGCTGACGGCTTTCGCATGCACCTTGCCGATGCGTCCGGCGCCGAGAAGACCAAATCTGACAGTCATTTTTACCTCCCTGGATTCGGAACAAATGAACCGAATAAAAATCAATATGGAATTTTCATTCCATCTTCCGAAGGCGACGTCAAGCCGCCAGCGTTTCACAATTTTAAAATTCACATTGCGAAAATGGCTTATCTTTGGACAGGCTTTTCCGAAACCGCTTCACAGTTTTCAAGATCATGCGCTAAAGACGGGATCTCTCCAACAGGTGAACGAGACCCATGCAACTGATCGATCCCAACCATCCCGTCTATAAGCCGCTCTGGGTGCGGGTTCTGATCGTTGGCGTCTGCCTTGGCTGGGCAAGCATCGAGGCGTTTGGCCCGGAACCGTTCTGGGCCGTCATCGTCGGCGGGCTCGGTCTCTACAGCGGCTGGGTATTGCTGTTGAATTTCAAACCGGAGCCGCCGAAGACTGAGGTTGAAAACACTGTCGCGGACGATCAAGGCGAAGACGACGAGCCGGCAAACGAGAAGAAATAGCTACCGCGCCAGACGCCGCAGGGCTTCGTCGATCAATTGATTGGCGATCATCATGCGCGTGGTTGCCTGTTCGCGAAAGGGCGGGGCGACGCTGTCTGGATGATTGGCCTTGGCGAAGGCGCGGCGTTTCTCGTGGAGAGATTGCAGGGTGCTCTGTGGGGAGATCGCCAGGTCCGTGGCCACCTCTTCCCTGGATGTCCGCGCCAGGTGATCCGGCATGACCGGCGGCTGCGGCTCTTGCAGCTCGGGTTCAGGCAGCGGATCCGGCGAGGGGATCTCATTGCCAAGATTGTCGATATAGGCATCGTCCGGACGAGAAGACTCAGCCGGCTCGCCGCCGAGAACGGTCGCGACAAAACTGACGTTGAGACCGCGGATGCGATGCGCCGCCTCATCCTTTGACGATTTTTCGTCTTCCGTGTCGAGGCGATCGAGGACGGATTGAAACAGTGATTGCCCGAATAACATGCCTGCCTCCAGAAGCATCCTGGATAGGCGTGCAAGTTGGTGCGGAGCTTATGGCTGTCTGCCGATCATGGGCGCGGATCATGCAGAAGGAGATTCCGGCTTTCCTCCAGAATCATGTCGTGCAGCAACCGGGCGCTCGGCGGCATGGCGCGCTCGCGAGCGGTGATCAGGCTGTAGGGCTTCACCTCAAGCTCGAAGTTGATCGGCAGAATGCAGGATTCACCGGCCTTTGATGATTGCCCGCAGATGAATTGCGCCATGTCGAGCGCGATCGGGGCGATGGCGTCCGTCTTGCAGACAACGGCGAGCGTCAGGAGCAGCGAGGAGGTATTGACGATATTTTCCGGCAGGGGCACACCGGCGGTGATGAAAATATCCTCCACCTTGCGCCGGAGCATCGTGCCGGGCGGCTGAAAGACCCAATCGTAGCCGGGCAGGTCCTCGAGACTGGCGACGCCTTTCTCCAATAGCGGATGGCCGTTGCGGACCACGAGACAGGCTTTCTCAACACCGATCTCATGGGAGGTGAACAGACGCGGATTGAGCTCGTCCGGAATGCGGCTGATGATGAAGTCATGGCGGGCGGCGAGCAGTTCGCGCGCGAGTACGTTGCTGTTTTCCACCTCGATATTGATTTCTATGCCGGGATAGGCGCTGGTGACACGCTGGATCGCCGGCACGACAAGGCTGATCGCCGGGGCGGTTACGGCGCCCAGAAACACGGAGCCGCCCTTGCCGGTTCTAAGCTCGCCGATCTCCCGGCTCGCCTCGCGCAGCTCAAGCAGGATCTTGCGCGCCCGCTTGGCGAGCGCCAGTCCGAAAGGCGTCAGTACGACGCCGCGCGCGACCCGTTCGTAGAGCGGACTTTTGACAATCGACTCCATTTCGGAGAGCATGCGCGAAGCCGCAGGTTGTGACATGTTCATGGACTCGGCGGCGGCGGAAATTTGCCCATGATCCTCGATCGTCACGATCATGCGAAGGTGATTGAGCTTCAGGCCGGCTCTGAGCAGGGTGTCGTCGCGAAAACTGTCCGAGTGAATCTCGATGCCTTCGCTCGAATAATCGTTATATATTTTCTCCATGACGGCCATTTCCCCCATTCATCGGCAAAAAAGTACTATTTTTTAACATTATACCAAATTTGGTATGTGTTTTGCCAGTTATTCTATTTGACAGTTATACGAAATCGTACGAATTTGCCCAGCGTGCGCCGGGTGCAGCTCATGCACGTGAGAGCGTGGAGGAGTTCTACTTCGTTTCTCACAACCAGAAGTAACCGTTCCTTCTACGGAACCTGCCGCAGTTTCGGGCGGGCATTTTTTGTCCGTTGCATTATTAACAAAGGGAGAGAGTAATGAAGTCCATTATCTCATTGACGGCGGCCGCTGCGATCAGCGTCGCCATGCTGGTGGCACCTGCCTTCGCGGCAGACAAGGGCACTGTCGGTATCGCGATGCCGACCAAGGCTTCGGCGCGCTGGATCGATGACGGCAACAACATCGTCAAGCAGCTCCAGGCTGCTGGCTACGGCACCGACCTTCAGTACGGCGACGACGATATCCCGAACCAGCTCTCGCAGGTCGAGAACATGGTCACCAAGGGTGACAAGGTTCTCGTCATTGCCGCTATCGATGGAACGACGCTGTCCGACGTTCTGCAGAAGGCTCATGATGCCGGTATCAAGGTCATCGCTTATGACCGCCTGATCCGCAACAGCGGCAATGTCGACTACTACGCTACGTTCGACAACTTCAAGGTCGGCGTTCTTCAGGCTGGCTCGATCGTTGACGCCCTCGGCCTCAAGGACGGCAAGGGCCCGTTCAACATCGAACTCTTCGGCGGTTCGCCGGACGACAACAACGCCTTCTTCTTCTATGACGGCGCAATGTCTGTCCTGAAGCCTTACATCGACAGCGGCAAGCTGGTCGTAAAGTCCGGCCAGATGGGCATGGACAAGGTCGGCACGCTGCGTTGGGACCCGGCAACGGCTCAGGCCCGCATGGACAACCTGCTCTCGGCTTACTACACCGATGCGAAAGTCGATGCAGTTCTGTCCCCGTATGACGGCCTTTCCATCGGTATCCTGTCTTCGCTCAAGGGCGTTGGTTACGGCACCGGCGGCCAGAAGCTGCCGATCGTCACCGGTCAGGACTCCGAAATTCCGTCGATCAAGTCGATCATCGCAGGCGAACAGTACTCCTCGATCTTCAAGGACACCCGTGACCTCGCAAAGGTCACCGTCAACATGGTCAACGCTCTGATGGAAGGCAAGACGCCTGAAGTCAACGACACCAAGACCTACGACAACGGCGTCAAGGTTGTTCCGTCCTACCTGCTGACTCCGGTTGCAGTGGACAAGACCAACTACGAGAAGATCCTCGTCGAAGGTGGTTACTACAAGGCTGATCAGCTGAAGTAATCTTCCGTCTTACCGGTCAGGGCCCGCCGCAAGGCGGGCCCTGACTCTGATATTTATGACGATCGCCTGGTCTGGTATGTTCGGCTGTGGCGTTGGATACGAAAAATGGACAATACAATTCTCGAAATGCGGACCATCACCAAATCGTTCCCTGGTGTGAACGCTTTGGAAAACGTCAATCTGAAGGTCCGTCAGGGTGAGATCCACGCTTTGGTGGGCGAAAACGGGGCCGGCAAGTCCACCCTGATGAAGGTGCTCTCGGGCGTCTATCCGGCCGGCAGTTATGACGGCGATATCTATTATGACGGTCAGGTGCGTCAGTTCAAGACCATCAAGGACTCCGAAGAAATCGGCATCATCATCATCCATCAGGAGCTGGCGCTTGTGCCGCTCCTGTCGATTGCCGAAAACATCTTCCTGGGCAATGAGGTCGCAGCTTCGGGCGTGATCAACTGGCAGGAAACCTTCAGCCGCACCAAGCAGCTCCTCGCCAAGGTCGGCCTCAAAGAATCTCCGAGCACGCTCGTAACCGACATCGGCGTCGGCAAGCAGCAGCTCGTCGAGATCGCCAAGGCCCTGTCGAAGAGCGTGAAGCTTCTCATCCTCGACGAGCCCACCGCTTCGCTCAACGAAAGCGACTCGGACGCGTTGCTCAATCTCCTGATGGAATTCCGCAATCAGGGCATCACCTCGATCATTATCACCCACAAGCTCAACGAAGTGCGCAAGGTGGCCGACGAGATCACGGTGCTGCGTGACGGCATGGCGGTGAAGACGCTGAACTGTCACGAGGAAGAGATCAGCGAAGACATCATCATTCGCAACATGGTCGGCCGTGAACTTGCCGACCGATATCCGCCGCGTTCGGTGCCGATCGGCGAGACGATCCTCGAAGTCAAGAACTGGAATGCCTTCCATCAGCAACACCGCGACCGCCAGGTGTTGCACGACATCAACGTCAACGTCCGTAAGGGCGAAGTGGTCGGCATTGCCGGCCTGATGGGCGCCGGCCGCACCGAATTCGCCATGAGCGTCTTCGGCAAGTCCTATGGTCACAAGATCAGCGGCGAAGTGCTTATCGACGGGAAGCCGGTGGATGTCAGCACGGTGCGCCGCGCTATCGACGCCGGGCTTGCCTATGTGACCGAAGACCGCAAGCAGCTTGGCCTGGTGTTGACCGAAACCATTCTGCACAATACGACGCTCGCCAATCTCATGGGCGTGTCCAAGGCGACGGTCATCGACGACGTTCGAGAGCTTCAGGTCGCCACCAATTTCCGCTCGAAACTGCGCATCCGCTCATCGGGCGTATTCCAGGAGGCGGTCAATCTTTCCGGCGGCAACCAGCAGAAGGTCGTGCTGTCGAAGTGGTTGTTCTCCGATCCAGAGGTGCTGATCCTCGACGAGCCGACGCGAGGCATCGACGTCGGCGCCAAATACGAAATCTATTCCATCATCAACCAGCTTGCCGCCGACGGAAAGGGCGTTCTGATGATCTCATCGGAAATGCCCGAACTCCTCGGCACTTGCGACCGCATCTACGTCATGAATGAAGGCCGGATCGTCGCTGAATTGCCGAAGGGAGAGGCGAGCCAGGAAACAATCATGCGCGCTATCATGCGCTCAGGGGAGAAGCACTAATGACTACGGCCAGCCCAACCAAAGAAGGCCCCAACGTCGTCTCGATCGGCGACTACGTCCGCAATAACATCCGCGAATACGGCATGCTGATCGCGCTTGTCGCCATCATGGTCTTCTTCCAGATCGTTACCGGCGGCGTTCTCTTCAGGCCGCTGAACCTGACCAACCTCGTGCTGCAGAATTCATTCATCGTCGTAATGGCGCTCGGTATGCTGTTGATCATCGTGGCCGGCCATATCGACCTGTCGGTCGGTTCTGTTGTCGGTTTCGTGGGTGCGGTCGCTGCCGTCCTTGTAGTGCAATGGCATGTGAATCTGGTTCTGGCTACGGTCATCTGCCTGGGCATGGGCGCACTGGTCGGTGCCTGGCATGGTTATTTCGTCGCGTATCATCGCATTCCGTCGTTCATCGTGACCCTTTCGGGCATGCTGGTGTTTCGTGGATTGACCTATGCGATCATCAACATGACCGGCAGCGGCAGCAGTATCGGTCCGTTCCCGCCGGCTTTCCAGATCATGGCGACGGGCTTCCTTCCGGACTTTTTCGACATCGGCGGTATCCATGGAACGTCGATCCTTCTGACTGTCGCCATACCGATTGTTATGTTCTTCCTTTCCTGGCGTCGTCGTCAGGTGAATGAAAAACATGGTATCGACGTCGAGCCGATGAGCTTTTTCATCGGGCAGAATCTATTGCTTTTTGCAGCGACCCTGTTCCTCGGATATCAGATTTCCTCTGCCAAGGGCCTGCCGAACGTCTTGATCGTCATGCTGGTGCTGATCGCAATCTATGCCTTCGTGACCCAGCGGACGACGATCGGCCGCCGCATTTATGCGATGGGCGGCAACGAGAAGGCGACCAAGCTCTCCGGTATCGATACCCGGCGCCTGACCTTCTATACCTTCGTGAACATGGGCATGCTTGCCAGCATCGCCGGCATCATCGTTGCGACGCGTCTGAATTCGGCCACCGCCAAGGGCGGTGACGGTCTGGAGCTCGACGTCATCGCGGCCTGTTTCATCGGCGGCGCTTCCGCTTCCGGCGGCGTCGGCAAGGTGACCGGTGCTGTCATCGGCGCCCTGATCATGGGTGTTCTGAACCAGGGCATGTCGATCCTCGGCTACCAAACGGATTCGCAAAAGATGATCAAGGGTGCGGTGTTGCTCACCGCCGTCTTCATCGACGTCTACAACAAGAACAAGGGCTGATCGCTAAAGCGCTCGGCCGAGATCTAAAACCAAATCCATGACAGAGTCCGGCTCTCGCTGAGAGCCGGAGCGGTGGAATGCATCCAGCCTCTGTCTATTAGGAAAGGATGAAAATATGCTCATTTCCCAGATCAAGGGTTCGAACGGCGAGATCATTGTCGCCGTCCGCAACGGCCCGGGCGATGCCGCCAAGGCTGTCGTCAATGCCGGCAGCGTCTATGCACTGGCAATGGAAGCTGCCGATAGCGGCAAGTCGCTTGTTTCCGTCATCGAGGCTCATGGCTTCGGCGAGACGATCGATCTGGAAAAAGCCTATGCTGATGGTCGTTTCCTGTCGCCGATCACCCATCCCGACGCCGCTCACCTGCACCTGACCGGTACCGGCCTCACGCATCTCGGCTCCGCCGCGACCCGCGATTCCATGCATAAGAAGACGAGCGAAGCGGCTGAAGAGACGCTCACCGACTCCATGAAGATGTTCAAGATGGGCATCGAGGGCGGCAAACCCAAGGACGGCGAGAAGGGCGTGCAGCCCGAATGGTTCTACAAGGGCAACGGCTATGGGGCAGCAGCTCCGGGCGCTGCACTCGTATCTCCGTCCTTCGCGCTCGATGGTGGCGAAGAGCCCGAAATGGCCGGCATCTACGTCATCGCCAAGGACGGCACGCCGTTCCGCATCGGCTTTGCGCTCTCGAACGAATTTTCCGATCACGTCACCGAGCGGATCAACTATCTTTATCTCGCCCATTCCAAGCTGCGTCCGGCAAGCTTCGGTCCGGAAATCCGCATCGGCGTTGCGCCGGAGGATATTCGCGGCTCTTCCCGCATCAAGCGTGGCGACAAGGTGATTTTCGAAAAGCCGTTCCTGTCGGGTGAGGCGAACATGTCGCACACCTTCGCCAATCTCGAATATCATCACTTCAAGTATGACCTGTTCCGCGCGCCCGGCGACGTCCATGTCCATATGTTCGGCACCGCGACGCTGTCTTTTGCCGACGGCATCAAGCCGGAAGCGGGCGATGTCTTTGAAATCGAAGTCGCCGAATTCGGCCTGCCGCTGCGCAATCCGCTTGCCGTTGCCACTGAGGAGACCGTGGCGGTTCGCCAGCTCTAATCCATCGAGGCCGGCTGCCCCCTGTGCGGCCGGTCGTTTTCAAAAAGATCCAGGAAGGCATGAAGCCATGACCATTCATCAGAATCTGATCGCCGGCGAATGGACCGGTACGACCGGCGCCGAAAACATCAATCCGTCTGATACCAACGAGGTTGTCGGCCTCTATGCCAGCGCCAGCGTCCAGGACGTTGCGGATGCGATTGCTGCCGCCAAGGCCGCGTTTCCGGCATGGTCGCGTTCCGGCATTCTCGAGCGTCACTCGATCTTGAGGAAGACCAGCGACGAGATTCTCGCCCGCAAGGATGAGCTTGGCGCGCTACTGGCCCGTGAGGAAGGCAAGACGCTACCTGAGGCGATCGGCGAGACCATCCGCGCCGCCCAGATTTTTGATTTCTTTGCCGGCGAGGCGCTGCGTCTTGCGGGCGAAGTGCTGCCTTCCGTGCGTCCGAACATCGGCGTCGAGATCACCCGTGAGCCGCTTGGCGTCATCGGCATCATCACGCCCTGGAACTTCCCGATCGCCATTCCGGCCTGGAAGATCGCGCCGGCGCTTTGCTATGGCAACACCATCGTCTTCAAGCCCGCCGATCTGGTGCCGGGCTGCTCCTGGGCAATCGTCGATATTCTTCACCGCGCCGGCCTGCCGAAGGGCGTGCTGAACCTCGTCATGGGCAAAGGCTCCGTCGTCGGCCAGGCCATGCTCGATAGCCCGATTCTCTCCGGCATTACCTTCACCGGCTCGGTCGGCACGGGCAAGCGCGTGGCGCTGTCCTCCGTCGAGCATGGCCGCAAGTACCAGCTGGAAATGGGCGGCAAGAACCCGATGGTCGTTCTTGACGATGCGGATCTGACGGTTGCCGTTGAAGCCGCCGCCAACTCTGCCTTCTTCTCGACCGGCCAGCGCTGCACCGCATCGTCTCGCCTGATCGTCACCGAAGGCATCCACGACAAGTTCGTGGCGGCGCTGACGGAGAAGCTGAAGACGCTGAACGTCGACAATGCCGTTAAGGCCGGCACGCATATCGGCCCGGTCGTCGACGCCAAGCAGCTGAAGACCGACACGGACTATATCGAGATCGGCCGCCAAGAAGGCGCCAAGCTCGCTTTCGGCGGCGAGATCATCAGCCGCGAGACGCCCGGCTTCTACCTGCAGCCGACGCTGTTCACCGAAGCCACGAACCAGATGCGTATCAGCCGCGAAGAGATCTTCGGGCCGGTCGCCTCGGTCATCCGGGTGAAGAACTATGAAGAGGCGCTTGCCGTCGCCAACGACACGCCGTTCGGCCTGTCCTCCGGTATCGCCACCACCAGCCTGAAGCATGCGACGCATTTCAAGCGCAACGCTGAAGCCGGCATGGTGATGGTCAACCTGCCGACGGCGGGTGTGGACTTCCATGTACCGTTCGGCGGCCGCAAGGGCTCGTCCTTCGGTCCGCGCGAGCAGGGCAAATATGCCGCCGAGTTCTTCACCACGGTCAAGACGGCCTACACGCTGGCCTGACCATCGATTTCAATGTCCAAGTTCGTACGAGGCGGCTTGGACGACGGAAAAAAGGTACTGAGATTATGAAGAAGAAAGCTGAATGGCCGCGCAGACTGCGCTCCTATGACTGGTTCGGCGGCACCGGCAAGAACGCGATCATGCACCGCTCCTGGATGAAGAACCAGGGCCTGCCCGCCGACACGTTTGACGGCCGTCCGATCATCGGCATCTGTAACACCTGGTCGGAGCTGACGCCCTGCAACGCGCATCTGCGCGATCTTGCAGAGCGCGTGAAGCGCGGCGTCTACGAAGCCGGGGGTTTCCCGGTCGAATTCCCAGTGTTCTCGGTCGGCGAAAGCACGCTGCGCCCGACGGCGATGATGTTCCGCAATCTCGCGGCCATGGACGTTGAAGAGGCGATCCGCGGCAATCCGGTCGACGGCGTCGTGCTGCTCGGCGGCTGCGACAAGACCACACCGAGCCTTCTGATGGGCGCGGCCTCGGTCGATATCCCGGTCATTCTGGTATCCGGCGGCCCGATGCTGAACGGCAAGTGGCGCGGCAAGGATGTCGGCTCCGGCACGGCCGTCTGGCAGTTCTCGGAAATGGTCAAGTCCGGCGAGATGTCGCTGGAAGAGTTCATGGACGCGGAGCAGGGCATGGCCCGCTCGGCCGGCAGCTGTATGACCATGGGTACGGCCTCGACCATGGCGTCGATGGCCGAAGCTCTCGGCATGACCCTGCCGGGCAATGCCGCCATTCCGGCGGTCGATGCCCGTCGCCGCGTCATCTCGCAGCTTTCCGGCCGTCGTATCGTCGACATGGTCAAGGAAGACCTGAAGCCTTCCGACATCCTGACCAAGGAAGCCTTCGAGAACGCTATTCGCGTCAATGGTGCTGTCGGTGGGTCCACGAATGCCGTGCTGCATCTGCTGGCGCTCGCCGGCCGCATCGGCGTCGATCTGTCGCTCGACGACTGGGATCGCCTTGGTCGTGAAGTTCCGACCATCGTCAACCTGCAGCCTTCCGGCAAGCACCTGATGGAAGAGTTCTATTATGCCGGCGGCCTGCCCGTCGTCATCAAGGCGGTCGGCGATATGGGTCTGCTGCACAAGGATGCGATCACCGTCACCGGCGAAAGCATCTGGGATGGCGTCAAGGATGTCGTCAATTACAATGACGACGTCATCGTCCCGCGCGAAAAGGCGCTGACGCAGTCGGGCGGCATCGCGGTTCTGCGGGGCAACCTGGCGCCCAAGGGTGCCGTCCTGAAGCCGTCCGCCGCTTCGCCGCATCTCATGCAGCACAAGGGCCGCGCCGTCGTTTTCGAAAGCATCGAGGACTACCACGCCCGCATCAACCGCGACGATCTCGACATCGACGAGAACTGCATCATGGTGCTGAAGTACTGCGGCCCGAAGGGCTATCCAGGCATGGCAGAAGTCGGCAACATGGGCCTGCCGCCGAAGGTGCTGAAAAAGGGCATTACCGACATGATCCGTATCTCCGATGCACGCATGTCCGGCACTGCTTACGGCACCGTCATCCTGCACACCGCGCCTGAAGCCGCCGATGGCGGACCTCTGGCACTGGTTCAGAATGGCGACCTGATCTCGGTCGACGTACCGGCCCGCACGATCCAGCTTGAGATCTCCGACGAGGAACTGGCCAAGCGCCGCGCTGCCTGGGTCTCCCCGGTCAAGCCGCTCGCCGGCGGCTACGGCGGCCTCTACGTCAAGACCGTGATGCAGGCCGACACCGGTGCCGACCTGGACTTCCTGGTTGGCGCACGCGGCTCAGACATCCCGATGAACCGCGACAGCCACTGAGGTTGACGGTTGAAATTTGAGAGGGGCGGGACGCAAGTTCCGCCCCTTTTTGATATGTGGAAATACCGGGTTTCAAAGGCGGTGATTTTGTTGCGAAGATTGGGAGTTTCGCGGCGAAAGTATAGCTAGCTAATTTCTTCAGGGATAAAGCCGCCTGTCTGGCGTTTCCACAGGCGGGCAAACAAGCCATCCTGCTCGACCAGTTCGTCCGGCCTGCCTTCTTCCAGAATGCGACCCTGATCGAGCACGATGATCCGGTCCATCATGGCGATGGTCGAAAGGCGATGTGCGATGGCGATCACCGTCTTTCCCTCCATCACAAGGTTGAGTTTTTCTTGGATGGCGGCCTCGGATTCGCTGTCGAGGGCGGAGGTCGCCTCGTCGAGCACGAGGATCGGCGCGTCTTTCAGCAAAACGCGGGCGATCGCTACGCGCTGCCGCTGACCACCGGAAAGCTTGATGCCGCGGTCGCCAACGAAGGCGTCGTAGCCCTTACGGCCTTCGCTGTCCGCAAGATCGGTGATAAATCCATCGGCTTTTGCCGTCTTTGCCGCCTGTTCGATTTCGTCCTGCGTCGCTTCCGGTCGGCCGTAGCGGATGTTATCACCGACCGAACGGTGCAGCAGCGCGACGTCCTGCGCGATGACGCCAATGTTGCGGCGAAGGCTTGCCTGCGTAATCTCGCGAATGTCCTGTCCGTCGATGAGGATCGCGCCGTCTACAATGTCGTAAAAGCGCAGCAGCAGACTCACCAGTGTCGTCTTGCCAGCTCCGGAGAGCCCGACCAGCCCCACCTTCTCGCCGGGCCGAACCGTCAGCGACAGATTATCAATGACAGGCTTCCCGGACTTATACGCAAAGCGGACATCCTGGAAACGAATCTCGCCGCTGTTGACCGCGAGGCTCTCCGCGTCGGGCCGATCCGTGATGGTGGGCGGCGTCGTCATGACGGGCATCGCGTCTTTGATCGTCCCAATTGCCTGAAAGATCTGCTGGCCCATCTGCAGGAAAGTGAAGATCTGCGTGGAGAGCCGCTGGAGGATGTAGACCGCGCCGACGAACTCTCCGATCGTGAGGAAACCGTTGACGAGACCTGAAAAACCGATCGACAGCATCACCAGCCAGAGCATCGTGTTGAGGAGCACGACAATCAGTTCCGAGGTACGATAGATGCGCTGTTCCCCGTGCTGTGTCTGTATGGCCTTTCGGATGATGCGCCTGATGGCGCCGGCTTCGCTGTCTTCGGCGGCGAACTGCTTGATCATCTGCATATTTGTGTAGAGGTCGGTGATGGCACCGGCCACGAGGCTACGTTGCTTGGCGGTGCGGCGCGAACGCTCGGCAAAGATCGGCGCCATCTTGACGGTGAGAGCGACATTGAGCGCGATCCAGACCACGACTGGGAAGGCGAGCTGCCAGGACAGGCTCGACAGCAGGATCACGGAGCCGACGAGTTGCAGCAGGAAGCGCGGAATGGACTGGAAGGCGGCAATGATCTGCTGCTGGACGGCAGATGACACCTGCTGCAGGCGCGAGGCGACCTGTCCGGCATAGAGATCATGGAAAAAGGCGAGATCCTGTCGCTCCACCGCCTTGTGGCCCTGCCACTGGATGGCGGCCGGCATGCCAATGCCGAGCGTGTGCGAGGTGAGCGTGTTTAGAAGGAACGAGGCGATTGGTATGGCCGGAAAGATCAGGAGCCCGAGAAAGGTCAGAAGTGGCCATTCGCTGTGCAAGAAGGCGGATGCGCCCTTCTGCGATACGCCATCGACGATGACCGAAAGCCCCCAGATCGTGGTCAGGTTGATGGCCTCCATCGCCATGGATGAAAGCGCGAGCGCGATCAACACGCCGCGAAACATAGAGATGAAGTGCAGGAGAACAGCGACAGGCCCCTTTGACGGCAACGGCCGGTAGGGAATATCGAGTGGCCGGATCAAATTTTCGAACGGACGGTAGATCGCATCTGAAATCGACATGGCTCGCTCGGGCTCTAAATGGAAAGGAGGGCGAGGACTCAGTTGGCAGGAATAGGATCACCTTCCGGCTGCAATCTCAATTAGAACATCTGAGCAAAGGTCAGGATTTTCGCGACGACTCCAAGTCGCCTCGGAGCCGCCAGCGCGCAGGTTGGCGATCAGGGCAGGCCGATACCGGCGCCGACCTGGCCTTTTTGGTTAGCGCACGCGGCTCGGAAATCCCCAATAATCGCGATAGCCACTGAGATTGATGTCTGAAATTGAAAAGGGGTGGGACGGAAGTTCTGCCCCTTTTGATATGTGGAATACCTACTGTCGCAAGGCTCAATCGCATAACTGCAAATTTTGCGATTGTGTTTTGAGGCAGGGGTTCGGTTAAACCGGCGGCGTCATACGCTGTGCTACAGCGCCGAGCACGCCAAGCAGACTGATCACGAATGCGATGTAATTCAGCTTTGAGGCCGCATAGGTCGCGACCGCAGCCGGCCCACGCAAAAAGCGCGTTGCGTAATAGACGAGCGAATGAACGAAATAGAAGACGACGATCGGCGCGAAGAGCATGCTGCCGACCGCTTCACCCCAATTGCCATCCCTTGCCATTTTGGCGGCCATCGGCGTATTGAGTAAAACCGCGGCGATGAGAAGTACACCAACGCATATGACCTGAAGCATGGGCTCACCTCTTAAAATTGCGAGATGGAGCTCAATGAAGATCAAGCTCTTAGATGTCCCCGCAGCCCGAATTTTCTCCTGTCAGCTCTGGCTTTGGCTCTGCCCCTGGCTTGCCACCGTCACCTTGACCGTGAGGCTTTCACCGGGTCCGCCGACACGCATGCCGGAGACGGGGGCGGCGTCGCGGTAGCAGAGGCCGGTGGCGATGCGGACGTAGCGGGCGTCGGGGCAGACGTCGTTGGCCGGGTCGAAGCCGACCCAGCCGAGGCCTGGAACATGGGCTTCGGCCCAGGCATGGGTCGCGGCCTGCTCGTTCTTGCCTTCCATCATCAGATAGCCGGAGACGTAGCGTGCCGGGATATTCAGCGCGCGGGCGCCGGCGATGAAGATATGGGCGTGGTCCTGGCAGACGCCGCTCTTCTTCTCCAGCGCCTGCTCGGCGGTCGTTTCCGTGTCACTGGTGCCGGGCCTGTAGTCCACTGTCTGATGGATGGCGCTCATCAGTGCGTGCATCCGACCGAGTTCATTGTCTCCGGAAACGCCGCGCAGCAACTCCTTGGTCAGCTTGCCGGCTTTCGTGCGCGGCGTATCGCGCAGGAAGAGCCAGAGGGGGCCGAAGCCGCTGTGCGGGCCGAGAACACCGTTCAGGTCCTGCGTTTCGATCTCGCCGCTGGCGACGATCCGGGTTGAATCCTGTTCGCCGTCGAGCGAAACGAGCGTGACGCGGTTGGCGAACTGGTCGTCATATTCGACCTCCGGATGGGCGCCTTCCACGGTGAGTTTCCAGTCGTGGACGGTTTGGCCGATGCCGGTCAGCGGCGTCAGCCGCAGGCGCTGCAGCGAGAACTGCGACGGTTCGTCGTAGCGGTATTCCGTGATGTGGCTGATCGTCAGTCTCATATTGTCATCCGCTTACTGATAAAACCGGTAGCCGTCGGAGATTTCCGCGCCGAGCTTGTTGTTGCGCGAAACGAAATCCTCCAGGAATTCGTGCAGACCCTGGTCCATGATGTTCTTGATGGTCAGCTTCTGCAGCATCTCGCAGATAGCGTCGGCGGTATCGTGCGCCGGCAGCCGCTTACTGTGCTCCAATGCCAGGTAGCTGATATTGCTGACGATCTTGTCGTAGCAGTAGGCGAGCGAGCGCGGCATCTGGCTGTTGAGGATCAGGAAGTCGGCAATATTGGCCGGCTTGTATTCCGGATCGTAGGCCCATTTGTAGGCGCGGTGGGCGGAGACCGAACGCAGAATCGATTCCCACTGTGCATTGTCGAGCGAGGAGCCGACATGCGAGACCGACGGCAGCAGGACGTAATATTTAACATCCAGGATCCGGGCCGTATTGTCGGCGCGTTCGATGAAGGTGCCGATACGGGCGAAGTTGTAAAGCTCGTTGCGCAGCATCGAGCCGTGGAAGGCGCCGCGGATCAATCCGGCCCTGCGCTTGATGACGTCGATCGTCTCCGGCAGTTCGGCGGTCTTCAGGCGCTTGCCGAGCAATGTCTTCAGCTCTATCCAGCACTCATTGGTCGCTTCCCAGGTGTCGCGCGTCAGCGCCGTGCGGACCATGCGGGCATTGTTGCGGCCATATTCGATGCAGGACATGACGCTCGACGGGTTGGAGCGGTCGCGCATCAGATAGTCGATTGCGTCGGCGCCCGTCAGCTTGCCGTGCACTTCGTTATAGGCTTCGCGGACGCCGGCGCTTTGCAGCACGCCGTCCCAATCGTCTTCCACCGCTCCGCTGCGCGTCAGCGACATGCGCTGTCCGGCATCGACAAGGCGGGCTATGTTTTCGGCGCGCTCGATGTAACGGAACATCCAGTAGAGGCCATTCGCGGTTCTTCCAAGCATGTCCGTTTCAGTCCTCCAGAACCCAGGTATCTTTGGTGCCGCCGCCCTGGCTGGAATTGACCACCAGCGAGCCTTCCTTGAGGGCCACGCGGGTCAGGCCGCCGGGAATGATCCGCACCTTGTCGGACACCAGCACATAGGGGCGCAGATCGACGTGGCGGGGCGCGATGCCCTTGTTGACCAGGATCGGCACCGTCGACAGCGATAGGGTCGGCTGCGCGATGTAATTATTCGGCCTGCTCTTCAGCTTCTCGGCGAATTCCGCCCGTTCCTTCTTCGAAGCGGTCGGTCCCACAAGCATGCCGTAGCCGCCGGAGCCATGCACTTCCTTGACGACGAGGTCGGCCAGGTTGTCCAGCACGTATTGCAGGCTATCTGGCTCCGAACAGCGCCAGGTCGGCACGTTTTCGAGGATCGGCTTGCGGCCGGTGTAGAATTCGACGATCTCCGGCATGTAGGAATAGATCGCCTTGTCGTCGGAAATGCCGGTGCCGGGCGCGTTGGCGATGGTGATGTGGCCGGCGCGATAGACATCCATGATCCCGGGAACGCCGAGCGCCGAATCCGAGCGGAAGGTGAGGGGATCGAGGAAATCGTCATCGACGCGGCGGTAGAGCACGTCGATCGCCTCATAGCCGCGCGTGGTACGCATCTTCACCTTGCCGTCGATGACGCGCAGGTCCGAGCCTTCCACCAGCTCCACGCCCATCATGTCGGCGAGGAAAGAGTGTTCGTAATAGGCGGAATTGTAGATGCCGGGCGTGAGCACTGCGACGCGCGGCTTGCCGGTACAGCCGGGAGGGGCGAGCGAGGCAAGGCTCTGGCGCAGTTGCAACGGATAGTCCTCGACGCGCTGCACCTTGTTCTGGTGGAACAGCTCCGGGAACATCTGCATCATGGTTTCCCGGTTTTCCAGCATGTAGCTGACGCCGGAAGGCGTGCGGGCATTGTCCTCCAGCACGTAAAATTCGTCCTCGCCGGTCCGCACGATATCGGTGCCGACGATGTGGGTATAGACGCCGCCGGGCGGCCGGAAGCCGATCATCTCCGGCAGGAAGGCATCGTTCTTCTCGATCAGCTCGCGCGGGATGCGGCCGGCGCGGATGATTTCCTGCTTGTGGTAGATGTCGTGAAGGAAGGCGTTGAGCGCGATGACCCGCTGTTCGATGCCCTGGGCGAGCTTGCGCCATTCACGGCCGGAAATGATGCGCGGAATGATGTCGAAGGGGATGAGCTTTTCGGAGGAATCTGCGTGTCCGTAGACCGCAAAGGTGATGCCCGTCTTTCGGAAGATGTTTTCCGCATCGCGGGATTTGGCAATGAGATGGCCTCTGTCCTGGCCGGAGTACCATTCGAAATATTTTTCGTAAGGTGTGCGCGGACTTTCATCCGCAGTAATCATTTCATCAAATGCCAAAGGTGCGGTCCCCATTTTTTTCCATTTGAGTACAACAGTTTTGACAATGCAAGAAGTATGCGCGTTTGCGTGCACGAATTTCGAAACCGCCAAAAATGCCGGATTTCCAGGCATTTTTGATTGTGACGGCGGAAGGCGGCCGGTGACTGCCTCCGGGCCGTGATCAAAGTTTGAGCATTTGCTTATTTCGCTATCTGGCCGCCGGAGTGGCATGCCGAATCCCCTTGAGCTCAGGTGGCGGTGCGAAGGTGAAGAAAAATTGATGATTGCGTTCAGCGGATCGATTTTGACGCTCGGACCACCTTCGGCTATCAGCGACTGTCCTCTAGGCGCGTGACGTTCCGGTTTCGATTCTGACGCCGGCTCCGGCGTGCAAAATCAATGTCAGGCCGAGCCCCATGTCCCTCGATAAATTCGCGCCGGCCATCTTCGTCTTCCTATGGTCCACGGGCTGGATCGTCGCGAAATATGCGACGATGCATTCGGGGCCGTTCACCTTCCTGATGATCCGCTACAGCCTGTCGGCACTCGCCTTTGTGCTGTTTTGCTCGTTTACCGGCGCGAAATGGCCGCGCGATTGGTCGAGCGTCTTTCGCGCCATCTATTCGGGCATCTTTCTGCACGGCATCTATCTCTGCTGTCTCTGGTGGGCGATCTCCAGGGGCGTGCCTGCCGGGATTGCGGGCATCATCGCCGCCCTGCAGCCGCTGATGACGGCGATGGCCGCGCCCTATCTGGTCGGCGAACGTTTGCAACCGGTGCAGCGCCTTGGCCTGCTGCTCGGCTTCATCGGCATCGCGATCGCCATCTCGCCGAAGATCCTGGCGCCGGATACGGCCAATCTCTGGCAATCGGCTATCCCGCTCACTGTCAATCTGTTGGCGATGGTGTCGGTGACCTACGGCACACTCTACCAGAAGCGTCACTTGCAGACCGGCGATCTCCGCACGATCGCGACGCTGCAATATGTTGGTGCCCTGATCGTCACCGTGCCGCTGGCGCTGATGTTCGAGGATCTGCATTTTGACGGAACGCATGAGGCGATCCTTGCCGTCATCTGGTCGGTCTTCGGCCTGTCGATGGGCGCGGTCGGCCTGTTGCTCTATCTCATCCGGCGGGGACAGGTGTCGCGTGCCGCTTCGCTGATCTACCTGATGCCGCCCGCAGTCGCCATCGAGGCGGCGATTGCCTTCGGCGAGCCGCTGACCCTGCCGATCATCATCGGCACGTTGGTCGTGGTGATGGGCGTTTATCTGACCAACCGGCGCACGGCGGATGTGGTGCCGGAATAGGGCACCCGGCGACGGTTGTTTTCATCCTCATCGGCGGAAAAGCCTGCCATCCATGATGATGAGGCTGGAAACGATCAAAGCCAATCCGGCGAATTCGTAAAGCTCAAGCCTTTCGCCAAGAAAGGCAGCACCCAGGATGATTGCGCTGGCGGGCACCAGCAGCGTGACGAGGGATGCGTTTGTCGCTCCGGCCGAGGCGATGATGTTGAAATAGAGAATGAAAGCGAACGCTGTCGTGAAGACTGCGAGAACGCCGACAGCCATCCAGATGGAAACGCTAGACGTGAGGATGCTTTCGGGCCTGTAGAGTATGAAGACAATCGGCGCCATCAGGATGGTGGACGCGGTGAGCTGGCCGGTTGCAACGACGGACGGTGTGATCTCCCTGAAGCGCTTGGCGTAGACCACGGCAAAGGCATAGGAAATCGCCGCCCCGACGACCGCCAGCTTCGCCCATGTCGGGCCGTCGGTTTGGAATAGAAGACCCGGCCCGATCATGATCGCCGCTCCAGCTATCCCGAGCCCGACGCCGATGAGTTTGGCCGTTGAGAGCTTCTCATCCGCCGTCAGCAGGTTTGCCACCAAGATTGTCCAGAGCGGCGTCGTCGCGTAGAGCACGGAGGCGAGGCCCGCACCGATTTTCGTTTGTCCGGTGAAGATCAATGAGAACGGAATAACGTTGTTGAGCAAGGCGAGGCAGAGGAATGAGCCAGGCTTTGCCAAGGCAGGTGCAAAGGAAATACCGCGCAACCGCAGCCACAGATGCAGGACAAGCGCTGCGATCGATACGCGGTAGAGGACGAGCGCCAAGGGCGGAATGTCGGCCACGGCGATCCGGGCAAAGAAGAATGAGCCACCCCAAAGGCCGCCGAGAAGCAAGAGCTGCCCCCAGTCGCTTGCCGACATCGACCGTGTCAATGCTGTCGTGCGCAACGTTCTGCCCCGATATTGGGAATTTTGCGAATATACCGACAGTCTAACCGCGCGGAGCCGGATTTAGGCGGAATAACCGTTCAAATGTTCCCGGCTGATCGGAATGAGATTTTCGAGAAATCTCTACGGCTTCGAAATTGTTGCCGTGGCTCTCCGATGCCGGAACTCCACGGTTTCAGACAGCAATAAAAAAGGGGGCCAATCGGCCCCCTTTTTTATTCCATTGAGATCGAATTAAGCGCGTTCGCGGCGCTGGCCGCCATTGCTGGGGCCGCGGCGCTTCATGCCGCCGTCCTTGCGCTGTTCGCCCTGAGCGTTCTGGCCACGGTCTTCATGGCGACCCGTGGGGCGGCCGTGAGCGTGACGGGGACCGCGATGGGCGCCGGCTTCGTTTGCGGCGCCATTGTGCTGCGGCTTCTTGGCCGGGCGGAAATCGGACGTCGATGCGAGATCGTTGTCTACTTCCGGACGCGGGGCGCGCTCGTCACGGCGTTGGCCGCGGAAGTCGGCATTGCGATTGTTTTCGCGCTGCGGACGACGTTCCTGACGCTCGCCGTTATGGGCGCGGGCTTCGCCGGCTTCACCTTCACGGTGAGGACGACGAGCCGGACGGGCGGGGCGGCCTTCGGCACGTCCCTGACCTGCGCCGCCACGACCCTGGCCTTGACCCTGACCGCCACGACCGCCTGCGCGGTTGTTGCCGCGAGCCGGACGACCACGGTCGGCCGGAGCTTCACCGCTGGCAACGGCAATCTCGATGCCCATCAGGCGCTCGATATCGCGCAGCAGGCGGGCTTCGTCGGGAGCGCAGAACGCGATGGCGATGCCGTCGCGGCCGGCGCGTGCGGTACGGCCGATGCGGTGAACATAGGCGTCCGGTACTTCCGGCAGGTCGTAGTTGTAGACATGCGTGACGCCGGGGATGTCGATGCCGCGAGCGGCGACGTCGGTGGCGACGAGAACGCGGACTTCGCCATCACGGAAGCCCTTCAGGGCACGTTCGCGCTGACCCTGGCTCTTGTTGCCGTGGATCGAGGCAGCGGCAAAGCCGACATGTTCGAGATGCTTCATCAGCTTCTCGGCGCCGTGCTTGGTGCGCAGGAAGACCATGGCGCGGCCATCCGGATTGGCGGAAATGCTTTCCTTCAGGATCTCGGTCTTGTGGTTCTGGCCGGAAACGAAGTGGACATACTGCTCCACCTTGTCGGCGGCCTTGCCCGGAGGCGATACTTCGACCTTGACCGGGTTGGTCAGGTATTCGGCAGCGAGATCGGCAATGGTCTTCGGCATGGTGGCCGAGAACAGCATGGTCTGGCGCTTGGCCGGGACCATCTTGGAGATCTTGCGCAGGTCGTGGATGAAGCCGAGGTCGAGCATCTGGTCGGCTTCGTCGAGGACGAGGTAGCTGACCTGGCCGAGCGACAGGGCGCGGCGGCTGATGAGGTCGAGCAGACGGCCGGGGGTGGCGACGAGAATGTCGGTGCCGCGCTCGAGCTGCAGCTGCTGCTTGTTGATCGAGGCGCCACCGACGACGACGTTGATCCTCAGCGCCGTCTTGCGGACGAAGAGCTTGAGGTTGTCGGCGATCTGGTTCACCAGTTCGCGGGTGGGGGCGAGGATAAGCGTACGGACGGTGCGGTTATCGGGACGCTTGGCGTCCTTCAACAGCATTTCGATGATCGGCAGGCCGAAAGCGGCGGTCTTGCCGGTGCCGGTCTGGGCGAGGCCGATGAGGTCGCGGCCCTGCAGGACAAGCGGGATAGCCTGTGCCTGGATCGGCGTCGGCGTCGCGAAGTTGTTCTGCGACAGCGTATCGACGATCTGCTTGGAGAGACCAAGCGAGTGAAAATCGGTCAATTCAATACCTTTCGGGGGCGCCAAAGCAAATAGGCCGGGTCGCACCATGCGGTCCGGTCTGTCTCTGGCGTCAAGAACCCCGCGTGAAGTGGGAACTTGTAAGTTGGAAAAAGCTTTCCAGCGCATCTGACCGCCTTGGGTGCGGTCTCATTTCAAAAGCGCTTTTGTCCTTCTCTTGCGTACATAAGTCCCGCAGGGCACGCTCACGCGGCGGCCGGAAGGTGAAAGCTGATGCGCATTTGGTCCTATTCGCCGCCAAAGTCAAGGGGTGCAGCCGAAAGCTTGTTCGCAGACGCAATAAAAACGCCGCCGGAAGCCCGGCGGCGTCAATGGGGTCATGGAATGGTAGGTTGGACCTAACGGCAGACCTCTACACGAAACGGCTGGCCCCAGCGGTCATGGCGCCACGACCAGTAGCAGCCATGGTATGGACGCTCGTAGACCCGCTCATAGACCGGACCATTGTAATAGGCCGGATAGGTGCGGTAGTAGGTCGGATAAGCCGGGTAAACCGGACGGGCGGCCTCCGCCACAAGAGCGCCGCCGACAAGGCCGGCGGCAAGGCCGCCGAAGATTGCGCCGCGCTCGGAAGCGGCGGCAGTGGTCGTGGTTGCGGCGGCCGCGCTGCCGAGTGTCAGCGCGATGAGGCCCGTCGTGGTAATAGTGCGAAGCACAGACATTGAAATTCCTTTCCCAAACAAAAGGCCTCCCAGCCGAAGCCGAGGTTGAAATTGGGCGGGAAACGAGGCGAAGTCGCGGCCAAACGGGCGCGTGTCACATTAAATTTTGTTCATGCAGGGCGTATGGAGCCCGTTGATTTTGCTCTAGAAATCAGTCGGTACGCCGCCTTCTTGCTTGCGCCTTGCCACAAAGGCGTCGAGCTCCTCCTCGATCGCCGGATCGAGCGCCGGGCGCTCATAACGGGCAAGGGTTTCCTTGAAGATGCGGTTGGCGTGATCATAGGTTGTGGGACGGCCGGCTTCGGTCCAGGTCTCGTAGTTTCGCCAGTCGGAGAGGATAGGCGAATAGAAGGCGGTCTCATAGCGGGCGAGCGTATGGGCCGTGCCGAAATAGTGGCCACCGGGGCCGACATCGCGCACCGCGTCCAGCGCCAGTGCATCCTGGCTGACATCGAGCGGCGTCAAGAATTCGGCGACCATTTGCAGCATGTCGACATCGAGGATGAATTTTTCGAAGCAGGCGGTCAGCCCGCCCTCGCTCCAGCCGGCGGCGTGCAGCACGAAATTGCCGCCACCTTGGGTCAGCGCCCAGAGCGACAGCGCCGACTCATAGGCTGCCTGTGCGTCGAGCGTATTGGAGGCGTTGGTGTTGGAGGTACGGTAGGGGATGCCGTAGCGGCGGGCGAGTTGGCCGCCGGCGATCACGGCTTTCATATATTCCGGGGTGCCGAAGGCCGGCGCGCCCGTCTTCATGTCGACATTCGAGGTGAAGCCGCCATACATGACCGGCGCTCCCTTGCGCACCATCTGGCTGAAGGCGATGCCGCAGAGCGCTTCGGCATTCTGCTGCACCAGCGCGCCGGCGATGGTCACCGGCGCCATGGCGCCCGCCAGCGTGAAGGGGGTGATGACCACGACCTGGCCGCGCGACGACATTTCGATGATGCCCTGCAGCATCGGCCCGTCGAGGCGCAGCGGGGAGGAGGAGTTGATGATGGTGAAGAGTGACGGCTCGCGCTCCATCTGATCCATGCTGATGCCACGGCCGATGCGGGCGATCTCGATACCGTCAAGATTGCGCTGCTTGCCTAGAGAATAGCAATGAAAGGCCTTGTCGGTCAGCTTGACGATGTCGGAGAGGCAGTCGAGGTGACGCACCGAGGCGTGGATATCGATGGGTTCGACGGGATAGCCGCCGGTCATGTGGATGACGTCGTAGGATTGGGCAAGCTTGATCAGCTTACGAAAATCCTCCCGGTTGCCGGCCCGCCTGCCGCCTTCGCGGTCGGCGACGAAGGGTGCGGACGCGACCTGGGCAAAAACGAGGTTCCTGCCGCCGATTTCTACGTTTCGGAGAGGATTGCGGGCATGCAGCGTGAAGGTCGAGGGGACGGAGGCGATCAGCTCCATGATCATGCCGCGATCGAAGCGGACGCGTTCGGTGCCGGGCGTGACATCGGCACCGGCCGCCTTCATGCGCTCACGCGCTTCCGGCAGGATGATGTCCATGCCGATCTCTTCGAGAATGGTCAGCGACGCCTCGTGGATGTCGTCCAGCGTTTCGGGCGACAGAAGCTCGGTGCGAGCGAGATTGTTGACGAGATTGAGGTATTTTGCGCCACTCGGCTTGCGGCTGCGTTCGGCTCCCCGACCTCCCGCCCGACGGCGGCGTTCGGCCGGCACAGTCGCTGCATCGGTCTCGCGCAAGGCCGTCGTTGCATCGTCGCTCATGGCTCTTCCTCCACCATTGTCCTGATGTGATTCTTGGCAGAGTTCGATGCGGGATGCCGCCATCGTTTGCGACCAGAGGGTGACTGTTTTGGGATATTCAGTGGCCTGAACGCGACGTTTGAGAGGGCGGAAATATGGTTAACGGCTTGTTAAAGCGCTTTGTGATACAGCCTTGGTTCAGTAAACTATCGTGAGCGGTGAGAAGAGGGGCGCTGTTGAACTCGGACGGTGAACTGCTGGAGCTGGCCTGCCGCCGGATCGCCGATCTGGATCAGCCGGCTTATGTCAAGAACAGCGATCTGCGCTATGTCGCCGTTAACCGGGCCTATGCGCGTTTTTTCGCGCGCGATATCTCCGATTTCATCGGCAATCGCAGCCGCGATCTCTTCGATAGCGGCGAGGAAGTCGACCGCGAGGACAAGGAGCGCCGGGCGCTGGTGTTCGGTTCCGAGGAGACGACGCTGTGCTTCGATCCGGCCGGCCATGTTCGGTCGCGGGTGCAGATCGAAAGCTTCTCGCCATCCGAAGACCGTCTGTATGTCTTCGGCCTATTTCTCGATATGCCCGCCGTGCCTTCGGTTTCGTCCTCCGAAGCGTGGGACGGAAGCATCCTGGGTGGAGACGTCGATGAGACCGGGCTTTATCGCTCCATTCTCAAGGACCTGCCGGTCGCGTCCTTCGTGCGCGACGCCAGCCATCGGCTGATCTATTCCAACGAGGCTTATGCGGCGATCACCGGGCTTAGCCGCGCCGAGGTGCTTGGTAAAACCGAACACGAGATGTTCGAAACCGGCGCCGATGATTATTTTGCCGAAAACGAGCAAGTGCTGAACGAAGGGCATGCGCTTGCATTCGAGGGGCAGGTGGTCGATCGGCAGCATGTGACGCATCCGATCATGACGCGCGTCAATCGCGTCGTCACCTCGGATGGCAAGCGCTATGTCGTTGGGTCCATGAACGATATTTCCGTGCTGAAGCTGCGCGAGACGCAGTTGATCGAAGCACAGGCGCGCGCCGAGGCGTTGCATCAGGATCTCGGGAGCATCCTCCGTTCCATGCCGATCGGCGTGATGATCTACGATAGCGATTGCAATATCGAATATACCAACGATGCCTTTTACGACATCTGGGATTTCTCGAAGGACGGGCGCTTCGAGGGCCGGCCTGTTCGCGATCTCATCGTCCGGAATTTCGACCTTGGTCGCTACGGCCCTGATGCCGGCAGTATTGACGATATCTACCAGGCGCGCATGGATGCTTCTCAAAACGCCGGGCCAAGTCTCCAGACCGAGACGAGCTTTGCCGACGGCAAATCCGTTATCATGGATACGCGCCGCATTTCGAACGGCCGCACGCTCGTCACCTATGCCGACATTTCCTCGGTGCGCCAGCAAGAGCGAGAGATCAGCGAGGCGCATCTTGCGCTGGAACGTCTCGGCGATCTGATGACGGACGCGACGCATGCCATGTCCCAAGGGCTGCTGATCTTGCAGGACGGCATCATCATGCTGGCGAACGACGCGCTGACGGACATGCTGCTCGTTCCCGCGGATTGTCTGGCGGTTGGCAAGCACTGGTCCGCCGCCTTCGATCATTGTGCTGCCCGCGGCGATTTCGGTGCCGATCCGGAGGCCTTGCGGCTTGCCTGGCGCGAAAACATGGCGGCGGACAAGCCGGTTTCGATGGTCTTCCGGGTGGCGGGTGAACGCTGGATACAGCTCGAAGCGGCGATGAGCGAGAGCCGCCGCTGGACCGTGGTGCTGACCGATATCACCGAGATGAAAAAGCGCGAAGCGGAACTACAGCTGCTGCTGGCCCGCAGCGAAGCGGCCGACCGGGCCAAATCCGAATTTCTCGCCAATATGAGCCATGAAATCCGCACGCCGATGAACGGCGTTCTCGGCATGGCGGAATTGCTGGCCAAGACCGATCTAGATGCCCGGCAGAAGACCTTCATCGACATCATCGTCAAGTCGGGCAATGCGCTTCTGACGATCATCAACGATATCCTCGATTTCTCCAAGATCGACGCCGGCCAGATGCGCCTGCGCAAGGCGGCCTTCGATCCGGCCGAAGCGGTGGAAGATGTCGCGACGCTCCTGTCGTCGCCGGCTGCGGAAAAGGACATCGAGCTTCTGGTGCGCGCCACGCCTGCTGTGCCGGCCATGGTGCTGGGGGATGCAGGCCGCTTCCGCCAGATCGTGACCAACCTGCTTGGCAATGCGATCAAGTTCACCGAGCGCGGCCATGTGCTGGTCGAGGTGGATAGCCAGCCGATCGACAATGGCGAGGTCATGTTGACGCTTCGCGTCGAGGATACCGGCCTTGGCATTTCCAAGGAGAAGCTCGACTCCATTTTCGAGAAGTTTTCGCAGGTCGACGCCTCCTCGACGCGGCGCCACGAAGGCACAGGTCTCGGTCTTGCGATCACCGCCGGGCTGGTCGATCTCTTCGGTGGCTATCTCGAAGTCGATAGCGAATGGGGCAAGGGTTCGACCTTCACCGTACATCTGCCGATGCCGCCGGTCGCGGCACGCAGCGAGCCGCGCACGGTGCCGGTCAATGTCAAGGGTGCGCGCATTCTGGTCATCGACGACAACGAGATCAACCGGCGGATCTTGGAAGAGCAGTTGCAGCAGTGGGGCTTTGACGGCTATGCCGCCGAAGACGGCAAGACAGGGCTTGCCATCCTCCATGCTGCTTCCGAGATGGGCGCGCCGGTCGATGCCGTGATTCTTGATTACCATATGCCGGACATGAATGGCTACGAGGTAGCGCACACCATCCGCGCGGATGCTCGCTTCGAAGCTCTGTCCCTGATTTTCCTGACATCCATGGATGTGGTCGGCAGCGACAAGGAATTTGCCGCACTGAATGGTCAGGCACACCTGATGAAGCCTGTTCGCGCCAATGTGCTTCGCGGCACCATCATCGATGTCATACGCATGGCGCGGCGGCAACAGATGACCGGCTATGCGACCGCGGTTGCCTCGCAATTGCCGATAGAGGCCGAGGCGGAAGCCGCCATTCAGGCCGTCGAGCAGGACGTGTCGGCAAGGCCCGTCAGCGCCATCGATGTTCTCGTTGCCGAGGACAATGAGGTCAACCAGATCGTCTTCACGCAGATCCTGCAGGTCACGGGCCTGCGCTTCCTCGTAGTCCAGAACGGCCAGGAGGCGGTGGACGCCTGGCTCAAGCTGCGGCCGTCGCTGATCATGATGGATGTCTCGATGCCGGTCATGAACGGCCATCAGGCAACGCGAACGATCCGGCAGCTGGAGGCGGAAGCCGGGCTGGGGTGCCATGTGCCGATCGTCGGCGTTACGGCACACGCGCTCGATGTCGACCGCGACATGTGCCTGGAGGCCGGTATGGATGACTACATCTCGAAGCCGATCAGCCCGGAACTCCTCGAAGCCAAGGTTCGCCGCTGGCTCGGCGACGAGGCGCTTCAGACAGAGCGTTCCCGCAACTAAGCCTGTTTGATCCCGCAGAGCATTTCGCGCTTGCCGGCAAAGCCCTTGCGGCGCTCGACCGCAAAACCTGCCGACTGCAGGTTACGGCGTACGAAGCCGGCGGCGGCATAGGTGGCGAAGGTGCCACCGGTGGCGGTCTTGTCGTGAAGAAGCTGCATCAGTTCCGGCGACCACATGTCGGCGTTTCGCGACGGCGCGAACCCGTCGAGATACCAGGCGTTGAAACCTGCTTTTGCCTCGTTCACGCCGTCCATTGCCGGGCCGCAGACGACGCTGAGGCGCGTGCGGGCGTCAAGGGCAAGTGTGACGATACCGCATGGCTCTTCCGGCCAGGCGGCGACAAGTCCCTGACGTTCGGCATCGATCTCGGGCCAGCGCGATAGCGCACGGTCGATCTCCTCGGCGCGCATTGGATAGAGCTCAAAGGACATGAAATGCAGTTGCGAGTTCGGCTCGCCGTGTTGCTTCCATTGCCGCCAGGTCTCGCAGAAATTCAGGCCGGTGCCGAAGCCGAGCTCGCCGATCAGGAAATTCTGCTGCCCATCCCAGCGCGGGGGCAGGCCGTTGCCGTCGAGGAAGACGTGGCCGCATTCCAGCCGGCCGTCGGTCTGGCAATAAAAATGGTCGCCAAAGGCGGTCGAATAGGGCATATCGCCGTCGCGCCATTCGAGCTCTTGGCTCACTACAGTGGTCTCGGCCGCTTGCGTCCGATCGGAAACTGGATCTGTCATGGGAAAAGCCGATAATCCTCCGGGGCCTGCCGGTCAATCATCCGTCGAACTTCTGATCGTCGGCGGCGGCATTATGGGTCTGTGGGCGGCGGTGCATGCGGAGCGGTTGGGCATCGAGACACTGCTCGTCGATAGCGCCCAATTGGGAGGCGGAGCAAGCGGTGGTCTGCTCGGCGCGCTGATGCCGCATATGCCCGACAAATGGTCCGAAAAGAAGCAATTCCAGTTCGATGCGCTGGTGGCCCTGGAAAGCGATATTGCGCCGCTTGAAGCGGCAACCGGGCTTTCCGCCGGATATCGCCGTTCCGGCCGGCTCATTCCCTTGCCGAAGCCGCATCTGCACAAGATCGCGCTTGCTCATTCGCAGGATGCGGAGACGCATTGGCACGATGGCGAGCGGCGGTTTCATTGGCAGGTGCTGGACGCCGCGCCGGTGGATGGCTGGATTGATCCTGCAGCCGGCAAAAGCGGATTTGTTTTCGACACGCTTGCCGCCCGCGTGGCGCCACGCGCCTTGCTGAAGGTTCTGGCCGCATTTCTCGGCAACGCGAAATATGTTCGGCTTGTTGAAGGAGTGGAGGTCGAGAGCATCGATCCGGACGGCGGCGTCGCAACGACCCGCGAGGGTAGCATTCATTTCGGTCGCTGCATTCTTTCCGCCGGCCACCATTCCTTTCCGATGCTTGACGGCTTGACCCCCGGTCGCCATTCCAGCCTCGGCCAGCCGGTCAAAGGGCAGGCGGCGTTGCTGAAGGCGGATGTCGATGCAAGCCTGCCGGTGATCTTTCGTGACGGGCTCTATATCGTTCCGCATGAGGGTGGGCTGGTGGCGGTTGGAAGCACCAGCGAGAACCGTTTCGACGATCCGCTATCGACGGACAGTCAACTGGACGATCTGCTCGCCGCCGCCCGGACGATGGCGCCGGTGCTGGATCATGCCGAGGTGATCGAGCGCTGGGCCGGCTTGCGGCCGAAGGCGATCGATCGGGACCCGATGGTGGGGACGCATCCGGATCATCCGCGTCTGATCGCGCTGACCGGTGGTTTCAAGGTCAGCTTCGGCCTGGCGCATCGTCTGGCCGAGGCGGCGGTTGTGGAGGCCGCGAAGATTCCGTGTTCTTTCAACCTGCCGCAGGGTTTTACGCTTTCGAACCATATTGTAGCTGCATCACATAAAACGTGAACGTAAGCTGCGTTCGAGTCGTCAATCTGTCACGCAAATCACCTATCTCCTTGCTCATCGGCAATTGGCTGGACCAGCCGGTTTATCGCCCTCCGGAGGAGATTTTATGCGTTACGCCATTTGCTTCACGCCGTCCGCGAGCGATCCGCTGACGCTCGTGGCTGCGAACTGGCTCGGCCGCAATGTCTATTCCGGCGAGATGGTCGATCCGCCCGCCACGCGGGGGCTCGGTATTCATGAAATCGCCTTCCATACCGCCGTGCCGCGCCGCTATGGTTTCAACGGCACGTTGAAGGCGCCGTTTCGTCTGGCGGACGATATGTCCGAGGCTGGGCTGCTACGCGATCTCATGCGCTTTTCCGGGACGCTGACTCCCTTCGAGATTCCACGGCTGGAAGTCGCGCGTCTCGGTAGTACTTTTGGACTGGTGCCTTCGGTGCCCTGCCAGGAGATGCATTTCCTCGCCGCATCGGTGATCCAGACCTTCGATCACTACCGCGCGCCGCTGACCGAAGCGGAAATTGAACGCAGCGACCCGGACGGTCTCTCGGCCACGCAATTCGCCAATCTGCATCGCTGGGGCCATCCGTATGTCATGGACGAATTTCGCTTCCATATGATGCTGACGGGCACGGTCAACCCCACAGATACCGCGCGCATGGAGCAGGTGTTGCGAGATATCTTCGAGCCGGTGCTTGCCGAGCCGGTGCCGGTGTCGAACATCGCGCTGATGATGGAAGAGGGCACGGGCGGGCCATTCCGCGTGCACTCCCTGCATCCGATGGGCAAGATCAGCGCCCGTAAAATTGCCTAGGGATTTATTCCTGAAAGGAAAGTGAGTTTCTCACTTTCGGTCTCGACTTTCCGTCCGTGGATGCTACCGTCTCCGCATAATCGAGAAGGTGCTTTCATGTCCGATACCTATCCCCGCAATCTCGTCGGCTACGGCCGCAATACGCCCGATCCGAAGTGGCCCGGTGATGCCCGCGTCGCGGTGCAGTTCGTGATCAATTATGAAGAGGGTGGGGAAAGCAGCATTCTCGACGGCGATCCGGCTTCGGAAAACCTACTGTCGGAAATCGTCGGCGCGGCAGCTTGGCCGAACCAGCGCAATCTCAACATGGAATCGATCTATGAATATGGCTCGCGTGCCGGTTTCTGGCGGCTGTGGCGCATGTTCACCGAGCTCAAGGTGCAGGCGACCGTCTATGGCGTGACGCTCGCCATGGCGCGCAATCCCGAAGCCGTTGCCGCCATGAAGGAAGCAGGCTGGGAGATCGCCAGCCACGGTTACCGCTGGCTGGAATACAAGGATTTTCCCGAGGATCTGGAGCGCAAGCATATTCTCGAGGCCGTGCGCCTGCATACCGAACTGACGGGCGAGCGGCCCTATGGCATGTACCAGGGCAAGCCTTCGGACAATACGCTACGGCTGGTGATGGAGGAGGGCGGCTTCCTCTATTCGTCGGATTCCTATGCCGACGATCTGCCCTATTGGGTCGATGGTCTCGACGGCAAGCCGTTCCTGATCATCCCCTACACGCTCGAAACGAATGACATGCGCTTCGCCACGCCGCAGGGCTTCAATTCCGGCGATCAATTCTTCACCTATCTCAAGGACGCCTTCGATACGCTCTATGAAGAAGGCAAGCAGGGCAGCCCGAAGATGATGTCGGTCGGCTTGCATTGCCGTCTGGTCGGACGGCCGGGCCGCGCGGCGGCGCTCAGGCGCTTCATCGAATATGTGCTGAAGCACGACAAGGTCTGGGTGCCAAAGCGCATCGATATCGCCAATCATTGGTACGAGCATCACCTTCCCACGGGCACGCTCTGAGATGGTGTCGCGTGACGAATTCGTGACCCGTTTCGGCGGCGTCTTCGAGCACTCGCCGTTTATCGCCGAGCGGGCCTATGATGCCGGCCCTATTGCCGAGCCGTTGACATCGGGCGGCGTGCATGCCGCTTTGGCCGCTATTTTCCGCGCCGCCAGCGCCGACGAACGGCTCGGCGTTTTGCGGGCGCATCCCGATCTCGCCGGCCGGTTGGCGATTGCCGGTGAGCTTACCGAGGACAGCCGCAAGGAGCAGGCGGGGGCAGGGCTCGATCGGCTGAGCCCTGCAGAGCATACCCGCTTCACCGAACTCAACACGGCTTACGTGACGAAATTCGGCTTTCCCTTTATTATCGCGGTCAAGGGTCTCGGCAAGGACGACATCCTTGCCGCCTTCGAAACGCGGATCGGCAATGACCGGGATGCGGAATTCACGACCGCAACGGCGCAGGTGGAGAAGATCGCGCTGCTGCGCCTGCAATCCATGCTTCCGGATGGAGGTGTGTGATGCGGCTTTGGCTTTTTAGCAACAAGGCCTAGGCATGACGACGCAAAGCCCCGTCTATTACCTGGATCGCATGCAGAAGGCCGCCGACGAGGCGCGGCTTTTCGTTCGAGGCATGGATGGGGCCGCATTTGCTGGAAACAAGCTTGTGCAATCCGCTGTCGCCTACAGCCTTTGCGTCATTGGCACAGCAGCAGTCGAATTGTTGGAAAAACATCCGGAATTCGCGCCCGAGCATCCGGAGGTGCGCTGGAACGAACTGCGGGATATGGGCAAGCGCCTGTTGTCCGACGAAGCTTCGATGGGTGTCGAGGATCTCTGGACTGTCGTTGCACACGCAGTCCCGGAATTGTTATCCCAGCTCGAAGCGATCCGCCATTGGCGGGCAGAAGGCGAATGACCATAATGACCCAGACTCTCGAAATTCAACCTCTGACCAAGGCTGCTTTCGCCGCCTTCGGCGACGTGATTGAGACGGATCCGGCGACGATGCGGTTCATCAATGGTGGTACGACGGAGCGGTTTCATGCGCTTTCCAGCGCCGAGGCTCTTGGCGACGGCGCACGGGTGATCCTGAACCTCTTTCGTGGCCAGCCGAGAGCTTTCCCCTATGCGATCGAGATGATGGAGCGTCACCCCTTCGGCAGCCAGAGTTTCGTGCCGCTCAACGGTCGTCCGTTCCTCGTGGTCGTTTCGAAGGATGAGGACGGCAAGCCGGGAAGGCCGCAGGTCTTTCTGGCGCGCGGCGACCAGGGTGTGAATTATCGGGCCAATGTCTGGCATTATCCGCTGATGGCTCTCGATCAGCCGAGCGACTTCCTCATTGTCGATCGCGATGGGCCGGGTAACAATCTGGTGGAATTCTTCTTCGATACCCCCTTCATCATTGGAGCGCCGACCCTATGACCGGACTGACGACCCATGTGCTCGACACCGCCCTCGGCAAGCCGGCTGAAGGATTGGTGATCGATCTCTTCAAGATCGCGGGCGAGACGCGGACGCATCTCAATACCGTGACGACCAATGCCGACGGGCGCGTCGATGGCGGGCCGATCCTGATTGGCGATAGCTTCGTTGCCGGCACCTATGAATTGCTCTTCCATGCCGGTGATTATCTGCGCGCGAGCGGGGCCAAGCTGCCGGATCCGGCCTTCCTCGATCTCGTGCCGATCCGCTTCGGCATTGCCGACACGACGTCGCATTATCATGTGCCGCTTTTGATTTCGCCTTATGGCTATTCCACCTATCGCGGGAGCTGAGTTTTGCGTTTTGCTGTCATTGCGGACATCCACGGAAATCATCTGGCGCTGGAGGCAGTACTTGCCGATATCCGTGCGCAGGGCATCGAGGATATCGTCAATCTCGGCGATTGCTTCAGCGGACCGCTGACTGCCGGCAGGACGGCCGATATTCTGCTTGCCCTTGATGCTGTGACGGTTCGCGGTAATCACGATCGCTATCTGATCGAACAGGCGCCGGAGACGATGCATGAATCGGATAGGGTCGCTTATGAGGACTTATCTCCGCATCATCTCGATTGGCTGCGAAGCCTGCCCTTCAGTACGACTTATAAGGGCGAAGCCTATCTCTGCCACGCGACGCCGTCCAATGACAATGTCTACTGGCTAGAAAGCGTATCACCGGACGGTAGCGTTCATCTGAAGCCGATCGAAGCGGTCGACGCCTTTGCTGGCGGCATTGATTTTCCACTGATCCTGTGCGGCCATAGCCATATTCCGCGCGCTGTCCGTCTTTCCGACGGGCGCCTGATCGTCAATCCCGGCAGCGTCGGCTGCCCGGCCTATGACGATGATCTTCCTTATTACCACAAGGTCGAGGCCGGCCATCCCTTGGCCTCCTATGCCATTATGGAAAAGGTCGGCGGCGTTTGGGCGCCGACCTTCCGGCAGGTGGCTTACGATCATCGGGCAATGGCCGAATTCGCCAACCAAGCCGGTCGTGCCGATTGGGCGAGCGGGCTGGCAACGGGCTGGTTGCGCTAGGCCCCGGCGATAATTCCCCGGTCCACTGCTTTGATGTCCCGCTTGCCGCAGAATGCCATGGAGAGATCCATCTCCTTGCGGATGATCTCCAGCGCCAGCGTCACGCCGTCCTTGCCCATGGCGCCGAGGCCATAGAGGAAGGGGCGGCCGATATAGGTGCCCTTGGCGCCGAGCGCCACGGCGCGTAGTACATCCTGGCCCGAGCGTATGCCGCCGTCGATATGCACTTCGATCTTGTCACCGACCGCGTCGACGATCCTGGGCAGCACACTGATGGAGGAGGGCGCGCCATCGAGCTGACGGCCGCCATGGTTGGAGATGATGATCGCGTCCGCGCCGGTGTCGACCGCAGCCTTGGCATCCTCCACGTCGAGAATGCCTTTGATGATCAGCGGCCCGCCCCAATATTCCTTGATCCAGGCGACATCGCTCCATGACAGTCGCTGATCGAACTGACCGGTCGTCCAGTTCGAAAGCGACTTAACGTCGTTGACGCCCTTGGCGTGGCCGATGATGTTGCCGAAGGAATGCCGCTTCGTCTGCAGCATCTGCCAGCACCAGGAGGGCCTGGTTGCCACCTGCCACACATGTTTTGGCGAAAATTTCGGCGGCGCCGACAGGCCGTTGCGGACGTCGTTGTGACGCTGGCCGAGAATTTGCAGATCGGCCGTCAACACCAGCGCCGAGCATTTTGCCGCCTTGGCGCGGTCGATCAGGCTCATCACGAAATCGCGGTCTTGCATCACGTAGAGCTGGAACCAGAAAGGCTTCGTCGTCGCGGAGGCGACATCCTCGATCGAGCAGATGCTCATGGTCGAGAGCGTGAAGGGAATGCCGAACTCTTCTGCCGCCCGCGCCGCCAGCATTTCGCCGTCGGCATGCTGCATACCGGTCATCCCCGTCGGCGCCAGTGCCACCGGCATCGACACCTTCTGGCCGATCATGGTGCTTTCCAGCGTACGGTTGGTCATGTCGACAAGCACGCGCTGGCGCAGCTTGATCTTCCTGAAATCCGCTTCGTTGGCCTCGTAGGTCGACTCGGTCCACGAGCCGGAATCGGCGTACTGGAAGAACATTTTCGGTACGCGCCGTTTAGCGAGCTGCTTCAGGTCGGCAATGGTGAGCGGCGCGGTCATGGCGGTCTGCCTTCTTGACGAAAATGGTATGGGGGGATTGGATCAGAACGGTTTGTTTCCGCATGTGAGACTTTGATAATCGCGGGAGAAGGCTGTCAATTCAAGACTGACTTCGCAGCTTTCCCCGCGACATATGTCTCCACGATCGCCCGGTCGTCGCCCATCGTCTGCAACAGGAACAATTCCTCGGGCAGCGTCTTCACCACTTCCATCTTCAGCGCCATGGCCGGTGTGGCGGCTGCATTTAGGATGGTGAGGTCGGCGTCTGTGCCTGGTTCGAGCGTGCCGATCCTGTCGGCGAGCGACAGGGCCTCGGCGTTGCCGAGCGTGATGTAATAGTAGCTTTCCAGCGGATTGAGGCGTTCGCCAAGGAGCTGCTGGATCTTATAGGCCTCGTCCATCGTGCGCAGCATCGAATAGCTGGAGCCGCCGCCGATATCGGTGGCGACGCCGATGCGGACGGGCTTTTCACGGCGCGCAAGTGCCTTCAGCGGGAAGAGGCCGGAGCCGAGGAAGAGGTTGGACGTCGGGCAGTGGACGGCGATCGCGCCAGCCTCGCTCATGGCGTCGGCTTCACGCTCGGACAGGTGGATCGCGTGGCCGAACAGGCTTTTCGGGCCAAGCAGGCCGTAGCGAGCGTAAATGTCGGTATAGTCGATCGCGTCCGGATAAAGTTCGCCGGTGAATGTGATCTCGTCGTGGTTTTCGGAGAGATGAGTCTGGATGTGCAGGTCGGGAAACTCGCGGGCGAGGGCCGCGGTTGCTTCCATTTGCTCGGGCGTCGAGGTGATGGCGAAGCGCGGGGTGATGGCGACGTGGTTGCGGCCCTTGCCATGCCAGTCGGCGATCACCTTGCGGGTTTCGTCGTAACCCATCTGCGGCGTATCGAGCAGGCCCTGCGGCGCATTGCGGTCCATCATCACCTTGCCGCCGACCATCCGCATGTCTCGGCGCATGGCTTCGGCAAAGAAGGCGTCGGCGGAGGTCTTGTGCACGGAGCAATAGGCGACGGCCGTCGTCGTGCCATGGCGGATCAGTTCGTCGTAGAAATGGGTGGCGATGCGCTCGGCATGGGCGCTCTCGACGAAGCGGCATTCCTCGGGGAAGGTGTAGGTGTTCAGCCATTCCAAAAGGTTGGCGGCATAGGAGGCGATGACCTGCATCTGCGGGAAATGCAGGTGCATGTCGATGAAGCCCGGCAGGATCAGATACGGACGATGATCGACTTCGGTAACGTCAGCCGGTGCTGTCGCCTTCACTTCGCCATAGGGGCCGACAGCGGCGATAACGCCGTTTTCGATCAGCAGGCCGCCATCGCTTTCATAGGTATAGCTGTCCGTGTCATCGAGGCTTTGCGGCGCGCGCTTGAAGGACAGCAGGCGGCCGCGCAAAAGGGTGGTCATTGGTCTTTTTCTCCGACGGAGCTTTCGAACCAGGCGACCAGCAGCTTGCGTTCCTCCGGCGTCACTTCGGTGATGTTGCCGGGAGGCATGGCGTGGCTGCGGCCGGCCTGGATATAGATCTCGCGGGCATGCATAGCGATTTCCGCGTCGTTTTCCAGCTTTACATCCTTCGGCGGCCGCACAATGCCCTCATAAACCGGCTCGGCGGCGTGGCACATCGAACAGCGCGTCGAAACCATCTGCTTTACCGCCGGGAAATGCGCGTCTGATGCAAACTGCTGGAAGGCGGGCGCGACTGCTTCGGCATCCTTCTCGCCGGTCAAGATCTTCGGCACGGTCGAAAGCCACATGATCAGGATGAAGAGGATGACAGTGACGATCCAGGTCCAGGTCGGGCGGCCCTTGCGGGCATGCGTGGTGTTGAACCAGTGGCGGATGGTGACGCCCATCAGGAAGACCAGCGCGGCGATCACCCAGTTATAGGCGGTGCCGAAGGCCAGCGGATAGTGGTTCGACAGCATGAAGAAGATGACGGGCAGCGTCAGGTAGTTGTTGTGGAGCGAGCGCTGCTTGGCGATGCGGCCATATTTCGGGTCGGGCGTGCGTCCGGCGATCAGGTCGGCGACGACGACCTTCTGGTTGGGGATGATGATCATGAAGACATTGGCCGACATGATCGTCGCCGTGAACGCGCCGAGATGCAGGAAGGCCGCGCGTCCGGTGAAGAGATGCGTGTAGCCCCAGGCCATGAAGACGAGGACGGCATAGAGGACCGCCATCAGGCCCCAGGTATTGTTGCCGAGCGGCGACTTGCAGAGCAGGTCGTAAACGATCCAGCCGCCGGCAAGCGAGGCGAGCGAGATGAGAATGGCAACGGGAACGCTGACGTCGAGCACATGCCGGTCGATGAGGAAGAGATTGGCGCCACCGTAATAGACGATACAGAGCATCAGGAAGCCAGAGAGCCAGGTGAAATAGCTCTCATACTTGAACCAGGTCAGGTGTTCCGGCATCGAAGCCGGGGCGACCAGATATTTCTGGATGTGATAGAAGCCGCCGCCATGCACCTGCCACTCCTCGCCATAGGCGCCGGGCGGAAGATGGGGACGCTTCACCAGCCCGAGATCGAGCGCGATGAAGTAGAAGGACGAACCGATCCAGGCAATGGCGGTTATGACGTGGAACCAGCGGGCAGCAAAGGCCAGCCATTCCCACGCAATGGCGTATTCATACATTCAGTTCCCCTTTTTCTTCCTCCGACTCGACACATTGCAAAATGTTGGGGACGGAGGGAAGGGGGGAGTTTGATGTGTCAGGGAAAAGCGACACTCTTGTCGTGCGTCCGGCTCGCATTAGATCAGAATATGGCGAGCTATGAAACGCCTGCGGCTGCTTTGAGCGGACTGCGTCCGCGTCAGCCGTCCACTTCGACGGAGAATTGCCCATGCGTGGTATTCTGGCGTTCGTATTCTTTCTTTTTGCTACCGCGGCCCTGGCGCATGACGCGCCTTCCGGCTGGGCCTATGATCCCTACTGTTGTAGTGGCGACAACGAGACCGGCGATTGCGAGATGATCCCGTCCCGTACGGTTACCGTCATTCCGGGTGGTTATCGGATCATGCTGCAACCGGGCGATCATCGCTATGTGACGCATGCTCATATCTTCACGCTGCCGCAGGGCAAGACGATGCGCTCGCCTGATGGGTCTTATCACCTCTGCCTGTTTCCGGACGAGAACACGCCACGCTGTTTCTACGCGCCGGACATGGCCTATTGAGCCCTATTCCAGTGGCATGCCGAATTCGCCGAGGATCCAGTTCCTGAAGGCACGGATTCTCGGCGTGTGGCGCCTGCTTTCCGGATAGGCAATCCAGTAGTCCGAGCTATCGCTACAGAGAATATCGAATGGCTGGATCAACCGGCCACGGGCGAGGTCGTCAGCGTAGAATTCGGGCGTCAGGATCGCCACGCCCTGTCCGGCGATGGCGGCGCTTGCTTCGAAAGATTGTGCGCCAAGTCGGCTTCTCGGCCTGCCTTGCAGGCCGGGGTCGGGCACCTCCGCCGCCTGGAACCATTGCTCCCACCAGGGGTCGCCTGCGTCGATGATCCGCAGTTTGAGAAGGTCGGCGGGCTCATGGACGCCGCCGATGCTGGCTGCCAGCTCCGGGCTGAGCATCGGCGTGAAGTTGACTTTCATCAACAGATGGGCACGCAGGCCCGGCCATGTTCCGCGGCCGCTGCGAATAGCGATATCGGCCGGGTCACGAGAGAAATCGATGAGCTTGCCCGAGGTGGCGAGCCGGACGGCGACATTCGGATGCTGTAGTTGAAACGAGCCGATATGTCGAGCAAGCCATTGCGACGCGAAGGTCGGCGTCGAATCGATGAGGAGCGTGGTCTCGGCGTCACCGCTGACCGAAGCCATCGCCTCCTGCAGCAGGGCAAATGCCTCGCTTACCTTCGGCGCCAGCCGCTCTCCTGCCTCGGTCAACGCGATCTGCCTTGGCTTTCGTAAAAAGAGTGGCTCGCCGATATTCCCCTCCAGCAGCTTGATCTGGTAGCTGACGGCCGTCTGCGTCATGCCCAGCTCCTCGCCGGCGCGGGTAAAACTGCCGAGCCGGGCAGCGGCCTCGAAGACGCGCAGTGCGTTCAGCGGAAACTGTTTCGACAGCTTCATGGATAAGCTCTCTTTATGCATGCAGACGTTTGTTCGATTGGAATTTCAGCATTTTCGGGAGCAATCTGCAATCCATATCATCGATTGGATTGAGGTGTTGTCATGGATTGTCATGTTGTTGAGCAAGTGAATATCGCGAGGCCGTCCGTTTTGGCCCGCCTATTGGAGACCTTCGCGCAGGTCTTTCCCGGAAGCCCTGCGTCTTTGCCGCGGCTTGATCTCGACGAGATGCCCGAGCAGCTCAAGCGCGATCTCGGGTTTCTCGACGGGCGTGCGCCTCACTATGAGGATGGTCGGATGCGATAGGTCGTAAAGACCGTCAGCAACTCAGCGGCCGTCATGGCGGCGATGACCTCCGGACGCTTGTCCTTCACCGCTCCGCCGCCGATCGGCAGCGTCAGCCGGCCGAGGAAAGTCTTGTCGCCGCCCTCGCGGGCAAGCCAATGGGCGAAGGTGGCGCGTTTCGTCGCCGAGCCGATCATGCCGACATAGGCGAGATCGGGGCGGGCGAGCGCCTGCTGGGCAATCAGGAAATCCAGCGCATGGTCATGGGTCAGGATGACGACGGCCGCGCCTGCGGGAATATCCGATACCAAGGCTTCCGGCATGGCGACGAGGCGGCCGTTGGTATCGGCCGGAAGCTCGTCCAGCTCTTCCTGCCGCGTTTCGATGACTGTGGTGATCATCGGTAGCGGTTTCAGCGCGATCGCCAGGGCGCGCCCGACATGGCCGGCGCCGAAGAGATAGACCTCCGGCCAGTCGCCGCTCTCGTCCCGCAGCCGCCGTTTCAGCGTCTCGATCGTCTCCGGCGTAGCTGGGCGGCAGCGCAGTTGCGTGCGGCCGCCGCAGCATTGGCCGATCTCGGGGCCGAGCGGGATATCCATGAACTCCACGCCATCCGTACCCGCCAGCATCTGGCGGGCATTGCCGATCGCCAGATACTCGAACTGTCCGCCGCCGATCGTGCCCCAGATATGATCCGTCGAGACCAGCATGAAGGTGCCCGCTTCGCGGGGGGTGGAGCCTTGCGTGCTGGTGATTTCGATCAGGATGGCGCGGGGGTTTTGGGCGAGGAAGGTTTCGAGGGGGAGCATGATTCATGCCCACCCGAGTATGGGTTGCTGTCCCTTCTCCCCGCCGGGGAGAAGGTGGCCGATAGGCCGGATGAGGGGGGGGAGGAGCGTAGCGACGAACATCCTGAGCACAAGCGAAGGATAGAATGGAGTTTGCCGCACCACCCCCTCATCCGCCCTTCGGGCACCTTCTCCCCGAGGGGAGAGGGAGGGATTGACCGTGCGCCAAACCATCACATCCCCTTCAACCGCTCGACCGCCATCAGTACTCGCTCCGGCGTTGCCGGCGCGTCCAGCCTTGGGCAGACGCGATAGTCGGCGACGCTGGCGACCGCCATGGAGAGGGCTTCGAGAACGGAAATGGCCAGCATGAAGGGCGGTTCGCCGACGGCCTTGGAGCGGCCGATGGTGGCCTCGGCGTTTTCGGACCATTCGGCGAGGCGGACGTTGAAGATCTTCGGCCGGTCGGAGGCGAGCGGGATCTTGTAGGTGGATGGCGCGTGGGTTCGCAGCCGGCCCTTGGCATCCCACCAGAGTTCCTCAGTGGTCAGCCAACCCATGCCCTGCACGTAGGCGCCTTCGACCTGGCCGATATCGATGGCCGGGTTCAGCGAGCGGCCGACATCGTGGAGGATATCGGTGCGGTCGATCAGATATTCGCCGGTCAGCGTGTCGATCGAGACTTCGGAGACGGAAGCACCATAGGAGAAATAATAGAACGGAGTGCCGCGACCCGCCTTGCGGTCCCAATGGATCTTCGGCGTCTTGTAGAAGCCGGCAGCGGAGAGCTGCACGCGGGCGAAATAGGCCTGCTTGATGAAATCAGGGAAGGGGATTTCGCTATTGGCGACGCGCACGCGGTTCGGCAGGAACTGTACCTCTTCGGCCCCGACGCCCCATTTCTCCATTGCAAAGGCGACGAGCCGTTCCTTGATCTGCCGGGCAGCGTCGAAGGCTGCCATGCCGTTGAGATCCGAGCCGGAGGAGGCGGCGGTGGCCGATGTGTTCGGTACCTTACCTGTGGTGGTCGCGGTAATCTTCACCCGGTCGATATCGATCTGGAAACTGTCGGCCAGTACCTGCGCCACCTTGGTATAGAGGCCCTGACCCATTTCGGTGCCGCCATGGTTCAGGTGGATCGAGCCATCCTGATAGACATGCACCAGCGCGCCGGCCTGGTTGAAGGCGGTCATGGTGAAGGAGATGCCGAATTTCACCGGCGTCAGGGCGATGCCTTTGCGAATGAAGCGGCTGGAGCGGTTGAACTCGATGATGGCGTTGCGCCGGGCCTGATAGTCGGAGGATTCTTCCAGCTCATCGACGATGCGGTGGATAATATTATCCTCCACCTCCTGATGATAGGGCGTCAGTGTCCGGCCGGAGCCGGGTTGGCCGTAGAAGTTCGCACGGCGGATCTCCAGCGGGTCCTTGCCGAGCGCATAGGCGATCTCCTCGATGAAGCGCTCGCCGCCGACCATGCCCTGTGGGCCGCCGAAACCGCGGAAGGCGGTGTTGGAGACGGTATGGGTCTTCAACGGTTTCGAGGTGAGATGCACATGCGGATAGAAATAGCTCGAATCCGCATGGAACAGCGCGCGGTCGGTGACCGGGCCGGAGAGGTCGGAGGAGAAGCCGCAGCGGGCGGCATAGGTCGCGTCGACCGCATGAATGCGGCCCTCATCGTCGAAGCCGATTTCGTAATCGACCAGGAAGTCGTGGCGCTTGCCGGTTGCGGCCATGTCTTCGTCGCGGTCGGGACGGAATTTGACGGCGCGGCCAAGTTTCTTGGCGGCGACGGCGGCGAGGGCGGCGAACTGGTTGCCCTGCGTCTCCTTGCCGCCAAAGCCGCCGCCCATGCGACGCACGTTGACGGTGACAGCATTGGACGGAATGTTCAGCACATGGCCGACGATATGCTGGATTTCGCTCGGATGCTGGGTGGACGACCAGACGGTCACTTCGTCGTCTTCGCCGGGGATCGCCATGGCGATGTGACTTTCGAGATAGAAATGCTCCTGGCCACCGATACGCATCTGCGCCTTGATGTGGTGCTTGGCATTGGCCATCTCGGTTTCCGGCTCGCCGCGCTTCAGCGTCATCGGCTCGTAGACTAGCGGCGCGCCATTGGCGAGCGCACCATCGATATCGCTCCAATGCGGCAGGTCGCGATAATCGATCTTGGCAAGCCTCGCGGCGCGGCGGGCGGCATCGCGGGTTTCGGCGATGACGGCGAAGATCGGTTGGCCGTGGAACTCGACCTTGGTCTCAGCGAGCAGCGGCTCGTCATGCATGCCGTTCGAGCTGGTGTCGTTGACGCCGGGGATGTCCTTTCCGGTGAACACCCAGACGACGCCCGGATAGGCTTTGACGGCGGAAAGATCGATGCCGGCGATGTCGGCATGGGCACGATCGGAGAGGCCAAGTGCGCCATGCAGCAGGCCGGACGGTTCCGGCAGGTCATCGATATAGTCGGCGCCTCCCGTCACATGCTTGTGTGCCGAGTCGTGCTTCAGCGAACCATGCATCGAGCCGTTGATGACCTTGCGTTCCTCGAAAGTGGACTTGTCCATCGTTACGCCTCCACCGTCGCGAAACGCTTCAATTCCTGTGGCGCGCCGGCCGTTTCGAGATAGAAGCGGATCAGCAGGTTCTTGGCGGTCAGCTGCCGGTATTCGGCGGTCGCGCGCCAGTCGGTGAGCGGCGTGTAGTCGGCATCGAAGGCGGGGCGCGCGGCGGTGACCGTCGCTTCGGTCCAGGGCTTGCCCATCAGTTCGGCCTCGACCGTGCGGGCGCGCTTCGGCGTGCCGGCCATGCCGCCGAAGGCGATGCGGATGTCGGCGACATTCCCGGCCTGATCCAGGGCCAGATGGAAAGCGCCGCAAAGCGCGGAGATATCCTCGTCGCGGCGTTTGGAGATCTTGTAGACGGCGAAATGGATGTCCTCGGCGGGGTAGGGCACGAAGATGCCCTCGACGAACTCGCCCGGGTTGCGATCCTGCTTGCCGTAGTCGATGAAGAAATCTTCCAAGGGCAAGGTACGGCTGCCGGCAACCGAGCGCAGCTTGACGGTGGCGCCGAGCGCGATCAGCGGTGGCGGCGTGTCGCCGATTGGTGACCCGTTGGCGATGTTACCGCCGATCGTTCCCATATTGCGCACCTGCTCGCCGCCGATGCGGTTGATCAGGCTTGCGAGTGCCGGGATCTTTTCGGCAATGGCTGTGAAGGCGCGGCTGTAGGTGACGCCGGCGCCAATGCTCAGGCCGGTATCGTCCACGGTGATCTTTTGCAGATCGGTCAGGTGGTTGATGAAGACGACCGGGTCGAGTTTGCGCATCTGCTTGGTAACCCAGAGACCGACATCGGTGGAACCGGCGACGACGGTTGCTTTCGGTTCGTCGGCGAGTACCTGCGCAAGCGCCGAAACCGAACCAGGCACGATCAAGCGATCTCCATCGGAAGAGGTCATATTGATGGTGTCGCCGCCCTGCATGGCCCAGAGGCGGGCGACGATGTCAGAGCGGGTCTTTTCCAGCGGATCGAAGAGCGCGCTCGGGCGTTTCTGGCTCACCTGTTCGGCGGCTTTGACGATCGGCTCGTAGCCGGTGCAACGACAGAGATTGCCCTGCAGGCTCTTTTCGATCTGCTCCCGGCTCGGCTTTTCGGTCGATAGCCACAGGCCATAGAGCGACATGACGAAGCCCGGCGTGCAGAAGCCGCATTGCGAACCATGACAGTCGACCATGGCCTGCTGCACCGGATGCAGCGTGCCATCCCTGGCGGCCAGATGCTCGACGGTGACGACATGGGTGGCATGCAGGGAGCCGACGAAACGAATGCAGGCGTTGACGGACTCATAGTGAAGTCCGCCGTCGATCAGCCGGCCGACCAGAACGGTGCAGGCGCCGCAATCGCCTTCCGCGCATCCCTCCTTCGTGCCCGTCAGATGCCGGTTGAGACGCAGGAAATCGAGGAGCGTCTCGGTGGGGCGCAGGCTGGAAAGTGAGATATCCTCGCCGTTGAGGATAAAGCGGATGCTGTCGTTCATGTGGTTCCCAATTGTTTTTTGTCGTTCAGGGCCGGACGCGTCATCGAATCCGGCCCTAACCGTCTATCGTTATTCCGCGGTCCAGCCACCGTCAATCGAGACGTGTGTGCCGGTGATCTGACGCGCGTCGTCGCTGGCCAGGTAGAGCGACAATGCACCGATCTCCTCGGCCTTGACGAATTCATGCGTCGGCTGCGCCTTGAGGATCACCTCGTTCTTGACCTGCTCCTCGGTCATCCCGCGCGCTTTGGCCGTGTCCGGGATCTGCTTTTCGACGAGTGGGGTCAGAACATAGCCGGGGCAAATGGCGTTGGCCGTGACGCCGAATTCGGCAAGCTCGAGCGCTACCGTCTTGGTCAGGCCCAATATACCATGTTTTGCTGCGACATAGGCGGATTTGAACGGGGAGGCGACGAGGGCGTGGGCTGACGCGATGTTGATGATGCGGCCGTATTTCTTTGCCTTCATCAGCGGGACTGCCGCGCGAATGGTGTGAAACGAGCTCGACAGGTTGATGGCGATGATCTGGTCCCATTTGTCGATCGGGAAATCTTCGATCTTCTCGACATGCTGGATACCGGCATTGTTGACGAGAACGTCGACGCTGCCGAAGGTCGAATTGGCGGTCGCGATCAGGTCGGCGATCTCGGCGGGCTTGGTCATGTCGGCCGGGTGGTAGATCACTTTGCCGCCGCCCGATGCTTCGAGCGTGTTTCTGATGGCATCGATCTCTTCCGGCTTGCCGAAACCATTGATGACGATGTTTTCACCCTTGGCGGCGAAGGCGGTCGCGATGGCGAGGCCGATACCGCTTGTAGAACCGGTGACAACGACTGTTCTTGCCATGATCTTCTCCTTGGACGGCGCAGCTTGTTGTTGCAGCGCAATAGCGGCTTGAGGTTAGTCCCAAACCCGCGAATATGGCAATCGCATCGCTGCAAGACTCTTTTGCGACAGCATGCTTCATATATTCGCGAGCGGGAATGGGGCGTTTTCGACAAAAATTTCGTTTTGCTTTCTTTTCACATTCGTTTTGCTGTCGTATCTGTTGCTTTAAAGACAGAACTATCGGGAGGAATGCATGGGCGGCTATGTCTTGGCGATCGACCAGGGAACGACCTCGACACGGGCGATCGTTTTCGACGGCAATATGAAAGTTGCCGGCGTCGGGCAGAAGGAGTTCACGCAGCATTATCCGAAACCCGGCTGGGTCGAACATGATCCGGAGGAAATCTGGGCTTCCGTGCTGTTCACTGTCGGCAAGGCCATCACGGCGGCCGGCATCACGGCAAAGGATATCGCTGCCGTCGGCATCACCAACCAGCGCGAAACCGTTGTCGTCTGGGATCGCGAGACGGGCAAGCCGATCCACAATGCCATCGTCTGGCAGGATCGCCGCACCGCGAGCTATTGCGACAAGCTGAAGCGGCAGGATCTGGAGAAGCTCTTCACCCGCCGCACCGGCCTGCTGCTCGACCCGTATTTTTCCGGCACCAAACTCTCCTGGATGCTGGCGAATGTGAAGGGCGCCCGTGCCCGCGCCGCCAAGGGCGAACTCTGCTTCGGCACCATCGACACCTTCCTGATCTGGCGGCTGACCGGCGGCAAGAGCTTCGTCACCGATGCGACCAATGCCTCGCGGACGCTGATGTACAATATCGCCAGCAACGAGTGGGACGAAGATCTGCTTGAGATCCTGCGCGTTCCCGCTGCCATGCTGCCGGACGTGAAGGATTGCGCCGCCGATTTCGGCGTTACCGACGCCTCGCTTTTCGGCGCTGCCATTCCCATCCTCGGCGTTGCCGGTGATCAGCAGGCGGCCACCATCGGCCAGGCCTGCTTCGAACGCGGCATGATGAAATCCACCTATGGCACCGGCTGCTTCGCGCTGCTCAATACCGGCGCGGATATCGTGCGCTCGAAGAACCGGCTGCTGACCACGATTGCCTACCGGCTGGACGGCGAGACGACCTATGCGCTGGAAGGTTCGATTTTTATCGCCGGGGCGGCCGTGCAATGGCTGCGCGATGGGCTGAAGGCGATCAAGAGTGCCGCCGATTCCGGTGCGCTGGCGGAAAAGGCTGATCCGTTGCAGGAGGTCTATCTGGTGCCCGCCTTCACCGGCCTTGGCGCTCCGCATTGGGATCCGGACGCGCGTGGGGCCATCTTCGGGCTGACGCGCAATACCGGACCTGAGGAAATCGTCCGCGCCGCGCTGGAAGCCGTCTGCTACCAATCGCGCGACCTGCTGGATGCCATGCACAAGGATTGGCGCAACGGCAACGGCAAGGAGACGGTGCTGCGCGTCGATGGCGGCATGGTCGCCTCCGACTGGACGATGCAGCGGCTCGCCGATCTGCTCGATGCTCCCGTCGATCGCCCCACCATCCTGGAAACCACGGCGCTCGGTGCCGCCTGGCTTGCGGGCAGCCGCGCCGGTGTCTGGCCGGACCGCGAGGGCTTTGCCAAGGCCTGGGCGCGAGACCGGCGGTTCGAGCCTGCGATGGACGAGAAAACGCGAAGCGGGAAACTCAAGGGTTGGAAAGACGCGGTGCGGCGGACCTTGAGCGCGGGATAACGGGGCAATTAAGGGTGTAGCTCACCGAAAATTTGATCGTGTAAGATTTCTTTATTTTCCTAATGCAACTCGAAGCAGCGATAGTCGATGCTACGAGCGACCCGGCAACATCTTGTTGCGGGGTCGCTTTCGATGGGTTCGACTATCTCTCAGTGAACGCCTTCGGGGGTCTTAGGGCGGGTATGGCTGCTAAATTTGCGGAACTGAAGAAACATTTTTATCGGCGTCTGAAATATCGGCTTATCCGGCCGAAGCCGCCCACGCTCTCAGAACCGTTTTCCGGACCCGTTGTCGTGGTCGGATCGGCGCCGGTGTCGCACAAGCCTGCGGATTTCGACGAGACCTTCCGGGTGATCACCATCAATGGCTCTCAGGTTGTCACCAAGGCGTGGGGCGTCGAGGCGCCCGATGTCGCGCTGGTGCAGTTCAACCAGATCGAGGGAACGAACACCAATGCCGTCGAAGTCAGGCGCGTGCTGAATGGCGAGCGGGCGAAGATGCTGTACATCCTGCTCTGGCGGGACGGTCGCAAGCGGCTTGAGGATGGGCTGAAAGCCTTCAATTATCGGTACGACAATCTCGAAATCGTCGATCGTTATCGGCGCATGGCGCTTCTCGATCGGGTCGGTGGCATGCAATGCAGCGAACTGGGCGCCGACGATAAATGCTCGAACGGCATCAACGCTGTGCTTTTCGCGCTCTATAATGGCGCTACCGCCGTCATCATCACCGGCATCAACCCCGATTCCGGCGGCCATGTCTACAATCAGGAAAATCTGACCCGGTTGCACATTGGCAAGGACAGGGAAATCCTGTTGCGGCTGATCGAGCGAGGCTATCCGATCTTCACCGCCGACCCGGCAGTCGCGCAGTCCCTCGGCCTGCCGCTCTGGGAGGGCAAGGCCCGCGCCCGGCAGATGTCGGACGCCCAGGCAAAGGCTGCGCGGTCGGTTTCAAAAGCGGCAGGCGTCTTGAACCCGTCGCTCGGTTGATGAACTAGTCGTTCGATCGAAGGCTGACGCCTGTCATCATTCCATGCCAAAATCACGGTATGGAATCACTGGATCCGGCGTGGCGTCTGTGCCCAGTCCCGTGCACGGCGAGTAGGAACGCATGCGCCCTGATGTCGCAGAACCGTGCCGGGCGCGCTTCAGTCAACGAAAAGACTTATTTGCCCAGAAATTCGATGCCGACGTTTGAAACAGGGCATCGGCTATGCGTTTCATCTGGCTGCTATTTGTTGGACTGCTGTCGACCCCGGCCTTGGCGCAAACCGTGCCTTCGGCCGAGTGGGCACATTTATCGCCCCAGACATCCGGATGGTCGGCGCCGAAATTGGCAGAGGCGAAGGCCTTTGCCGACGGGCATGATGTCAGCGCCGTCATGGTCGTCCAGCATGGGGCCGTTGTTGCGGAATGGGGAGATACGAGCAAGCCTATGGAATTGGCTTCCATTCGCAAGAGCCTGCTCGATTCCCTGATCGGGATCGCCGTCGCGCACCATCAGATCGATCTTGGCAGCACACTCCAGCAATTGGGTATCGACGACAACCCCCCGTCACTGTCCGATCAGGAGAAGCAGGCGACGGTCCGGATGCTGCTGGAGGCACGGTCCGGCATCTATCATCCGGCGCTCTATGAGACGGAGGCGATGGCCGCGAGGCGGCCGGCGCGCTTCAGCCATGCGCCGGGAACGTTCTGGTATTACAACAACTGGGACTTCAATGCTCTCGGCACGATCTACGAGAAGGCGACAAAGGCCTCCATCTATGACGCGTTCGAGGATGAGATCGCGCGGAAAATCGGGATGCAGGATTACGACCCGCATGCGCAGCACAAGGTTCGCGGCCGTGCATCAATCCATCCCGCCTATACCTTCCGGATGAGCGCCAGGGATCTTGCCCGATTCGCTCTTTTGTTTCTGGATGGGGGACGCTGGAACGGGCAGGAGATCGTTCCCAAACAATGGGTACGGGACAGCACGACGCCTTACTCGGATGCCGATCACGAGTTCGGATATGGGTATCTTTGGTGGACGGCAGATAGGCCGTCGGCGGCCACTGATGGGAGCACGAACGCATTTCGCTTGCCGGCGGGCTCCTATTTTGCTTGGGGTGCAGGCGGGCAATATGCCTTTGTCATCCCGCAAGAGGATCTGGTCATTGTCGAGCGCACCGACCGCGATCTGCCATTGAAGTCTCCCCTGCTGCACCAGGTCGCCGATTTGATTGGCCTCATCCGCCAAGCCGAACCTTTCAAACGATAATTTTTGACGTGGCCTGTCGGTGCGGGTGATACTCCTTCGTCTTTACATCAGAAGGAGGAGCTCATGCTCTACGCGATCCTATGCTACAACGACGAAGATACCGTGTTTGCCTGGTCCAAGGAGGAGGAGCAGGCGACGATGGAGCGGTTGCTGGCGGTGCAGGCCCCGCTAAGCGAGGCTGGCAAACTCGGCCCTGTCGCGCGGCTGATGCCAACGACGGCGGCAACGACGCTGCGCAAGGGCAAGAACGAGCCGCTGGTTATCGACGGTCCCTTCGCCGAGACGAAGGAGCAATTGCTCGGCTTCTATGTCATCGACTTTGAATCTCTCGACGAAGCGATTGAATTTTCAAAGAAACTGGCGGTCGCCAATCCCGGCGTCGGCTCCTATGAGATCCGGCCGCTTTACGTCTTCAAACCGGGGACGATCGCGACATGACGGACCTTGCCTGGATCGATATTGCCTTCACCAATGCCCGGCCGCAGGTGGTCGGCGCACTGTTGCGCTATTTCCGCAATCTCGATATCGCTGAAGAGGCGTTTCAGGAAGCTTGCCTCCGGGCCTTGAAGAGCTGGCCGGACAAGGGGCCGCCGCGCGATCCCGTGGCGTGGCTGATCTTCGTCGGACGCAACAGCGCCATCGATGCTGTGCGCAAGCAGGCAAAGACACAGGCCCTGCCGGATGAGGAGGCGATCTCCGACACCGGTGACGCCGAAAGCGATCTCGTCGATCGGCTCGACGGATCGAACTATCGCGACGATATCCTGCGGCTGCTGTTCATCTGCTGTCATCCGGAGCTGCCGGCGACGCAGCAGATCGCCCTGGCGCTGCGCGTCGTCTCCGGCCTTTCGGTGGCGCAGATCGCCCGTGCCTTTCTCGTCAGCGAAAGCGCCATGGAGCAGCGTATTACCCGCGCCAAGGCGCGGGTTGCCGCGGCCGGCGTGCCGTTCGAGACGCCGGGCGCCGTCGAGCGGGCAGAGCGCGTGGCGCTCGTCAGCGCCATGATCTATCTCATCTTCAACGAAGGCTATTCCGCCGGCGGGCCGGGACGCGAGGCCTCCGCCTTTGCCGATGAGGCGATCCGGCTCGGCCGGCTGCTCCTACGCATCTTTCCGACCGAACCCGAAATCATGGGGCTGCTGGCGCTGATGCTGCTGCAGCAATCGCGCAACACGGCGCGCTTCGATGCGGGCGGCCAGATCGTGCTGCTGGAGGATCAGGACCGGTCGCTCTGGAGCCACACGCTCATCGACGAGGCGCTGGCCCTGCTTGACAAGGCGATCCGCCATCGCCGTCCCGGCCCCTATCAGCTTCAGGCGGCGATCGCCGCGCTGCATTCCAGGGCCAAGCGGGCAGAAGATACGGACTGGGCGGAAATCGATCTGCTTTATCAGGCGCTGGAGCGGCTGCATCCGTCGCCGGTCGTTACCCTGAACCGTGCTGTCGCCGTTGCCAAGCTCGAGGGGCCGGAGGTGGCGTTGGCCCTGGTGGAGACCTTGGCGGATCAACTCGACAGCTATTTCTATTTTCATGGGCTGAGGGGTGGCCTGCTTATGCAGTTGCACCGGGCGCGGGAGGCGCGTTCGGCCTTCGACCGCGCCATCGCACTTGCCCGCTCGCCGGCGGAGGCAGAGCATATCCGCCATCAGCTCGACCGCTTGAGCACGACAGCTCCTGCAATTGCAAAATAATCGACGAATTTTCTCATTCCCTGTCGGGAAGAGGTGTCCTCAAACGTCCTTGGAGTATAGGCCGATCGGGCCGATGCACACTGGAGAGAGATAGGACCATGACCGAACAGACCGCACGCCATGAGCTTTCGCTGACCCGCATCATCGACGCGCCGCGCGAGAAACTCTATCGCTGCTGGACGGAAGCGGAGCTCCTGAAGCAATGGTTTGCACCGCTGCCCTGGACAACGTCGGCCGCCGAACTCGATGTCCGCGCCGGAGGCACCAGCTCCGTCACCATGCGCAGCCCCGAGGGTGAGGATTATCCGAATGTCGGCGTCTACCTCGAGGTCGTCCCGAACGAACGGATCGTCTTCACCGATGCCTTCACCAGCGCCTGGGTGCCATCAGCCAAGCCCTTCATGGTGGTGACCATCCAGTTCGAGGACCTCGGCGGCGGTAAGACGCGGTACACCGCGACGGTCCTGCATTGGACGGCGGAAGATCGCGAGGCGCATGAGAAGATGGGCTTCCACGAGGGATGGGGCCAGTGCACCGACCAGCTTGCGGCGCTGGCGGACAGGGTTTGAATTGTCGAAGTCATTCCGGGGGATACACGAATGTCCTACATAGCAGATTCATCCTCAGGTTCGCGGGCGCAGCGCGTGGCCGGCTTGATCCTCAGCGGCTTGACCATCGCCTTTCTCGTTTTCGACGGCGCGATCAAGATCATTCCACTGCCTGTTGTTACGGAGACGATGGTGGCGCTCGGCTATTCCGGTGATCCTGCGCTTGCGCGGCTGCTTGGCGTGATCACGCTCGTCTGCGCTGTTCTCTACGCCATCCCGGCGACGTCTGTCCTCGGGGCTATCCTCCTCACCGGCCTACTCGGCGGGGCGATGGCGACACATTTGAGGATCGGTAGCCCGATATTTTCGCACCTGCTGTTCGGGCTCTATCTCGGCATCATCGCCTGGGGCGGGCTTTATCTTCGCTACGAGGCTGTTCGGAAAATGATTCCGTTCCGCCGCCGAAGCTGTTGATTTCGGATTCGATTTGCTAAGGCTCGCTCCCGCATGAACGAGAGGAGCGAGCCATGCTGCACGTCACCATAGCGCCAGTCGCGCAGTCGGATGCCGAAGACCTGATCGCAGCCAATGTCGCCAGCCGCGCCTATCATGCGCCCTGGGCCTTTCCCTTTGTCGATCGCGATGGCTTCGATGTCTGGTTCGGGCAAACCGTAACCGGGCCCAATATCGGCCTGGTGGCGCGCGACACCGGTTCGGGCGGTATCGTCGGAGTGGTCAATATCAGCCAGATGGTTTGGGGCGGTTTCCGCAGCGCCTTTCTCGGCTATCACGGCATGGTGGGTTTTGCAGGCCGGGGTTTCATGACCGAGGCATTGCGCCTGGCCATTGTCCACGCATTCGATACCGTTGGCCTGCATCGGCTGGAGGCCAATATCCAGCCTGCGAACCAGGCCTCTATCGCGCTGGTGCAAAGGCTCGGTTTCCGCATGGAGGGATTTTCGCCGCAATATCTGAAGATCGGCGGTGTGTGGTGCGATCATGAGCGCTGGGCGTTGTTGGCGGACGATCCGAGGCTCTGATCTACAACATGAGGCGCTTCGGAGACTGATTCCGAAGCGGTGGGGAAGCTGTTGAATTCGGATTCCTATTAGAGGGCGCTATCAACATTATCGAACAAACCGTTCGATAATTCATATTTGCGATTGCAACCCTGTCTTCCTATCTCGTCCATCAACAACAGATGGATGTTTCATCATGGAACTTGGCCTTTATACTTTCGCCGACGTCAATCCCGATCCCGCTCTCAACAAGGGCGTGGAAGCGGCGCGGCGTCTGAACAATCTGATCGAGGAAATCGAGCTGGCCGATCAGGTCGGTCTCGATGTCTTCGGGCTCGGCGAGCATCATCGCCCGGACTATGCAGCATCGGCTCCGGCCGTGGCGCTTGCGGCCGCTGCCGCAAGGACGAAGAACATTCGGCTAACCAGCGCCGTGACGGTGCTAAGCTCAGACGATCCGGTGCGAGTCTTCCAGCAGTTTTCGACGCTCGACCTCATTTCCAATGGCCGTGCCGAGATCATGGCGGGGCGAGGCTCGTTCATCGAGTCCTTCCCGCTCTTCGGCTACAATCTCGAGGATTACGACCAGCTCTTCGAGGAAAAGCTCGATCTGCTGCTGGCGATCCGCGATGGCGAACAGGTAAACTGGACGGGCGAGATGCGCGCGCCGATCAACGGGCGAGGGGTCTATCCCCGGCCGCTACAAGATCCGTTGCCGATCTGGATCGCGGTCGGAGGCACGCCACAATCGGTGGCACGTGCCGGTGCGCTGGGCCTGCCGATGGCGATCGCCATCATCGGCGGCGAGCCGCGCCGATTTGCGCCGCTGGTCGATCTCTACCGCGAGGCCGCCCGCCGCGCCGATCAGGATCAGGCGAAGCTGAAGACCAGCATCAACGTCCACGGTTTTGTCGCCGATACGACCGAGGCTGCCGCCGATCAGTTCTATGGCCCACAGGCCGAAGTGATGAACCGCATTGGCCGAGAGCGTGGCTGGGGACCGACGAGCCGGGCGCAGTTCGATCAGTCACGCGGGCCGAACGGGGCTCTCTTCGTCGGCGATCCCGAAACCGTGGCGGAGAAGATCGTCGCGCATCACAAGCTGTTCAAGAATGACCGCTTCCTGCTGCAAATGGCCATCGGCACGATGCCGCATGATCAGATCATGCGCGGCATCGAACTCTACGGCACGAAAGTCGCGCCGCTCGTCAGAAAGGCATTGACTGAACAGGGTGGAGAGGCGAAAGCGACTGCGTGAGCCTTCGCGCCAGGAGTTTGCGGGGCGTGCGTGAGCCAGCCGGAAGCCCTGAATGATCATCTCGAACGACGACGAACTGACCAAGCTGAAAGAGATCGGCCGCATCTGCGCCAACGCGCTGCAGGCGATGGCGGCGGCGCTAGAGCCGGGCATCACCACGCTGGAGCTTGACGCCATCGGCCGCAAGGTTCTGGAAGATGCCGGCGCGCGTTCCGCGCCGGAGCTTGTCTACAGGTTCCCGGGCGCCACCTGCATCAGCGTCAACGAGGAAGTGGCGCACGGCATTCCCGGCCCGCGGGTGATCCAGGCCGGTGATCTCGTCAATCTCGACGTTTCAGCCGAGAAGGATGGTTTCTTTTCCGACACCGGCTCGTCGTTTGCGGTGCCGCCAGTGAAGCCGAAAATCGAGCGTCTTTGCCGTGATGGCAAGCGGGCGCTCTGGGTCGGCCTGAACCAGGTGCGCAGCGGCGCACCCTTCTCCAAGATCGGCCACGCCGTCGGCGCTTTCGCCCAGAAGAACCGCTATACGCTTGTCGCCAATCTCGCCAGCCATGGCATCGGCCGTTCGCTGCATGAGGAGCCGGCCGAGGTATCCACTTGGGCCGACCCCGACGAGACCCGGATCATGCAGGATGGTCTGGTGTTCACCGTCGAGCCGTTTCTCTCGCTCGGCGCCACCTGGGCGGAAGGCGGCGACGATGCTTGGACGCTTTATGGCGATCCGCGCGCGCCGACGGTTCAGTTCGAACACACCGTCGTTGCCACCCGCAATGGTCCGATGATCCTGACGTTGGCTGATAGCTGAGCGGCCGGAGCGTTTCAGCGCTCCAGCCGCTCGTGTTTGACGCGATGCCGGGAATTGTTCTGGCTCAGTCTTCCGTCTTCGTCTCGCCGCGGATGATATCGGCGGCGGCCCGCTCGAGGATCGCCGCGATGCGTGCGCCCTCAATCTTGCTCCAAGGGTGTTTTGAGCGCAGCGCTGCGTGCAGAAGGTGGCGGGCGCGGTGAACGTCGCCGGCCTCGCGGCCGAATGGGCCGTCACGACCTTCATCGTCGCCGTTATTCTCGCCGTCAAACGCGCGTTTGACATGCGCCATTCGCTCGCCGATGGCACCCAGCTTGGCGAGCGTCGCCTCGACCAACTCGCGGTTCTCTTCGACCCGCTTTTGGCCGCTTTCGGTGATCCGGTAGAGTTTCTTCGTGCCGCTCGCTTCGACTTCGGCGAGGCCGGTTTCTTCCAGATAGGTGAGGGCGGGGTAGATGACGCCCGGGCTCGGCACATAGAAGCCGCCGGAACGCTCTTCCAGCGTCTTGATCAGTTCATAGCCATGGCGCGGCTGCTCGGAAAGCAAAGCGAGGATGATGAGCTGCAGATCGGCGGCGTCGAACTTCCGGCCGGTGCGAAACCCGCCGCCAAACATGCCGCCTTTGAAGCCTCTCATGAACTCTCTCCCATGCCTGCCGCGGGAATCGCGGCGTTCGCCATGTCGTAGGATATATGCCTCGACGGTGTCAAAGCCATCGCCGAACATGTGATCTCTAAAGCCTTTCATCGTGTGTCTCCTGTTGGGGTGATGTGAATTTATATCGTTAGTCATGTCGTAAGATATATATCGTAAGATAATACCTTGCAAGAGGGCATTGAATTTTTTGCTGAGAGGGATGGGTAGGGCGTGCGGCGGAGCGGGGTGCCTTGCCTAAGGCCCGGCTGAACAATCGCCTCACGATCACGGGATAAGCGATTACATCTACGTAAGAATCCGGCCAGGCCGGTTGCCGCCTCTAGCGAACTGCCTTAGGTTCGCCGTTAACAAACGTCATTGCGGTTCGAAACCCCAATCAAGAAAGCTGCGCTTCTCGTGTTTCACTCCTTTTTCCCTCAGCCGAAATTATTCTTCACTTCGATGGTGGTCTGGACGCTAATCTGTATAGCGGCCTGGTATTCCGTCGTCTCTGATCTGGGAACGCATCTGGGCTACATCATGCCGCCGGAAGGGCAGCAGCCCTATGATCTGAGCTATTTCCTGTTGTGGGGGAATCTCTGGTTCTATGCCTTCTTCCTTCTATGCATTGCCCTCTTTTGCGGGACTTGGCACGTCCGCGCCCGGGACAATCCGTGGAAGCTCTGGTCGATCTGGGGTTCCGCTTTCATCATTTTCGTCACCTTTTTCGGTGTGCAGATATCGGTAGTAATCAACAATTGGCGCCGGCCATTTGGTGATACGCTGCAGAACGCCTTGGCGAAGCAAGCGAACGTGACGGTCGGAGATTTCTACGGCCTCATGCTGACCTTCGTGCAGATCGTCTTTCTCAGCATGTTTGTCTCGATCCTGACGGACTTCTTCACCAGCCACTATATTTTCCGGTGGCGCACGGCGATGAACAATTTCTACATGTCGAAGTGGGAGAAGCTGCGCCATATCGAGGGGGCGTCCCAGCGCGTGCAGGAAGACACAATGCGGTTTTCCACCGTGCTCGAAGGCCTGGGTATCAGTCTGATCAATTCGGTGATGACGCTGATCGTATTCCTGCCAATCCTGCTGGCGCTTTCGACTTATGTCACCGAACTGCCGATCATCGGCAAGATTCCGCATTCGCTCTTCTGGTTGGCGCTCTTCTGGTCAATCTTCGGCACGGTTTTGCTGGCGGTTGCCGGTATCAAGCTGCCTGGCCTGAACTTTAAGAACCAGCGTGTCGAAGCTGCTTACCGCAAAGAGCTTGTTTACGGCGAAGATCATGCGGATCGTGCGCAGCCGGCAACCGTCAACGAGCTTTTTGCGAACGTGAGACGGAATTATTTCCGCATCTACTTCCACTATCTTTATTTCAACGTTGCCCGCTATTTCTACCTTCAGGCTGACGTCTTGTTCGTAACGTTCATGCTCGTTCCAACCATCGTTGCTGGGGTGATCACGTACGGTATATATCAGCAGATATCGACCGCCTTCGGCCAGGTCAGCAATTCATTCCAGTATCTCGTCAATTCCTGGACGACGATCATCGAGCTCCTGTCGATCCACAAGCGTCTTAAAACCTTCGAGGCAGCGATCGATGATGAGCCACTGCCGTCGATCGATCAGCGCTATCTGGATCGCGATCCAGGCGCAGTGCATGTCGACGGTTGATGAAACGAGGCTCCGGAAACGGGGCCTTTTTCATGTCTCGATGATGGCGCGTAACGTCATGTCGGTCACGGTGTCATCCCGCAATTGGACTGGCGAGAGAAGATCTCCGTTTGCCGCACCGCCGGCCCTTCGCTTTGGCTCAGGGCGTTCGTGGCTGCAATCGACCCACCGGGTCGATTGCTCCAGCTTTGCTGGATCGCTCCTCACCCCTGCTGCGGCTTGCCGCGCGCCGCAATCAGCGGGATTGCCTCGGAATAGCTGACGCAGGCGACGCCGTCTCTGTGGCAGACGTCGGTGACGAAGCGGTCGAGGGCGCGCCAATAGGCGCCGTCGTTCATTTCGACGAAGTGGAAGCCGAGCTGTAGCGGGATGCGATCGCCGTTGTACTGTTTGTTGAAGGCGGCTTCGAAGGCCGCGAAGGTGCGGTCCTCATAGGTCTTGGAATTGGCCTTGTCCTCGACGCCCTTGGAATGGCGGACATAGAGATTGTAGTCCATGCCGATCACCAGACGGTTGTCGGGGCCTTCGGGGATCAGCGGCAGGCCAAAGCGATAGAGGCCGTCGACCACCTGCGGCAGCGCCGGACCCTTGGTGACGAGGCTTGCGTCATATTGAAAGCCCATCGCCTTTTCCGCCGGCACCAGCCCATCGCTGGTGGAGAGATAGGGCGCGCGAAAACCCTTGACGTCGTGGGTGGCGAAATCTTCCCAGCCTTGCGGTTCCTTGTCCGCCAAGCCGACATTCTTCCAGGCGTCGCGCAGCGCCACACGGGCGCTCATGAAGTCCTGTTTCCAGTCGGCGGCAGTCCACGCTTTACCGTCGAAATGGCCGCAGGCGTGGCTGGAAATATCGTGGCCTTCCAGATGCGCGCCCCAGATATTGGCGATGCGGGTGCGCACGTCGTCCTCGCTCTTGGCGAAGCCAACATTGGACTTGCCGGCCCGCTGTCCCGGCGCCTGATAGGCCTTGGCCTGGGCGCGATTCATCAGGAAGGTGCAGGAGAGGAAGTAGGTGAAATGCGCACCGTTGCGCGAGGCGATCTCGCGGCTCTTCGTCCACAGCGCGTTGTCGTGTGCGCCGTCGAAGGAGATCATCACCAATTGCTTCGGCTTCTCATCGGCCCGGGCCGCAACTGGAAGCGCCAGGGAAAGGGCGAGGGACGCAAAGGAGACAAAACGAAACATGGGCACCGCGATGATTTGAACGAGCATGCTTTCATCCGAAAGCCGCTACATGTGTTTGGGGATCATGCCCCGGTTCCGTCGCTTCCTCTGCCGGAAATGCGGCAAAGCTACGGTGGCGCTGGTAATTTTCGCCATAATCGATACTGATGTCGTTACAACGGCAAAACAGGATTTCCTCATGTCATTGCTTATTCTCGGCATCGTTCTTTTCCTTGGCCTCCACCTGATCCGCGTCGTCGCGCCGGGTTTCCGCAGCTCGATGATCTCCGGCCTCGGCGAGTCCGGCTGGAAGATCGGTTATTCGATTGCCAGCGTCCTGACGCTGATTCTCCTGATCTACGGTTTCGGTCAAGCGCGCGATATGACCCCGATCTGGTCGCCGCCATTCTGGATGAGCCACATTACGATCCTGCTGATGCTGTTCGCGATGATCTGTCTTGTCGCCTCGCTGTTGCCGGCGGGGCATATCGCGGTCAGGATGAAGCATCCGATGGTGCTCTCGGTGAAGATTTGGGCTTTGGCGCATCTGCTGTCCAATGGCGATGGTGCCGCGATGCTGCTGTTTGCCGCCTTCCTCGCCTGGGGTGTCATTCTCCGGATTTCGCTGAAGAAGCGCGAGCGCACCGGCGAAATCGTGCTGCGCCCGTTCGTGTCGGCCAAATACGATCTGTATGCGGTCGTCATCGGTGTCGTTGCCTGGGGATTGATCATTTGGAAGCTGCATGCGTGGATTATCGGGGTTTCGCCGCTCGTTATGTGACGATTTCTGCCATTCCCCCTTACAACGGCCGTAAAATGGGATAGAAGGCGCCAGTAGAGCGGATGATTTTAGGTCGAATAGACCTAAAATCTGAATCCGCTCTAGCATCATGAGAATAGAGCATGATGTCGTCCGAAAACCGCTCACACTTTTCGGCATCATGCTCTAACCCATAAGCTCTTTGGAATAATTTGGCCTGGGCCGGAGACGAGAATGGCATTCAATGACGACAGCTTCATCCGCGAGGTGAACGAGGAACTGCGTTCGGACCAATTGCGGTTCGTATGGCGCCGTTTTGGCCGGGTTATCATCGGCGCTGCCGTGCTTATCGTTGTCGGCACCGCCGCCTATAGCGGCTACCGCTACTGGTCTGGTCAGCAGGCAGGCAACAGCGGCGATCAGTTCATTTCCGCACTGACTCTGGCCGATCAGAACAAGACGGACGAGGCGCTGGCAGCCCTTGCCGCCATCGAGAAGGATGGCAGCGGTTCCTATCCGCTGTTGGCGCGCATGCGCGCCGCCACGCTGCAGGCACAGAAGGGCGATACCGCCGGTGCCGTGGCCGCTTTCTCGGCGATCGGCAAGGAAACGGGTCTTCCGACGGTTATCCGGGATGCGGCTCGGCTGCGCGCCGCCTATCTGCTGGTCGATACCGGTACCTATGATCAGGTCGCGGCCGAGGCGCAGGAACTGGCGGTGCCCGCCAACACGTTCCGGCATTCGGCACGCGACGTATTGGGCCTTTCCGCTTACAAGGCAGGCGATTTCGCCAAGGCGCGGCAGTGGTTCCAGGCGATCGTCGACGATCCCCAGAGCCCGCGCAATGTCGGCAATCGCGCCCAAATGCTGCTCGACCTCATCACCGCATCCGGCAAGGCTCCGGCTGCAAACGGCTGAAGGGTAAATCATTAAATGAGTTTCACGGTTGCGATCGTCGGTCGCCCGAATGTCGGCAAGTCCACACTTTTCAACCGCCTGGTTGGCAAGAAGCTGGCGCTTGTCGATGACACGCCGGGCGTCACGCGGGACCGTCGTCCCGGCGAGGCCAAGCTTATCGATCTCCGCTTCCGCATCGTCGATACCGCCGGTCTCGAAGAAGCGGACGAAGAGACGCTCGAAGGCCGCATGCGCGCCCAGACCGAGCTGGCGATCGATGAGGCCGACCTGACGCTGTTCGTGGTCGATGCCAAGATGGGCTTGACCCATGTCGACAAGACGCTGGCGGAAATGCTGCGCAAGCGCGGTCGCCCCGTCGTGCTGGTTGCCAACAAATCTGAAGCGCGCGGCTCCGACAGCGGCTTTTACGATGCCTATACGCTCGGTCTCGGCGACCCTTGCCCGATCTCGGCCGAACATGGCCAGGGAATGATGGATCTGCGCGACGCGATCGTCGAGGCGATCGGTCATGATCAGGCTTTTCCGCCCAGGGATGAGGAAGCGGAGACGAATGTCAGCATTCCGCGTTCCGCCGTCGGCGAAGACGGCGAGGAGATCGACGAAGAGCCTGCCTATGATGAGACCCGGCCGCTGCGCGTCGCCATCGTCGGCCGCCCGAATGCCGGCAAGTCGACGCTGATCAATCGCTTTCTCGGCGAAGACAGGCTGCTGACCGGCCCGGAAGCCGGCATCACGCGCGATTCCATTTCGGTCGACTGGACCTGGCGTGGCCGCACCGTAAAGATGTTCGATACCGCCGGTATGCGCCGCAAGGCCAGGGTAACCGAGAAGCTGGAAAAGCTCTCCGTCGCCGATACGCTGCGCGCCATCCGTTTTGCCGAGACCGTGGTCATCATTTTCGATGCCACCATTCCCTTCGAGAAGCAGGATCTGCAGATCGTCGATCTGGTTATCCGCGAAGGTCGCGCCGCCGTGATCGCCTTCAACAAGTGGGACATGATCGAGGATCGCCAGGCCGTGCTTGCGGACCTTCGCGAAAAGACCGATCGGCTGCTGCCGCAGGCGCGCGGCATCCGCGCCGTGCCGATCGCCGGCCAGACGGGTGACGGCCTGGATCGGCTGATGCAGGCGATCGTCGACACCGATAAGGTCTGGAACAAGCGCATCGCCACCGCCAAGCTCAATCGCTGGCTGGAAACGCAGCAGGTTCAGCACCCGCCACCGGCCGTTTCCGGACGGCGCATCAAGTTGAAATACATGACACAGGTCAAGGCACGTCCGCCGGCCTTCATGATTTCCTGCACGCGCTCGGATTCTCTGCCGGAATCCTACGTGCGTTACCTCATCAACGGCCTGCGCGCGGATTTCGCCATGCCGGGCGTGCCGATCCGCATCCATTTCCGCACGTCGGAAAATCCCTACGAGACCAAGAAGAAGCGGTGACGGCCTGAAGGATCAGGCCGCGCTCTTATTCAGCGCTTCGCGCAGCGTGACGATTTCCGCCTTCAACCGCGTCAGCTCGGCTGCGGTCGTGTTTGACGCATCCAGGATGCAAGGGGGAATGGTGGCGGCTTTGGTCTTCAGCGCCGTTCCTTCGCTCGTCAGGCGGATCAGCACCTGCCGTTCGTCTTCCTTGCTGCGAGTTCGCTGGATGAAGCCCGCGGCTTCGAGACGCTTCAGCAGCGGCGTCAGAGTACTTGATTCGAGAAACAGCTTCTCACCGATGCCGCCGACCGTCTGGCCATCCTCTTCCCACAGCGTCACCATGACGAGATATTGCGGGTAGGTGAGGTTCAGCTCGTCAAGCATCGGTTTGTACAGCCGGTTCATCGCATGGTTCGCCGAATAGAGGGCGAAGCATATGAAGTTATCCAATTTCAATAGGTCGTCGGTCATCTCTAACACTCCGTAGGGAGCCTATTTAAGTCGTGCGATAAACAATCGTAATCATAAAAATGCACGACTGCCATGCATGGTTCCCGATTTCCTGAAAAATGGTTGCTGAATTTCGCGAGCGCCGTTTGCCGGGCACGCGGGAGCTGATCGTGACGCGGACTTCGTTCCTCATCGTCTAATCGGGTCGAGGACAATATCGAGCTGATCCGTGTCCTGCACGGCGCGCAACAATGGCCGCCGGTCGATAGCGAATAGCAGGAACCTAGTGTTTGCGAACCAACGTTCGGCCGCGATGGTTGGCGACGCGGACGTTGCCGATGAATTGCGTCGTGGCGGCTTCCCAGGAATAGTTGAGCGCCAGCGCGCGAGCGGCCTCGCGGGAGGAGGAGAGTGCGGCGCGGCAGGCTTCTCCCAGATCGTCGTTGACGACGCCAGCGGTTTCATCGCCACTGAGAATGTCGGCGGGGCCGGTGACGGGGTAGGCGGCGACGGGGACTCCGCTTGCCAGCGCTTCGAGGATGGCATTGCCAAATGTGTCGGTCTTCGACGGGAAGACGAAGACGTCGGCCTGCGAATAGGCGTGCGCAAGGGCCTCACCGAACTTCGAGCCGAGGAAATGCACTTTCGGATAGAGTTTCTCCAGTTCGGCGCGCGCCGGGCCGTCGCCGACGACGACCTTTGAGCCCGGCAAGTCGAGATCGAGGAAAGCCGGCAGGTTCTTTTCCAACGCGACGCGCCCGACGGTCATGAAGATCGGGCGGGGCAGGCCGAAGGGATTGTCCTCCAGCGGCTGTGGGCGAAACAGTGTGGAATCGATGCCACGGCTCCAGGGCAGCAGATTGGAGATACCCTTCTGCTTGAGCTCGTAGGCAAGGCTCGGTGTTGCGACCATGCAGCCGAAGCCGGCATTGTGGAACCATTTGACGAAGGCATAGAGCCAGCTCTGCGGGATCGGCAGCCGGGCGGCGACATATTCAGGGAAGCGGGTGTGGTAGCTCGTCGAAAACGGCATGCCGTTCTTCAGGCACCAGCGCCTGGCCGTCAGTCCCAGCGGACCTTCCGTGGCGATATGCACATAGGTCGGCCGGGTTGCTTCGATCCTGGCGGCAACCTTGCGGTAGCTTGCGATCGACAGGCGTATTTCCGGATAGGTCGGGCAGGGAATGTTGCGGAAGCCTTCCGGCGTGATCATGGTCACCTCAATGCCCATGCGCGCCAGTTCGCGATTGGTGTTTTCGATCGAGCGGACGACACCGTTCACCTGCGGATGCCAGGCATCGCTGACGATGAGCAAGCGTTCGGGCACTGCGACCGGAGTTGCAGCCTGATCCCATATCTCGTGATCGATGTCCGACAAACGTTGCAACATGTCCAAAACGTTCCATCCGCACCGCACCCTCATGGTGCCGGTACAACCAAATGCGGTGCAACAAAGGTGATTCCCGCGCCTGTTCTATTGTGCGGGTTGTCCATGATGGAAATATTACAGCGCTTAGCCGGCCAGCTGGAGCTTTTCCGGAGGCACCAGGGCGCCATGTTCCTGGATCACCTTCGCGGCGATCTCTGCGGCGAAACAAGCGGCGGCGACGGGATCGTCATGCTCCAGATAATGGGCGAGGAACGCGCCGTTGAAACTGTCGCCGGCGCTGGTGGTATCGACAACCTTGGCGACTTTCACCGCCGGAACCAGCGTCTCGCCAACGTCGGTGCCGATGGTCGCGCCTTCGGGACCGTTCTTGACGACGACCATATTGGCGCCGTGTTGCCGATAGCGACGGATGGTGCCGGCAATCGAGTCGTCGCCGAAATGCGCCGCTTCATCGTCGAAGCTCGGCATGACCAGCGTCGAGGCGCGAGCGCCTTCGCCGATCAGGGTGTGCATGGCGTCGAGGCTCGACCAGAGGCGAGGGCGGATATTGGGGTCGAAGGCCACCAGCTTGCCGATGGCCTTGGCGCGGCGGAGCTCGGCGAGCAGCGTCTCGGCATCCTCATGCGGGAGGATCGCCAGGGTGATGCCTGAGAAATAGAGGACGTCGGAGGCTTCGATCGCGGTACGCAACTGGTCGCCGTCGGCGGCGAGCTGGCGGGCGGCGGAGCTGTCGCGCCAATAGCTGAACGAGCGTTCGCCGTCCTTCAAGTTGATCATGTAGAGGCCAGGCGTCTTGCCGCGAAGGCGGCGGATATTGGCTGTGCCGATGCCATGTGCAGTCATGAAAGCGAGCATCTCGTCGGACATGGCGTCATCGCCGAGCGCGGTGAAATATTCGACTGACCAATCCTGTGGCAGGCAGGCGCGGGCATACCAGGCGGTGTTGAACGTATCGCCGGCAAAGCCCTTGCGCAGGTGACCGTCCTTGGCCTGCGACAGCTCCACCATGCATTCGCCGATCGATAGAAAACGCCCGCCCAAGACTTGCCTCCCGCAGTTTGCCTGCTTGCTGCATACCCGCATGGGGCCGCTTGGGCAAGGTGGACGGCGGGCTCCGCCGTCCACTTTTGCAGCCTTATGGCAAGTCCATATGATAGCACGCCGCGGTCTGGCCGGGGCGCACCTGCTCGGTCGGCGGCGCCTTCGTCCGACAGATATCCGTCGCCTTCCAGCAGCGCGGCGAGAAGACGCAGCCGGGCGGCGGATAGAGCAGCGAGGGCGGATCGCCCTGCAGGCGGATGCGCTCGCGACCGCGCGCCAGTTTCGGATCGGGGATCGGTGCCGCCGAGAACAGCGCCTGCGTGTAGGGATGTGCCGGATGGTCGAAGACGGTAGCGGCAGAACCTGCTTCCACGACCTTGCCGAGGTAGAGCACCAGCACGTCGTCCGAGATCAGACGCACGACGGAGAGGTCGTGGCTGATGAAGATCAGCGTCAGGCCGAACTCTTTGCGCAGCTTGCGCAGAAGCGTTATTACCTGGCCCTGGATCGAGACATCGAGGGCCGAGACCGGCTCGTCGCAGACGATCAGTTTCGGCCGTGTGATGACGGCGCGGGCAATGCCGATGCGTTGTGCCTGTCCGCCGGAGAACTCATGCGGATAGCGATTGATCATCTCCGGCACCAGGCCGACCGCCGCCATGATCTCACGGACGCGGTCCTGACGCTGTGCTCTCGTGAGCTTCGGCTCGAAGACGGTCAGCGGCTCCGCGATGATGTCGCCGACGGTCATGCGCGGGTCGAGCGAGGCGATCGGATCCTGGAAGATGATCTGCATGTCGCGACGGGCGGCACGCATTTCCTCTTCGGACAGATCCAGGAGGTTGCCGCCCTGCCACATGATGCGGCCCTTCTGCGCCTTGATCAGCCGCAGGATGGACCGGCCGAGCGTGGACTTGCCGCAGCCGGATTCGCCGACGATGCCGAGCGTGCGCCCGGTCTTCAGCTCGAAACTGACGTCGTTGACGGCCGTCAGGATCAAGGGCGGTTTGAAGAGAGATTTCGAGGGAAGCTCGAATTCGGTGGTCAGGTGCTCGACCTTCAGAAGCGTTTGCTCAGCCATGGACGAGGCTCCGTTCCTGATTAGCCGAAAGGGGATGGAAACAGGCGGCGCAACGCTGTGATGCCAGCTGATTGAGCGGTGGCGCCGCATCAAGACAGTCGTCCTGTACATGGGCGCAACGCGGCGAGAAGGCACAGCCGCGCGGCAGGTGCATCAGGTTCGGCGGACGGCCGGGAATGACGGCGAGATCGTCGACGTCCTGGTCCGGCCGGGGGATGGAGGCATGCAGCGCCGCCGTATAGGGATGAGCCGGATTTTCGAACAGCTCCTCGACCGGTGCTTCCTCGACAATGCGACCGGCATACATGACGGCGACACGGTCGGCGAGGCCGGCGACGACGCCGAGATCATGGGTGATCATCACCAGCGCCGTGTTCATCTCCGCCGTCAGCTCGTTGAAGAGATCGAGGATCTGGGCCTGGATGGTGACGTCGAGCGCGGTGGTCGGCTCGTCGGCGATCAAGAGCTTTGGCTTGGTCAGCAGCGCCATGGCGATGACGATGCGCTGGCGCATGCCGCCGGAGAGCTCATGCGGATAGAGGTTGAAGCGGCGCGAGGGGTCGGGAATGCCGACACGCTTCAGCATGTCCAGTGCGGCCGTCGAGGCAGCGCGCGCGGACAGCCCACCATGGACCTCCAGCTGCTCCGTCAGTTGTCGGGAGATACGCAGCGATGGATTGAGGGCCGTCATCGGGTCCTGGAAGACCATCGCCACATCCTTGCCGCGCACGTGATCGAGTTCGCGCGGCTTCAGTTTCAGGATATCCTTGCCGTCCAGCAGCGCCTGGCCGCTGGTACGGCCGTTCTTGGCGAGCAGGCCCATCAGGCCGAGGAAGGTCTGGCTCTTGCCGGAGCCGGATTCGCCAACGATGGCAATGCGTTCGCCACGGCCGATCTTCAGGTTCATTTTTGAGACGGCGGCAACTTCACCCTCCGGCGTGCGGAAGGTGATAGAGTAGTCTTTGAGTTCGAGAAGTGTTTCTGTCATGTCAGCGATCCTTCGGATCGAAAGCGTCGCGCAGGCCATCGCCGATGAAGAGCAAGCTCATCAGCAGGGCAACGAGGAAGCCGGCGGGGAAGAACAGCAACCAGGGCGTGGTCTCCATGCCGGCCGACCCCTCGGCGATCAATGTGCCGAGCGAGGTCAAGGGTTCCTGCACACCGAAGCCGAGATAGGACAGGAAGCTTTCCGTGGCGATGATCTCGGGAATGGTGAGCGTTGCATAGATGACGACCGGCCCGACGAGGTTCGGAACGATATGCTTGAGGATGATCTTGAACGGACGCTGGCCGGAGGCCCGCGCCGCCTCGATGAATTCCCGCTGTTTAATGGACAGCGTCTGGCCGCGCACGATGCGGGCCATGGTCAGCCATTCAAGCGCGCCGATCGCCGCGAACAGCAGGTAGACGTTGCGGCCGAAGATCACCATCAGCAGGATGACGAAGAGCACGTAGGGCAGCGCGTACATGATATCGACGAAGCGCATCATGATGGCGTCGACACGGCCGCCGAAATAGCCCGAGACGGCGCCGTAGAGCACGCCGATGACGACCGAGACCAGGGTGGCGACGAGCGCGACGGTCAGTGAAACACGCGTGCCGTAGAGCGTGCGCGCTAGAAGATCACGGCCGTTACCGTCAGTGCCAAAGTAATGGCCGGCGGCAAAGTCCGGTGCGCCGCGGAAGGAGGTCCAATCCGGATCCTCGTAGTTGAAGGGAAGCAAGCTCGGGCCGACGATGGCGATGAGCACCAGCAGTGCCAGCACAACAAGGGAAAGTGCTGCCGCCTTGTTGCGCAGCAGGCGGCGCATCGCATCGCCCGAGAGGGAACGTCCTTTCGGCGCGAGCCCCTCGGCTGCAAGCAACTCCGCTTCCAGTAGTTCTCGTTTGGCGGAATTGAGGATCATCGCATTCTCACTTTCGGGTCGAGCCAGGCGTAGGCGATATCAACGATGAGGTTGAGGACCACGATCAGGACCATGTAGAAAATGACCGTGCCGAGGACCATGCCGTAATCGCGATTGAGCGCCGCACCGACGAAGTAGCGGCCGATGCCGGGAAGGCCGAAGATGCTTTCCACCACCAGCGAACCGGTGAGCAGATAGCTTGCCGCCGGCCCGAGATAGGAAACGACGGGCATCATCGCCGGCTTCAGTGCGTGACGCATCACTGTCAGCCGCGGGCCGATGCCCTTGGCCTTGGCTGTGCGGATGAAGTTCTGGCCCATTACCTCGATCATCGAGCCGCGCATCAGGCGTGAGATGCGCGCCGCGTGTGGCAGGGTCAGAACGATGATGGGCAGGACCAGGAACCGGATCGAGCCGTCGCCCCAGCCGCCGACCGGCAGCCAGCCAAGCGTGTTGCCGAAGATGAGCTGAAGGATCGGGGCAATCAGGAAGCTCGGCATGACGAGGCCGAGAAGTAGGCCTCCGCCCAGCCAGTAATCGGCGCTGCGGTTCTGATACAGCGCCCCAAGACAGCCGACGAAAACGCCGATGACCGTGGCGAGCACGAAGGCCGCGCCGCCGATGGTCAGCGTGTAGGGAAAGCCGGACATGATTTGCTGGGTGACAGTGAAATCCTGGTTGGCGAAGGAGGGGCCAAGGTCGCCCTTCAGCACATCGCCGACATAGATCAGATATTGCTCGACCAGCGGCTTATCGAGATTGTAGTGGGCCGCGAGGTTGGCTTTGACTTCCGGCGGCAATGGCCGTTCGCCATCGAAAGGGCCGCCAGGAGCGAGGCGCAAAATGAAAAAGCACACTGTCACGGCAATCCACAAGACGGGGATTGTCGACAGCAGACGACGGAGAGCGTAACGGAACATGGGTGCGTTGAGGCCCCGCCCGGCAAGAGCGGGCAGGGCCTTTTCCTATTATTGTTTGATGGACAGCCAGCGGGTACGGTGAATGTCCTGAATATTGTCCACGAAGCCCTCGACCTTCGGTGCAACAATATTCTGCGAAACATAATAGTAGATCGGGATCGCCGCGCTGTCGTCGAGCGCCAGCTGTTCGGCTTTCTTGTAGATCTCGGCGCGCTTCTTCAGATCGATCTCTTCGTTGCCCTGCTTGATCAGCGCATCGTAATCCTTATTGCTCCAGCGGCCGTAGTTCATCTCGACGCCGGTCGACAGCAGGTTGAGGAAGTTGATCGGGTCGTTGTAGTCGGCGAGCCAGCCGGCACGGCCGATCTGCACTTCGCCGCGCTGCATCTCGTCGTAATGCACCTTGGTTTCGGTGTTGTAGAGCTCGATTTCGACGCCGAGCGGCTTCCACATGGCGGCGATCGCCACGGCGATACGCTTGTGGTTGTCGTTGGTGTTGTAGCGCAGCTGCGCCTTCAGCGGATGGTCGGGGCCGAAGCCTGCTTCCTTGAGCAGTTTCTTGGCCTCTTCGACCTTCTGCTTATAGGGCTCGTCCTTCCAGCTGACATAGGCCGGTTCGCCGTAATTGGCAGTGCCTGGCGGAACCCAGGAATAGGACGGCAGTTCGCCGGTACCGAGGATCTTCGGGCCGATAACTTCGCGGTTGACGGCCATGGAGAGGGCCTGGCGGACGCGCTTGTCGTTGAAGGGCGGCTTGGTGGAGTTCAGGACGTAGTAATAGGTACCGAGGAACGGAACGACATGTGCCTGACCAGGAAGGTTCTTCTGGATCCACTCATACTGGTCGGCGGGGAAGGAGGTCAGAATATCGAATTCGCCGGCGCGGTAGCGCTTCAGCGCCGCAGCCTGATCTTCCAGCGTATAGTAGTTGACGTTGTCGATCTTGATGTCCTTGGCGCCGTAATACTGGTCGCTCTTGACCATGCTGACATGCGAACCAGGCACCCATTCCGTGGGCTTGTAGGGGCCGTTGGTGACGATGTTGCCGATCTTGACCCACTCGTCGCCCTTGGCTTCCACGACATGCTTCGGCACCGGATAGGCGGTGTAGTGCATCAATGCGTTGAGGAAGTAGGGGGTGGGGTTTTCAAGCGTGATTTCCAGAGTCTTGTCATCGATCGCCTTGACGCCGAGCTGGCTGAGATCCTTGATCTCGCCCTTGTTGATCTTTTCCGCGTTCAGGATCGTATATTGCAGGTAAGCATATTGCGCGGCGGTCTTGGGATCCATCAGGCGCTGGAAGGAGAAGACGAAGTCGCTGGCGGTCACCGGTGTGCCGTCCGACCATTTGATACCGTCACGCAGCTTGAAGGTATAGACTTTCTGGTCCGGGGAAATGGTCCAGCTTGCAGCCTGCCCAGGAATGGGGTTGTCCTTGGGATCTTCGGTCACCAAGCCTTCGAAAATATCGCCGTCGATGCGGTTTTCCCAGTCGCCGGAAATCTTCTGTGGGTCGAGCGACGTGGGGTCGCCACCGTTGTGGATATTGAGGGTCGCCGCATGTGCAGAAATGCTCAATAAGGTGCCGACGAACGCCGACGCGATGAATTTTCGGGTGAAATAAGCCATGTATATCCCCACCTTTCTGGAGTTACGGACCTTGTTTTTTCAAGGTTATTTTAGTTCCGCAGATGACCTGGACGTGCAGGTCAATGTCGCAAGTTATCTGATGCGACGTCGCTTTCAAGCCCCCCTGACAAATCGTCACTGGCGGCGGAGAAGTTTCTACCCTTGAGAGTTTTGCGAAATCAGCCTCATAAAACCTCCGCGTTTAATTCGAGTGACAGCTTCTCCGATTGGCGGCTTGCCGCCTCTGGCTTAGTGTGCGACTTGAAAGAACCCTTATGAAATCGAGGCGGATTGTTGATGACATCAGCGAGCAAGGTGGCGGCAGCCGATTGGTGGCGTGGCGCGGTAATCTATCAGGTCTATCCGCGATCGTTTCAGGATACCGACGCCAACGGGCTCGGCGATATCAAGGGCATCACCCGCCGCTTGCCGCATATCGCCTCGCTCGGTGTCGACGCCATCTGGCTGGCGCCGTTCTTCACCTCGCCGATGGCGGACATGGGCTATGACGTCGCCGATTATTGCGACGTCGATCCGATCTTCGGGACGCTCGCCGATTTCGACGAGATGATGACATCGGCGCATGCGCTCGGTCTCAAGGTCATTATCGATCAGGTCATCTCGCACACCTCGGACCGCCATCCCTGGTTCGTCGAGAGCCGGGCAAGCCGCGACAATCCCAAGGCGGACTGGTATGTCTGGGCCGATCCGAAGCCGGACGGCACGGCGCCGAACAACTGGCTGTCGATCTTCGGCGGGCCGGGCTGGGAATGGGACGGCGTGCGCCGGCAATATTACCAGCATAACTTCCTGACCTCGCAGCCGGACCTGAATTTCCACAATAGCGAAGTCCAGGATGCCTTGCTCGCCACGGTCAGGTTCTGGCTCGATCGTGGCGTCGATGGCTTCCGGTTGGATACGGTCAATTACTATTTCTGCGATAAGGAGCTGAGGGACAACCCACCGGCTTTGACGGCCATTGGCGGTCTCGATGCGCCGGAGAGCAATCCCTATGGCATGCAGAACCATCTCTACGACAAGACGCAGCCGGAGAATATCGGCTTCCTCAAGCGGTTCCGCGCGCTGCTCGATCAATATGAAGGCCGCGCGACCGTCGGCGAAGTCGGCGACGGCGCCCGCTCGCTGCAGACGGTGGCCGCCTATACCAGCGGCGGCGATAAGCTGCATATGTGCTACACCTTCGATCTGCTCGGGCCGGATTTCACGCCGGCGCATTTCCGCCGCTGCGTCGGTGATTTCCAGGCCAATGTCGCCGACGGCTGGGTCTGCTGGGCCTTTTCCAACCACGATGTGCAGCGTCATGTCAGCCGCTTTGCGCTGACGGCGGAAGAGCAGCCGCGTGTTGCCAAACTGGCGATTTCGCTGCTGTCGACCCTGCGCGGCTCGATCTGCCTCTATCAGGGCGAGGAGCTTGGCCTGCCGGAGGCGGAACTGGCCTTCGAGGACCTGCGGGATCCCTATGGCATCCGCTTCTGGCCGGCCTTCAAGGGGCGCGACGGGTGCCGCACGCCGATGCCCTGGGAGGCGAGCCGCGCGCATGCCGGCTTCACCACGGCGGAGAAATCCTGGCTGCCAGTGCCCTATCAGCACGCAGCACTTGCCGTCGACAAGCAGGAGGCGGATCCGCAATCCGTGCTGCACCACTATCGCCAGACACTGGCCTTCCGGAAGCAGCATCCGGCACTGCTCGATGGCGAGATGACCTTTCTCGACACCAAGGAAGACGTACTCGCCTTCACGCGCAGGAAGGGCGATGAGACGCTGCTTTTCATCTTCAATCTCTCGCGCAAGCCCGCAAAGGTCGCCCTGCCGGATGGGATGACGGTGGCGAGGGCTGTACCGATGCCGGGTTTTGGGGCGGGCAATGACAACGACGCGATAAAGCTGGCCGCGCTGGATGTGTTTTGCGGCAAGTTAGAGTGATCAAGCGCGCAGGCGTTTGACGTCGCGCTGTGAGCGCGAAGTTTCTGCTTGTAAATTTCAGCGCTACTTTAGCTGGCGGAAACTTTTCCGGCTGGACAAATGAATCTGCCTCCCTAATTTGTGCACCAAGACACGCGCAGATCGCATCAGTATTGCAATTGACCCAATCACCGGTAGGACATTCAAGGAATGTCCATTTTCATCCTTCGTCAACAGCTTGAAAAATGGCAGGTCAAATATGGGATTAGCACCGCTTACCAGGCCAGTGGGCCAAACGCCGCAAACCGATTTGGATCGCTTCCATCTGATACCGCTCTCCAGTTGCCCGATTCTGGGCGGTGACAGGGCGTCGGGCGTGGTTTTTTCCGGTCGTTCTTTTGACGCGGCGAGCGATAACTCGCTCTCCTGCTGCGGCCGCTACAATCTCCAGAACAGCCTGCATCAGGGTGTCGCCGGGATCGTGAACGATGGATCTGTCATCTTTGCCGTCAACAGCTGGGTCAGCGGCCGTCGCTGCACCGTCATGGGTGCATTCGATCCGCTGGGCAAGCCGGTCGCCCCTACCAAGCCGCAGCAGGATTTGCTCGGAAAGTATTTTCCGACGACCGAACGCCCCATCGTTCTCGACACGAAGGCCAAAAGCGACATCGGCTTCAGGACGAATGGACTTAATCCGAGCGGCGGCGTCTATGTCGGCAACAAGACGATCATTTTTGACGTCCATGCACGCCTGGCCGACGGCAGTAAACGCTCGCTGGAAGCCGGCGCGACGGTGACGACGGATTTTGACGGCAAGGTTCGAGGTCAGGCTTATACGCTGGCTGCCAAAGACGGCAGCGCTTCGCTGGCCGGCGGCTATGAGCGCAAAGGCACCCAGACCATCGAGAGTCTGGACGCTTCCTGGGACAAATGGTCTTTGGCAGGTAAACGCTCCAGAGATGGAGCGAACAAGGATCGCCAGGTTGATTTCTCTTATCGTGCTACTGACAAGATAACGATCAAGGCCTCCTGGAGACCGGACGTGAAGCCGCCATCGGCGCCGCCGCGGATGACCTCCTATTCATTCGACAATCCGCCGGCAGTGCCGAATTACAGCAATTACATGATCACGCTCGAAATAAAGCTGCCCTGATATCGGTTGCAGCTCTCCGGTCGATTGATCAGCCGATCAGCATGAATTTGTCGACATCCACAAGACCCCGGTCCGAGATCTTCAGATGCGGGATGACCGGCAGCGGCAGGAAGGCGAGCTGGAGGAAGGGTTCTTCCAGCGTCGCGCCGAGGGCATAGGCTGCCTGGCGCAGATGATGCAGCGTGTCGCGCACGCTTTCATAGGGCTCCAGACTCATCAGGCCGGCAACGGGCAGAGCGATTTCGCCGGTGACGACGCCATTTTCGACGACGACGAAGCCGCCGTTAATTTCGCTGAGGCGGTTGGCGGCGTGGGCCATGTCGTCCTCGTTGACGCCGACGACGCAGATATTGTGGCTGTCATGGCCGACGGTCGAGGCGATCGCACCCTTCTTCAGGCCGAAGCCCTGAACGAAACCATTGGCATGGTTGCCGTTCTTGCCGTGGCGCTCGATGACGGCGACCTTGATGATGTCGTTGCCGAGGTCGAGGTCGGTCTGGTTGCCTTTGAGAGGCAGGCGGTAGCGGCGGTGTTCGGTAATAATCTTGCCGGGGATGACGCCGATGACCGAGCTTTCGCCCTCTGCGACCGGCACACCGAAATCGGCGGCATTGATCGGACGCGCCCGCACGCTGTCGAGGCCGACGGGGGTGACCGGCTTGCGGGTGGCGAATAGCTCTGTCGTGACACGACGGCCCGCTGAGAACACCGTCTCTGCCTTGCAGCTCTCCAGGCTGTCGATGATGACCAGATCGGCGCGCCAGCCGGGCGCCACCAGGCCGCGATCGCGCAGGCCGAAGGCGCGAGCGGCGGAGATCGAGGCGGCGCGATAGATCGCCAGCGGCTCGACGCCATGGGCAATCGCGGTGCGGATCATATAATCGAGATGGCCCTGCTCGGCGATGTCGAGCGGATTTCGGTCGTCGGTGCACAGCGCCAGATAGGGCGACAGGCGCTCGGTCAGGATCGGCATCAGCGCATGCAGGTCCTTGGAGACCGAGCCTTCGCGGACGAGAATGTGCATGCCCTTGCGGATCTTTTCGAGGGCCTCTTCGGCGGTGGTCGATTCATGCTCGGTGCGGATGCCGGCGGAGAGATAGCCGTTGAGATTGTTGCCGCGCAGCAGCGGCGCGTGACCGTCGATATGGCCATCCTGGAAGGCGTCGAGCTTGGCCATGCAGATGGGGTCTTTATAGACGACGCCCGGGAAGTTCATGAACTCGGCAAGGCCGATGACCTTGGGATGGTCTCGGAAGGGCAGCAGCTTCTCGATGGGCAGATCGGCGCCGGAAGTCTCCAGATGCGTCGCCGGCACGCAGGAGGAGAGCTGAACGCGGATATCCATGATGGTCTCGAGCGCGCTGTCCAGGAAATACTGGATGCCCTCCGTGCCGAGGACATTAGCGATCTCATGCGGATCGCAGATGACGGTCGTCACGCCATAGGGCAGGACGCAACGGTCGAACTCATGCGGCGTCACCAGCGAGGATTCGATATGCAGGTGCGTGTCGATAAAACCGGGGACGACGATCCGGCCGGAAATGTCGATCTCCTCGCGGCCCTGATAATCGCCGCAGGTGCCGACGATCCGGTCGCCGCAAATGGCGATGTCGGAAGCGACGAGTTCGCCCGTCACCAGATCAAAGAACCGCCCGCCTTTGAGCACGATATCCGCCGGCTCCCGGCCGACGCCCTGGTCGATATAGCGTTCGAGTTTTTCCGACATATTCATCCCTCGCATAAAGTTCGCCCCTCATATCCGACCATTCTGCATTTGCAACAATGGGGATATGAGGGGCGCCGATTTCTTGAAGACTAAGCTTCAGATATTATTCTGCAAGATCTCCCGGAGCTTTCCGAAGAGTTCGTCGATGTGGTGTTTTTCGATGATCAGCGGAGGGGAGAGGGCGATGATGTCGCCGGTGGTGCGGATCAGCAGGCCCTTTTCATAGGCTTTCAGGAATGCGGTGAAGGCGCGCTTGGTGGGCTCTCCGGCGATGGGGGCGAGTTCGATGGCACCGATCAGACCGGTGTTTCGGATGTCGATGACGTTGGGGCAGTCCTTCAGGGAATGGAGTGCGTCGGCCCAATAGTCCGAAAGCTCGGCGGCGCGGGTGAGCAGGCCTTCGTCCTTGTAGGTGTCGAGCGTGGCAAGTGCCGCGGCTGCGGCGATCGGGTTGCCGGAATAGGTATAGCCATGGAAGAACTCGATCATGTGCTCGGGTCCTTGCATGAAGGCGTCATGGATTTCCGAGGTGACGAAGACCGCGCCCATCGGGATGACGCCGTTGGTTAGGCCCTTGGCCGTGGTGATGATGTCGGGGGTGACGTCATAATATTGGGCGGCGAAGGGCGTGCCGAGGCGGCCGAAGCCGGTGATGACCTCGTCGAAAATCAGCAGGATGCCGTGCTTGGTGCAGATTTCGCGCAGCTTCTGCAGGTAACCTTTCGGCGGAATCAGCACGCCGGTGGAGCCGGCGACCGGCTCGACAATGACGGCGGCGATAGTGGAGGCGTCGTGCAGCGTGACGATGCGCTCCAGTTCGGAGGCGATATCGCCGCCATGCTCAGGCTCGCCGCGGGTGAAGGCGTTCTTGCCGGGAACATGGGTGTGGGGCATGTGGTCGACGCCGGTCAGCAGCGTGCCGAACATCTTGCGGTTGGTGACGATGCCGCCGACGGAAATGCCACCGAAATTGACGCCGTGATAGCCGCGCTCGCGGCCGATCAGGCGGAAGCGGGAGCCGTTGCCTTTCACACGATGATAGGCAAGCGCCACCTTTAGTGCGGTCTCGACGGATTCAGAGCCGGAATTGGTATAGAGGACATGGTTCATGCCCTCGGGCGCGATATCCACCAGCCGGTTGGCCAGTTCGAAGGCTTTGGGATGGCCGAGCTGGAATGCCGGCGCATAGTCGAGCTCGCCTGCCTGCCGGCTGATAGCTTCGGTGATCTTCGGGCGGCAATGTCCGGCATTCACACACCACAGCCCCGCCGTTCCATCCAGAACCTGCCGCCCATCATGGGTGGTGTAATACATGTCCTTGGCGCCGACGAAGAGGCGCGGTTCCTTCTTGAACTGGCGATTGGCCGTAAACGGCATCCAGAAGGCGCTGAGATCGTTGGGGGCGGCGTTCAGACGGTCGGACATGTTGTTCTCCATGGCCATTCGGGGGCCATTTCCCGATCGCGGCGTAGCGTCGCTTGGTTATTTTACTCTCTGGTCAAATTATCAGCGACCCCCTTGGCGTCAAGGTGAAGCTGACGTGCGAAGACAGGGTAGTTGTCCGAATAAAGAGTAAAATATGGGAGTTTCGTTTTTAGTCCTGTTCTGTCTCGTCTCGTCTTGTTTGCGAAGCGCAAATCAGATCAGATCGTACCAATCGCGGAAAGAAGCTGCTGGCGAACGCGACGGGGCCGAGAAGCGTATCGCGCGTATGCAATATGGGGGCTTAACACGAAAAAGCTGGCAAATTCGGAAATTTGCCAGCCAAATCAGATATATATGTGTGGTCATGAAAACAGCTTGATCTCAAGGATGGAAATGTACCGTCCCCCTGAGAATCTCACCGGCAGTCCTAGAGCCTGTTTTGGCTCTTAAGCAGCCGTTCTACTTTTTTCCGGTTCACAATAAATGTCTTCCAGCGTTTCCAGGACCCGAATGACCGACTCCGAAGTGCTGGAGTAGTAAATGGTTTGAGCATCGCGGCGAGTCTTTACCAGCTTCTGGGCACGGAGCTTCGAAAGGTGCTGGGAAAGCGCAGATTGGCTAAGTCCCACTTGGTTGGCCAATACGCCGACCGGGACTTCACCCTTGACCAAACTGCAAAGAATCATCAGGCGCTTGGGATTCGCCATTGCGGATAGTAGTGCTGCTGCCACGTTGGAGTGGTCAGCCAAATCTCTTGTTTTCATCTCTTGATCTTCCTAATGCGGAGCGTACATCAGAAATTGCGAAATTTCCAAACCGGGGAGCTAACCCGATAGCTAATAATACCAAGTTGGGTGAAAGATTGTATATACCTAAATTTAAGGTATCGAGTATGCTATTTTAGATATGTATCTTATAAAGAGGCTCCCCGCCCATATGGGTGGGACGTATTTCTACTTGAGTGTCGCATTTCTCTAAATTAGGTCGATTTCCGCCATATCCAGGCCGTAAATCCGCTACCACCCACTCATTTTTCCCCTCTGACCCACCCGTGATGACCAAGGCTACTTTGGGCGGCGGGCTACTAATTCTCGCACTGTCGCATCTGCCTCTTTCGCGAGCATCTCGTTAGCCGCCGAAAGAATCATCAGGTCGGTGCCTGGCAAAACATAGGCTTTGCCGAAGCCGCCATTGAGGCTGGCGGTAAGCGGGACAAGGCGGAAGAAGCCGAAATCCGGAAAATCGACATAGAGCTTCGCCTTGGGATGGTGGCCAAGAAAGCGTGAACGGATGCGTTCATGCAGCGGATCCCCGCGATCGATACGTTCGGCGCTGCATTGAACGCTGAGGCGCGGGTGGGCGAGGGGGTCGCCCTTGCCGGGCTCGCCGAAGAGAACCGAGGCGCGGGGATCCTTCGACAACGCCTTGGTATGGGCCGAAAGGCCGGAGACGAGGATGACCGGCACGCCGTCGATATCGGTGCCGGTCAGCACGCGGCTGACGGAGGGAAAGCCGGTCTCGGGGTCGATGACGCCAAGTGCCGCGTAACGGGCCGAGCGCAGCAGCATACGCGCCTGCTCGCGCGCTTTGTCGTCGGTTTCCCGCAGCACGGACGGCTTGTCGCTCATCGTTTCTCTCCCGCAGGATAAAAGAGCAGTCCGGGCGGACTACTCCTTTCGCCGGTGACTGGTGAGGCCAGCCACGACATCCTGGGCGGAAATCGTCCCGATAATCACGCCGTTGTCAACGACGCCGATGTTGCCCGGTTGGCGCGTCAGCGCGTCGAGGATGTCGACGAGCGGCGTCGAGGCCGTCGTCGTGGCGATGACCGAGCCGCTATTGGCGGAATGGCTGAGGCCCTGCTGCATGACATCGCGCGCCGTCAGCATGCTGATGGGGTTCATGTGCTGCACGAAGTCGGCGACATACTGGTCAGCGGGGTTCCTGACGATTTCCTGTGGCGTGCCGCACTGGATGATGTGGCCGCTCTCCATGATGGCGATGCGGTTGCCGATGCGGAAGGCTTCGTCGAGATCGTGGCTGACGAAGAGGATCGTCCGCTTCAGGCGGCGCTGGAATTCCAGAAGCTCGTCCTGCAGGCGGGTGCGGATCAACGGGTCAAGCGCCGAGAATGGCTCGTCCATGAGCAGGATCGGCGCGCCGGTGGCAAAGGCGCGGGCGAGGCCGACACGCTGCTGCATGCCGCCGGAGAGCTCATTGACGCGGCGGCTGGCCCATTGCGTCAGGTTGACGAGTTCCAGCTGTTCATCGACACGTTTCTTGCGCTCAGGCTCCGGCACGCCGGCAAGCTCCAGGCCGAAGCCGACATTGTCGGCAACGGTGCGCCAGGGGAGCAGCGCGAACTGTTGGAACACCATGGAGACGGTGTGCATGCGCAGGTCGCGCAGCGTCTTGGGACTACAGTCATAGGGATTGACCGGCCCGGTCTTGGTGTTGACGACGACATTGCCGCGCACGACCGGGGCGAGACCATTGACGGCGCGCAGCAGCGTCGACTTGCCGGAGCCGGACAGGCCCATGAGTACGAGGATTTCGCCTTCCTCGATCTCAAGCGAGGCATTGGCGACACCGAGCACCATGCCAGTGGACTTGCCGATCTCGTCGCGGGTTTTTCCTTCGTCCGCAAGCTTGAGGGCGGCCTCGGGACGGTCGCCGAAGATGATGCTGACATTATTGAAGGCGACGGCAGTGGTCATGAGCGGTCTCCTTCGCCGGGTGCACGGAACATGCGGTCGAGAATGATTGCGAGAATGACGATGCAGGAGCCGGAGTCGAAGCTCTTGGCGACATTGACGCTGTTCAGTGCGCGCAGCACCGGCACGCCGAGGCCAGGCGCGCCGACGAGGGCGGCGATGGACACCATCGAGAGCGACAGCATGATTGTCTGTGTCAGGCCCGCCATGATCTGCGGCATGGCGAAGGGTACTTCGACCTTACGCAGCACCTGTTGCGGCGTCGCGCCGAAGGCCTCGGCCGCTTCAACGAGGGAGGGTGGCGTCGAGATGATGCCGAGGCGGGTCATACGGATCGATGCGGGAATGGCGAAGACGACGGTGGCGATCAGGCCCGGCACCATGCCAAGGCCGAGCAGGATCATCGCCGGCACCAGATAGACGAAGGTCGGGATGGTCTGCATCAGATCGAGGATCGGCCGCATGATGGCGTAGAGCCACGGGCGGCGAGCGGCGGCGATACCGAGGGGGACGCCGACGAGCATACAGACGAAAGTGGAAGCCAACACCAGGGCAAGCGTTTCCGTCGTCTCCTTCCAATAGCCCTGGTTGACGGTGACGAGCAGGCCGATGAAGGTGAGCGCGGTGACCGCGACACTCCGGCGCATCCAATAGGCGATGGCCGCGATAACGACGATGACGATCAGGGGATGCGGCGCCTGCAAGAGGAACAGCAGCCCTTTGATCCCGTGCGAAGCGACGAAGGAAAGGCCGTCGAAAAACCATATGAAATTGGTCGTCAGCCAGTCGACGACGGCTTTGGCCCAGGGGCCGATGGGGATGCGATAATCGGTTAACCAGTTCACGTCTTTGCCCACTCTTGGGGCGGCGTTTCCGGACGTCTTGGGTCGTTCCGGATACGGCCGCCGGAGAATAACGGCCTATGGCGCCACATGGGTCGCTACCCGATGCTCGGCGCTATAGGAGGGAAGCAGTCTGTCCATGAAGAGAAAGGGGCGGTTGAGCCGCCCCTTATCCCCTCGATGTTACAGGCCAAGCTTGGCCTTGACTGCCGCAAGCCCGTCACCGCCATCCTTGGTGGTGACGCCGGCGAGCCAGGGGGTGATTGCCGTCGGATTGGCCTTCAGCCATTCCGTTGCAGCCACTTCCGGTTCCTTGCTGTCGTTCAGGATCTTGCCCATGATCTCGTTTTCCATCGGCAACGAGAAGACGAGATTTTTGACGAAGGTGCCGACATTCGGGCATTCATGCAGATAACCGGCACGGACGTTGGTGTAAACCGTCGCGCCGCCGTAGTTCGGTCCGAAGACGTCGTCGCCGCCGGAGAGATAGGTCATCTTATAATTGCTGTTCATCGGATGCGGGGCCCAGCCGAGGAAGATGATCGGCTTGCCTTCCTTGTCGGCGCGGGAAACCTGGGCAAGCATGCCCTGCTCGGAGGATTCGACCACTTCGAAGCCCTTGAGGCCGAAGGTGTTTTTGTCGACCATGTCGATGATCAGGCGGTTGCCGTCATTGCCCGGCTCGATGCCATAGATCTTGCCGTCCAAGTCGTCCTTGTGGGCGGCGATATCCTTGAAGTCCTTGATACCGAGCTCGGCGCCCTTTGCGTTGGTCGCCAGCGTGTACTTGGCGCCTTCCAGGTTGGCACCGACGGTTTCGACCGACTTGTCTTCAGCGAAAGGCTTGATGTTCTCGGCCATGGAGGGCATCCAGTTGCCGAGGAAGACGTCGATGTCCTTGTTTTTCAAGGATTGATAGGTCACCGGCACGGCGAGTACCTTGACGTCGGTGTCGTAGCCGAGAGCCTTCAGGAGGATCGAGGCCGTCGCCGTGGTGGAGGTAATATCCGTCCAGCCAACATCGGCGAAGTGTACGGTGCTACAGCTCGCCGGTTCGGCGGCGGAGGCTGCGGTTGCGCCCAGCGTGAGCGCGGAAAGGGTTGAAGCGAAGGCAAGTGCGGTAAGTGTCATTTTTATCATTACGTGACTCCCAGTCTAACGTTCCCAAGCAACCACCAATAACCGAGATTTACAAGCGATCTCCGCGTATTTGCGCCGGTTTGGAGGGGCTGATTGCGACGCCCCGTATTTTTCCGGTCGAGTGTCACCTGGCTGATCCCGTATTGCGTGAATCCACGGTAAATCCTGTGGTTTTCGCCAAATGCGTCTTTCCTTCGTGTGACGGAGCACTCATGAAACGATCAAGGAGAACGTCATGGCCAAGCTCTATTTCCATTATTCGACGATGAATGCCGGCAAGTCGACCATGTTGCTGCAGGCCGCTTACAATTATCAGGAGCGCGGCATGCGTACCGCGGCCTTTATCGCTGCGTTGGACGATCGCGCCGGTCGCGGCAAAATTGCGTCGCGTATTGGTCTGACGATGGATGCCATACCGTTCGATGCCGCCGACGATCTCTATGCCTTGGTCGATAAAATGCATGCCGATGAGCCTCTGGCCTGCGTCTTCGTCGATGAGGCGCAATTCCTGTCGCATGAACAGGTCTGGCAGCTTGCCCATGTCGTCGATCGCCTTGATCTGCCTGTCATGACCTACGGGCTACGCACGGATTTTCATGGCAAGTTATTTCCGGGCTCGCAGGAGCTGTTGACCATTGCCGACGAGTTGCGGGAAGTTCGGACGATCTGCCATTGCGGGCGCAAGGCGACGATGGTGGTGCGCCTGGATTCGGCCGGCAAGGTGGCGCGCGAAGGCGCGCAGATCGAGATCGGCGGCAGCGACAAATATGTTTCGCTCTGCCGTCGTCACTGGGAAGAGGCGATGGCGGAGGAATAGGGCCGCCCGCGGTATTGCGTCATCCGGCAAGAGACCGCAAAAGTCTCTATGGTCGCGGCAACGGGATCGTCTCAGGATCCCGCGTCGGGAGGAACAATGAAATCGCTCTGTCTTGTGGCTGCGGCCAGCGTTCTTCTATCGAGCTCGGCCGCCTTTGCCGATGGCGACGCGGTCGCCGGCGCGGCGGTCTTCAAGAAATGTGCCGTCTGCCACACCGCAACTGCGCATGAGAACCATGTCGGGCCATCGCTGATGGGCGTGGTGGGTCGTCCCGTCGCCACCGTGCCGGACTATAATTATTCGACGGCGATGAAAGCATTCGGCGCGGACGGCAAGGTCTGGGACGAGGCGCTGCTCAGGAAATATCTGCCCAGCCCGCAATTCCTGGTCAAGGGCACGAAGATGACGTTTCCGGGTTTGAAGAGCGACAAGGATCTCGACAATCTCATTGCTTATCTGAAGAGCCCGGCTGTTGCACAATAAAGGCTGAGAGTCTCTGTCGAGCATTTGTGAACTTATTTTCTCAAACTCTGTCGGTGAGAAGCGATGCGCTTTGTGAATCCCATTCCGTTTGTTCGCGATATAGACCATTCGAAGGAATTCTATAGCAAGCGGCTCGGCCTGAAGATCATGGAAGACTTCGGAAATTTTGTCCTTTTCGAAACTGGCTTTGCGATCCATGAGGGAAGGTCGCTTGAAAAGACGATCTGGCGGCAGAATGCCGACCCTGTGGAGGCTTACGGGCAAAGAAACTTGCTTCTGTATTTCGAACATGAGGATGTCGACGCTGCTTTCGCAAACATCGCACCGCATGCGGAATTGATACACCCCGTCGAAAAACAGGAATGGGGGCAGAGGGTCTTTCGCTTTTATGATCCCGATGGGCACGCGATAGAGATCGGTGAACCGCTGAGTGATGTATCCAAGGACAATTGACGTCGGAACACATGTGTCGCCCGACGGCCGAAGCCGGCAGGCAATATGCGTCCAGTCATTCTCTTTGCGCCTATAAGCGGCTAGTCTCGCCACCAATGGCAATTGAGAGACGCTTGCATGGTCAAGGCTCATTCCTTCGATGGCGAACTCGACAAGACGCGCGTGACGTTCGAAGATGCGATCAAGGGCTTGGATGCGGCAAACACCGTACTGGCCGGCCACGCCAGGGGCGACACCCGTCTTGAGGCCGTTAATTTTCCGGTGGAAGAGGCGCAGTTGCGCGAGACGCTTGAGCTGCTCGAGCGTTGGAAAACCTCGGGATTGTCGCTGGTCAAGGACCTCGATGCGGTGACTGCGGCCGCGGACTTGCAGCATCGGCGACTGTTTGACGAGAAGGCCGGGGCCGAAACGTCAAGCTGGTTCGGGCGCAGGATCGGCCAAGGGCATGTCAAGCCGGCGGCGATCGCGGCGGAACTGGAGGCGGCGCTGGCGGTGTCGGCGTCGCTTGACGCGTTGTTCAAGGAGGCTTGGCCGCTGTTGGTTCAGGCCTTTCGCCATTGCGAGGCGCATCTGGCGCGGCTCATCGAGCGGCGGCAACGCGCCGATTACGAGATCGAGGAGGTGCAGCGCCAGGCCGATGATCTGGCTCCGCGAATCCTGGATCGGCGAGCCGATGCTTCATCCGCCCGCAATATGGATGCGCAATCCGAATTGGAAACGGACTATCAGCGGCTATTCGCCGAGCAGAGTGATCTTCGCGCGCGGGAACACGCTTTGCAGCCTGGGCGGGCGGTGCTGCAGCGGCTCATCGATATCCATGAGGAGGTGGCGCGCGTTCTGAATGTGCAGATCGCCGCCATCAATGCGATGGCGGGTAAGCTTGCCGTCGACACCGAGCAGCGGATCGCCTTGCTGAAGGCGGTGATATCGGAAGCCGTGCCGCCGTTGCCTGACGTTGAAAGGCCGGCTCCGGTCGCCACTTTAATTGCGGCCTTCGAGGCGAATGTGCTCGCCGGTCATGATCTTGCAACGCGCAAGGAGCATGCCGACAAGGTCTTCAGGCGGCGGCTGGAACCAGCTCCATCGGCTGCGCCGGTGGCTGAAGGCGAGGAGCCGGTCGGGCCTGAGCCTGAGACCTCGTTATCGTCTACGATTGAAAAATGATATCAGCCGGTTGCCGTCTCCTGCGGAAACACATATCTGCATGGGCGTGAATATGTTGCGCGGTTTCAAAGTGTCCTTGCATCCTTTGCGTATCCGAAGGACTGCGGCTCTTTAGAGGAGACGTCCATGCTTGATTCGATTACTGCGTTCTTCAAGCGGATCGGCGCCGCCATCGCGCGGGGCCTCGGGCTTCTCGTCGTCGGGATCGTCTGGCCTTTCATGGCCGCTCACGGCTGGTATCAGCGGCGCAATTGGCTGATCAAGCTGCCGGTTGCCGCCTTCGTGACGCTGATGGCGGTGCTCTATATCTACTTCGTTTGGCAGACGCAGGTCTGGAGCGGCTTTGACGCCAATTATCCCAGCGTCTACAGGTTCGAGGACCGCAAGGTCGGGGCCGGACAGGAGTTGCCGGCAGCGAGCGGGCAGCAGATCGCAGCGACTGCGCCGAAAGCCTGTCAGACGTCTGGGACCGTCGATGTCACCGCCGATCTTATCGATTTCAATGTCAACCAGAACGCCTGGATCTCTTCGATGCTGCTCTTCAAGCTCGGATTTTTCGGCATGAGCTGGGACGACACGCCGTTTCTCGACAACAAGGCGGCCTTCCAGCGTGGCGTGAACCAGGCGGTGCGGCGCACCGCGGTGGAATTGGTCGACACGCTTGGGCGCGTGCGCGGTACGTCCGGCATTAACGGCGACCTGCAAAGCGCTCGCGGCAATTTGCAGTTCGACGAGGCGAGCTGGTATTTCGGCATGCGCCCCTTCGGTCCGAAGACGCCGACGCCGAGCTACTATCGCGCGGCGATTACCAGCCTGCGCAAGTTCAATACCGATCTCGGTACCTGCAACGCAGTCTTCGACGGCCGCGCCGACAACCTCCTGCAATTCATCGATCGTGTCGCCAATGATCTCGGCAGCACGTCGGACATCCTCGCGGAGCGATCCGAGAAGTATAATTACGGCTGGTTCGACACGCGCGCCGATGACCGTTTCTGGTTCGCCTATGGGCAGCTCTATGGCTATTACGGCATTCTGAGCGCCATCGAGGCCGATTTCCAGCAGGTCATCGCCGAGCGTAATCTCGGCACGCTCTGGGGCGGCACCATGAAGCAGCTGGAGGCGGCGCTACGCATCCAGCCGTTCATTATCTCGAACGGGCGCGAGGACGGCTGGATCATGCCGAGCCATCTGGCGACGATGGGCTTCTATATCCTGCGTGTGCGCTCGAACCTGGTGGAAATGCGCTCCGTCCTCGGCGGTCGCTAAGATGGCAGGGCGATCGTTGCTTGCAACGGTCGCCGAAATTTTACCGCGACATGCAAGGCCGGAGAGCTTGAAATTCCGGGGAGTTGTCAAAAGGACTAGCTGATCAATTTCAGCCGGATAGCCTTTGCGACGAGCTGGGTGCGATTGACGCAATCGAGCTTCTTGATCGCATTCATCATGTAGGCGTTGACCGTGTGGTCGGAGAGGGAAAGGATCTGGCCGATTTCGACCGAGGTCTTGCCCTGCGCGGTCCAGCGGACGACTTCCAGCTCACGGGCCGAAAGCATGTGCGGCACGGAGCCGTCATTGCGCTTGAGGCAATTATAGGTGTCGAGCGCCTGCAGCACGATCATGTTCAGCTCATTGAGCTCACTCTGGCCAAGGCTGCTGCGGTTGCCCATGAACCAGAAGACGAGGCGCTGCCCATCGGAAGAATTGATAGGGATTACAATCCCCATCGGACAATTGTGACTGAGCAGGAGGGCATGCAGTTCGCGCGGCAGCTCCATGTCCTGCGAGATGCCATTCTCGAGGAGGTGCCAGGCGCGCGGCATGACGGAGTCCCGAACGCGCAACAGCATCGGGCAACGGCGAAGCAACTGCTGGCGATCAAAGTCGCGCAAAAATTGCGGCTGGACCGAACCCTCGATGACGAGCGGGGTCAGTATGGAGTCTTCGGAAACCGGGGCGTTGATAAAGGCCACCTGGCTGAAGCCAAAGGCGGAACTTGTCCGTTCCAAAGCCTGTGCAAACGCCGTCTGTGTCCGGGCTGTGGCCAACTCGGCGGAAAGCAACAGTTGTCTCTCAGCAGTGATGAAATAGGACATGTGAATAATGGGCGCCTACAGCGTGTTGTCGCTATCAAATACTGGATTTTCAGGCGAATGCTAGACGCAAAAATACCACATATCCAGAAATAATTTCATTTCCATATATCTTAATATTGTAAATTGCTGATTTGTAATACTTTTTTAAAATGGCCCGGATACGGACGAAAAAGTTGTTTCTTTACTTCTTTCGTGCCGGTGCCAAAGTACGTCTCTCGAATACCGGGTAAAGGCAAATGGTCGGGTAAAACTGTCGGTAAGCCTCTGTGGCGGTGGCGTGTTTGGGTTGCTTCTGTAACATCTCAACCTTGCCGGTACTGGTGGCATCTATGCCGAGCGAAAATGGTCGGCATAGATGGACAGGCATTGATGCCAGCGTGCCTTGCGAAGGCCCAAAGCGATTGCTATCGGTTTTGCCATAACAATCGCTTCCAGGCATTTATTTCATGATCTTTCGTTTTTCACCGCGGCTTGTCGCATGCTGTTGCCGGCAGGCCTTGTGGTTCCTGGCGGCCACGTTTCTTCTGGTATCTTCCTTTATCTCGGCCGAGGCTGCCGGCTCCAGTGTAGGGCAGCCGATGGAATTCCTGCTGGTTCATGGCGATATGGCCAGCTGTCGGCCCGCCAATAGTTGCCCGGACTGGATTTCCGCCGAAGGGCAGATCATGGGGGATTCGCCCAGTAAGCTGCAAAAGCTGCTGAAACGCCTCGGCGGCAGGAAGTTGCCGATCGTCGTCAGTTCGCCTGGCGGCGATGTCCGGGCGGCCATGGAGATGGCCTATGCGATCCGCAAGCAGAAGCTGGCGATTGCGGTTGGCCGGACGCGCTCGCGCGATTGCCCCTATGCCGAGCCTATCTGTTCCGCGGCCCGCGCCAAGGATGGTTCCATCAAGGGCGAGACATTTTCGGTCGGCGCCATCTGTTTTTCGGCCTGCCCGCTGTTTTTCGCCGGAGGCGTCGAGCGGGTGTCGAGCCCCTTCGCACTCCTCGGCGTGCATCAGATCACCACGACCTATAGCGAAGTCCGCATCAAGTACCGCACGGAATACGAGACGGTGAATGGCAAGCGGAAGGTCCTTTCCAAGCGGGAGATCGGACGTCAGTTCGTCGGCAAGTACGACACCACCAAACTCGGCAGGCAGCAGAGGGCAAGGCTCACCGGTTTCCTGAAGAAGATGGGTGTGGATGAATCGCTCTTCGACCTGATGCTGGGCACTCAGCCCATCTCGATCCATCTCATTACGCAGATGGATGCGCTGAAGCTGCGGTTGACGACGGAGCTTGCCGCCGCCGATCAGCTCGTCGTTGCACGGGACTGCAAGGACAAGCAATCGATTGCGGACTGCGCGACACCGCCGCCAGCCGGCGCTGTCTCTGCAACGATCGGCGAATAATCGCGCTCCCAGACCTCAGACGTCCTTGCTGCCCTTAACTTTCGCCATGATCTTTTCGAGATAGCCGAGCAGGACTGCCGAGACGACAAAGGCCAGGTGGATGATCGTGAACCACATCAGCTTGCTATTGTCGTACTGGGTGGCATTGAGGAAAATCTGCAGCAGGTGGATCGAGGAGATCGCTACGATAGAGGAGGCGACCTTGATCTTCAGGCTGCCTGAATCGAGCTTACCGAGGAAGGAGACCTCGCCTTCGCCTTCATCGAAGCGGCTGACGAAATTCTCGTAACCGGAAATCATCACCATGACGATCAGGCTTGCCACGAGGGCAGCGTCAATGAGACCGAGGATCGCGAGAATCATGTCGGACTCTTCGTATTGGAAGACGTTGATGGTCACCTTGTAGAATTTGTAGCCGAACGAAACGGCATAGACCGCCAGCGAGGCCGCGAGGCCGAGATAGAAGACGACCAGAATCCAGCGGCTGGAGAGAATGATGCGCTCGACCAGTAATTCCAGGGACTTCATGTCTTTTCCTTTTTCGCTCGTCCAGCGCGGGACAATAGGTGGGCGACCGCCTCGCGGCAAGTCGGGGTAGTTTCACGGCGGACGACAATTCGCAGCTATTCACAGTGGATATTTATTGGGTTATCCCGATTGTGTGAATACCTCATGTCCAGGGCGGGACCGGTTATCATGGCAACGGTAAAATCCGACATAGAAATCGCGCGCGCCGCGAAGAAGCTGCCGATCATCGAGATCGGTGCGAAACTCGGCATTCCGGCCGAAGATCTCGCGCCTTACGGGCATGACAAGGCGAAGATCGGTGCCCAATTCATTGCCGCATTGAAAGGCAAGCCGGATGGCAAGCTGATCCTTGTCACCGCCATCAATCCGACGCCGGCGGGCGAGGGCAAGACGACCACGACCGTCGGCCTTGGCGACGGGCTGAACCGTATTGGCAAGAAGGCGATCGTCTGCGTGCGCGAGGCGTCCCTCGGTCCCTGCTTCGGCGTCAAGGGCGGGGCCGCCGGCGGCGGCTATGCGCAGGTCATTCCGATGGAAGATATCAACCTGCATTTCACCGGCGATTTCCATGCCGTCACCTCGGCCCATAATCTGCTGGCGGCGCTGATCGACAATCACATCTATTGGGGCAACGAAGAAAACATCGATGTCCGCCGCATCACCTGGCGGCGCGCCATGGACATGAACGACCGCGCACTGCGCGATATCGTCGCCTCGCTCGGGGGCGTGGCCAACGGCTATCCGCGCGAGGGCGGCTTTGACATCACCGTCGCCTCCGAGGTCATGGCGATCCTCTGTTTGGCTTCGGACCTGAAGGATCTCGAAAAACGGCTCGGCGACATCATCATCGGCTATCGCCGCGACCGCACGCCGGTCTATGCCCGCGATCTCAAGGCTGACGGCGCGATGGCGGTGCTGCTGAAGGATGCAATGCAGCCGAACCTGGTGCAGACGCTGGAGAACAATCCGGCGCTGGTCCATGGCGGCCCCTTCGCCAACATCGCCCATGGCTGCAATTCGGTTATCGCCACGCGCACGGCGCTGAAGCTTGCCGACTATGTCGTCACCGAAGCGGGATTCGGCGCCGATCTCGGCGCGGAGAAATTCTTTGACATTAAGTGCCGCAAGGCCGGACTTGCGCCGGATGCGGCGGTCATCGTCGCCACCGTGCGGGCGCTGAAGATGAATGGCGGCGTCAAGAAGGACGATCTCGGCCAAGAGAATGTAGAGGCACTGGTGAAAGGCTGCGCCAATCTCGGCCGACACCTCGCCAATGTCCGCAAGTTCGGCGTACCCGTCGTCGTTGCCATCAATCACTTCGTCTCGGATACCGATGCCGAGATCGAGGCGGTGAAGAATTATGTTGCGCGGCTCGGCGCCGAAGCCATCCTCTGCCGCCATTGGGCGGAGGGCTCGGCGGGGATCGAGGAGCTGGCCTACAAGGTGGTGGAGCTTGCCGAATCTGGCCAGGCGAAATTCCAGCCGCTTTATCCCGACAATCTGCCGCTGCTGGAAAAGATCGAGATCGTCGCGTCGAAGATCTACCATGCCGGCGAGGTGACCGCCGACAAGGCGGTGCGCGACCAGCTGCGTTCCTGGGAAGACCAGGGCTATGGCCATTTGCCGGTCTGTATGGCGAAGACGCAATATTCCTTTTCGACCGATCCGAATGTTCGTGGCGCCCCGGAGGGGCATATCGTACAGGTCCGCGAAGTGCGCCTCTCGGCCGGCGCCGGCTTCGTCGTCGTCATCACCGGCGAGATCATGACAATGCCCGGCCTGCCGAAAGCGCCGGCGGCAGAACGGATTTTCCTCAATGATCAGGGCTATATCGAGGGATTGTTTTAAGTTCTGATTCCGGTGGAACTGGGCATGCGCCGAGGTGACTGCTCTTAATGGCAGTATCGGAACTCGCCTTTCCTCTTCAATACATCCAGATGAAAATGCGTCTCGTGAGCGGCATCGCTATCCGGGTCGAGGACGGTTGAGAAATAGAGGCAGGCGGAGGCGCTGGCGGTGCGCTGGAACGCGCCGGTCAGCGTCGGGTCCTCGCGGCGCGGTTCGATGCCGATGGTCTTGCCGTTCTCGAAGGTGAAGCCGGCGATATCGACGGCATTGCCGCGCGCGTGTTCCGAGATCTTGCCGGTGGTGGCGTTGTTGCGCAGGCGGCAGATATAGGTCGAGGCCTGGTTGACCGTGACGATCCGGCCATTGTCCTTCAGCGTGGCGGCGGACGGTATCACGCTTTCCTTCATCCAATGGGCGAGCGCCAGGGCGGTCTCGCAGCGCATCGTGCCTTCCGGCTTCATCTGGATACCGGGCAGGGGCTCGGTGAGGGCGATCGGTTTGTCGATGCCGCACCCATTGCCGTCATCGATGCGAGGGATGTCCTTGAAGGTGGCACCGATGGCGGTCAGTTGCGCTAGGCAGGCCTTATGCTCGTCCTCCGATTCCGCCGCGATGGTCAGCGGGGGCTTGGGAGGCCCTTGCATTTCCCCGGCGGTTGGCTGGGTCTCGGGAACCGCCGGTTTGTCCATGGGCGTGGGTGGCTCGGCGGAAGGTTGGACTTGCTCGCGATCGGGTTTTTGCTGTGGCAGCGGGCCGGTTTGGGGGAGGGATGCTGCGGTCAGCACGATGATGGCGGTCGTGGCGGAGATGATCCGGAATAGCATCAAGTATTTCACCTGTTTCTAACGATGGCATGGTGGAAACGCTCGACGCGGTGATTTCGTTGCAATTCAGCAACTCTACCGATCCACTTTTAAACATGAGAATTTTATTCATAATTATCTTGAGTGGATATATTGACAATAATACTCATGTTTTTTAATGCGGCAGAAAGAAGGCGGAGTTTTTCCGCTTTGTTAGCAGAATGAGCCTAGCCAGCCCCTTGCAAGCCCTAGAAGCAGCAACCAGCCAGCCCGGTAAAAAGCAATTCGAAAGGAATGGTTATGGTTGTCCGGCGATCCCGCTCGGTTCTCTTGGCATGCACCGCGCTTCTGGCCCTTGGGCTTTGCACGGCGTCTTATGCGCAGACTGCAACGCAGAATGATACGGCCACAGACGATGCGGCACCGAAAGGCGACCGCGTCACGGCTCTGAAGCCGATCGTCGTCAAGGGCAAGGCGGCAAAGGATGTGCTTGCCGACTCACCGACGACCACCGAGACGACGGCGCAAGAGATCGACGACAAGCAGATCACACGTATCGAGGATCTCGGCCGTAGCACCGAGGTTGGCGTCGGCTATAACCGTACCACCGGCGGCATCAACATTCGCGGCCTTGGCGATGACCGTGTATTGACCACGGTCGACGGCATCGAGATCCCCTACATGCTCGATGTCGCCCGTGGAGCGGACGGAGGCGTCAACAGCTTCGATTTCAACTCGCTTTCGAGTGTCGATGTCGTACGCGGCGCCGACTCCAGCCGCGCCGGTTCGGGCGCTCTCGGCGGCGCCTTCGTACTGCGCACGTTGGAGCCGGAAGACTTGATAACCCCCGGTTCCACTTGGGGCGGCGTCTTCAAGTTCGGCTATAACGGCGATGACCGGAGTGTCGGTGGATCGGCGGCGGTTGCCAAGCGCATCGACAATACTGCCGTTCTTTTCGAGGGTGGTTACACCCATGGTCATGAGCTTGAAAACAACGGCGACGTCGGCGGCTATTCGACCAAGCGCACCAAGGCAGATCCAGCCGATTACAATCAGAGAAGCGGTCTCTTCAAGATCCGCCAGTATACCGACATCGGCACCTTCGGCATCACGGCGGAGCACTACAATAAAGATAAAGACATCGATGCAATGCACTCTCAGAGCCTGACCGGGAACCTTCGGCCTGGTAATTACGATACGAGCGACAATACCGAACGCAACCGAGTTTCTCTCGACTACAAGTACGAAGCTGAAAGCGCCGATTCCCTCCTCGATACGGCCAATGCAGTCTTCTATTGGCAAAATGTGCTGCGTGAAGAAGGCCTCAACGGCTATCGCTACACCTCTGTCATTGGCGACTACTCGCGCAGCAACGAAATGGAAGACCGCACCATCGGCTTCAACGGCAACGCCTCGAAGTCCTTCGATACCGGCAGCCTGCATCACAAGGTCACCTTCGGTCTCGACACCGCTTTCGGCAAGGTGCATCAGTACTCTGCAGGTGTGGACGCTTGCGGTCCCGCCCGCTGGGCTTTCTCTTGCTCGTTTCTGCACACCAATCAGTCTGATATGCCCAATGTCGACAGCAAGCGCGTCGGCGCTTTTATCGACGACAAGATCGAGATCGGTTCCAGTGGCTTCTCGCTGACACCCGGCTTGCGCTTCGACTGGTATGATTATGCGCCGAAGAACACGGATGCCTATCGCGGCAGCGCCAACTATAGCGGCCTGCCGTCCGGCCAGTCCGACAGCCGGTTCTCGCCGAAGCTGCGCGCGGCATACCAGCCACAGGACAATGTCGAGTTTTATGCGCAATGGGCCATGGCCTTCCGCGCTCCGAACGTCAGCGAGCTTTACGTGAACTACGGCGTGCCCGGCGGTTATGTAAATTACGGCAATCCCGATCTGAAGCCGGAGACCAGCAACGGCATCGAAATCGGCACCAACCTCGGTGACGATGATTTCGGCGGCCACATCGGAGCGTTCTATAACAAATACAAGAACTTCATCGACACGGAAGTGTCCCGCGATCCGACCGGCACCTATCCGCTGGGGATCACCGAATACTTCAACCGCGCCAATGTCCGTATGTTCGGTATCGAGGTCAATGCGCACAAGAAGTTCGACAACGGCATCCACATCAAGGGCTCCCTTGCCTATGTTAACGGCAAGGACTCCGACAGCGGCGAATGGATCGACTCCGTCGCACCCGCCAAGGCGGCCTTTACTGTGGGATATGCGGCGGATGTCTGGGGAACCGACCTGACCTTCATCACGGCGACCAGCGAGCCGAAGAAGGATAGCGACAACTTCCGCGCCCCAGGCTACGGCATCTTCGATCTGACAGGCTGGTGGGAGCCGGAACAGGTGAAGGGCTTGTCGCTGCGCGCCGGTGTCTACAACATCTTCAACAAGACCTACTACGACGCGATCAACGTCGCTTCCACGGGTCTTACGCAGCCCTCGGCCTATTATTCCGAGCCAGGCCGGACCTTCAAGCTGACGCTGACGCAGAAATTCTAAGCGGTCTTTATCCACGCGGCAAACTTGGGCGGTGCTTCGGCATCGCCTTTTTTGTTCTTTGAGCTCGGCATCGGAAGGCTGCGTAATTGAAAATCGCAATGTTCGGTGTTATTGGAAACACGTAGTTTTTAACACTTTGAGAGAAAGAGAGAGGAGGACCGTATGACTAAGATAGTCTGGCATATTCGCCAGTTCGGTCCGACTCAGGCCCTGCAAATGCGTTTGCAGGGCTGATCAGAGGCTGTCACTCACTCATTTCCTTCTGGTCTGCCCTTGTGGGTATCGCAGTGCCGAGCTTTACGTTCGTGCGGCTGCGTCATGATGATTTACCGAACAACATCCGCTTGCGTGGCGACAAGGCGTCTCTGATCGACGCCGATGTCTTGTTCGGGTCAGACCGGAAGAAGACCATGACTCTGATCAATCTCCGCAATTTCGGCATCACCCTGGGTGTGCCGCTGATCTCCAATCTCAATTTCACCGTCACGGCAGGCGACCGCATCGGCATCGTTGCAGCCAACGGGCGGGGCAAGTCGACGCTGCTCAATTGCATTGCCGGCAGGCTGGAGCCGACGGTGGGGGATATCACCCGTTCGCGCGGCCTCACGGTCGGTTATGTCGAACAGAATGTGCCCGCCGATCTCGGGAATGTATCCTTCTATGATGCGGTTCTTCGTGCTCTGCCGGCCGAGCAGGCCGAGAGCGAGGGTTGGCGCGTTGATGTCACGCTTGATTCACTCGACGTGCCGGAGGTGCTGCGGCAGAGGGCGCTCTCTCAGCTCAGCGGTGGCTGGCAGCGGCTGGCGATGCTTGCCCGCGTCTGGGTGACCGAGCCTGATGTGCTGCTCTTGGACGAGCCGACCAACCATCTCGATCTCGCCAAGATCGCCCTGCTGGAAGATTGGCTGAACGCTCTGCCGCGTGATGTGCCGGTGCTGATCGCCAGCCATGACCGTGCCTTTCTCGATGCCGTGACCAACCGCACCCTGTTCTTGCGCCAGGAGCAATCGCAGAGCTATGCCTTGCCCTACGGTAGGGCGCGGGCGGCGCTGGATGAGGCGGATGCCTCGGATGAGCGGCGTTTCCAGAAAGACATGAAGGTAGCGCAGCAACTGCGCAAGCAGGCGGCAAAGCTCAACAATCTCGGCATCAATTCCGGCAGCGACCTGCTGACGGTGAAGACGAAGCAGCTGAAGGCGCGGGCCGAACGATTGGAAGAGGCGGCTCGACCGGGCTATCTGGAGCGTTCGGCGGGCGCGATCAAGCTTAGCAATCGCGGCACTCAGGCGAAGATACTGGTGACGCTTGACGACGCCTCGGTCGAGACGCCTGATGGCACACCGCTGTTCAGGACCGGCAAGCACTGGATTTGCCAGGGTGACCGTATCGTCCTGCTTGGAGCCAACGGTGCCGGCAAGACCCGGCTTGTCGAGATGATCCACAAGGCCATTGCCGATCAGGCCACGTTGGGGGCAGTCAGGGCGACACCATCGCTGGTGCTCGGCTATAGCGATCAGGCCCTCTCTAATCTCGGTCAGGGTGATACGCCGCTTGGCGTGATCACGCGGCTGTTCGAGCTTGGTGAGCAACGGGCTCGTACGCTGCTTGCTGGTGCTGGCATGGGCATCGACATGCAGGGCCGCGCCATCGGCAGGCTGTCGGGCGGGCAGAAGGCCCGGCTGGCGATGCTGGTGCTGCGGCTCACCAACCCTAACTTCTACCTGCTCGACGAGCCGACCAACCATCTCGACATCGACGGGCAGGAGGCGCTGGAGGGAGAACTGATGGCGCAGGAGGCGAGCTGCCTCCTCGTCTCCCACGACCGCAGCTTCGTCCGCAACATCGGCAACCGTTTCTGGCTGATCGATCGGAAGCGGCTGATCGAGGTGGAAGGGCCGGAGGCGTTTTTTGCGGAAGCCGGACGGCGGGACTAAAAGGAGCGCGGGCAGAGGCGAATATCGTTTCTGCCCGTTCTCTGAGATTGCAGCTTGCGCATCACGTCATCTCACGCTAACAATTCGCACCATGAACACGTCCTTGAACAACATTGCAGTTTGGTGGTGGGCTCGCTAAGGCGGCCTCGACCAATCGTGTTCAAAGACGACGAGTGAGCCGCCCGAGATTTCGAGGCGGCTTTTTTGTTATATTGGCCGTCTGTCATCCGGGCCTGATAACGGAGTGAGGAACAATGGTAACGATCCTTCGGGATGATGGTGCGGAAATCTACGAGACCAAGGGCGGGATCACCGTCACCCGGCAACGTAGGCCTACGCCTTATGCGGATGCGGTTTCGTCCTATATCGACAAGCTCGACGAGCGCCGCGGCGCGGTGTTTTCATCGAACTACGAATATCCCGGCCGCTATACCCGTTGGGATACCGCCGTCGTCGATCCGCCGCTCGGCCTGTCCTGCAATGGGCGCGAAGTCTGGATCGAAGCCTATAACGAGCGTGGCGAGGTCATTCTCGGTTTCATCGCCGAGAAGCTGAAGACGGTTTCCGAAGTGACGCTCGGCGCCTCGACGCCGCGCCGCCTCGACCTGACGGTGAAGACGCCGGACCGCGTCTTTACCGAGGAAGAACGCTCGAAGATGCCGACGGTGTTTACCGTGCTGCGCGCCGTGACTGATCTCTTCTATTCGCAGGCCGATGCCAGCATCGGCTTTTACGGTGCTTTCGGCTACGATCTGGCCTTCCAGTTCGACGCCATCAACCTGAAGCTCAAGCGTCCGGATGACCAGCGCGACATGGTGCTTTACCTGCCGGATGAAATCCTGGTGGTCGACAACTATTCCGCCAAGGCGTGGATCGATCGCTACGATTTCGCCAAGGGCGGCGTTTCGACCGAGGGCAAGGCCGGCGATATCGCTCCAGAGCCGTTCCACCATACAGACGCCATTCCGCCGAAGAGCGATCATCGTCCCGGCGAATATGCGGAACTGGTGACGAAGGCGAAGGAAAGCTTCCGCAAGGGCGATCTTTTCGAAGTCGTGCCCGGCCAGAAGTTCATGGAGCGCTGCGACAGCAAGCCGTCGGATATTTCCAAGCGGCTGAAGGCGATCAATCCGTCGCCCTATTCCTTCTTCATCAATCTCGGCAATCAGGAATATCTGGTCGGCGCTTCGCCTGAGATGTTCGTGCGCGTCTCCGGCCGCCGCATCGAGACCTGCCCGATCTCCGGCACGATCAAGCGCGGTGACGATCCGATCGCCGACAGCGAGCAGATTCTGAAGCTCCTGAATTCCAAGAAGGATGAGTCCGAGCTGACCATGTGCTCCGACGTCGACCGCAACGACAAGAGCCGCGTCTGCGAGCCAGGCTCGGTCAAGGTCATCGGCCGCCGGCAGATCGAGATGTATTCGCGCCTTATCCACACGGTCGACCATATCGAAGGCCGCCTGCGCGACGACATGGACGCCTTCGACGGCTTCCTCAGCCATGCCTGGGCCGTCACCGTCACCGGCGCACCGAAGCTCTGGGCCATGCGCTTCATCGAGAGCCATGAGAAGAGCCCGCGTGCGTGGTATGGTGGTGCTATCGGCATGGTCGGCTTCAACGGCGACATGAATACCGGCCTGACGCTGCGCACCGTGCGTATCAAGGACGGTATCGCCGAGGTGCGTGCCGGCGCGACGTTGCTCAACGACTCGAACCCCGAGGAAGAAGAAGCTGAAACCGAACTGAAGGCCTCCGCCATGCTATCCGCCATCCGTGATGCCAAGACCGGCAATTCCGGCAAGCAGCAGCGCGACGTCGCTTCCGTCGGTAAGGGGGTGAAGATCCTGTTGATCGACCACGAAGACAGCTTCGTGCACACGCTGGCGAATTATTTCCGCCAGACGGGCGCCACGGTTTCGACTGTGCGTACGCCGGTGCCGGAAGAGGTCTTCGACCGGCTGGATCCGGATCTGGTGGTGCTGTCGCCCGGTCCTGGCAATCCTAGGGATTTCGACTGCAAGGCGACCATCAAGAAGGCGAGGGCGCGCAATCTGCCGATCTTCGGCGTCTGCCTGGGACTGCAGGCGCTGGCCGAAGCCTATGGCGGCGAGCTTCGCCATCTGGCGCTGCCGATGCACGGCAAGCCGTCGCGCATCCGCGTGTTGGAGCCGGGTCTTGTTTTCTCCGGCCTCGGCCGGGAAGTCACCGTTGGCCGCTATCACTCGATCTTCGCCGATCCCTCGACCCTGCCGCGTGATTTCATGATCACGGCGGAAAGCGAGGACGGCACGATTATGGGCATCGAGCATGTCAAGGAGCCGATTGCGGCGGTGCAGTTCCACCCGGAATCGATCATGACGCTCGGCGGCGACGCCGGCATGCGGATGATCGAGAATGTGGTGGCACATCTGGCGCGCCGGGCGAAAACCAAGGCTGCTTGACGCCAAGAGCCGTCAGCCTCGAAATTTGGACACGCACCCCCATGCATTCTGAAAAGGTGCATGGGGTTGTTTTGTCTTAGCAGAGCCAACAACTCGCCACCTCATTGATGATAGTGATGAGTATCTTGCTGTAAGTCTTGCGCACATAGCCATGCCTTAGGGCGGTTTGACTTGCCTTGGGTTGTAAATTAATCTTTTCGCGTTCCTGTGGGGCACATCGGCATTGAGGCCGAAAGGGCTAGGCCCGCCCGCTGATAACCTCAGCAGGAGTCTGTCCATGCCAACCCTCGATACCTATCGCAAACAAGCCAAGCTGCTGATGCGCTGGCACCGTGATCGTGACTATTCGATTGGTGGAAGAGTTCGAGTGCTCGACCGTTTCAGCGCGTTGACGGATCGTGAGATCCTGGCGATGAAATTCCCGCTGGCGCTGGCCCAAGAGATTGTTGCGGTCGAAGCAGGCCACAAAAATTGGGCCGAGCTGAAGGCCGCGGCAGTGGATGCGCCGAAGACGCCAGCCGCATCAGCCGAACCGCCGGCTTTCAAGAGCGTCGTGCCGATCCTTTTCGTTCGCGATGTGACGGCCAGCGCGGCCTTCTTCAGGGACAGGCTGGGTTTCGTGGCAGAATTCCTGCATGGCGCACCGCCGTTCTATGGAGCAGTGTCGCGGGACGGCATCTGGATTCACTTGCGGCTCGTCTACGAGCCCTATTTTGCAGCGGCTGCGGCCAAGGAGACGTCGCTCATTCTGGCTTCGATCGAGGTTTCGAATGTCCAGGGATTGTTTGAGGAGTTCAAGGCCAGGGGCGTGGAGTTCGCACAGCCGCTAACCAAGCAGGCATGGGGTGGCACCGACTTTCATGTGCGCGATCCGGATGGCAACGTGATCTCGTTTGTCGCGTTCAGATCGTGACGCTTGAAGCCGTTTGGGGTTGCCGGAGAGCGGCGGCCCCTTACATGTCCTCGCAGTCCTGCCAGCCTTCCTCGAAGACAAGCTTGTCGAGCGGCAGGCGATCGCGCCAGCCCTTCACGGCAAGTTCGGGCATATCGTAGAGTTCGTCGACATAGCCGACGCAGAGCCAGGCGACGATTTTGACATGCTCCGGTATGTTGAGGATCGTCTTGATGGCGTCCTCATGGAAGATGCTGACCCAGCCGACGCCAACGCCTTCGGCGCGGGCCGCCAGCCATAGATTCTGAACGGCGCAGACTGTCGAATAGACGTCCGTTGCGGGATTATGCGTGCGCCCGAGCACGACAGGACCGCCGCGCTGGGTATCGCAGGTAATACAGATGCTGAGCGGCGCCTTGCGGATGCCTTCGAGCTTCAGCCGCTGATATTGCGCGCGGCGATCCCCCTCGAACATCAGGCAGGCTTCCTCATTCGCCTGGCTGAACGCCTGCCAGACGCGTTCCCGCGTCTCGGCCTGCCTGATCATGATGAAATTCCACGGCTGCATGAAGCCCACGGAAGGCGCATGATGGGCCGCCTCGAGCAGGCGGCGGACGAGGTCTTCGGGGAGGGGATCTGAGCGGAACTGGTCGCGCACATCGCGGCGGGTTTCGATGGCGTGATAAACTGCGGCGCGTTCGGCTTCCGAAAAGGCGCATGCCGCAATCAGATGATCCAACTCCTTTGGCAACGCGTCGGTGGCCGGAGGAAGGGTGTTCGGATCGGTGCGATCATCAAGAGCGGGCATGTTCAACCATGGTTTTACCGAGGGCGGCGATGTGTTGGGCTAATATATAGCTTAGTGCGCGATCACGCGGGAAACTACCAGCATGATTTTCACTGGCGAGCCCGCGAGCGGTTTGGCACCTTGGCCCCGTTTAACCGGTGTATTGGGGATAAATTGTGGTGTGCGAGGCACAGGTCATCCTTTGACAAATGGCGCGTTCTGCACCATATGAGCCCCCAATGAGCCGCCTGCGCGATTTTCGCGCGGGCGGTTTTGCATTTCAATGGCGCTGTTTTTGCAATTCATTCGCATATGCATGGGCCGCATCCGCATTGGAGATACGCATGAACGAGCAGGGCAACCAGACGATACGGCGACTGGCCTTCTGGGGCATTCCGCTATCTCTCGGCGTCATGGGGCTGAAGATGGCCGCCTGGTGGGTGACGGGCTCCGTCGCGCTGCTGTCGGACGGCCTTGAATCTCTCGTCAATGTCGTTGCCGCCTTCATCGCCTTCTTCGTCATCCGCTATGCGCAGAAGCCAGCCGATCACGACCATCCCTTCGGCCACCACAAGGCGGAATATCTTTCCGCCGTCACTGAGGGCGTGATGATCGTCGTCGCGGCGCTGATGATCGTGCAGGAGGCGGTAGGACATCTCGGCAATCCGCAGCCGATGCAGGCGCCTGTCCTCGGCCTTGCCATCAACCTCGTTGCCGGCGTCATCAACGCCTTCTGGGCGCTGACGCTGATCCGCGCCGGCCGGGAGCATCGCTCTCCGGCGCTGACAGCGGACGGGCAGCACATCATGTCGGATGTCTACACCTCGGTCGGCGTGCTCATTGGCCTGCTGCTGGCGCTTGGCACCGGCTATCCGATCTTCGACCCCGTACTTGCCATTCTCGTCGCGATCAACATTCTCTATCAGGGCTGGAGGGTCATCTCCACGTCCATCGACGGACTGATGGACAAGGCCGTTCTGCCGGAGGAGGAGACTGTGATCAAGGAGGCGATCGCGACGCATGCGGATGGGTCGCTCGGCGTGCACGATCTGAAGACGCGCCGGGCAGGGGCCGTCACCTTCGTCGATTTCCACCTTGTCGTGCCCGCCGCCATGCCGGTGCGTGACGCACATCGTATCTGCGACCGCCTTGAAGACGCCATACGGGCAATCCATGCGGGCGCGGAAATAACCATTCATGTGGAACCCGAGGGCGAAAAGGCCCACGGCATCCGCGTCAAAGTGATCAAGGAGACCTGATATGCCCAAGACCGATGTTTCCGGCCTGTCGATGCTCGGCAACCAGACCGAAACGGCCGCGAACCCCGAGGTGGCCGTTCTCGAGAAGGTGCCGGCCGGCCACGCCGGCACGGATTATGTCGTGCGCTTTACCGCGCCGGAATTCACCTCGCTCTGCCCGATGACCGGCCAGCCCGATTTTGCCCATATCGTCATCGACTACGTGCCGAACGAATGGCTGGTGGAATCGAAGTCGCTGAAGCTCTTCCTGCATTCCTTCCGCAACCACGGCGCTTTCCACGAGGACTGCTCGATCTACATCGCCAAGCGACTGGTGGAACTGCTGGAGCCGAAGTGGCTGCGTATCGGCGCTTATTGGTATCCGCGCGGCGGCATTCCGATCGACGTTTTCTGGCAGACGGGTAAGCCGCCGGAGGGCGTGTGGCTGCCCGATCAGGGCGTGCAGCCCTATCGCGGGCGCGGTTGAATTGAAAAAGGCCGCTATCCCGAGGGAGGCGGCCTTTTCTTATGGGTCAAAGACGATTGGCCTCAAGCAAATGAGCTGTCGTCGCCGCTATTGTCGAACGAATCGTCATTGGCGTCGTCCTGAGCGTCCTGGGCAGCATCTTGGGCGTAATCGGCCGCGCTCTGATCATTCTGATCGTCGTTGCCGTAATAGTTGTTGATGACCGTTTCCTGGGCCGGCTGTCCGGCAATGCCGGCAGCGGTGCCAGTGCCAGCGCCGCCAAAGAGGCCGCCAAGACCGCCGGCAGCGGAACCACCGAGATGGGGGCTGAAGAGGCTTGAGAGCGATTCGGCCAGCATCACGCCGCCGGCGACGCCGGCTGCCGTGCCAAGGGCTCCGCGCAGGAAGCCGCCGCCAGCCGAGGCTGGTGCGGCCTGTTGGCTCCAGGGGCCGGACGGTTGCGGCTGGCCGCTCCATGGGCCGGGCTGCGGCTGGGCATTCCGCGCGTAATCGTCATAGGGACGACCTTGCTGTTGCGGATAGCCGGCCTGAGGGGCTGGACCGCGCTGTTGCTGCTGGCCACCGCCGAAGAGCGAGCCGAGGCCGCCGAGGAAGCCGCCGCTTTGGCCTTGCTGATGGTTGTCGGCGCCCTGCTGCTCCAGTTCGTGCACGCGGGCTTCAAGCTGCTGGATACGGTCGGCCGCAGCCTTCATGCCCTGTTCCTGCATAATGACGGCCTGCGCCAGGAAATAGGGGGCATAGGGTTGGTCGTGAACCGACTGATTGATGAATGTTTCAGCGTCTGCATCGCGCTGGGTGCCGGCGGCGGAGCGAACGCGATCGAAGAGAGACGCGAGCAATTGACGTTCTTCAGGCGACATGATGGCCTCCTTGGCAATCTGTTGCTGCAAATTCGGGGCGCGATTCCTTTCGCGCTGACCTGACGTAGGATGCAATTTCGGTTTTTCAAAGCCGCGGCAAGTTACATTTCGGTAACCCGCAACCATAACGCCATGCTTTCACCGACTATTCGCGCCTTGTCTTTTTCCAGCATTGTTTTACGCATTGAGTCGCACTATGTGCGGTGAACGACGCATCATGCTGGAGACTTGCGAATGAACGACGAAGACGAACAGGAAGACAAGAAGAACGAAGCGCCGTTGGGCAAGGACGCGGAGGCGAATCTTTTCAAGTCGCGCTCGATCTTCATTTACGGCGGCATCACGCAGGAATTGGCTCAGAAGGTCTGCTCGCAGCTCGTCGCGCTTTCTTCCGCCAGCGATGACGATATCCGCATCTACGTGAACTCGCCCGGCGGCCACGTCGAATCCGGCGATTCCATTCACGATATGATCAAATTCATCAAGCCGAAGGTCTGGATCATCGGCACCGGCTGGGTCGCTTCCGCTGGCGCGCTGATTTACGTTTCGGTTCCCAAGGAGCGTCGTATTTGCCTGCCGAACACGCGCTTCCTGCTGCATCAACCGTCCGGCGGTACGCGCGGCATGGCCTCCGATATCGAGATCCAGGCACGCGAGATCATCAAGATGAACGAGCGTCTGAACCGGATCTTCTCGGAAGCCACCGGCCAGCCGATCGAAAAGATCGCCAAGGACACGGATCGCGATTACTGGCTGTCCGCCGAAGAAGCCAAGGCTTATGGCCTGGTTTCGCGGATCGTGACCTCGCAGGCAGATATTTGATCTAGCGGGTTTTGGTTAGACGAAGCGCCCTCGTTTGCTGGAAAGCAGGCGGGGGCGTTTTTGTTTTGGGAGAGGATGGAATTAAGCCGTTTCGGCCAGAGGAACGTGCTGGCGACGGAAGGATCCGTCGCCAGCTTTCGCCGTTTTGGAGGGTGCAACGTTTCCGAGGGCGGCGAATTCGAAAAATTCGGATGACCAATGTCGCAGCTTGCAAGGCTTTCTACGTGGTGATCTCGATCGGGGTTCCGTCCGGCATGGCAATAACCGCCTCATAGAAACCGTCGCCGGTGAGTCGGAGGCCGGATTTCAGGCAGCCATCCGCCTTGCAACGCTCGGCCAGTGCGTCGCCAGAACGCCGCAGCAGCATCGATATCACGTGTCCACAGAGCGGTATGAGCGATGCGCATTTTCCTCCTCCTGACCCTGGGTGCGGGTGACGATGCCGGCGCAGAGAGGTGCAGCGCAAAGCAGGATGGCGAGCATCCAGAAGGAGCCGGGCAAGCCGATATGGTTTGCCACAAAGCCCACACTGGCAGGCCCGATCAGCACGCCCGCATATCCGCACATGGTGATTGCGGCGACGGCCAGCCCTGCCGGCATGACGGTCTGCGTCCCTCCCTTGCGGAAGAGCACCGGTACGATGTTGGAGGCGCCAAGCCCGATCAGCAGAAAGCCGCTCATGGCAAGGATCGCGATCGGGCTCAGCAGGAGAACGACGAAACCGGCCACCGCGACGAGCCCGCCCCATAGCATGATCGCCCTGTCTCCGAGTTTGGCCGTGATGGCATCGCCGGCCAGGCGTCCTATCGTCATGGCAATTGCAAACAGCATATAGCCGAGGCCGCCATGGCTCGCCTCGACCCGGCCCTGCGTGGTAAGGAGCAGGGCGCTCCAGTCAAGAATGGCGCCTTCGACGAGGAAGGTGATCGCGGCGAGGACGGCAAGCAGGAGAACGAAGCTGCGGGGAATGGCAAAGAGCGGCGCATCTTCCGACGGAACCGTCCTGAGCAACCGGGGCCATGCGATGACCAGGGCGACGACCATCAGGGCGGAAGACAGCAGCGTTGCGACCAGAGGGCCTGCGTGAACAGACAGCAATAGCGTGACCAGCAGCGAGCCGATAAAGCCACCAATGCTGAAAAGCGCGTGAAAGCCGGACATCAGAGGCCGATTTGCGCCTTTTTCCACCTCGACCGCGTGGATATTCATCGCAACGTCAAGCGATCCGAGCGATGCGCCAAACACGGCGAGGGTGAGACCCAGCGTGAACGGTGTGCTGGCGATCGTGAGGATCGGTAAGGTGAACGCGAGCCCCATGCCGCCGGCAATGATGATCGGTTTACTGCCGTAGCGCGCGCTCAACATGCCGGTGGCAAGCATCGCGGCGACCGAGCCGAGGCCCAGGCAAAGCAGCAATATGCCGAGCACACCGTCATCGACTCCGAGCCGGGCCTTGGCGAAGGGGACGAGAGGAGCCCAGCAGGCGAGACCAAATCCCGCGATTAAAAAGGCCAGTCGTGTTGCCAGCCGAGTTTCCGGCCGATCAGCGGATTGCATGATGATTCCCAGTCTTTCGAGATCAGGATGATGTGGTGATGTCGTTCGGCTTGACGAGAACGAAACCGGCGCGGACAGCAGCTTCTTCATCGTCATCTGGCAGATCGTCTTCGACAATCAGCCAATCGATATCGGCCGCACCGCCGATGCGATGCGATGCGCGCTCGTGAAACTTTTCCGACGTTGCTATGGCGATCCGCGCCGCACTGCGTTTGATGAGCGTCCGTTTGAAAATGGCATCCGCATGTTCATGCACACTGATGCCGTTTGTCGCCGAAATCGCGCAGGCACCGACGAAGCAGCGATCGATATTCATGTTCTCGATGGCTGCCACCGCTGTCGCGTCGACGCTGCCTCCGACGATGGCGTTGACCGCGCCTCCGATCATGATGAGCTCGAAGTCGCCTCGGTTCATGAGGACAGACGCTATGTCGATGGAATTCGTGGCGACAGTCAGTTTGCTGTTTTTCGGCAGCAAGTCCGCCATCGCAAGGTTCGTGCTGCCGCTGTCGAGAAACACGAACTCGCCCGGCTCGATCATGTTCGCGGCTGCTTGCGCCAACGCTCTTTTTCGATCGGATGCTTGCCCGATCCGCGCGGAGATGGGCTGCGAGGGCGTGAGGAGAGGGAGCGCGCCACCATAAACGCGCCGGCATTTGCCCTCGGCGGCAAGCGCCCGCAAATCCCGGCGCACGGCGTCCTCGGAGACGTTGAACTCGGCGGCGAGCGAAGCCGCAATGATCTGCCGGCCCTCCGCGAGCCGCGCTTCTATGACATCCCTGCGGGATATGGGGAGTGAAATGTTCATAACCATGCATTAACGTGTATAATAAAGAGAGTCAATCTGCGTGTTTATGCATGTTTTGGTGAAGGATATCGACTTGCATAGTCAGGCGCTGAGAGCCGCATTGCGCTCCATCTCCATGCCTGCCATGGGGATGGAGTGTCGTGACGGCTGCAGGATGCTATCGTTGTCGGGTCGTTCTTCTCAAAACAATGCTTGCACGCCCCAGGCTTGTAATGCTCCATGCGTTTCCCCCGCATCCACGAGTCTCCTGCCGCCGCCATGTTCAAAGATTTCTCCCTTCAAAGCCTGTTCATGGGCTGTCTCATCGCCTTTGTCGGCTTTGCCAGTTCCTTTGCCGTCATCGTGCATGGGCTGCAGGCGGTCGGGGCGACGGATGCGCAGGCGGCGTCCGGGCTGATGGCGCTGTCGGTTTCGATGGGTATTTGCGCCATTGTGGTCAGTGGCGTTACGAAGATGCCGATCAGCATTGCCTGGTCGACGCCGGGGGCGGCGTTGCTGGCCAGTACGGGGGCGATCGAGGGTGGTTTTCCGGTGGCTGTGGGCGCGTTTTTGGTCTGCGCGGTGCTGATCGTGATTGCCGGCCTGTTCCGGCCGCTTGGGCGTGCTGTGGCGGCTATTCCGGCGCCGCTGGCGAATGCCATGCTGGCCGGTGTGCTGATCGGGCTCTGCTTTGCGCCGGTCAACGCGATCGCCTTCAATCCGTTGCTCGGCCTGCCCATCGTCCTTGCCTGGATCGTGGTCGGCGCGGTCAAGCGGCTCTGGGCGGTGCCGGCGGCCGTGGTCGCCTTTGCGCTGGTGCTGACGTTCGGAGTGAATATACCGGATGGAGCGCTGATGTCGCTGGAGCATTCGCTGCTGCCAAGCGTCGAACTGGTTAAGCCGGTCTTCACGCTCGCCGGGCTTGTCTCCATTGCGCTGCCGCTGTTCATCGTCACCATGGCGTCGCAGAATATTCCGGGGATCGCGGTGCTGAAGGTGCATCACTATGATCCGAAGCCCGGTCCGCTCTTTGCCATCACCGGCCTGTTTTCGCTGCTGAGTGCGCCCTTCGGCGGTAATGCCGTCAATCTTGCCGCCGTCACCGCTGCCATGTGCGCCGGGCAGGACGCGCATGCCGATCCCAAGCGGCGTTATTGGGCGGCGATCATTGCGGGCGTCGTCTATATCGTCCTCGGATTGCTTGCGAGCGCCGTCATCGCCTTCGTGACCTTGGCGCCGCCCGTCCTGATCGAGGCGGTCGCCGGTCTGGCTCTGATCGGCGCTCTATCCAACTCTGCCATGAACGCTTTTCAAAGGGTAGAATCGCGCGAGGCGGCGGCGGTCACCTTCCTCGTTACGGCATCCGGCGTGTCCTTCGCAGGGATTTCCGGGGCCTTCTGGGGCCTGATTGCCGGCTTGTTGATGATAGCGCTCTCGCATTTGGTGCAGATGCTGAAAAGATAAGCAGGGGGTTGCTTCCTCTGCACCGCGCGGTTATAAGCGCGGTCATGAAGACGACTGGCGCAAAGATTTCCGAGCAGATTGTACGTGGGCGCATTGCCCTGCGTGACAATACGCGCGCCCTCACTTCGCTTCTTCTTCTCGGCCTTACGCGCGGTTGCCGGGTCCTTTGAGGAGCGCTCGGCGGCCGTAAAGCCCGCCAGGCCATCGCTCCTCGAGACATATCCCCAAAATCGACAGCATACCCCTAGCGGGTCCGCATTTGTCATCGCCAAGCCGCCTGTGATCGGTTAATACGCGGGGCAAATGACGGGAAAGGAAGAGACGAGACCATGGACGCGAACAGCCATTCCCCCAAAGGCATGCCCGAAGCAGCGGTAAAATACCGTGCCTATCCGCAGATCAACATTCCCGACCGAACCTGGCCCTCCAAGGTCATCACCAAGGCGCCGATCTGGTGTTCCGTGGATTTGCGCGACGGCAACCAGGCGCTGGTCGACCCGATGGGTCACGACCGCAAGGCCCGCATGTTCCAGCTGTTGCTGGACATGGGCTTCAAGGAAATCGAAATCGGTTTCCCCTCGGCCTCGCAGACCGATTTTGATTTCGCCCGCTGGTGCATCGAGCAGGGCAATGTGCCTGACGATGTGTCGTTGCAGGTGCTGGTGCAGTGCCGGCCCGAGCTGATCACCCGCACTTTCGAGGCTCTGGAAGGCGCCAACAAGCCGATCGTGCATTTCTACAATTCCACCAGCGAATTGCAGCGCCGCGTGGTGTTCGCCAAGGATGTGCAAGGTATCAAGCAGATCGCCGTCGATGCGGCCAAGATGATCACCGACATGGCGGCCAAGGCCGGCGGTGGCTACCGGTTCGAATATTCGCCGGAAAGCTTTACCGGCACCGAGCTGGATGTGGCGCTGGAAATCTGCAACGCCGTCATCGAGGTGGTGAAGCCGACGCCGGACAACAAGCTGATCATCAACCTGCCGTCCACCGTCGAAATGGCGACGCCGAACATCTATGCCGACCAGATCGAATGGATGTGCCGCAATCTCGACAATCGCGAAAACCTGCTGATTTCGCTGCATCCGCATAATGACCGCGGCACCGGCATCGCTGCCGCCGAGCTGGCTCTGCTGGCCGGCGCCGACCGCGTCGAAGGCACGCTGTTCGGCAATGGCGAGCGCACCGGCAATGTCGATGTCGTCACCATGGCGCTGAACATGTTCACGCAAGGCGTCGATCCCGAGCTGGATTGCTCCAACATCGAGCGCATGAAGGACGTCTTCGAATATTCCAACCAAATGGCGATCGGCGAGCGTCATCCTTACGTCGGTGAACTGGTCTATACCGCCTTTTCCGGCTCGCACCAGGATGCGATCAACAAGGGCATGAAGGCGGCGAAGGTCGCCAACCATCCGGTCTGGGAAGTGCCTTATCTGCCGATCGATCCGCAGGACGTCGGCCGTTCCTACGAGGCGATCATCCGCATCAACTCGCAGTCGGGCAAGGGCGGCATCGCCTACATCATGCAGCAGGATTACGGCCTCAACCTGCCGCGCAACCTGCAGGTGGAATATCGCGAGGAGATCCAGCGCATCACCGATGAAGAAGGCAAGGAACTGCCGGCGAAGCGGATCTATGAGCACTTCATCGAGCGCTATGTGGACCAGCCGGGTGCCCGCATCCGTTTCGTCGATCACCACACTTTTGCCGACCCGGAACATAAGGGCCTGCGCATCGTTGCAGCCGAGATCACCGACAATGGCGAAGTGAAGCGCATCGAAGGCCGTGGCAACGGTCCGATTGACGGCTTCATCAATGCTCTCTCGATCTATCTCGGCATTCAGATGACGGTCGAGGACTATTCCGAGCATTCGCTGCACCACGGCTCGAACGCTGCGGCGATCTCCTATGTCGAGACCTCCTATCCGGGTGGCAACCTCTTCGGTGCCGGCATCAACACCAATATCGTCGCCGCTTCCCTCGAGGCGATCGTCTCGGCGGCGAACCGCGTGCTCGATATCAAGGCGAAGAAGGGCTGAATTTGAGCCTCTAAAGTCTGATGAAGACAAAATCCCCTCGAGATGATCGAGGGGATTTTTTGTTTCCGCCTATTCAGCCAAAGCAGGATCGTCGTCGCCGATGAAGCCGCCGGACTGGCGTGCCCAGAGAGCGGCGTAAATGCCGTTTCGGGCAAGCAGTTCGCCATGCGTGCCATTTTCGACGATCCGCCCTTCATCGAGAACGACGATGCGGTCCATGCGGGCGATGGTCGACAGGCGATGAGCGATGGCGATCACCGTCTTGCCCTCCATGACACGATAGAGCGTATCCTGGATCACGGCCTCAACCTCCGAATCCAGAGCGGACGTCGCCTCGTCGAGCACGAGGATCGGTGCGTCCTTCAGGATGGCGCGGGCAAGCGCGATGCGCTGCCTCTGGCCGCCCGAAAGCTGGACGCCGCGCTCGCCGACATGGGCATCGTAGCCGGTGCGGCCTTCGTGGTCTCGCAGGGTGGTGACGAATCCGCTCGCGGCCGCCTTGTCGAGTGCCGCTGCAATCGCGCTCTCCGAAAAGCGCGGGTCTCCATGGGCGATGTTGTCTCGAATGGAGCGGTGGAGCAGGGCGGCATCCTGGCTCACCATGGCGATCTGCCGGCGCAGGCTCTCCTGGGTGACATCACGGATATCCTGTCCGTCGATTTCGATGGAGCCAGCTTCCGGATCGAAGAACCGCAGCAGCAGATTGACGAGTGTTGATTTACCCGTCCCGGAACGGCCGACGAGGCCGACCTTTTCGCCTGACGCTATTCGCAGCGAAATGCCGTTCAGGCCGCCATTGCCCTTGCCGTAGTGGTGCGTCACGTCTCGGAAAGCGATCGCACCGCTGTTGACGACAAGTTCGCCCGCATCGGGCTCATCCGCAATGGTGAGCGGTTGCGCCACGGTCAGTAGCGATTGCCGCATCGCGCCGAGATGGGCGAATAGCGACGATACGGCGTCGAGCATCCATTCGGCCATGCCGGTGATGCGGAAGCTCAAGGCGAGGGAAGCGGCGATGAGGCCAAGCGGTGCGCTGCCGCTCTGCCACAGGATGACGGCATAGCCGACCAGCCCGACGATCAGAAAGCTGCCGAGGAACAGCATGCTGGAATTGACCATGACCTCGAGCTTCTGGACCCGCACGAAGGTCTCGCGGGCGGCAGCGAAACGCTCCCGTCCTTCACGGTCTTCCTCGGCCGCGTTGGCGAAGAGCTTGATGATGTCGATATTGGCATAGGTATCGACGAGCATGCCGGTCAGGGAAGCATAGGCGCCCTGGAATTTCTCGGATGCCTTGCGCAGCTTGGGGATGACGAATGCCATCAAGCCCAGATAGCAGACGACCCAGATGAGCAGCGGCCAGATGAGACGCAGATCGATCGAGGCCATCAGCCAAAGCGAGCCGGCGACATAGATGATGACGAAGGATAGCGTATGCAGCACGGCATAGGCCGCTCCGGTGGCGGAGTTGCCGATATCGCGCACCTGGGCGGCGATGCGACCCGAAAAGTCCTGACGGAACCAGCCGACGGATTGCCTGAGTACATGGCGATGGGCTCGCCAGCGGACCAGTGTCTCGGCATTCGGCCGGAATGCGATGTCGTCGAGGCTTTCCCGGAGATAACCGGCAATCGGCCGCCCGATGAGGACGAGCGCGGCAGCGGCGAGCAGGCCGGTGCCGTGGGACGCCCAGAGCTGATCCGGCCGGGCGCCGGCGAGAATATCCACAAGCCGGCTGGTATAGCCGATCAGCCAGACCTCGATCGCCGCGCCGATGACGGTGAGCGCAAGGCTCATGGTCATGACGAAGCGGAAGGGATGCAGATTGCTTTTGAGATACCGCCAGGCATCCGGCGGCGGGGTCAGGTCGTCATAGTACTGGAATGGATCGACGAGCTTTTCGAAGCGACGAAACATGAGTGCCCTCCAGGGGCGAGAGATGGCAATTTGATGGATGGGCTGAAGAAGCAGCCTTTCACGGCACTGCTTTTCAGCGGTGGTTTCCTATGCCGTGGGTTCTCATCAAAGTACTCTCCTCTGAAAGTCGCTTGGTGGTTGTATAGCGCATGATGGCGGCGATGTCAGTAGGGTTTTCTGGCTCGTGCCATCGACGCGGGCGCTCTCATCCCGTGCTGACGTCAGTACTGTTCGTTAACTCGGAAGTGTATGTAAAGATCAAAATTTTTAAAGAAAACACCCTGATGGTGATCTTAAAATCAGTATTTTCGGAAATACGTTCATGTGATATTTTTGGGATCCAACAAACTCACGGGGGGAATCATGCCGCGCATTGCCAATTTATACTTCAGGACGGCGATTATATTCCTGATCGTCGGAATCGGGATGGGTCTCAAAATGGCGATCACCGAGGATCACAGCGTCATTGGCGCCCATGCGCATGCGAACCTTCTCGGCTGGGTGACCATGGCGATATTCGGCGGTTATCATGCGCTGAACCCGCGAAAGGCGGAAAGGCGGCTGGCGATGATCCAATATTACATCTACACGGCGGGCGTCGCGGTGATGGTGCCGTCGCTCTATTTCATGCTGCTCGGGAATATGGCATTGGAGCCGGTCGTGGCGGCCGCGGCGATTGTCACATTCGTCGGTGTGCTGCTGTTCGCCTTCATCATCTTTTCAGGCGATGAAATCGCGACGACGGTTTCGCCCGCGCCGTCCCGCTGATCTAGCAAAAGAGACGGGAAGGATCATCCGCTCCTCCCGTCTCTCCGTGCTCAGGATTGCGTTTTGGAAAGCTCGTCGCGACGCTTGGTCAGGCGTTCGAGCTCTTCTTCCTGGTCAGCTATACGCTCCGATGCCCGCTCTTCGTCCGCAGCGCCGGAATAGGCGGCGGCTTGCTCGATCAACTCGCGCAGGTTTTCCCTGATGGCGGCGATGCGTTCGTCAATCTCCGGGATAGTCAGCAGGATGTCGGACATGATCGATCTCCAGGGGCGCCCGTCGGGCGATGCCTCCGGGCAGGATTGATGGAAGAACAGTATCCTCCCGCCGGGCCGAAGCCGCAAGCAGGACCTCGATCAGCGGTGAGCTTAAATTTCCGTCGCGACCCGATTGGCGATCTCGTCGAGCATCGCGTCGGAGGAGGGGCCGACGACGGCATAGGCGGTGCCGTTGCGATGCCAGGATACGATGCTCACATCGTCCTTGATCGTCTCGTCGAGATTGCCGTTGTCGGGGACGCTGTCCTCTTTCGTGAAACAGATGGCAATGACGTCGCCGTCGAGGTTCTTGTAGATCAATTGGCCGGCCGGCTTGCCATCGGCGATGAACATGCGCGCGCCCTGGAAGACGAGCCCGTCGGCGGCAAGATCCGGCAGATTGAATTTCACGCCGACGGTGCCCGTTAGCCATCTGGTGATCTCGTCGGCCTCGGTTGCCTGTACTTCGACCATATGGCGCGGCTGACGCGAATATATGCGGTGGTAGGCGGCGATGTCGTCCAGCCAGGTGCGGTTCTGCGCGGTCGCGGGCGGGGTAGGGGCGGGCGCGCCTGTCGGCAGGATGCCCAGGAGATAGCCGATGCCTCCGCCGACGACGAACAGGATGAGGGCGGCGGCGAGCGCTTGACGGCCGGTCGGGGCAAATTTCAGAGATGGCCGGGAAAACTTGGGAGCGGGCTCGCGCACCTTCGGGGCTTGAGCGCTCTTGATGGAGCGCACCAGCGCCAGCGGCACGGGTTCCTTCAGCACTTCCTCGAAAGCCTTGCGGCCGACATCGGAACCGTGTCGCAGTTCGTTGAAGATCCTGCGCGCTTCCGGATCGGAGGCAATGAGCCGCTCCAGCTCTTCCTTTTCCTCACGGCTCGTCTCGCCGTCCATAAAGGCGGACAGACGAGCTTCGAGCGGCATTTTCTTCATGTCCTGCAATGCTAAAACCTTCGCGGCGAGCGGCTGTGTCCCTGGGCGGCAAGATGAAGGCGGGCGCTGGAAAGCCGCGAGGTCACCGTCGACAGGGGGATGCCGAGAATATCGGCCGTCTGCTTGTAACTATGCCCTTCGATATCGACGAGCAGGAAGACGCTAGCCAATCCTTCAGGCAAAGATGTGACCATCTGGTGCGCTTCGCTTGCTTCGACCGGATTGGTATGTATGCCGGGCGCTGCCAGTTCGCCTTGCTCCAGCGCGCTGCCTTTGGTGGCAGGGCGCAGCCGGTGGCGCCGTGCTTCGTCGACCCATTGGTGGCGGGCCATGGTGTAGAGCCAGCTTTCCAGCCGGCCGTCATTGTTCCAGAGATGGAATTTGGCAATGCCGCGCTGACAGATGCTTTGCACGAGCTCATCCGCCTCACTGAGGTCGCCGGTCAATGTCACGGCAAAACGCCGGAGCTTCGGGAGAAGGCCGACCAGATCGCGTCTGATATCGATGGCTGCTACCGGCGTCGGCATTGTCTTTCCAAGGAGACGTTGACGTTTATCGCGCTGCGAACGCCTTGCGGCATGAGACAGCTTTTCTCCGCCAAAAAGCTGTGCGAGCTGAAGGATCGTTCTGTATTGGTATGAACCATTTTCCTGCCGTTTCGCAAGTCTTCAAAAAGCGGTTGAGTCCTTCCTCTTAACGGTTTCACAGGATCTTGAGGCAGGCGATGCCCGCACCCGCCTCAATAGCTGATCTGACCCTTCAGTGACTGCCGTAGCGAGCGATAGGCCCAGCTGTTTTCGCCGCCGCGGTCGCGGATTTCGACAAGCTGCACGCGGGCCGCCTGAACGTCTCCTTGCTCAAGCAAGGCCTGGCCCATGTAGGAGCGCGCGAGGATGTAGTTTTCGTCGCGCTGCAGGGCCTTGCGGTAATAGCTCATGCCGAGTTCCATGCGGCCGGCCTTGCGGTTGGAATAACCGAGATAGTTGAGAATGCGGGGGTCGTCCTGGTTCCTGGCGAGCTTCAGGACGGTGATGGCGTTGTCATATTGGCCGGCATAGGCGAACTCGCGCGCGGCCTGGAAAAGCTTGTCGTCGTTGAAGCCGCTTTTCTGCGGTTTCACGCACTTCTTCTTGTCCTTGTCCCAGACTTCGCCGTCCTTGCATTGGGTGGTCGTCTTGGTCTTCGGCGGCGGCGCGGTCTCGTCGCTCTCCGAGCCGGCGGCGAAGGTTTGCAGGCTGGTGCCGAGCAGAAACACAGCGGCAAGCGCCGTCATGGCGGAATTCTTCGTCGCGACGCGAAAGCCCATATCATCCTCCCGAAATCACCTGGGTGGATTGTAGCTCCGGATATTCGAAAACGCTACCGAAACGATAGCTTCGCTTTCATAAAATACCACCTTTATCACGCCAGGACGTCGACGCCCTGGGTCTCCACGCCATCGCCATGGGCATTGAGGCTGAAGCGTTCGGCCTTGAGCTCCCACGCGCCCGGATGGCCGGCGATGGTGAAGAGATTATAGGCGGCGGCCGGCTTCAACCCGCCGGGGCCTTGCGAAGCGGACGCGATCCCGACGACGGGCACCGGGCCGGTCGGGCCATTCAACCAATGCAGCGTGTTCAGATGGGTATGGCCGTGCAGGACCAGCTCGGCGCCGCCGGTGGAGATCACGGCGGCAAAGCGGCGGATGCCGATCATGCGCTTGTAGAAGCTGGTGGCGCCACGGATCGGCGGGTGATGGATCATCAGCACGCGAAAAAGGCCAGCCTCGCCGGCGGCGCGCAGCATGTTCACCGTCTCGCGCGCCTGCCGGGCGGAATAGAAGCCGCTGGCGGCAAAGGGAGGCGTAGCGACCGCCGTCGAGCAGCCGATCAGGGCGACGCGGTCGCGGATGCGAAGATAGGGGAAAATATGCCGGTCTTCCGGCCACTCCGGCGGGGCAAGATCTCCCTGAACATAGGGATACCAGGCACGCATGGCCTTCTCGTAGGCGCCGGGCACATAGGCATCGTGGTTGCCAGGAACGACAGAGGTGAAGGCGGGGTCGCCAACGGTCTTCAGCCATTCGGCGGCGGTGCGGATCTCGATGCCGCTGCCGAGATTGACGAGATCGCCGGTTACGGCGAGATGGTCGGCCTGCTTTGCCCTGATATCGTCCAGAAGAAGATCGAGGGTGCCGCCGAAAAGATGCTTGCGCCGGTTTCGGTGCCAGTTCACAAATCCGGTAATGCGTTTGGAGGCGAGTTCTCTGATCGAAAGCCGGGGCAAGGGACCCAGATGAACGTCGGAAATATGCGCGAGTTTGAACATGGGTTGAGACATAACTCAGTCCATTGTCAAAACAAATACATCCATTTGCCGCTGGCCGATCGCATCGGCGGGGTTGCGGCATGAGCGACGGCGCTGCTCCCGACGAATCCCGCAACTGGCGAGCACGGTTGCTTGGCTGGATGCTCCACAGCTATTTCGCGCTCACCCGCAGCATGACCATGGGCGTGCGGGCGGCGTGCTTCGATCACGAAGGGCGGATCTTCCTGGTGCGGCATTCCTACATCGCAGGCTGGCACATGCCCGGCGGCGGCGTCGAGCGTCATGAGACGGTGGAGCAGGCGCTGGCAAAGGAATTGCGGGAAGAGGGCAATCTGGTGATATCGGGCCGGCCGCAACTCTTCCACGTCTATCTCAACAACCGCACCAGCAAGCGCGACCACGTCGTCTTCTTCCGCGTGCAAGTGGAACAGACCGCGCCGCGCAAGCCGGATATGGAGATCGTCGAAAGCGGCTTCTTTCCGCTCGATGCCCTGCCGATGGGGACGACCAAGGCGACGTATCGGCGGCTGAAGGAGCTAGAAGGTGGCGAGGCGCCGTCGAATTATTGGTGACGGCTTTCGTGCGGGAGTTCGACGTGGGAAGCCAAATGGGCGGCAAATGCGGACCCTATCTCGCCCTTGGCGGGCGAGAAAGCAATTTCACTGGTTTAGAAATTGCGAAACCGGAGGCTCTACATTCTCAAAGCTCAGCGCAATTTCTAAGCCATTGAAATTGCAAGAGCAGGGGTCACGTTCTTGAGCGAAGCAGTTCAGGATTCAGTGCGTCCCTGCCTACCCCCTCTCTTGCAAAATCTAGCACTTAGCTGAAGCTAAATGCTGATTTTGCTTTCTCGCCTGCAAGGGGCGAGATTGACCCCGCATCAAGCCGCCTTCGCCAATCCATCGCGCCCATGCGGGCGGTCAAAATCCAGATCGGGACCGACGGGGACGATACCAGTCGGATTGATCGCTCGGTGGCTGCGGTAATAGTGGTCCTTGATATGCGTAAGGTTGGTCGTTTCGGCGACACCGGGGACCTGATAGAGATCTCGCAGATATCCAGATAGGTTGCGATAATCCTCGATGCGGCGGATGTTGCATTTGAAATGGCCGACATAGACGGCGTCGAAGCGGACGAGCGTGGTGAAGAGCCGCCAGTCGGCCTCGGTCAGCCGGTCGCCCAGGAGATAGCGGTTTGCCTCCAGACGCTTGTCGAGCATGTCGAGCGTTTCGAACAGGCGGCGGACATTTCCGTCATAGGCTTCCTGGGCGCTGGCGAAGCCGGATTTGTAGACGCCGTTGTTGACCGTGTCGTAGACGACCTCGTTCAGCGCATCGATCTCGGCTCTGAGGTCCGTCGGGCAGAAATCGTCCGTCGAACCGGTCAGGCCGTTGAAGGCACTGTTGAACATGCGGATGATCTCGGCTGATTCATTGTTGACGATCGTCCCGGTCTGCTTGTCCCAGAGTACGGGAACGGTGACGCGGCCGGAATAATGCGGATCTGCCTTGACGTAGACTTCCCAGAGCGCCTTGGCGCCGAAGAGGTGATCGATCGTGCCGCCATCCTTGCCCTCGAATTCCCAGCCGTTTTCCAGCATCAGCGGATCGACGATGGAAACGGAGATCAGGTTCTCGAGCTTCTTCAGCTTACGGAAGATCAGCGTGCGGTGCGCCCAGGGGCAGGCGAGCGAGACGTAGAGATGGTAGCGTCCGGCCTCGGCCTTGAAGCCGCCGGTACCGCTCGGACCCGGCGCACCATCGGCGGTGACCCAGTTGCGGAACTGCGAGGCGGCGCGCTTGAAATGGCCCTTGGTTTCCTTCGTGTCGTACCAGACGTCATGCCAGACGCCGTCAACCAACATGCCCATTGTTCAATCCTTTCGGAAGTTCTGTCGAAAAACTTGATCTGGAAAAATACTAAAGGTCTGCGGAATTGCGAGGTGATAAACGATGAACAGTGCGTCACGTCATCATCCCGACATGATCATGCAGCAACAAAAGGCCGCTCGCATTTTACATTGGACGAACCGAAAATTTCCTGCTATCCGGCTTGTCACACTTTGAGGACCCCTTGTCATGAAAGCAACCAGAAGCCTGCGACGACGCCGATGATCCCGAACGCTCGAAAAGCGTTTTCGAGAACCATCCCGTCTGTCTATCTGGTTTCTGTGGTCTAATGTACAAGCACGATCTGGTCTACCTCACTGAGGATGCGTCGCACGACGCCGTCATCGAACTCATCAACGAAGAAGCATTCGGTCCCGGCCGGTTCGCCCGCGCCGCTGCGCGGATTCGCGAGCAGGGGCCGCATGAGCGCTCGCTCTCCTTCATCTGCGCCGACGACGGCGAGACGATCGCCTCCGTCCGAATGACGCCGGTGCTCGCCGGCTCGGTCAAGGGGCATCTGCTCGGACCGCTTGCCGTCCGCCCGTCGCACAAGAACCGTGGCATCGGGCGGGAGCTGGTGCGGATCGCGATCGAAGCTGCCAAGCGTAAAGGATCTGAAGCGGTCATCCTGGTCGGTGATCCGCCCTATTACGGCCCGCTCGGCTTCGAGAAGGTCGCCTATAATGCGCTGGCATTTCCGGGGCCGGTCGATCCGGGCAGGGTGCTCGTCGTGCCGCTCGCCGCTGACACGCATGAGCGGCTGAAGGGCACGATTGCCTGGCATGATGACGCCGTATCGGCCGTCATTACCGAGGAGATTGAGGACGAAGATCTGCCGCCAGTGGCAATCGCGGTCTAGCCGCAACGATTTCCACAGATCCGGCCAACCACTGCCCGCGCGCTCCCTCGCGCGGGTATTTTTCATCTACCTGTCATACGGCCAACCTAGAGTTTTGCTTGTTCTGATGAAGAGCGATTGCGAAACTTTTGGGGGTAGTGCAATGACTGAAAATCTCACGCAAAAAGATATATTTCCGACCAGCCAGCTGGAAGATGCTGACGGGGAAGGCCATAACTGTACCGACAATCCGACGATGGGGGAAATCATCGGACGTCGTTTTTCCCGTCGCGGCTTCCTGCAAGGGTCGCTCGCTGTTTCCGCTATCGCTGCGACGGTGGGGCCGCTCGCATTGGTAAGCGCGGAAAAGGCGCGCGCAGCCGGCGGCTCGGCCTTCGCCTTCAAGGAAGTCGAAGCCGGTGTCGATGCCGATCACCATGTCGCCGAAGGTTATGATGCCAATGTGCTGCTGCGCTGGGGCGACGCGCTCTTCGCGGATTCACCGGTCTTCGATCCGAAGAACCAGTCCGCCGAGGCACAGCGTCGCCAGTTCGGCTACAACAATGATTATGTCGGCTATATCCCGCTGGAGGGGTCTTCCGAACATGGTCTGCTGGTGGTCAATCATGAGTATACCAACCCGCATCTGATGTTTCCGGGCCTGGTGACGATCGCCGACGGCAAGATCAAGCAGGCGCCGCTCAGCAAGGAGCAGGTGGATATCGAGATGGCCGCCCATGGCGGCACCATCGTCGAGATCCGCAAGGTCGACGGCAAGTGGCAGGTCGTTCCGGACGGCAAATATAATCGCCGCATCACCGCGACGACCGAGATGCAGCTGACCGGCCCGGCTGCCGGCAATGATCGGCTGAAGACCTCAGCCGACGCGACCGGCGCCAAGGTTTTCGGCACGCTCAACAACTGCGCCGGCGGCGTCACGCCCTGGGGCACCTACATCATGGCCGAGGAGAACTTCCACGGCTATTTCTCCGGCAAGCTGCCCGAAGGCCACAAGGAAGCTGCCAATTACAAGCGGTATGGCGTGCCGGAAGGCAGCTACGAATGGGCGAATTTCTATGACCGATTCGATCTCTCCAAGGAGCCGCACGAGCCGAACCGCTATGGCTGGGTCGTCGAGGTCGACGTGCTCGATCCGCAGTCGGTGCCGAAGAAGCGCACGGCGCTTGGCCGCGTGAAGCATGAGGGTGCTGCCAATATTGTTTCCAAGGATGGCCGCGTGGTCCTCTATCTCGGCGACGACGAACGGTTCGACTATGTCTACAAGTTCGTGACGGCCGGTACCTTTAATGCCGCCGACCGAGCCGCCAATCTCGATCTGCTCGACAATGGCACGCTCTATGTCGCCAAGTTCTCCGAGGACGGCACGCTTGCCTGGTTGCCGCTGACCTTCGGCCAGGGGTCGCTGACGGCGGAACATGGTTTTGCCAGCCAGGCCGACGTGCTGATCGAAACGCGCCGTGCCGCCGACTTGCTCGGTGCGACCAAGATGGACAGGCCGGAAGATATCGAACCCAATGCCGTCAACGGCAAGGTCTATGTCATGCTGACCAACAACAGTAAGCGCAAGGCCGATCAGATCGATGCCGCCAATCCGCGCGCCGACAATGCCTTCGGTCACATCATCGAGATCAGCGAAGAGGACGGTGTGTTCTCGGCGACCAAGGGCAAGTGGGAAGTACTGCTGAAATGCGGCGATCCCTCCGTTGCTGCCGTCGGGGCTTCCTTCTCGACCGAGACGACGAAGAACGGCTGGTTCGGTATGCCCGATAACTGCTCCATCGATGCCGCCGGTCGTCTCTGGGTGGCGACCGACGGCAACAGCAACAAGGCGACCGGCCGCACCGATGGTCTCTGGGCTGTCGATACGGAAGGTGATGCGCGGGCGACCTCGAAGTTGTTCTATCGCGTGCCCGTCGGCGCCGAGCTTTGTGGCCCGCTGTTCCTGCCCGACGACCAGACGGCTTTCGTGGCCGTGCAGCATCCGGGCGATGGCGGCGATGACTGGTCGGGTCACGGCCGTCCGTCCTATTACGAGGATCTGTCGACGCGCTGGCCGGACTTCAAGCCGGACATGCCGGTGCGTCCCGCGGTGGTGGCCATCACCAAGACCGGCGGTGGCAAGATCGCCGTCTAACGCTTTGTAAAGAACAACCTATCGCCCCGTCTGCCTCAGCGGGGCGATAGTTTTTTCTGCAGGAAATAGCGGCTACGACCCAAGGGGAAATCGGGTAACTCGCCGAAGATTGCATAGCCCTGCCGCTGATAGGCGCGCAGCGCCTGTGGATTGAAAGTATCGATCCAGGCGCCGAAACAACCTCGCGACACCGCTTCCGCTTCCGCCGCTTCCAGTAGCTTGCCGGCCATGCCCTGGCCGCGCAGTGTTTCCGGCACGAACAGCCATGCCGTGAACAGCCAGCCCCAGGCCGTATAGCCCGAGACGCCGCCGATGGTCTCGCCGCCTTCGTCGCGGATCAGGACTGCAAGCGCGCGGCGCTCGGACGGACCGACATCGGCGGCATTGAAGGCCGTCAGGCCTTCGCTGATCGCCGCGAGGTCGCTTTCGGAAGGAGTGTCCGTTACATCAAGTCGCCACATGGTACTCACCGTCCTTCACGCCACCACATGGCGGAAAAGCCAAAGAGGAGGGCGGCAAGACCGGCAAAACCCGCAAAGAGCGGCAGATTGTTGATGCCCTTCAGGATGGTTTCGTCGGTCATGCGGATGGTCAGGCGCTGATCGTCGGTGACACGCACGGCACCGCGCACCGGCAGGATCGGCGGGACGGTGACGCCACCGCCTGCGGTCGCAACCCGGGCAACGAGACCCTTGGTCTTTTCCGCCAAAGGCTTCAGCGTCTCCGTCGTCGAGATCATCGCCTTGAACTCCGGCGCATCGACGGCGCCGACATGCACCAGCGTCGAGAGATTGCCGTTGGCGATCTGGTAGAGCCCGATCTCGTCCATGCGCTTGTCAGCCTGGTAGAGCCCCGGCTCGGTTTGCTTCAGCGGCAATGTCTGTGTCTTGCCGGAGGGGGACTTGATCGTGGCGGGGCCGGGATCGTCGCCGATCGTCTGGCGGGTCACTTCCAGCGTGCGGCCAGCGGCGCGCGCCGTCAGCGCCTCTTCCTCCAGCGCCGGCTCCTTTAACAGCCAGTGGGCGATGCGGCGATAGAGCGACACATGCGGCCCGCCGCCTTCGAAGCCGCGGGCCCAGAGCCAGCCTTCGTCGGACAGCAGCATGGCGACACGGCCCTGGCCGACGCGGTTCAGCACCAGCAGCGGGCTGTTGTCGGCGCCGACCATCACGGTCTGGCCCTGCGGCTTCTCGACATCGACGCTGCGGAACCAGCGGCCCCAATGCGGCGGCTCGGTATCCGATCCGTCGAGGCCGCGCGTGACCGGATGCTTGCGACCTTGATCCGACAGGCGCGGATAGAAGGGCTTCTCGATCATCTGTCCGGTCGGTTCGGCCGGAAGCACAGCGGAGAGCGGCGTCAATGCGATCGAATTGCCGGCCGCATGCTCAGGCCCGGCGGCCACCAGCAGCGCGCCGCCGTTTTCGACATATTGGGCCATATAGTCGTAATAGATCGTCGGCAGGACGTTGGGACGGTCCTGGTAACGGTCGAAAATGATCAGGTCGAACGAGGTGATCTTGTCGACGAAGAGTTCGCGTGTCGGGAAAGCGATCAGCGACAACTCATTGATCGGCGTACCGTCCTGCTTGTCCGGCGGACGCAGGATGGTGAAGTGTACGAGGTCGACGGAGGCGTCCGATTTCAGCAGATTGCGCCAGGCACGCTCGCCGGCATGCGGCTCGCCGGAGACCAACAGCACGCGCATATTCTGGCGGATGCCCTCGATCATCTGAACGGTGCGGTTGTTGATGGGCGTCACTTCGCCCGGCACTTCGGCGACGGCGAATTCGAGCACGTTGTTGCCGGCGCGGGGCACCTTGAAGCTGAAAGGCGTGTCCTGGCCGGGTGTCGCTTGCAGCGTGGCGATCTCATCGCCGTTCATCTTGACGGTCACGTCTGCCATGCCGCCGGGGCTCTTGCCGTCGTCGATGACGCGCAGCACGAGCTGTTGCTCGTCGTTGACGATGCCGAAACGCGGCGCGCGCACCACTTCGATGCGCCGGTCGAACTCGTCCGGCTTGCCGGTGATCAACCCGTGGATCGGTGCGTCGAAGCCGAGCGCCTGATTGATGCCGGGAATATCGTGGATCTGGCCGTCCGTCAGGAAGATCGCGCCGCCGACGCGGGCGGGCGGGACATCGGCGATTGCAGAAGAGAGTGCGGAGAAGAGCCGCGTCGAGGGAGATTCGGATTCAGCGGGTTCGCGCACTTCGACGATGCGCGGCTCGATGCGCGGGAATTGCGCCAACCGGTCCTTCAGCGCCTCCAATGCCTCGTCGGTCATCTTGATGCGCTCCGGCGTCTGCTGGCTCAGGCTGCGGTCGACGATGACGGGGACGATGGTCGAGAGCTGGTCGCGATCCTCCTGCATCAGCACGGGATTGGCGAGTGCGGCTAAGAGGGCGAAGGCAGCCAGCGCACGGATCCAGCCGCCACGCATGCGCCGGAAAACGGCGAGCGCGGCAATGGCAAGCGTGATCACCGCGAGGGCGGCGAGGGCGGACCAGGGCAGGAAGGGGGCAAAACCGATATTCATTTTATTGCCCCAACCGTTCCAGGATATCAGGGATATGCACCTGATCGGCCTTATAGTTGCCGGTCAGCATGTACATCATGATGTTGACGCCCGTGCGGTAGGCATATTCGCGCTGTGTCTCGTCCGGCGGCACTGTCGGCAACAGCGGCGAACCATTGTCGCCGATCGCCCAGGCGCCGGCGAAATCATTGCCGGTGATCATGATCGGGGTCACGCCATCTGCCGAGGCGACGGCGTTGCCATCGCCGCGCGTATCCTGCCGTGCCTCGATCCAGAGCGGGCTATCGGCATAGCGGCCGGGAAAGCTCGAGAGCAGATAGAAGGATTTCGTCAGCACATGGCCTTTCGGCACAGGTTCCAGTGCCGGAATGTCGAGATTGGCGAGGATTTCCTGCAGCCGCTGTCCGTTCGGGCTCGGCGTTGTGGTGTCGCCCATCGTGTCGATGGCGTCGCGCGTGTCGAAGAGCACGGTGCCGCCATTGCGCATATAGGCGTCGATGCGGTTGATGGCATCGTTGGACGGCATTGGGGCGGTGGCGGAAATCGGCCAATAGATGATCGGATAGAAGGCAAGTTCGTCCTTGGCGGGATCCAGCGCGACCGGAGGGCCGGGCTCCAGCGTCGTGCGATAGGTCAGAAAATCGGAAAGACCGGCAAGGCCGCGCTCGGAAACATGGTCGACGTCGGACTCGCCGGTGACGACATAGGCAAGATGCGTCTTGTCGAGCCGCGAGAAGATGGTGTCGTCGCCGGGTTTGGAATCATCGGCCGAAGCGCTCCCCGAATGCAGGAAGGTCGCGACCGAGACTGCGAGCAGCAGCATAGCGGCGGTACTTGCGGCCGTCTTGGTCGACCTGCGAAGGCGCGGGAAGGCGCCGTTCATGAAGAGCACGATCAGGCTATCCGCGAGAAGGACAAGGAAGGCGATGGTGAAGAGGATCGGCTTGGCCGACCAGGCTTCCCCGCCGATGAGACCCTCGCGCGCGACCGAGAGGCCTGCCGCAGAGGCATCCAGCGGCTTCAATTGTGCGCCGTCAGGCAGAACGTTGAGGGCGACAAAACCTTCCTCCGAGCCGTAAAGACCGGGCGGATTGTCGAAATTGGCGATGATTCCACCCTTGTTGTTCGGATCGAGCGGGCGAGCATTGCCGGTTTCGCTGGCTAGCGCGCCCTTGGCGGTTAGCAGCCGGTAAGGCGGCATGGCTTCGCTGGTCTTCGGCGCGTTGTCGCCCGAGGTGACACCGCCTGAGCGGGAGAGCTGTACGATACGGCGCAGCATTTCGACGAAGTCACCCGAGATCGGCAGATCGGACCATTGCGGCTCGGCGCTGACATGGAAGAGGACGATGCGGCCGGCCTTCATCTGTTTTTCGGTTACCAGTGGCGTGCCGTCTGCAAGGCTTGCCCAGGTGCGCTCTGCAAGGTCAGGTGTCGGTTCGGCGAGCACCTGCCGCTTGATGAGGACATTGGCGGGCTTCGGCATGCCGGCAAAGGGGCCGAAAGTGGGGAAATCGGCGAGCGGCTGCGGTTCGGCCCAGGAGAGAGCGCCGCCGAAAGTGCGTTCGCCCTGGCGCAACGTCACCGGCACCAGCGGGTCTTCGGCGGGCGCTGCGGCAAGTCGTGGCCCGGCAAAGCGCACCAGCGTGCCGCCATTCTGGATCCATTGCTGCAGCGGCCCATAGCTTTCCTGCGGCAGGCGGCCGACATCGGCCATGATGATCACGGACGGATTGCCGGCGAGCAGTTCAGGGATCGACTTTGCCAGATCGGCGCTGTTCGGCTGGGCCAAGTCGGCATAGGGCTGCAGGGCACGCTGGATATAATAAAGCGGAGACAGGATCGGCTGGAATTCGTCGGCGGCCTGTCCGGACAGCAATGCTACGCGGCGGCGTTTAAAACCGTCGTCGAGCAGGTGCACGGTGCCGGCGCTTGCATGCCGGTCGATGCTGATGCGGGCGAAATCGTTGCGCATCTCGAAGGGAGCAGCGATTGAGCCGGTCGCAACCGTCTGGCCGCCGGTGAAGTTCAGCGAGCCCGCCGCGATCGGCCGTCCCTGATTGTCGAGGGCGGATAGCCCAAGCCGGAGCGGGTTGGCGGCGTTCAGCCGCGTCGCGGTGACGGTCATGTCATTGGCGGCATTGGTGGCGCCGGTGATCGCCAGCACATCGCCGCCGTCGCCCTGGATCAGACGCAGTTCGCTCGGCTTCAAGGCGGCGAGCTGGGTGAGGATATCGTCCTTGTCCTTGCTTTCGACACCGTCGGAGAGGAAGGCGATCGTGCCCGGCTCGGTGCCGTTGAGGGCGGACTTGATGGCCTGGGCGGCGCGCTGACGATCTGGCACCAGCGGTCTTGGATTGATCGCATGCAGCCTGTCGCGGGCGGCTGTCGCTGCGCCGGGCGTGCTGTCGTTGCTTTGTTCGGCTGTGAAGGCGATGGAGACGGGTATGCCCTTCGCGTCGGCGTCATCGATCAGCGCATCGGCCGTCTGCACGCGGCGCTCCCAATCGGAAGCCGTCGCCCAGCTATTGTCGATGAGCAGCACCAGCGGACCGCTGCTCGATAGCGTATTGGTGCGCGGATTGAACATCGGATTGGCGATGGCAAGGATGACGAGAGCGGCGAGGGCCATGCGCAGCAGCGTCAGCCACCAGGGGCTGCGCGCCGGCGTTTCCTCACGCTTCAGAATCTTTGCCAGGATGCGCAGAGGCGGAAAGACCTCCGCCCTTGGATGCGGCGGGGTGAGACGCAACAGCCACCAGATCGCCGGAAGCAGGATCAGGGCACCGAGGATTGCGGGGGAGGCGAATGCGAAGGAGAGACCACTCACGGCTGCCCTCCAGATATCGCCCGGGCCGGCATGCCGGAAAGATACATATGCACGGCGACCAGCGCCTCCGATGCCAGCCGGTCGGTGCGGTGGCTCACAAATGTCCAGCCGAGATGGCGCAGTGACTGGCCGAGACTGTCGCGGCGGGCGAGATAGGCGCGCTGATAATCCTCGCGCAGGTTTTCCGCCCGTCCGGCCACCAGCTTCGTGCCGGTTTCGGGATCGCTGAACTCGGTGCGGCCGCTGTAGGGAAAGATTTCCTCGGCTGGGTCGGCGATCTCGACCACATGGCCGCGCAGTCCCCGGCGGCCAAGCGGCCCGATCCGGCTCATGACATCGTCGGCATCATCCAGAAAATCGCCGATCAGCACGATATCGCTCCAGCCGCGGATCATCGTGGTCTGCGGCAGGCCGCCCTCGAGTGGGGTGTGCATCAGTGCCGCCGCCAGCCGTTCGGCGGCATTACGGGTGGAGACCGGCTCCATGATGCCGGGGCAGCCGACGCGCTCGCCGGAACGGGCAAGGATTTCGGCAAGCGCCAGCATCAGCACCAACGCGCGGCTTTCCTTGGAGACATGGCCATAGGTCGATTTGTACATCATCGACGGCGACATGTCGGCCCAGAGCCAGATCGTGTGCGCCGCTTCCCATTCATGATCGCGGATATAGGTGTGATCGTCGCGGGCCGAGCGGCGCCAGTCGATACGCGATAGGCTTTCGCCCTCGCTATAGGGGCGGAATTGCCAGAAATTCTCGCCGATGCCACGCTTACGCCGGCCATGCCAGCCGGCAATGACGGTGTTGGCGATACGCTTGGCTTCGACGAGGCAATCCGGCACGAGGGCGGCACGGCTGCGAGCGCGGGAGAGGGCATCATTGCCTGAGGTCGGGCTGACGATCTGTCCGATGGATGCCACGCGCTTATACTCTCCTCGATATCCCGCGTTACGTTCTTGACTGCTTGACCAGCCCTGCAATCACGTCCCGTACCGACATGCCTTCGGCGCGGGCGGAAAAAGTCAGCGCCATGCGGTGTTGGAGCACCGGCTCGGCCAGCGCATGCACGTCGTCGAGCGAAGGCGCAAGCCGGCCTTCATAGAGCGCGCGGGCGCGGGCGCAGAGCATCATCGCCTGGCCAGCGCGCGGGCCGGGACCCCAGGCGACGTGCTTGTCGGTCGAGGCATTGCCCTGACCGGGACGGGCGGAGCGCACCAGCGAGAGGATGGCGTCGACAACGCCGTCACTGACCGGCATCTGGCGGATCAGCGTCTGGATCTCGATCAGTCGCTCGGCATCGATGACCGCATGCGGCGTCGCCTCGTTGAGGCCGGTGGTTTCGAGCAGGATCCGGCGTTCGTCGGCAAGCTCCGGATAGTCCACGTCGACCTGCAGCAGGAAACGGTCGAGCTGCGCTTCCGGCAACGGATAGGTGCCTTCCTGCTCCAGCGGGTTCTGTGTTGCCAGAACATGGAACGGCGCCGGCAGGTCGTAGCGCTGGCCGGCGATGGTGACGTGATATTCCTGCATCGACTGCAGCAGCGCCGATTGCGTGCGCGGCGAGGCGCGGTTGATCTCGTCGGCCATCAGCAATTGAGCGAAGACCGGGCCCTTGACGAAACGGAAGGAGCGGCGACCGCTTTCATCCTGGTCCATGACTTCGGAGCCGAGAATATCCGACGGCATCAGGTCCGGCGTGAACTGGACGCGGTTGGCGGCAAGACCGAGAACGGCGCCGAGCGTGGTCACCAGCTTGGTCTTGGCAAGGCCCGGGACGCCGACAAGCAGGGCATGACCACCAGCGAGCACGGCGAGAAGCGTGTTTTCGACGACGCTTTCCTGGCCGAAGATAACCTTCGAAACCTCATCGCGGATGGTGGCGATATCGCCCAGTGCCCGCTCGGCCGATGCAATCATGGCCTGGTCGTCGAGGCTCGTTTCGGTCGATTTGATCATGCCCATTTGCATCTCCAACGGCTGATAAACGGTACACGCGATTCGCAGAACTTACACATTTGCCTCATACTCAATACAACTTACCGCCATGAAGATAGCTGACAAGCGCGTTTCGAATGACTATCTCGTGAGAAACGGCTGTATTCAGGACTAAGTGCAAACCGGGACGGAACAATGGCAAGCGAAGAAATCAGGTCGACCAGCGATGCGGCAAGTCTGGCTGCGCTGATTTCACGAGCGGCCGGAGATAGTGGCGGACGCAAGAAGGGTCTGCCGCCCGTCGACCAATGGAATCCGCCGTTTTGCGGCGATATCGACATGGAAATCCGCGCCGACGGCACCTGGTTCTACATGGGCACGCCGATCGGCCGCGCACCGCTGGTGCGGCTGTTTTCCACGGTTCTGCGCAAGGATGCGGATGAGAAGACCTATCTCGTCACGCCTGTGGAAAAGGTCGGCATCCGCGTTGTCGATGCGCCTTTTGTTGCGGTCGAGATGAGCGTGACCGAACGGGACGGCAAAAGGCTGCTGACATTCCGCACCAATGTCGGCGATGTCGTCGAGGCGGGCAGAGAGCATCCGATACGCTTCGTCATTCGCGGCGACAATGACGAACTGAAACCCTACCTGCATGTTCGCGGTCGGTTGGAAGCGCTGGTGACCCGCGCGGTGATGTATGATCTCGTCGAACTCGGGGAGACCGTGGAGATTGCCGGGCGAGAGATCTTCTGCATACGCTCCGGCACCTCCATCTTTCCCGTCATGCCGGTTGCCGAACTGGATGCCCTGACGCGATGAGCGAATTTCCCCTTTATTCCGCCGGTGAATTCCGGCGTCGCGCGCTCAATCAGAGCGGCGGTCCGGTCGAGCTTGCCTGGCGCGACCATGGCGACCATGCGCTCAATCCCGAAACGATCCTGCAGGTCGAGGGTTTAAACCTGCGCGATGCTGCGGTGCTGGTGCCCGTGGTGGATGATGGCGAGGACGCCAAGGTCATCTTCACGCTGCGCACCTCGACCTTGCGCAAGCATTCCGGCCAGATCGCCTTTCCCGGTGGCGCCATCGATCCGGAGGATGCCTCGCCGGAAATGGCGGCGATGCGAGAGGCCGCCGAAGAGATTGGCCTGGCGGATATTTTCATCGAGCCAGTGGCCCGGTTGCCTTATTATCTGGCGGCGACCGGCTTTCGCATCACGCCGATCCTTGCTGTGGTCAAGCCCGGCTTCGAACTAGCGCTCAATCCGACAGAGGTGGAAGATGCTTTCGAAGTACCGCTTTCCTTCCTGATGGACCCAGACCATCACGTTACCGACAGCATGGTGTGGCAGGGGATCGAGCGCCACTTCTATCGCATGCCCTATGGATCGCACATGATCTGGGGCATTACCGCCGGCATTGTCCGTACGCTTTATGAAAGGCTCTATTCATGACCTCCGTTGCCGGTGAGACCTGGTTCAAGGACGAGGCCCTGCAGCGCGTGCTGTCCCTATTGAACGCCGATGGCGGCGAGGGGCGTGTCGTCGGCGGTGCGGTGCGCAACAGCCTGATGGGGCTGCCGGTGGCCGATATCGATATCGCCACGACCTTGTTGCCGCAGGCAGTCATGGAACGGGCCGCTGCCGCCGGTATCAAGGCGGTGCCGACGGGCATAGCGCATGGAACGGTGACGCTGGTCATCGATGGAAAACCGTTTGAGATCACCACCTTGCGCCGCGATGTTGAGACGGATGGCCGGCGAGCCCAGGTAGCCTTCAGCAATGACTGGCAGGCGGATGCCGAGCGGCGTGACCTGACGATCAACGCGCTCTATGCCTCTGACAATGGCGAGGTCATCGATATGGTCGGCGGACTCGCCGATCTTGAGCGCCGTAATATCCGTTTCATCGGGGATGCCGCGACGCGGATCGCCGAAGATCATCTGCGTATCCTGCGTTTCTTTCGATTCTTCGCCTATTACGGCAACGGCCGGCCGGATGCCGACGGGTTGCGTGCCTGCGCGGCGGCGCGCTCCAAGATCGCATTGCTGTCGGCGGAGCGAGTCTGGTCGGAGATGAAGAAGCTGCTTGCGGCCAAGGATCCGGGCCGGGCTTTGCTCTGGATGCGGCAGGTCGGGATTCTGACCGAGGTGCTGCCGGAAACCGAGAAATGGGGTATCGACGCCATTCCGGCGCTGATCGCCACGGAACAGGCGCTCGGCTGGACGCCCGATCCCCTGCTGCGGCTAGCGGCTATAGTCCCGCCGGATGCCGCGCGGCTGGCAAAGCTTGCCGAAAGGCTGCGACTGTCGAAGGCTGAGGCCGCCTATTTGCAGGGCTGGGCGAATGCGCCCGGTATCAAGGACGATATCTCCGAAGCGGCCTTTGACCGCTTGCTTTACCGTTACGATACGCTCGGCATCGTCGCCCGACTGAAGCTGGCGCTTGCCGTTGCGCGGGGCAAGGCGGAAGGTGATTTCGAGGAGATGGCGCGCACGGCCCGGCTGGGCAAGCTGCTGGAGCGGACGGCAGGCTGGAAGAAGCCGGTTTTCCCGGTCAGCGGCGCGGATGCGCTGGCCGCTGGCGTCAGCGCCGGGCCTCGGGTCGGAGAAATCCTTGGCAAGCTCGAACAGCAATGGCTCGACGGCAATTTCTCCATGGACCGGGCGGCTCTGCTCGCCCGGCTGAAGGAATTGATCGAGTCCTGATGTCCATGGGCTTGGATTAGGCGGCGTTCGCTTCGTCGCGAATGCGTGCCTTGATGTTATCGACCATGCCTTCCCGGATGGTCGTCTCGCCATGGGCGTTACGCATGTGCTCGACGGCGCGACGAACCACTTCGGCATCGTCGTTGGAGCGGGTGTGCCAATCGCAGCCGGGCACGAGCGTACCACATTCGAACAGTCGCATATCTGCCTCCTGATACTTCAACGCGATGTCATTTCTTCATGCCGTGGGGCATGAAGGTCAGAACGCGAAAGGTGGAGAAAGGTTTCCTCCGCCCGGCAAGGCCTCCGCCCTGCCGGACGATGCTTTCCGGACCTCAGTCCGGCATGGCCCATGCCTTGAAGCAACCCGAAGATTGATATTTCGGAGCCGGCGTTTGTCGTGCCGAACGATCCGCCGCCATGCTGGCGACCTCGCCCTGTGATTTGCCGGCGAGCTGCATCCTGACCTGCTCGATGAAGCAGGAGAGGGGCAGATCCGATCCGCTTCTGACCCGCATATCCTCAGCCAGCCGAACTATAAATTCCGGCGTGTCGACGCTACGCAAGAGCTTCTGTTCATTCGCAGTCTCTGCAACTTGATTCTGTACTGCCATTACAATCTCCTCCGATTGAAACGCGCATTACCTAACCTAGGTACTCCTCCGAACGATTTCAGGGTTTTCCTGATGTTTTAATGTCGGCGCTTACGGCCAACGCACCACCGGCGGCAAGGACGATAGGATCGACTCAACATTGCCGCCCGTCTTCAGCCCAAAGATTGTACCCCGATCATAGAGCAAATTGAACTCCACATAGCGCCCGCGACGGATCAATTGTTCGTCACGATCTTCTTCGGTCCATGCTTCGTTGAAGTTCGAGCGCACGATCCGGGGGTAGACCATGGAGAATGCGCGGCCGACATCGCGGGTGAAGGCGAAATCGGCATCCCAACCGCCGGCCTCTTCCGTGGAATGCAGCCAGTCGAAGAAGATGCCGCCGATGCCGCGCGATTCATTGCGGTGCTTCAGATAGAAATATTCATCGCACCATGCCTTGTAGCGCTGGTAGTCCGCCACCTTGTGGCGATCGCAGACGATCTGCATGGCGCGGTGGAAGAGGACGCTATCGGTGTCTTCCTGCGTGCGGCGCCGGTTGAGCATCGGCGTCAGATCGCAGCCGCCGCCGAACCATTGGCTTGTCGTTACCACCATGCGGGTGTTCATGTGCACGGTTGGCACATTCGGATTGACCGGGTGGGCGATCAGCGACAGGCCGGAGGCCCAGAAGCGCGGATCTTCTTCGGCGCCTGGGATCTGGCTGCGAAAGTCGGGCGAGAATTCGCCGTAGACGGTGGAGGTGTGGATGCCAACCTTCTCGAAGACGCGGCCTTCCATCATCGACATGCGCCCGCCGCCGCCTTCGCCGTTCTCCCGCTGCCAGTCCTTGGCGACGAAGCGCCCCGGCGTCTGATCGGAAAGGGGGCCTGCAAGCTCGTCTTCCAGCTGTTCGAACTCGGCGCAGAGCGCATCGCGCAGGCTCTGGAACCAGCCTTGTGCCGCTTCCTTCTTGTCTTCGATGTCCTCGGGCAGTTCCTTGGGGAGGTTCGGTCGTTCCATATGTGCATCTCCGGATGCGGGCGGCCGATGCCCGCGATTCGATTTGTCGCCTTGAATATCAGCAACATCGTGGCGGAACCAGCGCGCTTGTCTCACCGGAGAATCGACTCGCAAATTGTCAAATGCGGTATTATGTTCCCTGTTAAAGGCGAGGTTTCATGATGAAGATACCCGGACCGCCGCCCTTCGATGGGTTGAAACAGAGAATATTCCAGTACCGGCAGGAAAATCCTGCTGGCAGAAAGAATGATTTCGTTCGCGAGACCTTTTGTCTCAGCCGTCCGGAAGCCCGCGCCAAGGCGCGCGAATGGTTCGACACTTTCCCGAAAGCTGCTTACTGGACCGAAGTCGAGAGTTGGCGGCAGGTCGATGGCGACCGCATCGAGTTCACCATGCGGCGCCTGCCATCGGCGGATTGACCGGAAGACAGTAAGAGTGTCGTCGCCAGCGGTTTGAAACGGCTATTGCGTGTTCCGCAGCCGGCTCTCGATCAACAGCCCGCTTTCATCCAGGATGGGATGCGCCACGGAGACGATGTGGGCGTTGATGCGCTTCAGGTCGCGCAGCATGTCGAGATGCAGCGAGCTGGTTTGCAGGCTGTCGACGCGGCCGTCGCGCAGGCGTTCGAGGTGGCGCTCGGAGGATTGCTTCTCCAGCCGGCGGACATCGACCTTCACCTCCATGAGCTGGCGGGCGAGATTGAAATCGCGGGTGACGAAGATGGTCTGCGCGATGCGCAGATTGTCGATCGTCATGCCGAAGAGTTTATGCAGCTCCTGATAACCGTCATCCGAGAAGGTCAGGCCCTTGCCGATCTTCTTCGCCACCTGTTCGGCCAGGCCTTTTTCGATGATGTCGCCGATATGCTCGAGGTTGATGGCATAGTCGATGATGACGATCGAGCGGCGGCCATTTTCGTCGTCCAATCCCTCGCGCCCGAGCTTGGAGAGATAGATCTTCACCTCCTGCTGGATGCGGTCGACCCGCTTTTCCAGAAACGCGATCTCCTTCAGCGGCGACAGGTCGTTGTGGTTGAAGGCATTTTCCGTGCGGATCAGCATGCGCTCGATAAGATCACCGACGCCGAGGACTTCACGCGTCGCGCTGGCGAGCGCCACGACCGGCGTGCTGAGCGCGTTGTGATCGAGGAACTTCGGTCCGTCATCGGCCTGCGGATCGTCGCGTACCAGCCGCAGCATCGTCTTCGACAGGAAGGACGAGAAGGGCCAGGCGCAGATGGCAAGGGCGATATTGAAGAGCAGATGCACGTCAACCGGCAGCTTGGCGGGTGAAAAATGCAGGCCCTGCATCCACGCACCGATATAGCTTGCAAAGGGCAGGACGATGAGACAGCCGATGGTGCGTACGATCAGGTTGCCGAGTGTCACGCGCCGGGCGGTGGCGGGGCCGGAGAGAGTGGCCATGACGGGCGGGATCGCACCGCCGAGATTGGCGCCGAGCACGAGCACCACCGTGAGGGCCGGAGATAGGATGCCGGCCGAGGCAAGCGACAGGATCAGCACGACCACGGCGAGGCTGGACGAGGAGACGAAGGCAAGCACGGCCGAAAAGATCAGCGCCACCGGCAGTGCGCCGTCGAGCAGGCCGATAAAGGCGGCGAGCGCCGGAGACTGCCGCATCGGTTCCGTGGCGAGGCTCAGGAGCTGCAGCGACAGCAGCATCAGGCCTATGCCGATCAGGGCTGTGCCAGCGCCCTGCTGGGTGGTGGCCGAGCGGCGGTAGAGCACTATGCCGATGAGGATGATCAGCGGCGACAGCCACTCGATGCCGGTCGCGACGATCCATGCCGTCACCGCAGTGCCGACATTGGCGCCGAGCAGCACGATCTGGGCCATGCTGGGCAGGACGAGATCGCGCTCGACGAAGGAGGCGATCATCAGCGCGGTTGCGGTCGAGCTTTGCAGCGCCACGGTTGCGACGAAGCCGGAGACGAAGGAGCGAAGGCCGCCGCGAGTGCCGCTGGCAAGACCGGTTCTAAGCCTCGCGCCGAAGGCACGCGACACACCATCCTTTACCTGTGCGAGACCGAACAGCAGCAATGCCACGGCTCCGAACAGATTGATCATCACGACGGTGGATTCCATGTCGTCTTTTTATATCTTTCTCATGCCGTGATGCCATTGATGGTAGGTGAAACCCGAGCGGAAGCCACTGAAAAGGCATGAGTTTCTGTGACTTTGCTTGCCTAGGGAATCGAGGCCATTTTGCTTGCCGGCTAAGGATTATATGCTGGTTGCGGCCATGCTCCAACACCATGTGCGACATATCCGGGCAATATTTGCGCAGTGCCCGATTTTAGTGCGGTTTTGGGGCTGGCACCTCGTCGGAAAGGCCGGTTTCCTTCGGCGGAATATTGGGCAAACTCTTGTCTGAGAAGGCTTTCTTCACCTTTTCAATCGGTACGGGGCGCCGCATCGGCCGCATTGGAGCTTCAGGTTTTGCCACGACATGCAACGCCGACGCGGCGTGAGCCTTTTCGACAATCGGCGCGGCGGCCAGGATCTCCTTCAACACTGATGTCACCGGCAGATGGCTGTGCAAATCCGTATTGGTGTGGTGCCCGGCATGCGGAATGCGACGATCAGTGGAGATGAACGGCCGGGAATTCATTTCGCCGAACCAGTCCCATTCGCCGATGACGTCGATGACGTCGGAAAAGATCGGCGGCATGGCGATGCGGGTGCCGATGGTGACGATCTTCGTGCTCTCAGCTAGTTTCGTAACTCGGGCCTCATCCTGCCTGTTGAGGTCGTGAAGGGCTGCCGAGAGCACCAGATTGCCCTTGGAGTGGCTGACGAGCAGGCGGAAGGAGAAGCGTGGATCGGCGAGAAGCGCGCGCACGGTGCGAGTGTCCAGGCTGGTGCGCGAGGTCGTCTCGTTGCTGCTCGCGCCGGCGGCGCCGAATTTCGGCCGTCCGGCAAAGTCGTCCAGTATTTCAAGGACGGGGCGCAGGCCCTTGAGATGGCCGAAGAAGAAATGTCCGCCAAGCGTCTCGGTGATGACATCGGCGAGGCCATAGCCGGAAACGACGACCGCGGCCGGTGCACCGATCGCATCGGCAACATTGCGGGCAAAGGCCGCTGCGCCAAGAGCTGAGCCGCCGATGCCGGCAACCGCCAGCGCTTGCACCTCACGGCCGCCGCGCAGCGCGAACTCTTCGAGCGTTTCGCAGAGAATGATCGCGCCGCTGCCGCTTGGCGGAACGATCATGATCGTGCCTTCGGCGGCCAGGGAGTCGCTGATGTAGAAAGCTTCGTCGGGAGTGATGACCTTGATGTCGTAGAACAGTGCATCGAGCGTCGTGTTGCGCTGGCGAAGGGCTTCCAGGGCGAGATTGCGCATCGGCGAGCGTTGCAGCCGTTCGGGCAGGCTAAGGGTGCGTGCGAACTGCGTAAGAGTGAGGGTGAATGCCGTCTGGAACATGGGTCACCTCGCCAAGGCTGCCGTAAGTTAGAGCATTCCGATGGAAAGCTTCTCACACTTCATTCAGCATGCCAACGGCAATTCACGACCACGTCGTCTGTCGCAAAGCCTCACCCGATATCATTGCGACGGACATGGCCAGATTGATGGAGCGCTGGCCTTCGAGCATGGGGATGAGGATCCGGCCATCGGCCGTTTCATGGACGTGATCAGGCACGCCGGCGCTCTCGCGGCCGAAGAGCAGGATATCGTCTTCCCGGAAAGCGAAATCCGTGTAGCGCTCGGCCGCCTTGGTGGAGGCGAGCACCAGCCGCCTCCCGGTTGCCGCGCGCCAGCTCTCGAAGCGCTCCCAATTGACATGCCGTGTCAGCGCAACGGCTGAGAGGTAATCCATGCCGGCGCGCTTGAGGTTGCGGTCCGAAATGTCGAAGCCGGCGGGCTCGATGATATCGACGCCAAGGCCGAGGCAAGCGGCGAGCCGAAGGATCGTGCCGGTGTTGCCGGGAATATCGGGCTGGTAGAGGGCGATGTGCAGCGAAGTCATGGTTTGCAACTACCGAAAACGCTCGAATTTGTCTTTGGGTATTCGTCGAATGGCTCTGATTTTGTGATGACGTCCATCAGCAAAATTGAAGATTCCGGCGCGTTTTTAGGCATATTCCGCTTTTCAAAGCTAAAAATGCACGGTAAAAGGGAGCCGCTCTACAACTTGCGACACAGGGAGGCTTAGATGAATATATCGTTCGTGATGATGCGCCTCCTGGCCATTCGACCATGGCTGTGATTCAGGCGCTATAAAGCGCACTTTCGCGAGTTCCCCCTTTTTTCGATTCGATACGCGGCTGATAGGGCCTCGTTCTTTTATCACCCGGCCACCATGTCAGCCTGTGATCCTTTGAGATTCAGCAGCCGTGGCCAAAGGGTCGAGTCTTTGGAGCATATTTCATGTTTGGCTGGTTCGAACAGCGACTAAATCCCTTTCCGAGCGAAGTGCCGGACGTTCCGCCGCGCGGGCTGTTTGCCTTTTGCTGGCACTATACCAAGCCGGCAGCACCCTGGCTGCTCGCCATGGCTTTTCTCGCCATGTTGATTGCTGCCGGCGAAGTCGCGCTGTTCCAGTTCCTCGGCAATATCGTCGATTGGCTGTCGCATGCCGACCGGGCGACGTTCCTGCAGATGGAATGGAAAAAGCTGTTCTGGATGGGCGCCATGGTGGTGGTCGGCCTGCCGCTGGCTGCCGTCATTCATTCCGTCATCATGCATCAGGTCCTGCTCGGCAACTATCCGATGATTGCCCGCTGGCAGATGCATCGCTTCCTGCTGCGCCACAGCATGACCTTCTTCGCCAACGAGTTTGCGGGACGCGTCGCCACCAAGGTGATGCAGACCTCGCTTGCCGTGCGCGAAGCGGTCATCAAGATCCTCGATGTCTTCGTTTATGTCGTCACCTATTTCCTGTCGATGATCCTGGTCATCGCGGTGGCGGACTGGCGGCTGATGTTGCCGATCCTGGCTTGGCTGGCGGCCTACATCGCCATCGTCGGCTATTTCGTGCCGCGGCTGCGCAAGATCGCCGCCGCCCAGGCCGATGCGCGCTCGACGATGACGGGCCGGGTGGTCGACAGCTATACGAATATCGCAACCGTGAAGCTGTTTTCGCATGCGGGTCGTGAGGAGAGCTATGCCAAGGCCGGCATGGATGGCTTCCTGCAGACCGTCCACGGACAAATGCGTAAGGTGACGCTGTTCTACATCGCGGTTTACGTCAACAATTGCGTGGCGCTCTTCGTCGTCTCGGCACTGTCGATCTGGTTCTGGCTCAGCGGCTCGATCTCGATCGGCGCCATCGCCATCGCCATCGGCCTTGCGATGCGCGTCAACGGCATGTCGCAATGGATCATGTGGGAAGTCTCGGCATTGTTCGAGAATATCGGCACGATCTATGACGGCATCGAGATGCTGACGAAGCCGCACGATATCGTCGATGTGCCGGCGGCTCCGGCGATCTCTGCCAAACAGGGTGCGATCCACTTCGATCACGTCCGCTTCCACTATGGCAAGGCCAAGGGCGTCATCGACAACCTGACCTTCGATATCCGTGCCGGCGAGAAGGTCGGCCTTGTCGGTCGCTCCGGCGCCGGCAAGACGACGCTGATGAACCTGCTGCTTCGGTTCTACGATCTCGAAAGCGGGCGCATCACCATCGACGGCCAGGATATTTCCAAGGTGACGCAGGACAGCCTGCGCTCGCTGATCGGCGTGGTGACGCAGGATACGTCGCTGCTGCACCGTTCGATCCGCGACAACATCGCCTATGGTCATCCGGAGGCGACCGACGCCGACATCATCCAGGCGACCAAGCGCGCCAATGCCTGGGAGTTCGTCGAAGGGCTGGTCGATATGCAAGGCCGTAAGGGCCTCGACGCGCAGGTCGGCGAGCGCGGCGTCAAGCTCTCCGGCGGCCAGCGGCAGCGCATCGCGATCGCTCGCGTCTTCCTGAAGGACGCGCCGATCCTGGTGCTGGACGAGGCAACCTCGGCGCTCGATTCCGAAGTGGAAGCGGCGATCCAGGAAAATCTCTTCGCGCTGATGCAGGGCAAGACGGTGATCGCGATCGCCCACCGTCTGTCGACACTGACCGAGATGGATCGCCTGATCGTGCTCGACAAGGGCCACATCATCGAGACAGGAACGCATCACGATCTCGTTCAGTCCGGCGGCATCTACGCCGACCTCTGGAACCGCCAGTCCGGTGGCTTCCTGGCGGACCATGAAGAGGCCGAGGCGGCGGCGCAGTAGGGATCAAGGGAAGGGCGGGCTTTGGAGCTCGCCCTTTTCGTTTTGGCTAGCATATTGGGTGTAATTGGCGACCCCTTTCGTCTTATCTATTGAGAACAATTAAGATGACGTGCTAATATAAATCTCTGATTTAGATAGGATAGGCGTTCGATGGCTACCGTTACGATATCACTGCCGGACAACCTGAAAGCCTTCATAGAAGGGCAGATTGCCAATAAGGGCTTCGGAAATGTCAGTGAGTATGTTCGCAGTCTGCTTCGCGAGGCACAAGCCAAGGAGAATGAAGCGCGCCTGCAGTCATTGCTACTGGAGGGGCTAGCTTCCGGGGAGGGGCACGAAGTAACCGAGCAGTTTTGGACTGAACTTAAAGCGGAAGCCGCTGAGCTTTTTGCCAAAGCAAAATCCGGAAAAATCTCTCAGTGAAATTGATCGTTAAGCCGGCGGCTCGCTCGGATATCATTGAGCAGTTGCGATATTATACCGATGCCGGCGGCGGCGATGTCGGCGAGCGCTTTTTAGCTGGTACCCAAGACGCCTTGTCGTCCATCGCGCAGGCACCTTTGGCTGGATCACCCCGCCGGTTCGACAATCCAGCTCTCGACGGTCTGAGATCGCGCGCTATACCCGGATTCGAGACAATTCGCGTTTACTATCTTGTCCAAGATGAAATGATCGTTGTTGTCCGTGTCTTGCACGGCCGACGTGACCTGCAAAATATTCTGGGCGACGACGATGGGGCGATGTGAAGCACCAAGTGCTCTTCAGATTCAAACATGACAAAAATATAATGTTCTCAAGCCGTGGCATTCCTTTGCGCCGTCGGCGAAACCTCCTATATCGCATGGGATGCTGATCCGCTCCGTCTACCGGCTGTTCGAGACCTGGATTGATCCCTACTACCGCGCCGGCGATCTTCGGCCGCCGCGGTCGCTCTGGGCGTTCATCTGGTATTATGTCGGGCAGGCGAAAGGGCCGTTTCTGGCGATGGCGGTGCTGGGCGGTGCCGTGGCGATGCTCGAGGCGGCGCTGTTCTGGTTCGTCGGGCATCTCGTCGATATCCTGGACAAGGTCAAGCCGGGCGAGGGCTGGACGGGACTGCTTGCGGGTCATGGCGGGACGCTGCTCGGCATGGTCTTCGTCGTGCTGGTCGTGCGGTTCCTTGTGGTGAGCCTCGGGGCACTGGTCGAGGAGCAAGTGGTCGTTCCCGGCTTCCTCAATCTGGTGCGCTGGCAGGCCTATGCACATGTCGCGCGTCAATCGATAAGCTTCTTCCAGAATGATTTTTCCGGCCGCATCGTCACCAAGGTCTGGTCGGCGGGGCAATCGACGGGTGATCTCGTCGTGTCGCTGCTGCAGGTGGTCTGGTTCATCATCATCTATGCGGCCTCGACCATAGCGCTGGTCGGCGGGCTGGACTGGCGCCTGGCGCTGGTGATCACCATCTGGATCGGCGTCTTCTCGCTGCTCGCCCGCTATTTCGTGCCGCGCATCCGCCGTCATGCCCGCAATTCCGCAGAAGCTGCGTCGGTGTTGAACGGGCGTATGGTCGATGCCTATGCCAATATCCAGACGCTGAAGCTCTTCGGCCGTGAAGAACAAAACGACGATTATATCCGCAACGGCTTCGATCGCTTTCAGGCGGCCGTCATGCCGTTCACGCGGCTTCTGACCGGTGTGCGCTCGTCGCTGGCGCTTCTGTCGGGCGTGATGATCACAACGATCGCGGCCCTTGCCATCCATCTCTGGCTCGCCGGCGAAATCTCGACCGGCGGCGTGGCCTTCACGCTCAGCATGGTGCTGCGGCTCAATATGCTCTTTGGCCGGATGATGTCGCAGTTCAATGCGATCATGCGCAATCTCGGCACGATCCAGAATTCGGCGGAAATGATCTCAGAGCCGATCGGGCTGGTCGACCGGCCAGGCGCCAGGGATCTGCAGATCGTCCGTCCGGACATCCGCTTCGAGCACATAACCTTCCACTACGGTCGCGGCAGCGGCATTATCGAGGATTTCTCGCTGACTGTCCGCGCCGGCGAGAAAGTCGGCATTGTCGGCCGCTCCGGCGCCGGCAAGACGACGCTCGTCAATCTGCTGTTGCGTTTTTACGATCTCGAAGGCGGCCGGATCCTGATCGACGGGCAGGATATCGCCACGGTCCGGCAGGAGTCGTTGCGCGCCGAAATCGGCATGGTTACTCAGGATACCGCACTTCTCAACCGCTCCGTCCGCGACAATATCCTCTTCGGCCGTCCGCAGGCGAGCGAGGAGCAGATGGCGCAGGCGACACGGCGGGCGGAGGCCGACAGGTTTATCGCGACGCTGGAGGACCAGAAGGGGCGAAAGGGCTATGCCGCCCATGTCGGCGAGCGCGGCGTCAAACTCTCCGGCGGCCAGCGCCAGCGCATCGCCATAGCCCGCGTCATGCTGAAGGACGCGCCGATCCTGGTGCTGGATGAGGCGACCTCGGCACTGGATTCGGAAGCCGAGGCGGCGCTGCAGTCCAATCTCGAAACGCTGATGGAAGGCAAGACGGTGCTGGCTATCGCGCATCGCCTCTCGACCATCGCCAAGCTCGACCGGCTGATTGTCATCGACAAGGGCAAGATCATCGAGGACGGCACGCATGACGAGCTGATTGCCCGCGGCGGCCTCTATTCAGAGCTCTGGGCGCGCCAGTCCGGCGGTTTTATCGCGGAGGACGCCGAGTAACGCGGTCATCGTAAACCTTACGCGATTGTCCGAGAAGCTTGCGCAAAATCAAAGAGCTACTTCGAAATGCTGAACTCGGTCATCAGGCCAAAATGGTTCGAGCCCATCGCATCCGGTATTTGTTTGACGGATATCAGCTGCAACGGCGCGCGCGCAAAGACATGGTCGATGGCAATGCCGTAAGCGCCAGCCATGACCGGCCAGGTGGCTGGCTCCGGAAAGGCGTGATTGAGCCCGGTATCCCTGAGGAAATCCCGCATGTCGGGGGCAATGACCGACGCATTGAAATCACCGGCTAGGATCAGCGGTCCTTCAATACCCTTGAGGATCGGGCCGAGGATGCTCAACTCGTCGGCATGAAATTCGTCGAAATAGGGCTTGCTGAGATGCGCCGAAACAAAGTTCACCGGCTGACCATCCATGTCGATGGTCGCGAGGATGAAACGATTGCGCCAGAGGCTGCCGAGGCTGCGCATGTCCTGTGTCTGAAACGGACGTTTCGACAGCAAAAGTGAATCGCATTCAATGCTCATGTCGTTGCAGCCGACGCTGTAGGGATAGGCGCCACTGATACGCTGCAACTCGGTTTTGATCGGCTCGGCTTCGAAAATCTCCACGACATCGGCGTTGGAGGCGAGAATGAAGTCGGTGATGCGGGCACCGTTCTCGAAATTGCTGTTTTCGATGTTGAAGGAGAGCAGTTTGAAGCTCTGGCTCGCGTCGGTCGCCGTCGTCGGGCCGGCGGCATATTCCCGCAGCATCAGGACAGAATGGACCGCAAGCCCGACGCCGAAGACGAGCAGGAGAACCGCATACCAGTGCCGCCGGAAAAGAAGCGCGAGCAGGGCAAGCGCAACGCCGAAGAGGCTGAAATGGGTTTGCAGGCTTTCGAAGAAGGCGAGCAGCCAGATGTCGATGATATAGCGCGCCGCCAGCGTTACCAGCAATAAGGTCGCGAGCACGCATAAAACGCAGTAAATCGTCTGCCTCATAAACATATCCTTGGCATTGCTAAAACGCAGTTCAAAAGCGGGCGGCAGAGCGTGAAATGGCGCGTGACGCAGTCATGAAATCCATAGCGCTTCAAGACGAGGAAAGACTGTCGTCTTAGAGATCAATGACCGGCATGTCATTGAATTTGTTGCGATGCAGCATTGAAATCATTGTTTATTTTGCTCTGCAATGAGGAATTTTATTATGCGAATCTTACGATTTTTCATGCTCTTACGCCGATTTGACTGCTGGCGGAGATTTTAAGCTCGCTGCTCGCAGCCAAATTGCGCGCTTTTGCCGCGACATTGTGCCTCCACCCCTTGCCAAGACTGGACATAATTTGCGATCAAGCTTAGAACGCGGCGGGATACGGAGGAATCTATGGCGGAATTATGGTCGCGTTGATTCGCCGTTTGTGAGGGGGTACCGCAGCGCCTAGCTGCGGTTTTGCGGAAGAGGATGGTCCGGTTTTGAGCGAGCATAGTACGACGAGTGAAACCACGGGCGAGCCAACTCGCCGAGATTTCCTTTATCTGACGACGGGCATGGCTGGCGCGGTCGGAGCCGTCGCCGTCGCATGGCCGTTTATCGACCAGATGCGGCCGGATGCCTCGACGCTTGCCCTTGCCTCCATCGAAGTAGACGTGTCCAGCCTGGAGCCGGGCATGTCTCTGACGGTGAAATGGCGCGGTAAGCCGGTCTTCATCCGCAATCGCACGCAAAAAGAAATCGACGACGGCAAGGGAGCGCAGATTTCCGATCTGAAAGACCCGGTCGCCCGCAATGCCAACCTGCCTCCGGATGCGCCAGCCACCGATGTCGCGCGTTCGGCCGGTGACGGCAAGGAGAACTGGCTCGTCATGATCGGTGTCTGCACCCATCTCGGTTGCATACCGCTCGGTCAGGCAGGGGAGTATGGCGGGTGGTTCTGTCCCTGTCACGGTTCAGTCTATGATACCGCCGGTCGCATCCGCCATGGGCCAGCGCCGCAGAACCTCGCCATTCCGCTATATGCGTTCACCGCAGAAAAAAAGATCAAGGTCGGTTGAGGGGGAACTGAATCATGAGTGGTCATTCGTCTTACGAGCCATCGACAGGGCTCGAAAAATGGGTCGACGCGCGGTTGCCGCTGCCGCGCATGGTCTATGACAGTTTCATCGCCTATCCGGTCCCGCGCAATCTGAACTATGCCTATACGTTCGGCGCCATGCTGGCCGTCATGCTGGTTCTGCAAATCCTGACCGGCGTCGTTCTTGCCATGCATTATGCGGCGGACACGACCGTCGCCTTCAACTCCGTCGAAAAGATCGTGCGCGACGTCAATCATGGTTGGCTGCTGCGCTACATGCATGCCAATGGCGCGTCCTTCTTCTTCGTCGCGGTCTATCTCCATATCGCCCGTGGCCTCTATTATGGTTCCTACAAGGCGCCGCGCGAAATCCTCTGGATCCTCGGCGTGATCATCTATCTCTTGATGATGGCGACGGCTTTCATGGGCTACGTTCTGCCCTGGGGTCAGATGTCCTTCTGGGGCGCGACCGTCATCACCGGCTTCTTCTCGGCCTTTCCCTGGGTCGGCGACTGGATCCAGACCTTCCTGCTCGGCGGCTTTGCCGTTGACGATCCGACGCTCAATCGCTTCTTCTCGCTGCACTATCTGCTGCCGTTCATGATCGCGGGCGTCGTTATCCTGCATATCTGGGCGCTGCATGTGACCGGCCAGACGAACCCGACCGGCGTCGAAGTCAAGTTGAAGACCGATACGGTGCCCTTCACCCCCTATGCGACGCTGAAGGATGCGCTCGGCGTTTCCATCTTCCTGCTGGTATTCGCCTATTTCGTCTTCTACCTGCCGAACTTCCTCGGCCACGCCGACAACTACATTCCGGCCAATCCGCTGAAGACGCCGGCCCACATCGTTCCGGAATGGTACTTCCTGCCGTTCTACGCGATGTTGCGCTCGATCACCTTCAATATCGGTCCGATCGACTCCAAGCTCGGCGGTGTCCTGACGATGTTCGGCGCGATCATCGTGCTGTTCTTCCTGCCCTGGCTCGACACGTCGAAGATCCGCTCGGCGGTCTATCGCCCTTGGTACAAGCTGTTCTTCTGGCTGTTCGTGGCCGATGCTGTTCTGCTCGGCTGGCTCGGTTCGCAGCCGGCGGAAGGCAGTTTCGTCGTGATCTCGCAGTTCGCGACGCTGTTCTACTTCCTGTTCTTCCTTGTCGCCATGCCGGTTCTCGGTCTGGTGGAAACACCGAGGCGCATTCCAAATTCGATTACGGAGGCGGTCCTTGAGAAGCAGAACGGCAAGACAGCCGTTCCGGCTCAAGCGTAACCGGGGAAGAGAACAATGAAAAAGCTTGTTGCCGGCCTTCTGTCGCTCGCACTCATCGGTGGCTTCGCCACGGTTGCCGCCGTTGCCGCGGAGACCAAGCCCGCCGCCGAAGAAGCGACACCGCACTACCCGCTCAAGGAGCCGAGGACCCAGCATTGGACCTTCTCCGGCCCCTTCGGCTATTACGACAAGGCGCAGCTCCAGCGTGGCCTCAAGGTCTACACGGAAGTCTGTTCCGCCTGCCATTCGATGAAGCTGGTGGCCTTCCGCACGCTGGGCGAACTCGGCTATTCGGAAGCGCAGGTCAAGACCTTCGCGGCGAACTACGAAGTGCAGGACGGTCCGAACCCTCAGGGCGAGATGTTCACGCGCAAGGCGCTTCCGTCCGACCATTTCCCGTCGCCGTTCCCGAATGACGAAGCGGCAGCCGCCTCAAACAACGGGGCTGTTCCGCCGGACATGTCGCTGCTTGCCAAGGCGCGTGAAGTCGAACGCGGCTTTCCGCAGTTCATCTTCGACATCTTCACGCAGTATCAGGAAGGCGGCCCGGATTATATTTATTCGCTGCTGACCGGTTACGAGGAGCCCCCGGCCGGTTTCCAGGTTCCGCAGAACTCGCACTACAACCCGTATTTCGATGCGGCCGCGAGCTTTGCCATGCCGAAGCCGCTTTCGGACGGTCAGGTCACCTATGACGACGGCTCGCCGCAGACGGTCGATCAGTATGCGCACGATGTCTCCGCCTTCCTGATGTGGGCTTCGGAACCGCATCTGGAGGAGCGCAAGCACCTCGGCTTCATGGTCATCATATTCCTGCTGATCTTCTCGACGCTGATCTATCTCACCAAGCGGTCGGTCTATGCCAAGGCTGGCGCTCACTAGGCAGTTCGGCCCTGCAATCAACAAAAGGCGGCCCGTTTTGGTCGCCTTTTTTGTTGGTATCGCGTACGCGTCTTGCTAGGGTGCGGCCGGCCCTATCTTAGCCTGAGAGTACGTATTTCCATGAAGACTATCGCTTCGGAGCTTGCCGCCAGCATCCGCTCCATCCCGGACTATCCCAAGCCCGGTATCATCTTCCGCGACATCACCACGATGCTTGGCGATGCCAAGGCGTTTCGCCGCGCCGTTGATGCGCTGGTGCAGCCCTATGCCGGCACCAAGATCGACAAGGTCGCCGGCATGGAGGCGCGCGGCTTCATTCTGGGCGGCGCGGTGGCGCATCAGCTGTCGGCCGGTTTCGTGCCGATCCGCAAGAAGGGCAAGCTGCCGCACGACATCGTGCGCATCGCCTATAGCCTCGAATACGGCGTCGACGAGATGGAGATGCACCGCGACGCGGTGAACCCCGGCGAAAAAGTAATCCTGGTCGACGACCTGATCGCGACGGGCGGCACCGCCGTTGGTGCCACGCAGCTGCTGCGCCAGATCGGCGCCGAAGTCGTCGCCGCCTGCTTCGTCATCGACCTGCCGGACCTCGGTGGCCGCAAGAAGCTGGAAGCGCTTGATGTGCCGGTTCACACGCTGGTGGAATTCAGCGGGCATTGATGGCAAAGACCTTTTCTCCGACGGAGAGAAGGTGTCACTCAAATTCCAGCACGGTGCTCTCGAAGCGTATCACCGGCACGCCGTCCTGATTGGTGCCGTCACAGAGGATGGTGTTGAGCGTCCAGCTGGGGCGTGACGCCAGGGGGCGGCTGGAGAGCAGGGTGACCCCGTAGGTGACGGTGTCACCGGCAAAGACCGGGCGCAGCCATTGCAGCTTCTGGAAACCGGCCGAGGGGCCGAGATTGGGTGGCCTTACGCCTTCGGCGATGAGGCGGGCGTTTTCGCCTTTCCAATAGTCGATGAAGGTCCTCATCCAGGCGGCGCAAGTATGCCAACCGGAAGCGCAGAGGCCGCCGAACAGCGTGTCCTTGGCTGCTTCCGCATCCATATGGAAAATCTGCGGATCGAAGCGCGAGGCGAAGTGGATGATGTTTTCGGCCGTAAACGTATGGGTGCCGATCTCGGCCCGTTCGCCGGTGGGATAGAGCTCCATCATCTTCATGGCGAGACCTCCACGGGTAAGCGCATGCGGATCATCGTGGCGTTCTCGCCGAGGCAGACGAGTTCGTCGTGCTGGTTCTTCACTTCATGCCGGAACTTGACGATGCCAATGCCAGGGCGAGAGCGCATGGCACGGGATTCGAGCACAATTGAATGGCCCGAAAGTGTGTCGCCGGCGAGAACCGGCTTTTTCCAGTCCATGAAGTCGATGCCCGGCGCGCCCTCGGATTCGGTGTTAAGCAGATAGCTGTCGCACATCATCCGCATGAATATTGCCGATGTGTGCCAGCCGGAGGCGGCGAGCCCACCCAGGATACTGGCGCGGCCAGCGGCTTCATCGAGATGCATCGGCTGCGGATCGAACTCGCTTGCGAATTCAATAATTTCCTCTGCCGTCACGTGCTTCGGCCCGAGCGGAAACACCTGTCCCGGCTCAAAATCCTCATATGTCAGTTTTGCCATATCCGTTAGCGGCCTCCTCATTCCTCCCGAGCGCAATCGCATGCTGGGTAGGAGTGGCGCAAGTATTTTTCGTGGCGGTGACGGGAAAAGGGCTACGGCCATTGGTTGCGTCTTGCCGATCGGCGCTGGCTGGCCGCATCCGCTCCGCGCATCATCCGGCTACTACGGCAGCCGTGCAGGGAGGATTGCCGACGCTCAGATGAGAGCCGGCAACCCCGTTATTTTCTAGGCATTGAAGAGGAAATTGAGGACGTCGCCGTCCTGGACGACATATTCCTTACCTTCGGAGCGCATCTTGCCGTTTTCCTTGGCGCCGACTTCGCCCTTGAAGGCGATATAATCGCTATAGGCGATGGTTTGGGCGCGGATGAAGCCGCGTTCGAAATCGGAATGGATGACGCCGGCGGCCTGCGGGGCCTTGGTGCCTTCCTCGATCGTCCAGGCGCGCGTTTCCTTCGGGCCGACGGTGAAATAGGTGATGAGATGCAGCAGCTTGTAGCCGGCGCGGATCAGCTGGTCGAGGCCGGCTTCCTTGAGACCGAGCTCGGAGAGGAACTCCATGGCTTCGTCGGCGGGCAACTGCGCCACTTCCGCTTCGATGGCGGCGGAGATGATCACCACTTCGGAATTCTGCTCCTTCGCCATGGCGGCGACGGCGGCTGTATGCTCGTTGCCGGCAACGGCATCGGCTTCGGCGACGTTGCAGACATAGAGTACTGGATGCGAGGTCAGAAGGTTCAGGCTCTTGAGGATACGGAGCTCCTCGTCGTCGAGCTTCGACAGCAGGTTGCGTACCGGCTTGCCTTCGTTCAACAGCTTGAGCGAAGCTTCCATCAGCGGCAGCATCGCCATGGATTCCTTGTCCTTGCCGGTGGCGCGCTTGCGCGTCTGCTCGGTGCGGCGCTCCAGGCTCTCCAGATCGGAGAGCATCAGCTCGGTCTCGATGGTCTCGGCGTCGGCAACCGGATTGATGCGGCCTTCGACATGGGTGATGTCGCTGTCTTCGAAGCAGCGCAGCACATGCACGATGGCATCGACTTCGCGAATGTTGGCAAGGAACTGGTTGCCCAGGCCTTCGCCCTTCGACGCGCCGCGCACCAGGCCGGCAATATCGACGAAGGAGATACGCGTCGGGATCAGTTCTTTCGATTTGGCGATCTGGGCAAGCTGCTCCATACGCGGATCGGGAACCGCCACTTCACCGGTGTTTGGCTCGATCGTGCAGAACGGATAATTCGCCGCCTGCGCCGCCGCCGTCTTGGTCAGCGCGTTGAACAGAGTGGACTTGCCGACATTCGGCAGCCCGACGATACCGCATTTGAAACCCATGGCACCTTGTCCATATCTTGAAAATCTTTGCAGTGCGTATGGGGGAAGGGCGGTTGCGGGTCAAGTCTTGTGCAAAGTACGAGCCGATTTTCCGGCGAAAAGGGTCGCTTTGGGCTATGGAGAGGCCCGCCCGAAATCAGCCGGGCGGGCCGTCATGTCAAAGGCGGAACACTTTTACTTCGTTGCCGCGCTCCAGTTCCTTATTGGCAAGGAAGAGCGCGGTTTTCGCATTCAGGCTCTCCCTCTCGGCCAGCAGCCGCAACATAGCCTGTAGCCGGCGCACGGAGAGCGCCTTGTTGCGGTGTTGGGAGCGTTCATCACGACAGGTCACGGTGATGCCGGTGGGGATATGGATTGCCCTGACCGCGCTGTCGGTGGTGTTCTGGTGCTGCCCGCCCGGACCTCCGGCGCGTAGCGTTTCGAAGCGAATATCATTCATATGAATGGTAGTCGTTTCGTTCGACGTGTCGGCGAGTTCCACCCGCCTGACGCCGACAAACCAGTTTTGCCGCTTGTGTCCCGGCCTGATCTTGCTCTTGAAGATGAAGCGGATCGAGCCGCAATAGTCTTCCGCCAGGCTATCGGCGCCCGCGCCGCGCAGCGTGACGATCGCCGAAACCGGGCCATGCTGGTCCGGTGCTTGCGATGCCGTCACCTCTATTTCGCAGCCTCTGCCCCGTGCCTCTTTTTCAAGAATGGACAGCAGGGATTTCAGCGCGACACGGCATTCTGCCGGGCCGTTACCGGAGGTGGTGAGCAGATGGATGTCAACCATTTTCACGCCTCCTTAACGCTTTGCGGTCACGCATACGATCTTGCTTCGGCTCTTCGTGATCGACACTGATCTTCTTGTAGGTAATCAGCGGCTTCATCGATGCGAGCGGCCTGATGAGGCCGTGCCCCGCCAGATCCTCAAGCACTTGCCCTGCATTCTTGTAGGCGCCGGCTGCCTCCTCGATTGCAAGTTTGCGATCATCGCAGATGGCGACGCCGCCCCAGGGGTTACGCAGCAATGCCTTCCGCTCCGAACGCGTGGTGCCGCTGCGACCGTGCATGTTGCGGCGGTCGTATTTACGGCCGGCCCCATGCGAGATTGCCCAATGCGATTTAACCGCTGCGTCAAGCGGTTCAACGACATAGCTCAGGCTTGCCCTGGAGCCGGCAATGGGCGCGATACCGCCGCTTTGGATGGCGGCAGCACCCTTGTAGTGGACATAGCCATCCGCTTGCGTACGCACAAGATTATGCGGGACATCCGCAATCAAGCGCACGTCTGTGCGAAGTGCCATGGCAGCTCGCTGCGCAATCATGCGTCGATTGAGTGCTGCCCATTCGACACAGAGACCGTGGAGAGCCAGCCACCTTGCACCAGCCTTGGAAGCCGGGTCGAGGCCGCCTGTCATTGCGCCGTTTTCATCGATGGTTTGGTTGAACACACTGGCGCCGAGATTACGCGAGCCGGTATGGATGAGCAGATAAAGCTTCTGCCTGTCCAAGAGTTCAACCGCATCGGGTTGAAACAGCTCCTCTACGGCCTGGATCTCACAAAAGTGATTGCCGCCACCGATCGTACCAAGCGCTTCGGTGTTTGCTCCAAGCTCAAACAACGGCGCAAATTTCGCGACGTCGGGTGCGTCGAACGCAATGTTTTCAAGCTCGCGCAGCGCGTTGGCTGCCTTGTCGATCCTGAACTTGCGCTGTGGTAGGGCAAGTTCGAAGAGCGCCATGCCGCAGCCGATATCGTTGCCGATCAGTTGCGGATAGAGCCGCGATGCCAGCGCAGCCATACCGACCGGGCCGTATTTTCCCGGATGCAGGTCGGGGAAACCGGCGATGGAGCGCATGCCGGGAAGCTTGGCCAGTTCCGCAAGCTGTTCCAGCGCCGATCCTTCGATCCAGGATTTTGATGTAAAGTAATGTGCAACCGCGGCAGGCTGACCGCAGCGCACGACGATGGGACCGGAGGTCCCTATGGAATTGCCCATGAATATAATTCCAGGACAGGGTAAATCGTTCGGCTTTGAGGCCGATCAAAGAAGCCCGCAACAGCGCATCGACGCTGGCTTAGGCTTTTGCCCCTAAGGGGCGCGATGAAACGAAGCTAATCATTTGCTGCTCCCGATCCTGAAGAATTGATGGCGGTTGTATAAGCGAAATAAAAACGATTGCAAGTGTTGTGTTGATGGTCGGGATTGCCTCCTGCTCACGGTCGATTGATCCGAACGGCTGTCGTGCAACCTTCGTCTCGCTTGAATGGCCGGTTGCGGTGCGGTATAAACCTGTTATCAGCGACAAGCCCTTTTCCCCTGTCATCAACGGTGACTCCGATGAGTGACAATGATGTTGTCCTAAAACCGAAGACCAAGACGAAGCCCAAGGTCGAGCGGCCGAAGCTTTATAAGATCATTCTCGTCAACGACGATTACACGCCGCGCGAGTTCGTCATCATGGTGCTGCAAGCCGTCTTCCGCATGAGCGAGGAGGCCGGTTATCGCGTGATGATGACCGCGCACAAGCTTGGCAGCTGCGTGGTGATGGTCTGTGCCCGGGACATTGCCGAGACGAAGGCGCAGGAAGCCATCGATCTGGCGAAAAGTGCGGACTTCCCGTTGATGTTCACCACCGAGCCGGAAGAATAAACGCGGTCATAAGAGTCAGATGACGGGGCGGCGGATCTGGAAGCCGGTCTTGTCCTGCGAGAAGCCGCAATTGGCGTAGAAGCGCAATGTTGCGGGTGTCTTCGAACCGGTAAGCAGCATCACCTTGTAGCACTTCTTCTCCCAGGCCGTTGCGATCGCCTTATGGATCAATGTCCGAGCGTGACCGCGCTGGCGATGGTCGGCATGGGTGACGACATTCTCGATCAGCGCATAGGGTGCCGCGCCGCGTGTCAGGTTTGGGATGATGACCAGGGTGACGGAGGAGATGGCGAGGGTGCCGGCAAACGTCACGAAGATCGTCATGCCCGGATGCGCCAGGATTTCGGCAAAGCGGCTGTCCGCTAGCGCCGGTTCCAGCTCCGGATCGCCGTGATTAAGGTGCCGGTAAAGTGCGAGAAGGGTAGGGAGATCGCCGGCGGCAGCCGGGCGGATCACGACCGTGTCGCTGCCGTTTGCCGCGTCCGCCATCTCAATCGTCCTTCTTGCCGAACATTCTCTTCAGCATTTCGGCCATCGGGCCGCTCTCGGGCATGCGTGGCTGACTATGGTTGCGGGCCTGATGGACATGCGATTTGGCGACAGCCTTCTTCTCCGGCTTCGGCGCCGGTTCCTCCGCCTTGCCGCCCAGCGCCAGCGCGATCTTGTTCATGAGCTGTGAATCCTCGCCACGCACCAGCATGTCGGCATTGTCGGCAATCGCGTCGAACAATGGTTCCAGCCAGTCGCGATCGACCTTGGCGAAGTCGCCGAGCACATGGTGCTGCACCAACTCCTTGACGCCGGGATGGCCGATGCCGAGGCGCAGCCGCCGATATTCCCGGCCGCAATGGGCGTCGATCGACTTGATGCCGTTATGGCCGCCATGGCCGCCGCCGGTCTTCAGCCGCGCCTTGGCGGCCGGAAGGTCGAGTTCGTCATAGATGACGACGAGGTCGGACGGCTCGAGCTTGTAGAAGCGCATGGCTTCGCCAACGGCTTCGCCGGAGAGGTTCATGAAGGTCTGCGGCTTGATCAGCAGGACTTTCTGGCCGCCGAGTTCGCCTTCGGCAATTTCTGCCCGGAACTTCTTCGTCCAGGGTGAAAAATTATGACGACGATGGATCGCATCCACAGCCATGAAACCGATATTGTGACGGTTGCCCTGATATTTGGCGCCGGGATTGCCGAGGCCCGCAATGAGAAGCATGCGCTTCACCCTTTGGAAAATGCCGATGCCCTTCACGACAGGGAATTGACGGCAAAGTCAAGGCAGGACCACCCGTCAGTCGCCGAGGTGCAGGCCGTATTTCAGGAATATCCGCTTTTGCGTGCCGTCGGCGATCAAGCTGTCGAGCGCTGTCTGCATCCTCTTCAGCAGATCGTCCGGGAAATCCTTCTGACAGGCGATGCCCATGGGCTTTGCGGAGAGCACGGTTACCTTCTCGACGGCGTTGCCTTCTTTCCTCAATTTGTCGAAATAGCTTTCAGAGATCGGCATCAGGTCGATGCGGTCGCTCATCAGCTTCTTCAGTGTCGCCCTGAAGTCGCTGGCGACATCGATCCTTGGGAAATTGGCCTGCCGCAAGGCGGCCTCGGTGTAGTCCTCCCGCCACGTGCCGACGGTATATTTCCGCGCCTCGTCGAGCGTGGCGGCGGCGACGCTGGATCCGGCATGCTTGATGAGGATATTGCGGTCGACCAATAGTGGCTGGACCCATTTGAAAAGCTTGTCGCGTTCTTCATTATGAGCGGTCGCGAAGACGCAGGTCATCGGCACCGTCTGCGCCTGAGCATAGGCTCGCGCCCACGGCATGACCTCGATGGAATAGTCGATGCCGATATCGGCCATCACTTTCTGCACCTGCTCGACAGTCGCTCCGGCAACCGTCTTGCCGTCGCGGTAATTGAAGGGTGGATATTCCTCCGTGGTGAAGGCAATCGTTTGTGCCTGAGCCACGGAGAGAATGCAGCAGGGGGAGAGGCTGAAAAGGACGAGGAGGAGCAGTTTCCGCATATGGTTCTCCTCCTGCTACGATGCTTGCGCCACGGAGGCGAGGCCGTCTGCTGGCGATCCCGCCAGCGTTTTCATCAGATCGTTCGGATGTTGCGGCCGGTGGAACAGATAGCCCTGGCCGTAATCAAGCCCCATGGTGCGCAGCGTCGCACACTCCTCTTCGGTTTCGATGCCTTCCGCAATGACGGTGCAATTCATCTTGTGCGACAGCGTCGTGATGCTTTCGACCAGCATGCGGCTCTTGGCGCTGACATCCGAGGCGTCATCGTTGATCGCGCGGATGAAGGATTGGTCGATCTTGATGATATCCACCGGGAAGCGGTTGATGTAGCTCAATGACGAATAGCCCGTGCCGAAATCGTCAAGCGCGATGCGGCAGCCGTAGCGGCATATTTCGTTGATGACCATGCGGGTTTCCGGGTTGTCGTCCATCAATACCGCTTCGGTGATTTCGACGACGATGCGCTTCGGGGAAATATCGTGGCGCGACAGCAGAGCGGCGATGCGCACCGGCAGGTCCGGTTCGAACTGGAGCGGAGAGAAGTTAATGGCGAGATAGGTGTCCTGCATGCCGTCGAGGCGCAAAAGACGGGCGAAATTGGAAACCGCTTTCTCCATGATGCGATTGCCGATGCGAATGATCGACCCCGTTTCCTCGGCGACTTCGATGATCCTGGCCGGAGGCAGAATGCCCTTCTGCGGATGATGCAGCCGCATCAGTGCCTCGAAGCCGGCGATGGAACGGTCGTCGATATTGACGATCGGCTGCAGATAGGCCTCGAACCAGTCCTCGCTCAAGCCGCTTTCGATATGGCTTTCGAGTTCGGCGCGGCGGCGGGATGCGTCCAGCATGCTGTTGTCGAAGATCTGTGCGCCGTTCTTGCCGTCGTGTTTCTTGGCATACATCGCGATGTCGGATTTCAGCAGCAGCTCGGCCGCGTTGGCGGCATGGCGCGGGTAGATGGCAATGCCGATGCTGGCGCTGAGGCGGGCGTCGTCATCAAAGGGTGCCTCGAACACTTCGGCGATGCGGGCGGCCATCTCGATGGCTCTCGTTTCTGCATCCTCGGCAAGCAGCAGGATGGCAAATTCGTCACCACCGAGGCGGGCGGCGATGTCGCCGGGCTCCAGCCGTGCCTGCAAGCGTGCCACCAGCTCGCGTAGCGCGGCGTCACCGGCGGCATGGCCTTTGTTGTCGTTGATCCATTTGAAGCGGTCGAGATCGATGAAGAGGCAGGCAAGCTCGCGTCTGCGCTTGTCAGCCTCGTTGATCTTGGTGTCGAGCGCCGTTTCAAAGCCCTGGCGGTTCAAGAGACCGGTCAGGTGATCGGTGATCGCCTGGAGCAGGTTCCGGTCCTCGGATTGCTTAAGATCGGTGACATCGGTCATGACCGATAGCGAAAGACCATCCTGGATCGCCGTCGTCTCGAGGATCAGTACGTCCATGGTCCGGTGATCCTGGCACAGGAATTTCACGGTGACATCGAAGCGGGCGGCGCTATCGGGATGGCTGCGCTTGCGCTCGATATATTTCGCGCGCGATTCCGGCAGGACAAGGCTTGCAAACTTGCGCCCAAGCACGTTTGCGCGGGCATAGCCGGTGGCGGCAAGCCAATAATCGCTGACGGCGGCGATGCAATCGTCCTTGTCGAGGGAAAACAGCATGGCGGGCGTCAGATTATAGGTATCGGTGGCGCGGCGATGGGCAAGCTTCAGCTCGGTCTCCTCGCGCTCCAGCTTGCTCTGCATCTCGTTGAAGCTGTTGGCGAGCCGGCCCATTTCGTCGTTGGACTGCCAATCGACATGGTGGCGCGACCCCAGTCTTCTCGTCGCCTCGATGGCGTGGGTCAGGCGCATCAACGGCTGGATGACGAAGATGCGGTTGCCGATCAGGGCGGCCCCGAAGACGGTCAAGACGGCGAAGATGAAGATCGAGATGAAGACGATCTCCTCGCTCTTCAAGCCGTCGAAGAGGCCAAGCTTCGGGTAGTAGACAGTGATCGTGCCGAGGTTCCGTGCGCCATCCACGCCGTTATAAATGATCGGGCGCGAGACGGCCTCCAACAGGCCCTTATAGGATTTCGGGATGGTCGATTGCGTGACATCGAGCTGGCCTGAGAGGTCGCGGACATTGACCCTGACGATCGCGCCCTCGGCGACCGTCGTCGCGCTGATCTGCGTGATGCTGTCCTCGTCAAGATCCCACAGGGGTTTGGCCAAGGCCTGGGCGTTGGCGACCAGCAGCACTGAGATATGATCCTTGATTTCCTTTTCGGCGCGTCCAGACGACAGGAAAAGGAACAGTACGAAGAGCGGCGCGACGAAAATCAGCAGCGCACCGCAGACGATCGCGAAAAACCTGTTTTCGACGGAATGGTTCATAGTTCCGTTAGCTCCCCGGTCATAGACCGGCTGATCTTGGGGCGGGCCGTTCTCTACAACTGTTTGGCGTAAAATTTCACGAATGTGTTAAATGTTGCTGAAACCGTGGGGTTAATGGATTTAAATGAAGTATTGATTCCGAAGTTCTGAAGACTTCGTGCTACTTTTATTAGAATTTACACATGAAAAACCCGCCGTCCCCAGAGGGGAGGCGGGTTTGAATGCGTGGCGATGAAGACGCTGATTAAGCGCTGGCTTCTTCGCTGCCTTCTTCTTCGTCCGCAAGGCCGGCAGCCGGAGCGACGATCGTTGCGATCGTGAAGTCGCGGTCGGCGATGACCGGGACTACGCCCTTCGGCAGGGTGACCTGCGAGATGTGGATGCTGTCGCCAGCCTTGAGGCCCGACAGATCAACGGTGAAGAATTCCGGGATCGCATCGGCCGGGCAATGGACTTCGACTTCGTGGCGAACGATGTTCAGCACGCCGCCAGCCTTGAGGCCCGGGGACTTTTCCTGGTTGACGAAGTGAACCGGGATTTCAACGGTCACCTGGCTGTTGCCGGAGACGCGCAGAAAGTCGACATGGACCGTGAAGTCGCGGACCGGATCGAGCTGGTAGTCCTTCGGCAGAACCTTGATCTTCTTGCCGTCGACGTCGATCGTCGCGATCGTGGTGAGGAAACCACCGGCATGAATGCGCTTCGTCACCTCATTGGTGTTGAGAGCGATAGAAATGGGGGCCTGCTTGTCACCGTAGATGACAGCGGGAATCAAACCATTGCGGCGAAGTTCACGGGCGGACCCCTTACCAACCCGTTCGCGCGCCTCGGCCTTGAGCTCGTAGCTTTCGTGGCTCATAGCTATTCCTTTCGAGGTTATTTGGAGAGTTCATCCGGTCGCCGGCAAGCGGGGAGCCGATTGAACTGGAGGAGGGCAAGCCCTGCCTCATCCGCGTTGCCTCCAAGGGTGTCTACGCGGACGCGTGGCGTATAGTACAAACAGGCCCAGGGTGCAAGTCTCACCGGAGAAAGCGCATATGTGACGACAATGCAACTGACGATAAATAGCGGGCGAGGCTATTTCTATCAACGCCTTGACATATACCTCCGGCCTCTTCAACAGTCGATTTCAATCGATCAGGGTCAAAAGGAGAGGTCGGGTATGCGCTCCAGGGCTATTGCCGCCGCCGCGGTTTTTTCCATCGGCCTTGCTGGCGCGTCGCAGGCGGCTGACGTCGACGAGCAGGGCGCCAAGGAATTGCGCAATATCCTGACGCATTCCCTCTCGCGCGATCTCGCCCGTAGCGGTTTCGTCACCGTCACGCCGGCGGGCGATCAATATCAAATCACCTACGACCTGGCAAAATTCTTCGACAAGATCAATTCCAGCACACTCTCGGTTACCGGTTTCAAGCCGCTGTCGCTGTTTGCGCAGCCTCTCGCGGAAGGCAAGTGGCACCTGAAGGGCGACAATAGCGTCAGCGTCTCGGTTCATTCTCCTGCATCGGACTTTACCTATTCGGTCGCTTCCAACGCGATTGAGGGCATTTTCGATCCGGCGCTGGAGGTGATGCGGTCGTCGGAGACCAAGAGCCGTGACATCAAGTTCTCCAGCATCGGCAGCGGCAGAAACACCGGACATGCGATGGATGCCACCATCGATAGTGCGTCGTTCTCCAGTGCGGTGACCGATGGTACCGAGGCCGGCAAGATGAACCTGCAATCGCAGGGCACGCTGCAGCGCTTCAATGAAACGGTGACCGGGCCTGGCACTTCTTCCGTCAATCTCAGTACCGACAGCATCGATATCAAGCTGGCGGCAACGAGCCTGCCGGCGAAGGAGCTGCGTGAACTCGTCCACTTCTTCATTCAGCACATCAAGGCCAAGCAGCTGTCCGACAGTGGCAGCGAGAAATTCGCGTCACTGGTGCGTCGCGCCTTGCCGGGCTTCGGCTCGCTGGACGAAACGGTGACGCTGAACAATCTGCTGGTGACGACCGACAAGGGAAAGGTCGGCGTCAAGACAGTCGGCTACAGCTTCAAGATGGATGGCCTCACCAAGGCCTCCAACGTCAATTTCGGCCTGCGGGCGGAACATCTCACGCCTGACCCCGGCCTCATTCCGCCGGCCTATGCCGCCTTCGTGCCGGAGACGCTCGATGTGCAACTCGGCATGCCCGATATCAATTTCGATGGTCTTATCGATGCGGCGCTGAAGAATGTGTCGACGCGTGCCACGCCTGTGTCCGGCGAGGCGCTGAAGCGCATCGCATTCCCAGGCGGCCATGCTACTCTCGAATTTCCGAAAATCAGCGCGACCTCCGGCGTCTACGATGTCGAGGTTTCCGGCGCATTGAAAGGTACGACCCAGTCCCATGCCGGCTACTCGCTGCAGGCAACGATCCTGGCTCGTGATTTTGACAAGACCATCACCGTCATCCAGGACGCGGCCAAGACGGACCCGCAGCTGAACAAGGTTTCCTTCAGCCTGATGGCCGCCAAGGGCTTTGCCAAGACCGATACGGACGGCCGCCTGCGCTGGGACGTCACGATTGATGAAAACCGCACCGTCACGGTGAACGGGCAGGTGCTGAAAGGGCCGAAGGCCCCCTAGGAGTTTGCATCCGACGCTTGTTGCGGCGTCTTCGATCTGATCGAGAACCCACTCAGGGTTCTTCTGTTTCCAACTGTTTTTCTAAGCATTTTTGGGGGAGTGAACTATGCGTTTCAAAGCAGTAGCCGCGGCGGCGGTTTTCGCCGCGGGTCTGGCCGGCGCGTCGCAGGCGGCCGATATCAACGAGCAGGGCGCCAAGGATCTGCTAGGCAATCTCACCTATTTCCTGCCCGACGATATGGCCAAAAGCGGATTCGTCGCGGTAAAGCCGGCAAGCGATCATTACGAAATCACCTATGATCTCCAGAAGCTCTTCGACAAGCTGAAGATCAGCGATGTCGTCATCAGCGGTCTCAAGCCGCTAACGGCGCTTGCAACACCGCAGGATAGTGGTCTCTGGGCAATCGAGGGCAGCAACGCCATTGACGTGACGGCGCATTCGAAGCCGGGTAGCGCGACGGACATGGAATTTCGCTATGCCCTGGCGTCTTCCAGCTTCCAGGGGATCTTCGATCCTGCGCTTCACTATGTCCGCTCGATGGATCTGAAGGGCAGTGGCATTACCTTCGCCAGCAAGACGACCGACAAAGATAATGGCGTGCAGAAGAACGATGCCACGGCCGACAGCATCGTCTACAAGCTGTCCTCGACTGATAGCGGCGAGCCGGGCAAGCTTGATCTCAAGATGGACGGCAGCCTGCAATCGCTCACCAACAAGATCACCTCCGGCGACATGGCGCTCGGCGAGATTAAGGTCGGCGCGATCGATTTCAATGCGAGCGCCACCAAGCTGCCATTGAAGGCGCTGAACGAAATATTGCGCTTCGTTTCCGATCACAAGGAAACGAAAACCTTGTCCGATAGCGAGAGCGCCGAGATCAAGGCATTGCTGCAGACGGCAATGCCGATTGCCGGTTCGTTCGAGGAGAAGGTCTCCATCAAGGATCTTTCCGTCTCGACGCTCTTTGGAGACGGCGGCCTGCAGAATATGGGCTACTTCTTCAAGGTGGATGGACCGAGCAATGCGATGAATGCCGATTTCGGTCTGCGTGCCGAAAAGCTCACTTTGGCATCCGGTCTGGTGCCGCAAGACTATGTCGCCTTCATTCCGGATACCGCTGAAATGCAGGTGCAATTGCCGAACCTGAATTTCACCGCTCTCGCGGACGTTCTGCAGAAGACCGATTTCAACCATCCTGCCGGTCAGGAAGCAGTGGATAACCAGTTGCAGCGGGCCATGTTCCCGGATGGAACGATAACGGTCAATTTTCCGAAGATCAGTGCGGTTTCGGGACTCTACGATGTCGAGGCTTCGGGCAGTATGCGCGGCGCGCTTGATGACACCGACCGTGTCACCATGAGCATGACGGTGCTTGCCCGCGATCTCGACAAGACGATTGCCGCTGTTCAGGAGGCTGCGAAGACGCAGCCGGATCTTAATCAATTTTCCTTCGGCCTGATGATGGCCAAAGGTTTTGCCAAGACCGATCCCGACGGACGTTCGCGTTGGGAGGTCAGCATCGCCGATGACAAGACCGTGACGATCAACGGTCAGGTCATCAAGTAAGCAGCCCGAATAACAGAATGCGAAGATGTTTGTCCTAAGGCCGCTGGCCCAGCGCTCGATTTCTCTCCTATGGGTTGGCCAGGTGCTGGCGGCGACCGGATCCGAATTCTACATGGTTGCCGTCGTCTGGTTCGCGGCGGATTTTATTGGCAGAAACGCTGGCTACGTGTCCGCCCTTCAGGCGGGCGCGCTTCTGTTCGGCAGCCTCTTTGGCGGTATCCTGACGGATCGCTGGCGGCACAGTACGACGATGATTTCATCCGACGTGCTGCGCGCGCTTCTATTGCTGGCGCTGTCCGTCGCCGGCGTGATGCAGGTCATGAGCTTGCCGTTGCTGATGGTGCTCGCCGGATGCATCGCCCTGCTTACGGCCGCGTTCGATCCGTCGTTGCAGGCGACCCTGCCGACGATCGCCGTCGATCCCGACATCCGGCATGCCACCAACGGATTGTTCGACGCGACAAGGCGCATGGCCCGCATTCTCGGACCAAGCTTGATTGCGCTGGTCAATGGCTTCCTGCCGAAATCGCAGTTCTTCACCGTGACGGCTGGGACATTCCTGCTGTCTGCCCTGGCGGTGTGGCTGGCTGTCGCCAGAGTGCCGCCTGCGCCTCGCCGCCGCGATTTTTCGGGGGCGGCCGCGGTGATCGACGGCGTTCTGGGCGGATGGAGGGTGGCGCGGGGCCATGCCGCCATCCTCTATGGCCTGTTCACCAATCTGATGGGGAATATCGCCTGGGCGATGGGCATTCTGCTTGGGATGATCCTGCATCTGCGCGAGACCAGCTCTGATCCGCTGACGGATTACAGCCTGATGATGATGGCCTACGGCGTCGGCAACGTGACGACCAACCTCATCCTCAGCAATATGAAGCCGCGTCGGCCGGTGGTCTGGATCATCGTGGCAAAACTGATTTTCGGCACCGGCGTCTTCCTGCTGCCGCTGATGCATGATCGTTTCTGGTTGATGGCCGTAGCGTGCTTTGCCTCGATCAACGGCCCCTTCGAGAACCTTGCCATGCTGCACCTGATGCAGACTCGCAGTGAACCGCATCGTTTGGCGCAGATCTATCGCCTGATGATGTGCGCGATCTTCCTCGGTCTTTTCCTGGCCTATCTCATGTCGCCGACGCTCTTTGCCTGGTTCGGCATCGGGCCGTCGATCATGGGCGCGGGCGCCGCGGTTTTCGTCGCCGGGCTGATCGGAATAGGGCTGCTCGTCTGGCGGCAAAGCCATCCGGCCGGTGCGAAACAGCCGGCATGACGGGGGCGGCCGGTTTTCAGTCGAACAGGCTGGAAACCGATTCTTCCTGGCTGGTGCGGTTGATGGCTTCGCCGATGAGGCTGGCGGTGGTGATGACGCGGATGTTAGGTGCGGATAGCACCGCCGTCGTCGGCTGAATGGAATCGGTGATCACCAGTTCTTTCAGCTTCGAATTGGCGATACGGGTCACAGCGCCGCCGGACAGAACACCATGGGTGATATAGGCCGTGACGCTGGTCGCACCATTCTTCAGCAGCGCCTCGGCAGCGTTGCATAGCGTGCCGCCGGAATCGACGATATCGTCGATCAGGATGCAGTCCTTGCCGGTGACATCGCCGATGATGTTCATGACTTCGGACTCACCCGGGCGATCACGGCGCTTGTCCACGATCGCCAGTAGACAGTCGAGGCGTTTGGCAAGCGCGCGGGCACGCACCACGCCGCCGACGTCGGGCGAAACCACCATGACGTTGCCGATATCGTAGTTGGCGACGATGTCGCGCGTCAGGATCGGCAGGGCGTAAAGATTATCCGTCGGGATATCGAAAAAGCCCTGGATCTGGCCCGCATGCAGGTCGAGCGTCAGTACGCGATCGGCTCCGGCCTCGGTGATGAGGTTCGCCACGAGCTTTGCCGAGATCGGCGTTCGCGGACCGGCCTTGCGGTCCTGACGAGCATAACCGAAATAGGGAATGACAGCGGTGATGCGCCGCGCAGAAGAGCGCCGCATCGCATCGACCATGATCAACAATTCCATGAGATGGTCATTGGCCGGAAACGATGTCGGCTGAACGACAAAGATGTCCTCGCCGCGCACGTTTTCCTGGATCTCAACAAAGATTTCCTGGTCCGCGAAACGCCGGACACTTGCCTTACCCAAAGGAAGATTGAGATAGTTGCAGATCGCTTCGGCGAGTTGCCTATTCGAATTGCCTGCGAAAATCTTCATTTTGGCCCGCCTGTTACCAACCTGATAGCCGCGCTTTTAACCGCCTTGCTCCCGAATGCAAGGGGGGAGGGGTACGATAGCTTTTATATTTCTGAAAAGCTTGTGGCTATCCACCGTGAGAGTCACGCCAGGAATTGAATTCCGACATGGTTTTGGTGGCGATTTTCTGCATGACGGCAGGTGGAACGGCGGTCCAGGGATCGCCGCGCTTCAGAGGCGCGCTTTCCGCGCCCTGGATTCGGTGCAGGCGGGCACCGCTATTGTCGAGGACGTCCCAGACATAGGTGACGGAAATCTGTGGTCCGTCCTGGAAGGCGGAAAGATAGCCCTTCAGGATATAGCTGGCGCTGGAATCGCTCGAACTCTTGATGGTGAAGCCAAGCGAACGCGCCTCCGCGCCGAGCTGGCGCGAAAGGGGGGTGACGGCTTCGACCGGCGCGCCGATGATCGGCAGGAAGCGAACGCTGTTTCCGCCGGTTGCGGCCGAGGGGGGCAGGGAAGCCTGTTGCTGCTGTTGTTCGGGCTGCTGCTGGTCGTCCTGCGGGTCTTGTGCAGCCTGCTGCTGGGGTTGAGGATCCTCGGCGAGACGGCGGTCGGCTTCGCTCTGTTCGTCGGTTCCTGAAATCGGAGCATTTTCCGGCGGGATGGATGCGGTCCGGGAGCCGTCCAGGGGGCGGGAAGCGTAGGGGTTGCTGCCGCCGTTTCTGAGCGCTGCCGCCTGATCGTCCAGCGAGCCTCCGCCAGAGTTTTGCGATTGGTAACCCTGCTGCTGATAGCCCTGTCGCTGGTAGCTATAGCTGTCCTGCGCGGTCTGGTAGGTCTGCTGGCGCTGCGAAGAGGCGGCCATGCGCTCGACATCGCGCTGCGTAACGGGGCTGGAGCCGGCGTCGCCGATGGTTTCGGGCGGCGTCAGGGCGTCCGTCGTGTTGCAGGCGGCGAGCGCAAGGCAGAAGCCAACGGGAATCAACGTTGTCCTGACCAGTCCCATATGCGCGATCCTTTCCTTCGAGGGGCACCCCCGTCCAGGATCGCTATTTTACGCTGCTAACGGTTAAGAAATTCGAGCTGATGGCGCGACAAAGCTTTGGGGCCTTGGGATGTCGTCAGATAGGTCTGGCCGAGCGTCATCGCGGTGCCGGTATCGGAATCCATGATGATCATGTGCACGAAGAGCGACATGCCCTCCTCGATCTCCTGCGGATTGCCGGCAACAAACATCTCATGCTCCATCCAGGAGGGGGAGAAGCGGGCGCCAAGCGAATAGCCACAGGCATTCAGCCGATGACGGGCAAGGCCGCGCTCGTCCATGATCTTGGCATGCATGTCGAAGACGTCGCCGAAGGTATGGCCGGGTTTCAGCACGGTTTCGATCGCCTGGATGGTTTCGAGGCAGGCGCTGAAGAGCTCGCGGTGGCGATGGGTGGGATCGCCGATGACGACGGCGCGCATCATGGCAGCGTGGTAATGGGCGTAGGTGCCCGCCCATTCGAGGGTGAGCTGGTCGCTGGCATCCAGCTTGCGGCGGCCGGCCTTGTAGCGGCAGAGCAGGGCGTCCGGCCCGGAGCCGACGATGAACTCATTGGCGGGATAATCGCCGCCGCCGGAAAAGATCGTGCCCTGCATGGCGGCCAGAATATCGGCCTCATCGGCGCCGGGCTTGATCAGCGCAAGGGCTGCATCCAGGGCATCATCGGCGAGGGTGGCGGCGCGCTCGACATAGGCGATTTCCGTCGGACTTTTGACGAGGCGCAGGCGGCCGACGAGATAGGAGGCGTCGACAATCTGGCCGAAGGTGGCGATCTGGCTGTCGAGCAGGCGGGCGACGCGGCCGGTCATGCCATGCGTGTCATATTCGACGCCGATGCGGGCGCCGAGCAGATCGAGCTCCACCAGCAACTCCTTGAGATCGACCGTGGGATCGGCGTTGACGCGATCGACCCAGATGCGAATGTCGGAAATGACGGACGTGAGCTGCGCCTGGCGCAGATCGGCCGAGCGGGTCAAAAGCACCATCGTGCCGTCCGACTTGACCACCAGCGTCTGGAAGAAGCAATAGCCGAAGGTATCGTAGCCCGTCAGCCAGTACATGCTTTCCTGCGCGAAGAGCAGTATGGCGTCGAGCTTCTCCTCCTGCATTTTTGCAAGGAGACGGGCGAGGCGAGCGTCGAATTCGCTGCGTTCGAAATGCAGGGCCATTTTAGGAGGTCTCCTCGATGGCAATGGCGGAAATCTGCCGGCCGTAATCCGGCTCCTTCGCGTGCGTGGTGCGGCGATAGGAGAAGAAGCGGTCGGCATCGGGATAGGTGCAGAGAGCAAGGCTTTCGGCGGTCACGCCAGTCTTGCGCAAGCGGTCGACCGTCAGCGCCGGCAGATCGAACATCGCGTGACCGGGCTTTTCGGACGGAATGAAGTACTTGGTGTAGTTCGGATCGTAAGTCGTGAAGCGATCGACGAATTCCGGGCCGACTTCGTAGCTTGCCTGGCTGATCGAGGGGCCAAGGCAGGCGGTGATCGTCTCGCGCTTGGCGCCGAGCGCGACCATCGCCTCGATGGTGTTCTCCAACACGCCGGTCAGCGCGCCTTTCCAGCCGGCATGGGCGGCACCGATCACCCGGTTTTCGGGGTCGGCGAAGAGGATCGGTCCGCAATCGGCGGCGAGCACGCCAAGCACGATCCCCGGCGTTGCCGTCACCATGGCGTCGGCCTGCGGGCGATTGCCGTCGTAATCGGCATCGACGGTGATCACGTCGGGCGAATGGACTTGATGCACGGTCGCAAGCCGCTCCAGCGGCAGGCCGAACCAGCCGGCAACACGACGGCGGTTTTCCTCTATATGTGTACGATCATCGTGGGAACCGAGGCCGACGTTCAAGCCGCGATAGAGGCCCTCCGAAACGCCGCCCTCGCGGGTGAAATAACCATGGCGGATACCGGCGCTTTTGGCGGCGCTCAACAATGTGCTTTCGATCGGAGTCGGCAATACCGCGTATCCCTTGATATGGTCTTTGGCGTGGAGCGTGATGAATAACGCGTCTGTGGCGAAGCGGTTCGATTTGGCCGGGATGTTGGCCCAGCCATGCGCGCCCTGTCAATCCGCTGGCTTTAGCAGTCTTGTTCAGCGCGCCGGGCGAAAGGGTTGGAGATCGATCGCCGGGCTTGAGACTGCCAGCACCTTGAAGAGCTCACCCATCTTGCCTTCGCCGGCGCCGGCAAGCCGTTCGACAGCGGCGCGGATGCCGTCCTGCGTTGGCGCGTCGCGATCGCGGCCAAGTGCGGCTGCCCGCTCCAGCAGTCCGAGCCCGAGGAGGAAATCACCCTGATGACAGCATCCGTTGATGTGCAGGCCGGAGGCAGCGGCCGTCTGGGCCAGATGCTGGAAATCGACGTGGCTGGTGAGGTCCGCTTCGCCCGGATGCTCCAGTGGCGGATCGTATTCATGCATACGCACGGCCTGCAGCGTGTCGCCGAATCCTGTCGCCATGTGTCCATAGTCAATGGCAAGCGCGGTGCCGCCATGGGCGGCGATCCGGTCGCAGATCGTCGTCATCACCGCCTGTCGGGCAGGGGCGATCTCGAAGATGGTGCCGATGGGTGGTAGCTGCCCGTCCGGAAGGAATGCCGGGTCGAGGCCAGCGACGCCAACCGCGAAGGTCAGCTCGTCATTGGCATCAAGCCCGACCGTGCGCTCGCGAAACCCGTTCGCCGTGCGGACGAACTGACGGATGGGAATGGCGTCGAAGAGCTCGTTGGCGGCAAGCAGGGTGAAGCCTGCCGGCACGTCATTGAAGTCGGAATGCCAGGAAACCTTGTCTCCGTGGTCGGCAAGCGTTTGCCGCTGAAACTCCTGCAGCCGATCGCTGGTTTCGACCAGGTGTATGCTCATGGCGTCATAAAGCGCCGGCGCGAGCTTGCTGATGACGCGCAGCATGTCGGCCATCATCGTGCCGCGGCCGGGGCCGATTTCGACCAGTTGGACCTCTGAGGGTGCGTCGTGGCGCTGCCAGGCATGCACCATGAAGATGCCGATCATTTCGCCGAAGAGCTGGCTGATCTCGGGCGCGGTGACGAAGTCGCCGACGCTGCCGAAGGGTTCGCGCGTCTTGTAATAGCCGTGTTGCGGATCGGCGAGACAGAGCGAAAAGTAGTCGGTGATGCTGACCGGTCCGTTCGCACGGATAATCGCTTTGATTTTTTCGCCGAGCGGGGTCGTCATCATTTGGTCTCGCTAGTGCATGATTCCGAAAAATATAAGGCAGTTTTCGGAAGGATCACGCGATATTTCAGCCGGAGATCAAGCCGTCTGCCTGGCGGCGTCGTGGCGGGCGCGAATGACTGCCCAGAGGCCGATCGCGACCATCGGCAGGGACAGCACCATGCCCATGGTCAGCCAGTTGGTGCCGAGCAGGTAGCCGAGCTGCTCGTCCGGCTGACGGAAGAACTCGACGAAGATGCGCGAGAACGCGTAGCCGATGACAAAAACGCCGCTGATGGTGCCGGGCTTCTTCAGCGCCAAGGCCCAGCGCGTCAGGATGAAGAGCGCGAAGAAGAGGACGATGCCCTCAATGCCGGCCTCGTAGAGCTGGCTCGGATGGCGCGGATCGGGGCCGGCCGGGCAGATGCCTTCATGGGCGGCAATAATATGCGGGCTGCAGAAGACCATGGCCCACGGGACGTCGCTGGCCCGGCCCCAGAGCTCACCGTTGACGAAATTGGCGATGCGGCCGAAGAAAAGGCCGATAGGGGCGACGGCAGCAACGATATCGAACAAGCTCCACACCGGGATCTTGCTGCGATTGGCAAACAGAATCATAGCGATGGTGGTGCCGATCAATCCACCGTGGAAAGACATGCCGCCCTTCCAGATCTGGATGGCGCGGATCGGATTGGCGATCACCTTGTCGAGATCGTAGAACAGGATGTAGCCGATGCGGCCGCCGAGAACGATGCCAAGTGCCACCCAGAGGATGAAATCGTCCAGATGCTGGCGCGTCATCGGCGCGGTGTCGTTCACCCAGAGCTTGCCATTGTCGACCAGCCGCCGCGCGTAGAGCCAGCCGAGCAGGATGCCTGCGACATAGGCGAGGCCGTACCAGTGGACATCCAGCGGGCCGAGCGAAAAGGCGATCGGATCGATATCGGGAAAAGGCAGGATGGCGGCGAGGTTGGCGGATGTCAGCAAGATTGTCAGATCCGTTAGAGCATGGTTCGCAAAATTGCGATGCGATTCTTGGACAAGAGCATGCTAAATCCAATGTGGCCGGAAGATGGCGTTCGGTATTGAAACGGTCAAGTCGATTTTCGGAAGTCTTTCGTCACGGGCCAGCTTGTCCCGCCCTATCTCAATTTGCTTGCATCGAACCCTGGGAAATCCTACCTCATCCCTATCCGGCCCCTATATTGATGCCATCCGCTTTCGGGGTCGACGGCCGCAAGGAGACTACAATGAGCACTGGACCGAACCGTATCATGGACGAATTCGCCAAGTTGATGACCGATGCCGCCGGTGCGGCCCAGGGCGTGCGCCGCGAGATCGAGACGGCTTTCAACGCACATGCCGAACGTTGGCTGAACAGCCTCGATATCGTCAAGCGCGAGGAGTTCGAAGCCGTCCGCGAAATGGCGATCAAGGCGCGTGACGAGAACGAAGCGCTGCTCGCCAGAATCGAGGCGCTGGAAGCGCGTCTTTCCGCCAAAAGCAAGTAACTGCGATTAATTTTGCGATAAATAAGCGTGGCGGGCCTCTGCCACGCACTTTTCCTCTAAAATTTTCGGCGATTTATCCACCTGTGGACACTGGCAAAAAAGCCAATCGCCAGAGTCGGTTATGACTCCCTTCTGAATAGACATCGGAAGAGCTTTCCACAGCGCCTTTGTTCAAAATCTCCCTCCAGGGGCTGGCATGCCGGGCATGCCGTTATACACTGATTTTAAATGATGATTCGAAACGGACTTGGTAAGCTCCGGGCAGGGTGGATGCGTTAGTCTGGCAGCCGTTCAACATCATCCCGAAGATGATTCCGGAGTAAAACAGTTTGCGTTCTCTCAATGTTGAAGCACGCGAAAGCTGCATTCGTTCCGGTCAAGAAGGTGCTGCATGAGCCTTATGGAAGTGGAAGTCGAACGACAGTCGAATCCGGTCGATATGATCGAGTTCGTGGCCGCCAATAACGACTGGTCGTTTGAGCGGTCGGGTGAAGACGAAATCGCCATGACCGTCGAAGGTAAATGGACGGACTATCATGTATCCTTCTCCTGGATGGAGGAGTTCGAGGCGCTGCATATTGCCTGCGCCTTCGACATCAAGGTCCCGGATATCCGCGCCAACGAAGTCATCAAGCTTCTGTCCTGTGTCAACGGCCAGGTGCTTATGGGTCATTTCGACCTGTGGCGGCAGGAGGATATCGTGATTTTCCGGCAGTCGCTGCTGCTTTCCGGCGGCGCCGAGCCGACCAACCGGCAGGTGGAAGTGCTGCTTTCCAACGCTCTTGACACCTGCGAGGCTTACTATCAGGCTTTCCAGTTCGTAGTATGGTCGGGCCTAGACGCAAATCGCGCCATGGAAGCCGTGCTGTTTGAAACCGTGGGCGAATGCTGATATGACGACCGAGGCATCCTCAAGCGCTCTCGCATCTTCCGGCGCCATCATCCTGATCGGCGCCGGCAATATGGGCGGCGCGATGCTGATGGGCTGGCTGAAAAACGGCGTGCCGGGCTCCTCGGTGACCGTTGTCGATCCCAATCCGTCCGAGACGATGCTGAAGCTGATCGCCGATGCCGGCGCGAGCCATGTGACTGGTGTTCCCGCCGGTGTCACCGCAGGCGTTCTCTTTATTGCGGTGAAGCCGCAGGTCATGGATGCGGTCCTTCCGCCGTTCAAGGAAACGGTCGGGCCGAATACGGTGGTGGTGTCGATCGCGGCGGGCAAGACGCTGGCCTCCCTCGAAAAGAATCTTGGGAGAGCGGCGATGGTACGCGCCATGCCGAACACCCCGGCCATGGTCGGTCGCGGCGTCACCGGTGCGTTTGCCAATGCCGAGGTCGGCGAGCGCCAGCGGCAATTGGTGCATGATCTTCTGAAGGTGTCCGGTCCGGTCGAATGGGTGCCGGAAGAGGTCGATATCGATGCCGTGACGGCGGTGTCCGGCAGCGGGCCGGCCTATGTCTTTTATCTCGTCGAGTGCATGGCGGAAGCGGGCCGGAAGCTTGGCCTGCAGGCGGACCTCGCCATGCGGCTCGCACGGGAAACTGTCGCGGGGGCTGGTGAATTGTTGCATCAGTCCCCCGATGACGCTTCGCGCCTGCGACAGAACGTGACGTCTCCCGGCGGCACGACAGCGGCGGCCCTTGCCGTCCTGATGGCCGAAGGCGGCATGCAGCCGCTGTTCGACGAGGCGCTGGAAGCGGCGCGCAAGCGCGCACAGGAACTGGCCGGCTGAATTCCAAGATCTAAAGGGTATGCGTATGGCGGAAGAGATCACCTATGGCGATTTCGAGCGGGTGGATATCCGCGTCGGGACGATCATCGAGGCAGAGGCTTTTCCGGAAGCGCGCAAGCCGGCCTACAAGCTGAGGATCGATTTCGGACCGGAGATCGGCATCAAGCGTTCTTCGGCACAGATTACCGTGCACTACACGCTGGAGAGCCTCATCGGCCGCCAGATCCTCGCCGTCGTCAATTTCCCGCCGCGCCAGATCGGCCCTGTCCGCTCCGAGGTGCTGACGCTCGGATTTGAGGATGAAAACGGCGCCATCGTGCTTGCGGCCGTGACGCAGCCGGTGCCGAACGGCAAGAAGATGATGTGATATCTAGAAAGTTTAAGCAAAAATTCCTTGATTAGGCTGTTGAGATAATTCTCGCCTTGATGCTCAGCGCTTGATTGCCATCACAGGGTAGTATTTCGGAAAATATTTTCTCGACTTTTGCGGGAATTCGTCTGAATATGAATCGCGTGTTGAGTAGGATGGTGCGGATGTTTCGGGTCGTTCTTTCGGTGGCTCTTTTTCTGACATCGATGACATATGCTATTGCAAATGATGCATCTATTCCATGGAAGAATGTTGGTGGTTGGATTGTCGCCATTGATTCTTCTTTGGGGAATTCTTGTTTTATTGCCAATATTTATGAAAATGGCATTGTTCTTAGACTTGGATTCGACAGTACAAATTCCCTAGGTCCTGCCTATATTGCTATCGGCAGCGGTGATTGGAAATCGATAGAAGTTGGAAAAGATTACGATATCGCAATTCAACTCGACCAGAATTCACCTTGGACTGCTACGGCCAGGGGCATCGATATGAATAATTTGAAGATGCTGCTAGTCAGCTTTTCCGATACAAATTTTGTGAACGAGTTTGTGCGGAAGCTTGGTCTTAAATTTTCATTTAACGGGAATGTAATTGCAAATCTGAGTTTGAGAGGATCTGCGGCGGCTGCAATTGAACTTATTCAATGCCAGAAGGCCGTTGGAAATAGCTTTTCTGCTCCACCGGCAACCACCAAAGATCCTTTTGCCGGGAAAGCGTCTCCCTCAACAAAGTCTGACCCTTTCGACTTATAAGGCGTGCGTGAAATGTAAAGCGGGCAGCGCGCCTTCGAGCAATGACTATGCCAGATGCTCAATGAATATCCCGTGATACCGGATCGCTCAGGCTGAAATCCAGAAACTCGGCTTCAAAACCTTCTCGCTGCGGCGAGCAGAAGGAGGGGCCGACGGAGATCTCTTCCAGGGTCGGATCGAACCAGGCGAGCCGGGCCATGCGCCACTCGCTCATCTTGTCGGTGCGGTACTGGATGAAGAGTGCGTCGCCGTTGCGTGTTACCCGCACCGACATGGCATCGAATTCGTGATCGAGCCGGAAGGCGGACCAGTCGGAATTGCCGTTGGTGACCACGACACTGAAATGCCTCGCGCCGTCGGTATATTCGATCCCGCATTTCATCCAGCGTGTGGCGTCGTGGCGGACCATCAGGCCGGCCTGGTCGTAGAGTTCGCGATAATGCCCGATGAAGGTGATTTCGGCGGTGAAGTCGCCTTGGCGCGGCCGGCCGAGGAAGTGGCCGTTGTCGCGGTGGAAGCCATAATAGGTTCCCTGCCAGAAATCGGTCTTGTCGTCCGAGCGGACAAGCAGCCGTCCCTGGTTCATTTCCCAGACGGGCGGCGCGTTCAGCCAATGCATGTCGTTGATGTCGATCGGCATGTGCGTCCCTTTAAGCAGGAATGCGGATGGTGGCGCGCAGGCCGCCGAGCGGGCTGTCGCCAAGCGTGACGTTGCCGCCATGGCTGCGGGCAATATCGCGGGCAATCGCCAGGCCGAGGCCGGTGCCGGAATTGTCGAGATTGCGCGCCTCATCCAGCCGGAAGAATGGCTTGAACACGTCTTCGCGCGCATTGACGGGAATGCCGGGACCATCGTCGTCGAAAATGATCGTCAGCCATTTGGCGCTATGCTTGGCTTCGATGCGGAGCGTGTGGGCATAACGGCGCGCATTGGAGGCAAGGTTCGTCACCAGCCGCGCGAAGGCGTTCGGACGGACGGAGATTTCATCGTCGCCGTCGATCGAGTAGGTCACGGATTTGCCGTGGAGGGAGAAGTCCTGTTCGACCCTGTTGAGGATATCGCTGAGATGGAGCGTGCCGACATCCTCTTCTGCTTCGCCGCGAGCGAAGGCAATGTAGCCCTCCAGCATGCTTTGCATGTCTTCGACATCCTCGCTGAGGCCGTCGAGGTCGGGATTTTCGCCGACAAGGGCGAGCTGCAGCTTGAAGCGGGTGAGCACTGTGCGCAGGTCATGGCTGACGCCGGAGAGCATTGCCGTGCGCTGCTCGATCTGCCGCTCGATGCGCTCGCGCATCAGGATGAAGGCAAGGCCGGCGCGGCGGACTTCATCGGCACCGCGCGGCGAATAATTCTCCAGCCGCTGGCCTTTCCCGAAACTCTCGGCGGCCTGCGCCAGTGCCAGGATCGGGCGGATCTGGCCGCGCAGGAACAGAACCGCGATGCCGATCAGCACCAGCGAGGTGCCGACCATCCAGAGAATGAAGATGTGGGTGTTCGAAGCATAGGTCTGGCTGCGCTTGGCAAAGACGCGCAGCACCTTGTCCGGCAGCTTGACGCGGATTTCGACAAGGCTGGAATTGCCGAGTGTGTCGACCCAGAACGGCAGGTTGATCTGGTCGCGGATTTCGTCGCTGAGGATGCCGTCGAGAATCGAGAAGAACGGTTTTTCGCGCGGCGGCGGCAATTCACCGCCCGGCTCGATCGAGATGGTGAGATCGAGCTTTTGACGTGCTATCTGCGTGACGGCCGAATAGTCGGCATCCTGCGGATAGGTTTCGATGATCGCGATGATGGCGGCGATGTCGCGTGTGGTCGCCATCGACAGGCGCTGCGTCACCATCTGCCAGTGGCGTTCCATGAAGACGACGGTGACGACCGCCTGGAGGATGATCATCGGCAGGATGAAGATCAGCAGCGAACGCGCATAGATGCCGGTCGGCAGACGTCGACGCAGCCAGCGCGACAGCCAACGCATGCCGCTGGACGGGGGGTGGTCCTGATCGCGTCTGATCGAGTCGAATGTCACCATGCCGCTGGTCCCTGAGACTTGATATCAATCTATGCTCAGGCGGTAGCCGATGCCACGCACCGTCTGCAACCAGATGGGATTGGCCGGATCGTCCTCGATCTTGCGGCGCAGGCGGTTGATCTGCACGTCGATGGTACGCTCGCCGACTTCGGCATCGCTGCCGATCAGCTCGTGACGCGGAATGGTGTCGCCGGCGCGCTTGGCGAAGAGCAGCATGATCTCCTGCTCCCGGTCGGTCAGGCGGATGAGCTCCGAGGCCCTCTTCAGCTCCTTGCGGGTCAGCGAGAAGGTATAGGGACCGAACATCACCTGCTCGATCTTCGGCGAGTCGGCTGGAGTATTGCGGCGGAGGATATTGTTGATGCGCAGCACCAATTCGCGCGGATCGAAAGGCTTCGGCAGATAATCGTCGGCACCGGCCTCCAATCCGGCGATGCGCGCATCGGCTTCGGCAAGGGCGGTCAGCATGATGATCGGGATGTTTTTGATGGCGCGGAGGCTCGACGTCAGCGTAATTCCGGACTCGCCGGGCATCATCACGTCCATGATGATCAGGTCGAAGTCCAGGCCTTCGAGCTTGCGGCGGGCCTCGGCGCCTTCGGCTGCGACCGTCACCCGAAAACCCTTTTCCATGAGATAGCGATTGAGAAGGGCGCGGATACGCGTGTCGTCATCCACGACCAGGAGATGCGCCGCATCATCGGAAATTGCTGTCTTTGTCGTCATTCAATCCGTCTCGATCTTGTTTTATCTATTTGATTGAGATGATCTTATCCCAAACCCGCTGCGCGGCTCTCCGGTTCGAGATCATGTCTTAGTCCTGCATTCCCCTCAGGAACCGTTTGACGCTTTCGCGCGTCGCGTCGGACGCGCCTTCGAATGCCCGTTCAATGCGGCGTGATTGCGGCTCCGCCAGCGCCAGCGCCAAATCGCGGCCCGCCTGCGTCGGATACAGCTTACGCTGGCGACGATCCTCAGGCCCGGCCACCTGACGAATATAACCCGAATCGATCAATTGTTTGAGAACCCGCGCCAAACTCTGTTTGGTGATCTTCAATGTTTCCAAAAGGTCCGCAACCGTCATGCCGGGTTCGCGGTTAACGAAATGGACGACACGGTGATGCGCGCGCCCGAACCCGCTCTTGTCCAGGATCTGGTCCGGATCGGAGACGAAGTCGCGATAGGCGAAGAAAAGCAGCTCGATGATTTCGAAATCGATGATCCCGACATTTTGCATCGGCGCTGCCAGTAGCTCCGGTTTTGCCGCTTTTTGGTTCACCTGCCGTGTCACCTTGGCATTTCCTTTCCTGTTTTGAGGCAAGGGGAAAACTTGCGCAAAAATATGTCAGCTTTATTGACGTATTTTTGCGTCACCGCAAGTTTCTCCAACCTTTTGCACTCCGGACGGATAGCCATGAATGGAAATTAGACCGGGCTTGGCAAAACTCCAACAGATCTCATGTCTTTCCACGCACTTTGTGGATAGCGCTGCCGCAACGACAATCGACGGGCGTGGGGGTCGAGCGCAGGGGAAATACGGTTCAATGGTAAGACTCGGCTATTGCGGCGAGAGGCGGAAGGCGCCAACATCGTCTTCGTCGAGAATGGCGACATTCATATGCCGCTGCCGGTATCGGAACCGGGCTTTGTCGTGTCGCGACAGCAGTGATCAACGAGACGCTGATGAACGACTATATAGCAAGAGGCTACCCGACTGCCGCTGCTGTCAGGCAAGACTGTGGAGCGGCCAAGGAAAGCCAGATGCGGTCTACCCCGTCCGGCTTCCTCAGTCTGATATTCCCGTCTTATTTACGGCCGAGCACTGCACCGACGATCGCCGAGAGCACGCCGCCGGCAACCAGCGAGGTAAGACCCTGCGCGATATAGCCGGTCAGGGCTTCGCTGCCGATCAGGTTGAGAATGAGACCCCCGCCGAGACCGCCGACAGCGCCGGCAATCGTCCTGGCGACGAGATTGATCCCTTCCTGCTTCAAAATGGCGCTGGCCCCGTTGCCGCCGATAGCGCCGGCAACCAGTTGCGTGATGATAGGCCCTAAACTTTCCATGATCAGCCTTCTCCCATAGTACCGGAAGCCATTTCCGGATGCCGTCGCGCCGCGCCCCGGATTGAGCCTTGGGAGTGGCGATAATCCTCATTTATATAAGAATTACATCATGCATCGGCTGGTGGAAATAGAAAGGCAACTCAAACGGGAGAAAATTGTAATAATTCAGGGGAAAAGCCGCATTGAAAGGGAGGCGGCCATGCGGCCGCCTTTGATTTCGACATATTGCTGCGGCCGCAGCGCGAATCAGCGATAGACGTAGACGATGCGGCGGGTCTCGGGATCGACCAGCACCGGCTGACGATTCACCTCGACATAGCTGTATTGGTAGTCCGGTATGCGGTGAACGATCACGCTTTCCGGCAGGGTGGCGCCGACGACGACGTCGCCGCGCAACTGAACCGTGTCGGCTGGATTCTCCGTGATGTAGGTCTCCACCTCGCTCGGCGGCGTGATCGCAACGACATCGCCGTCGCCCTGGCCGACAGGGCCGAGCAATTCGTCATTCGCACTCGGTTGCGCCGTCTGGATGCTTCCGGTGCTTGTCGGGTCGGTCTGCTGATAAGTGATGGTCGGAACACCAAGGTCGTCGCGATGTTCTTCGACGATGAGCGTATTGCCGTTCTGCTCGACGTTCAGATATTCGGCATAGACCCAGCCGCGCATGCCGTTGACGTCGACGCGGCACCAGCGGCTGCCTTCGATGCAGCCGTCAAGGGTGGCCTCGGAGCCACGAGTCGCCATGCCGACCGTCGGATATTGCGGACCAGGGCCCGAGCGAACCTCCATGTCGGTGGCCGTGGTCGCGGACATTTCGGCCTGCGCCAGTCCGGCGCCACCGAGGACAACGAGGCTGGCCAGCAGCAGGTTTTTCTTCAAGGACATTGGCTTTCTCCTTTTGTATTGGGAGCCAAAAGACAAACGCCTTGAATGCTTCGGTGTTCCGCCTGACGGATATGTCGATTGATGCGCTACGGGAGAAATTTTCCCTAAGCACCTGGTCCTGCTTCCGCTTTCGGAGAGTTTGTAACATTCTGATTTTTCGATAACGGTGATCGGAAACCGGCGTTCCGTCCTTGTTGTGCGGGCATTTTCAGGGCAAGGGGCTGTTTTGGCCGGTGTTTGTGATTATACCGGTAGAACAGACATTCAACAGACGAGGCGCTTCATGGGCATGCTCCAGGCCGGCATCATTCCGGTGACCCCCTTCGAACAGAATTGCACGATCCTGTTCGATCCGGAGACGAATGAAGGGGTCGTGGTCGATCCCGGCGGCGATGTCGATCTCATTCTGCAGACGGTTCGTGAGAACAACATCACGCTGAAGGCGATCTGGCTGACGCATGGCCATATCGACCACGCCGGCGGCGCGGATGAAGTTCGCGAAGCGCTCGGGCTGGAAGTGATCGGCCCACATGAGGATGATCTGTCCCTGCTGCAGGATATCGAAGCCAAGGGCAAGATGTTCAATATCGAAGGCGTGCGCAACGTCGTGCCGGATCGCTTCCTTAAGGATGGCGACAAGGTGTCCTTCGGCGAGCACGAATTCGAGGTGTTCCATTGCCCCGGCCATGCGCCGGGTCATGTCATCTATGTCAACAGGAAGCAGAAATTCGCCCATCTCGGCGACGTGCTTTTCCACGGCTCGATCGGCCGCACTGACCTGCCGGGCGGCAATCATCAGCAACTGCTGGACTCGATCCGCGACAAGGTGTTTCCGCTGGGCGATGATGTCGGTTTCATCTGCGGCCATGGTCCGGGCGGCCAGATCGGCGAGGAGCGCCGGACCAACCCCTTTCTGCGCGGGCTCTAAGGATCAAAAAAAGCGCCGCGAGAGGCGGCGCTTTTTCATCAGATCAACCGATATGTCGATCAGTCGGCCGTGCAGAAGTGACGCATGCCGTCAAAGCCGACATAGGTGCCGCTGCGGCCGTCGAAGCTTCTGTAGCGATCATAGCAATAGCGCATCCATTGCGACGACCAGGGACGCAGGCCGGCGGTCGGCGGAGCGTAATAGCTGACATCGCGCTCGACATAGACGCGGCGCGGTGGTGCGCGATAGTAATAGGGCGGGGGCGGTGCGTCGTAGTCGGGATCGGCGTAAACCGGGCCTGGCTCGACATAACGCGGCTGGTTGGCGATGGCGGATCCGACGATCAGGCCGGTGGCGAGGCCAGCAGCGCCGCCCAGCACCCAGCCGTCACGATGATGCCAGCGATCGTCGGCCGAAGCAGCTGACATGGAGGTCAGCGTCAGCGTTGCGGCCATGGCGGACATGAGGAGGGTTTTGCCGAGCATGTTCATTCGTCTATCCTCTGAACGGGAGCGGTAGAACCGTCATTCCCAATCTTGCATTGGGGGATAAACTAGGCACGGCAAGCTGAATGCAGACTGAATGACAAAACCCGGCATCTCTGCCGGGCCTCAACTCGAATGATAGCCGTCAGGCTTTTCAGCCGGCAATCTGGAGATTGACGGCCTTCGGTCCCTTGCCGCGGCGATCCGGTTCCGTGTCGAAGCTTACCTTCTGGTTTTCCGACAATCCTGCCAGACCAGAAGCCTGTACTGCGGAGATGTGTACAAAGATGTCAGCGCCACCCTTGTCTGGTTTAATGAAACCGAAGCCCTTATCGGTATTAAAAAACTTTACAGTGCCAGTCTCGGCCATGCGTCAGGTCCTTTTCTCTCTGCCCACCATCCACACGGGCAGCATTGCTGTATTGCCCTTGCGGGCGCTCGCAGGCAGTTCTCGCAATTTGAAGGAAAAGGTCCCCTATACCTCGGCGTGGCCATGAAGCGATATCCGCGTATCGTTTCTCAACCAGGCTGACCGGAATATTAGCGTTCCCGGCGCGCACTTTCTTTAGGACTTCCCATGCTTTAAAAATGCCCGAACACCCTTGAGAGTGCTGTGTTTATCGGGAATTGGCAAGCAAAAGTTTTTTAACGTCCTAAAAGGGGCACAATGCCGTAATGCGCCTGTGTTAAGGCGATTCGCAAATTTTCCCTCGTGGCAAATGGATTTCCAAGACTTTTGTATCGTTTGCGATATAAGTTTGGCGAAATTTTCCCAAATGCTGCCTTCAAAATCTGTCTTTCGGATCATTTAAAAAATTTAGCAAAGGCGGGCGGGGACAGCCATAGCGGGCATTTTCAGTTGCTTTTTATGCCGTGACGCTGCGTCGTCGGGCGAGCTCGGGCACCAGTTCCACCGCGAGTATGGCGCTGAACATCAAGGCGCAGCCCGCATAGCCGAGGGGCCCCATGGTTTCGCCGAGCAACAACGCACCGAGTGAAGCGCCGAACAAGGCCTCCGAAGAGAGGATGATCGCCGCCTGCGGCGCGCTCGTGTAGCGCTGGCCGATGACCTGTAGCGCGAATGCAAGGCCGGACGAGAATATCCCGAGATAGAGGATTTCGCCGAGGGCTGCCCGGATGCCGGTGATGCTGATTGGCTCGACCATCACGGCGACGATGAGGGCGAGGATAGCCGTGACGGCGAATTGCGTGGCGGAGATACTGAGCGGCCGGCCGGTTTCGCGGACCGACGAGCCGGCGAGGGTGATTTGCGCAGCCCAGAACACGGCGCAGACGACCGTCAGGAAATCGCCCGGGGTGAGCCTGGAAAAGGAGCCGCCGGACAGGAGGTAGATGCCGCTCAGCGCGGTCAACGCAGCCGGCCAGATGATCCAGTGCGGCTGCCGGCGCAGGAAGACGACGGCGATCAGCGGTACAAAGACGACGTAGAGGCCGGTGATGAAGCTGGAATTGGTGACGGTGGTCGTCAAGAGCCCGAGTTGTTGCGTTGCCGCGCCGCCGAAAAGCGCGACGCCAGTGAGGAAGAAGGAGAGCCAGTTGCGGCGCGTGAGCGGTTTGTCGGCCTTGCTCTTTTCCTTCCAGACAAAGGGCAGGACGACGATGGTGGCGACGGCAAAGCGCAGGCTGATGAACCAGAACGGCCCGATCGCCTTCATCGCCGTCGACTGCGCGACGAAGCCGCTGCCCCAGATCGCGGCAGCCAGCAACAACACCAAATTCGCCTGTATGCGAGTCATCGACATCCTGCGGGAGAGGGAGAAGAAAAGGAAGGAAGACAGTGCGTTAGCAGCTGCTTTTCCTTGAAGCAAGAGCCAAAGATCGACCGCTACCAGCAACCCTTGTCACTAGTCCGTTGCTCTCGAAACACGCAATAACGCGCCGTCATCTTCATCCGTGGTGATCAGCAACGCTCCGTCCTGCGCGACGACGATATCGCGTAGTCGGCCGAAATCGCCTTCGAACAGGCGCTCCTGCTCGACCACCTTGCCGCTCTTGTCGCGATCGAGACGCGAGAGAAGTTCGAATTTCAGCGCCGTGACCAGGAAGTCGCCGTTCCATTCGGGAAACATCTTGCCGCGATAGACGGCGATGGCGCCGGGCGCGATCGAGGGATCCCAATAGAAGATCGGCTGTTCCATTCCCTCTTTCGCCGTGCCGATCCCGATCTTGGTGCCGGAATAATTGCGTCCGTAGGAAATGGCTGGCCAGCCGTAATTCTTGCTCGCTTGTGGTGTGTTGATCTCGTCGCCGCCTCGCGCGCCATGCTCGGCCGTATAGAGCTTGCCGTCTACGGCATCGAAGGTGATGCCCTGGGGGTTGCGGTGGCCCTTGGACCAAATCTCCGGCTGGGCCTTGGCACCGTCCTTGAAGGGATTGTCGGCGGGAATGCTGCCATCGGCCTTGATGTGGATGATCGAGCCGGCGTCGTCATGGAAATCCTGGGCGCGATCCTGCTCGCCGCGGTCGCCTAGGCCGACGAAGAGGCTGCCGTCCCTGGCGATGGCGATGCGTGCACCGTATTGGATATTGCCGCGCGATAGCTTGTTCATCAGGAAGATGCGCTTCACATCGGTCAGCCGCCGCTCGTCCGGCGACAGGACGGCACGAAAGACCGCGGTGCCGCTGCCGCCGTCCTCGGTGATCGAGGCGGTGAAGAAGATTGTGCGGTTGCTGGCGAATTTCGGATCGACAGCGACGTCGAGTAACCCTCCCTGGCCACGGGCATGGACTTCGGGCACGCCGGCAAGCGGCTCTGACACCTTGCCGTTGCGGATGATGCGCATGTTCCCCGGTCGTTCCGTCACCAGATAGGCACCGTCCGGCAACGCTTCCACGGCCCAGGGATGATCGAGCCCGCTCGCGATGGTCTCAACCTTGACGGCAAGCTTTTGGGTGTTGATGGTCTTGGCCGGATCGGCGAGGGCAGCATTTGCCGGTGACAGAGTTGATACTGCAAAGGCAACGAAAAGTGCCGTTTTGTGAGGGCGCATCGATCCATTTCCTCCGTGGTAAGAATAGTTTACGCAACGTGGGGTAGACGGATCGCGGTTCAAGCGCGTCAGGGTGTCGATAACGTCATTGTGTCCGTCGAGGCGGTGTCGCCCGCGGCTGCCGGCATCTGCGATATGGCGTATCGACCTACGTGTAATGGCGCCATTGTCTAAAACATGGCTTAGCCGGAGTGTTATGGTCAGCGACTACACGATAAAAGTGTTCAATGCGCATCTCTGTCAGACCGAATTCGACGCTGGAGGAATTTCGCGATGCTAATTCACGGCGGTTGAGATGTATGATGATATGACTGATTTTAATGAGGTATTTCGAGTGAATTGAGAGATTGAATCAGGTCCTTCATAAAATGATTCATCCGCGGGGGCTTTTTGTGTTTGTCCATCTTCCTTCTTTGTTTCACTCAGGGCGTGTAGAGGGGCTTCCTTTGGGAGAATGGAAGGCGTATGGCCGCCCAACGATGACGTGTGGCGCCGCTGTCTACGGGCGCGCGAAATAACGTCACTGTGACGCCTTTCTGCTTGAAACGGCCGCCTACATTCGACATAGAGCTTAGCGCAGAAATCTGGTCCACAGGCTTTCTGCCCATTTCAACCGAATAGGACCGATCATCATGGCCTTTCTTGCCGACGCCCTTTCCCGTGTAAAGCCTTCTGCCACCATCGCCGTTTCCCAGAAAGCGCGCGAGCTGAAAGCAAAAGGACGCGACGTGATCGGCCTCGGCGCCGGCGAGCCTGATTTCGACACGCCGGACAATATCAAGAACGCCGCCATCGACGCGATCAACCGCGGCGAGACGAAGTACACGCCGGTTGCCGGCATCCCCGAGCTGCGCAAGGCGATCGCCGCCAAGTTCAAGCGAGAGAACAATCTCGACTACGCTCCCGAGCAGACCATCGTCGGCACGGGCGGCAAGCAGATCCTGTTCAACGCCTTCATGGCGACGCTGAATCCCGGCGATGAAGTCATCATCCCGACGCCGTACTGGGTGTCCTACCCGGAAATGGTGGCGCTGTGCGGTGGGACCCCGGTGTTCGTCGAGACGACGCAGGCCAACGGCTTCAAGCTTCAGCCCGCGGATCTCGAAAAGGCGATCACGCCGAAGACCAAGTGGTTCATGTTCAACTCGCCGTCGAACCCGTCGGGTGCTGCCTATACGCATGCCGAGCTGAAGGCGCTGACGGACGTGCTGGTCAAGCATCCGCATGTCTGGATCCTGACCGACGACATGTACGAGCACCTGACCTATGGCGACTTCAAATTCGCCACGCCAGTCGAAGTCGAGCCGAGCCTCTATGACCGGACGCTGACGATGAACGGTGTTTCGAAGGCCTATGCGATGACCGGCTGGCGTATCGGTTATGCCGCCGGCCCGCTGGTCCTCATCAAGGCGATGGACATGATCCAGGGGCAGCAGACCTCGGGCGCGACCTCGATCGCGCAGTGGGCTGCCGTCGAAGCGCTGAACGGTCCGCAGGATTTCATCCCGCAGAACAAGAAGATCTTCGAAGGCCGCCGCGACCTCGTCGTGTCAATGCTGAACCAGGCAAAGGGCATTTCCTGCCCGGTTCCGGAAGGCGCCTTCTACGTCTATCCGTCCTGCGCCGGCTTGATCGGCAAGACGGCTCCGACCGGCAAGGTTATCGAGACGGACGAAGACTTCGTGTCGGAACTGCTGGAATCGGAAGGCGTGGCCGTCGTCCACGGCTCCGCCTTCGGCCTCGGCCCGAACTTCCGCATCTCCTACGCGACCTCGGAAGAGCTTCTCGAGGAAGCTTGCCGCCGTATCCAGCGCTTCTGTGGCGCTTGCAAGTAAGCAGCCTCAGCCAAGACAAATTAGAAAGCCCGCCAGTGACGGCGGGCTTTCTAATTTGTCGGCTTTAGAAGCGGCGCTGCTTCATCACTTGAGTCAAGTCTCTCTCAAACCGATTCCGCCGCCTGCTCCAACCCTTTGAAATCAGGCTAAAGTCCCAATATCGTCAGCATGATGAAGGTGGCGAAGAGGATGAAATGGGTCATGCCTTCGATGGCATTGGTTTCACCGTCGTTGAGGTTGATGGCGGCGGCGATGAGGGTGGTCATGATCATCACGGTCTGCACCGGCGTCATCGCCATGATAAAGGGCTGGCCGGTATAGAGCGCGATCCCTTCCATGACCGGCACGGTGAGGATGACGGTCGAGAGCGAGGCGCCCATGGCGATGTTGATCGTCGCCTGCATGCGGTTGCGCAATGCCGAACGCAATGCCGTCAGGATTTCCGGGGCGGCGGAAATGGTGGCGACGACGATCGCCGCGATCGCGGGCGGTGCGCCGCTATTCTTGAGGCCGACATCCATGAAGGCGGACATGAACTCGGCAAGTCCGCCGATCAGCACGACGCCGATCAGGATCGTGATGATGGAGGTCATCGTCGATTCCTCGCCGTGATGCTCCTCCTCGGCTCCTTGATGCTTTTCGATGCGCGGATAGCTGTAGCTGAAGAAATAGCTGTGCTTGCCGACCTGCATGCGCAGGAAGAGCGCATAAAGCGCGATCATCGCAACGATGGTGAAGGCGGAATAATAGTGCCATTTCGCCTCGGGAACGAATTCCGGCACGATCATCGAAATGCCCATGGCCGTCAGGATCATCACGCCATAGGACCTGCTGGAGTCGTCGTTATAGGGTTGCTCGCCGTGCTTCAGTCCACCGATCAGGGCGGCAAGGCCGATGATGCCGTTGATGTCCAGCATGACGGCGGAATAGATGGTATCGCGCACCAGTGTCGGCGAGCTTTCGCCGCCCATCAGGATCGCCAGCATGATGACTTCGACGGCGACGGCCGATAGCGTCAGGATCATCGTGCCATAGGGGTCGCCGACCTTGACCGCCAGGATTTCGGCGTGATGGGCGACGCGCATGGAGGCGAGCACGATGGTCGCAACCAGCGCAGCGGCGGCTAGAATCGATGCGGTCTGGCCCATCTCCAGCACCGCATGTTCGCTGAGATAGGCGATGACGCCGATTGCCAATGCGATAAGCAGGAATTTTTCCTGCTTCAGCCAATTCGATATAGCCAAGATCCCCACCTCTCGCACCGATTCACTTTTGCACTCTAAACCAATGATTTTTCACATCAAGCATGCGCGGAGATGACAAAATTTGCAGTCAGCGGCGTTTAATGGAATACTGCACGCATCGGTCTGCCCAATGCAATATCGCGGCATCCTTGAAAAACATCTCCGATGGACCGCGTTCCCGCCGGGTGGCACCTGGACCTCTAAGGTCTTGGCAGATGAAAAGGAGGCTATGCATGGTCAAGGTCACTTATGAAGTCGTGCCGCATGACGGCGGATGGGCGTACCGCCTCGGTGACGTCTATTCCGAGGCATTTCCGACTCATTCTGAAGCCGTGGAGGCAGCCAGGATCGTGGCGGCCGAACAGCAGATCGGCGGCGACGCGGCGGAAATCAGCTGGCAGGACGAGCGTGGCAAGTGGCACGAGGAATATACCGATGGTGGCGATCGGCCGGAAACGGAAGTGGTCGACGGCAAGGCGCATTTCCCACCGGTCAGTACGGCTCCCGGCGCTTAACTGCGATTATAGGCCAACAATCCCGCCACCAGCGTGTCGAAGGTCACGCGGCAGCGCGGCGATGCCTTGAGATTTTCGTGCATGGCAACCCAGGTGTCGAGCGGCAGTTCGATTTCGGGTAGCAGCCGAACAAGTTCCCCATCTCTTTTTGCGAGTGGCACCTGATAGAAGCAGATACCGATGCCAGCGCGCAGGGCGTTGTGCAGGGCAATGCTGTGATCCGACTTGAAGGCGAAGGAGACGCCGTCGAACAGGGGATAGCGCTTCATCATGGCGCGGATATAAGCGGTCTGGCGGTCGAACCCGATCAGCTTGTGCCGGCGCAGCTCTCCGATGTCCTTGGGTTCACCATATCGTTCGAGATAGTTGCGATGGGCGAAGAGGCCGAGAGGGATGGAGCCGATATAACGCGCCAGCAACACGTCCTGCGCGGGCGCGACCATGCGAACGGCGATATCGGCCTCGCGCTGCAACAGGTCTTCGACGGCATCAGAGGCGGAAAGCTCGATGGTGAGGTTGGGATATGCTGCCTGCAGTCCGGCCAGGATCGGCGGCAGAACTTCGACGCCGATGACTTCGCTGGCGCTGATACGGACTGTACCGCTGACGCGGTCGCGGGAACTGGAGGCGACACGCAGAAGAGCGGCGGTCGTATTGGCCAGTGTTTCAGCATAGGGCTTTAGGGCGAGGGCTGAGTCCGTCGGTAAAAGACCTTGTTGCGAGCGGGTAAACAGCTCGGCGCCGATGGCTTCTTCCAGTGCGTCGATATGGCGCCCGATGGTCGGCTGGGTGAGGCCAAGTTCCCGGGCGGCGGCCGAAAGCGAACCGTGCTGCAGCACGGCGAGGAAGGTGCGGTAGAAATCCCAGCTTGGTTCCGATGTCATCATGCATTTTTGTATATCATATGCAGAATTTTCGGCAATTCCGTTTATCGCGGCTGCGCGGCATAGTCGCGTCATCAAACTGATGGAGATGACGATGACCAAGCAAATGGAGAGTGGAAAGACTGCGCTCGTACTGGGCGCCACTGGCGGCATCGGCGGCGCGGTTGCGCGTGGGCTGGCCGCTCGTGGCTGGCGAGTTCGGGCGCTGAACCGCAATGCAGCCGAGACAGCGCGTCGTGAACCCGGTTTCGACTGGATACAGGGCGATGCGATGCAGGCAAGCGATGTGCTGGGGGCGGCGCAAGGGGTCGACGTGATCGTGCATGCCGTCAACCCGCCCGGCTATCGCAATTGGGGGCAACTGGTCCTGCCAATGCTCGACAGCACGATTGCGGCGGCGAGGGCGGTCGGGGCGCGGATCGTCCTGCCGGGCACGGTCTATAATTTCGGGCCGGATGTCTTTCCCGATGTGACCGAGGACAGCCCGCAGCGTCCCCGGACGCGCAAAGGGGCGATCCGTGTCGAGATGGAGCGGCGTTTAAAGGCGGCGGCAGAGAGTGTTACGCCCGTCATCATTGTTCGCGCTGGTGATTTCTTCGGCGAGCACGCCGGCAATAGCTGGCTTGCGCAGGGGATCGTTAAGGCTGGAAAGCCGGTGACGTCGGTGAGTTATCCGGGCAAGGCTGGTATCGGCCATCAATGGGCCTATCTGCCTGATGTCGCGGAAACAATGATCCGGCTGATCGAGAAGGGCCATGCGCTTCCCGCCTTCGCGGTCTATCACATGCGCGGCCATTGGGATGGCGATGGCCGGCAGATGATTGGTGCGATCGAACGCGCGGTTGGGCATAGGGTGAAAGTGAAGGCTTTTCCCTGGTGGGTGCTGCCGCTTGCCGCACCCTTCGTGCCGCTGATGAAGGAACTGCGCGAAATGCGCTACCTGTGGAACGTACCGTTGCAGATGAGAAACGACAGGCTCGTGGCGGTGCTCGGCGAGGAGCCGCATACGCCGATCGATGCGGCGATGAAGGCAAGTCTGGCGGGGATCGGCTGCTTGCCGGCGCTATGAGGTGCGCCCTCAGGTCTGGAGTTCGGCAAGTGCAATCCGGGCGACGGTAAAATCCGACTCCGCGTTTTTCGTGTCTCCGTCGCTGAGGAACCAAGTGGCGGAAAGGCCGGCATAGGCGATGATCCATTGCAGTAGTCGCTTCGGTTCCAAGGCGGCCTCGGCGCAGACGATCGGTAATTGCTTTTGCAGGCGGCCTGGAGCGGTGACGATGGGCAGTTCCGGATTGCAGAAAGTGTTGGCGAAATCGAAACCGCGTTCGCCGTGAACGCGCTTCGGGTCGATGGCGAGCCAGCCGCGAGGGCCGAAATCCAGGATGTTCTCGTGGTGGATATCGCCGTGGAGCACGGTAATGTCCCGCTGATCCGCCAGCAGACCCCGCGCCACCTCTGCGCAGGTGGCGAGCATGCCGCCATTGGTGCGCGCGGCCGGTTCCAGTTCGTGGAACCAGCGGTCGAGCGGCACGAGATCGGATGGCAATTCCGCCAGCCGTGGCGCATGCAGCTTCGCGGCCGTACGGCACATGATCCGGCTTGCCTCGTCATCGCGGCCGTCCATGGCCATGGTCAGCAGCGAGCCTGGCCCGGTCGCCCGCTCGATAAGTGCCGCATCGTCGTCATGCTGGTAGACGTAAGCGGCTCCGTCACCCTCCCACCAGCGCAAGACCCGATTGCCGAATTTCTCGTCGATATTGAGTGCGACCTTCAACATGGCCGGCTTGTCGTGCCAGATGACAGGGAGGAGATGGCTGGAATGGGTAGTGATGGGCTTGCCATCGGGTGTCAGCGACCAGTGGTCGATATAGGGTTTAAATATAGCCTGGTTTTGCAATGAGTTCACTGTCATGAAGCCGGGACACCCTCTCTACCAAATGGCGAGCGCTGCTCACCGATCGTCGCAGGGTTAGATGGGGAGCGGGGAGTGTATTGCCAAGCCAGAAATTGCTTCTATCAATCATCAGCATCACGGATCTGGCGGCGAGCCTCGCCGCCATTCCGAGCCACGAGAGGCGGGCTTAATTTCCGTCGGTACATAGGCGGGCGACAGTTCGCCGGTCTCCTGTGCCCCACCAAGGTAGATTTGCAGTTCCGTATGGCCTGCGAGGTTATTCTGCTAATAGAGGATTCCGCGCTCAGCGGTTGGCAGAGCGCGGAAAAAAAATCGAGTGAACGAGAAGATTAAGCCACCTCGTCCAGAGTTGGGTAGTCGGAATAGCCCTTCGGGCCGCTGCCACCGTACAGATTTGCCTGGTCGACGGGCGTGAGCGGAGCATTTTCCTTTAGCCGGCGTACGAGATCTGGGTTGGAGATGAAGGGCTTGCCGAAAGCGACGACGTCGGCTCTGCCGCTGTCGACGGCTTCTTCCGCCAGTTCGCGATTGTAGCCGTTGTTGAGCATCCAGCCGGCCTTGCCGCCGGCCGCCTTGTAGACGGCGTGCAGGGCGTCATAGTCGAAGGGCAGGAAGTTGCGTGCGCCACCGGTCGCGCCTTCGATGACGTGGATATAGGCGAGATCGTATTTTGCCAGGCCTTCGACGACATAGGTGAAAAGCGGTTGCGGCTGCGGATCGCTGGCATCGTTCGCCGGCGTTACGGGCGAGATGCGGATAGCGGTGCGGCCGGCGCCGATTTCCTTGGTCACTGCCTCGACCACTTCGAAGAGGAAGCGAGCGCGGTTTTCGATCGAGCCGCCGTACTGGTCGGTGCGGTCGTTGATATCGGCGCGCAGGAACTGATCGAGAAGATAGCCGTTGGCGCCGTGGATCTCAACGCCGTCGAAGCCGGCATCGATCGCGGCGCGGGCGGCCTTGCGGTAATCCTCGACGATCCCCGGAATTTCGCTGGTTTCGAGTGCGCGCGGCTCGGAGGTTTCAGCAAAGCCGCTGGTGCCGTCATTGTGGACGAGATAGGTCTTGGCCTTGGCGGCCCTGGAGGTGGAGGATACTGGCTTACCGTCGTTCGGCTGCAGGCTGGTGTGAGAAATACGACCCACATGCCACATCTGCACGACGATCTTGCCGCCATTGGCATGCACGGCGTCGGTCACTTTCTTCCAGCCGTCGAGAGCTTCCTTGGTGTAGAGACCGGGCACGTCGGCATAGCCCTGGCCCTGATGGGTGATGGCTGTCGCTTCGGTAATGATCAGGCCTGCCGTTGCGCGCTGGGCATAGTATTTGACGTTCAGATCATTGGGAACGGCATTGGGAGAACGGTTGCGCGTCAGGGGCGCCATGACGATGCGGTTGGCGATGGAGATATCACCGAGCTTTGTCGGTTCGAAGAGTTTGGTCATTGGGGGTCCTTTTTTGCTATGTGGATTGTTGAGTGGAGGAGGGGCTTGATGTGAGGGTGAAGAGAGCCGAGGCTGTTGTCAGAGTTCCTTCTGCAGGGTCGCGAGGAATTCAGCGATGGTTTCTTCATTGCGCTTGTAAAAAATCCACTGGCCGAGGCGCTTGGTGGTTACCAGCTCTGCGCGCTGTAACGTACCGAGGTGAGCAGAGACTGTGGATTGCGACAGACCACAGCGTTCGAACTGGCTGGCGCAGACGCCCAGCTCCAGCGGGTGTTCCTGTGTCGGGAAATGTGTATGCGGGTCTTTGAGGTGATTGAGGATTTCGAGCCTGGCCGGATGGGCCAATGCCTTCAGTATCTCAGTCCTGTCCATCGCACTTACCTCGCGAATATCGAAATCTGACGATTTATGTATCGTCGCATTTCGATATATCAAGGCCGCCGCCAGATATTATTTTATCCGATGTATTTTGACGCGTGCTCAGAAAATGGGCAAAAAAAGAGGGCCACCGGAATAAACCAGGGCCCTATAGGTGTGAAGGTTAAAAACCTCCAGAGGGGAACAGCTGCTGCGGTGGAACTGGGAGGAAAAGCCACCATGTGCATCAGCTGTAGGCGTTATGATGCTAATTTGTGCACTGCGCAATGCTTTTTTGTGCATGGCAGTTATGCGTTTGCGACGTCTGGCGCAAAAAGGCAAAAAAAAGGGCCACCGGAGTAAACCAGGGCCCTATAGGTATGAAGGTTAAAAACCTCCAGAGGGGAACAGCCAATGCGGTGGAACTGGGAGGAAAAGCCACCATGTGCATCAGCTATGTGCGATATGGTGTCTAAATGGGCATGCTTCAACTCTGTTTTGTGCATATCAGCCATGCGTAATACGCGTGGCTGATATATTAGATCAAAAAAGTGCTGAATTTCCAATAATTTAAATCGGATTAGAAGTTCCAGTTCCGCGCCTTCGCAACAACAAAATCGCGGAAAACTTTAAGTTTCGCCGCATTTTTCATCTCGTCGGGATAGCAGAAATACGTATCGAAGGACGGCACGTCGGCATTGATCGCGAGCTGAATCAGGCCGGGGTCACGTCCCACAATATAGTCCGGCAGCACTGCAATGCCGATGCCGAGCAGGCAGGCGCGCTTGATCGAGGTCTGGCTGTTGATCTGCAGATGCGGCAGACGCTTGTTGTCCGACGAACGACCGGCGATCTCCAGCCAGTTGACGTCGAGAAGATAGTTTGGTGCAGGCTCGCCGAAGCTGATGATGCGATGTTCGTCCAGATCCTCCACCGACTGCGGCTCGCCGTAGCGGTTGATGTAGGAGGGGGCGGCATAGACATGCATGTGCACGGTGAAGAGTTTGCGCTGGATCAGATCCGACTGCTGCGGCTGGCGCAGGCGGATGGCGCAATCGGCATGGCGCATGTTCACGTCCAGTTCCTCATTGTCGAGGATGAGCTGGATCTGCATGTCGGGATAGAGCTGCAGGAATTCCTGGATCTTGTCGGTCAGCCAGCCCTGGCCGAGGCCGACCGTCGTCGTCACGCGCAGCTTGCCGCTCGGCTTGTCGGTCGTCTCGGTCAATTGCATCTTGACCGTTTCGAGCTTCAGGAGAACGTCATGCGCCGTGCGGTAGAGCAATTCGCCCTGTTCCGTTAGGATCAGGCCGCGGGCATGGCGATGGAACAGCTTGATGCCGACATCCTGCTCCAATGCACTGACCTGGCGGCTAATGGCGGATTGGGACAGATGCAGTTTGTCGGCCGCATGCGTGAACGATCCCGCTTCGGCAGCCGCGTGAAAAATACGCAGCTTGTCCCAGTCCAATGGCATGCCGCTTCCCCTCATCGGCTATATCACTCCGCAGCCACGGCGACGGGCATGTGCCCAGTCAAATAGCGTTCCGCCTCGAGCGCGGCCATGCAGCCCATCCCCGCTGCGGTGATCGCCTGTCGGAACGTATCGTCGGTCACGTCGCCGGCTGCATAGATGCCTTCGACGCTGGTCGCAGTCGAATCCGGTGCGGTCCAGAGGTAGCCATTATCCTTGAGCTTCAGCTTGCCCTTGAAAAGCTCGGTCGCCGGCGCGTGGCCGATGGCGACGAAAATGCCGTCGATGGTCACATCCGTGACGACGCCGGTGCGGGTGTCGCGCAGACGCGCGCCGGAAACTGACGGCGGCATCGGCGGCTTGGCCGGCGTGCCGGTGATTTCGGCGACTTCGGTGTTCCAGAGGATCTTGACGTTCGGCTTGCCGAACAGGCGCTCCTGCAGGATCTTTTCGGCGCGGAAGGAGTCACGGCGATGCACCACGGTCACCGACTTGGTGATATTGGAGAGGTACAGCGCTTCCTCGACGGCGCTATTGCCGCCGCCGACAACGATCACATCCTTGTTGCGATAGAAGAAGCCGTCGCAGGTGGCGCAGGCCGAGACGCCGAAGCCCTGGAAATGTTGCTCGGTCTCGATGCCGAGCCATTTGGCCTTGGCGCCGGTTGCGATGATCAGCGTGTCGGCGGTCCAGACCTGGCCGCTGTCGGTGCGCGCAACGAAGGGGCGTTGATTGGTGTCGACTTCGGTGACGAGATCGTTGACGATTTCGGCGCCGACGTGCTTGGCCTGCTGCAGCATCTGCTCCATCAGCCACGGGCCCTGGATCGGATCGGCAAAGCCCGGATAGTTTTCGACATCCGTGGTGATCATCAGCTGGCCGCCCTGTTCCATGCCGGCGATCAGGACTGGCTCCAGCATGGCGCGCGCCGCGTAGACGGCAGCCGTATAGCCGGCGGGGCCGGAACCGATGATGAGCACCTTGGTGTGGCGGGCAGGCATAGTTAAGTCCTTTCAATCTCAGCGCGTCGCTAATTTCAGCTTCAAACGGGCGAAGCAGGCGATTTCACGATCTGCTGACCCATTTATGATTGCCGCATGCATTTATTCAAGGGCAGCCTTGCATTACCAACAGAGCAAATCTGCTTTGTGTAAGATTCGGTTACGCAAGCGAAACTTTCTTGCGAATTTCTTCGCTTTATATAGAAGCTGGCGATGGGGAATTAAAGAAAGGCCATAAAAGTGCTGCGAGCTGAACTCGACGCCATCGATATCAAGATTCTGCGGGAGCTCCAGCGCGACGGGCGCATGACCAATGTCGAGCTGGCCGATCGAGTCGGCATTTCCGCGCCGCCCTGTCTGCGCCGGGTGCGCAAGCTGGAAGAAGCCGGCATCATCGAGGGCTATCACGCCATGCTGAACAGCCCGAGGCTCGGCTTCGATCTCGTTGCTTTCTGCATGGTCGGCCTGAAGCATCAGTCGGAGGCCAATCTCAAGGCTTTTGCCAGCGCCACGACAGAGTGGCCGCTGGTGCGCCAGGCCTGGATGGTGTCCGGCGACAGCGATTTCCTGCTGCATTGCGTTGCCGAAAATCTCACCCGCTTCCAGGACTTCGTCATCGAAGTGCTGACGGCCAACGAGCATGTCGATACGGTCCGTACCATGCTGACCATCCGGCAGGTGAAGAAACTCGGTCTCGTGGAGCTCTAAGGACATGGTGGACCGTCCCTGGCACCGAACGTTGGTCAAGCTGGGCGCGCGCGTGCTGCTCGGCAGTTCTCGCGCTCACGCGCAGGACTGGTTTCCAGGGCTCGGCATCGTGCGCAAGAGCGGCGTGGGGGAGGTGTTCTACCACCGTGCCAAGGTCGCTGATCTCTCGGATAGCGATCGGCTGCGTGACGGTGCGAGCGAAAATATCTATATCGTCGGCTCCGGCCCGTCGATCCGTGATTGCGATCTCACCGGCCTCGAGCCGAAAAGCGCCATCTTGCTGAACGGCGCGATCGGATTGATCGGCGAGCAGATTGCCACGCCGCTTGCCGTTGCCGTGGAGGATGAGCGTTTCGTCTGGCGGCATTCGGAGATGATGCGGCGCAGGATCAAGCCCGGAACGATATGTCTTCTCTCCGTCCCCGTGCTGCGGGCGATTTCGGAGCTGGACAGCCGTTGGTTGTCGGACAAGAGGGTTATTCTGATAGACAATATCAGCAAGCCCTATGGTGCCCGCCGCCGTTTGATAGACGAACTCGGAAAGCTCGATTTTGTACGGCTCAACGCAGCGGGCACTGCCGGTTTCTCCTTCGCACCGGATCTGGGCGTTTTCCAGGGAGGCTCGGTCGCCGTGTCGGCGCTGCAATTCGCGCTTTGCTGTTCGCCTAAAATGATCGGCTTTCTCGGCATCGATATTTCCAATGCCGGTGAGCCCCGCTTCTACGAAACCAGTGACGAAGCTGCCTTTTCCGGCATCGCCCGGGCTGAGGGCCGCATCCTCGAGCATTTCATTCTGGCAAGGGAAATCGCCGCGGAGCGCGGCGTGACATTTGTCAATTACTCGCCGGTTTCGGCGCTATTGAAACATGGGTTCGGCTATGACGACAGGTTCGCCGCCGCATCGACGATCTGAGTTGCAGGGAACGGACGCATGGGCTGGCTGAAACCTAAGACTGCCGATGCCAAGAAACTGGCCATCGATCCGCCGCGGCCCCAGGAGGGCCGGCATGGGATCGCTATCGCCGCCTGTGTCAAGGACGAGGCACGTTACATCGAGGAATGGGTGCTTTTCCATCGTGCTGTCGGCATTCGTCACTTCTATATCTACGATAACGGCTCGACGGATCAGACCTGCGCAATTCTCAGCGATCTCCTCGACGCCGATATGCTGACGATCATCCCCTGGGCGGGGCGGATGAAGGATGTCGCCACCGGAACGACGCTGAACGGCCAGGTGATCGTCTTTGCCCATGCCATTCTCAATTTCGGCGGTGCCTATCGCTGGATGGCCTTCATCGATGTCGACGAGTTTCTGCTGCCGAAAGAAGGACGCACCGTCGAGCAGGCGCTCGAGGCGGTCGGCGATTTCCCGAATGTCTCGCTACCATGGCACATGTTTGCCACCAGCGGCCATGCGACGCCTCCCGGCGGCCCGCTGACGCTGAACTACACGATGCGCGGCGCCGATCCGATGACATCAAAGGAAGATGTCCGCAATTTCAAATGCATCGTCGATCCCTGCGAGGTGACGGAAGTCAGCGTGCATCAGTTCCAGACCCGCGAATTCGGTGATCTCACGGCGAACGATGCCGGGAAGCGTTTCACGCGCCGGGCGCGTAAATCGCCGGAGTTCTATTCGAACCGGTTTCTGCAGCTCAACCACTATTATACCAAGTCCCGCGAGGAACTAATGGCCAAGCTGTCGCGCGGATGGGCTTATGACACCTCGCCGACCAAATATCGCGACAAGGTCTTGTCGATCGTCAAAAGCATCGAGGAGGATGTGGTCGAGGATCGGGCGATGGTCGATTTCGTCGAGCGCAACCGCATCGACCTCGGTCAGTAGCCTGGCGACTCAGCCGAGCATCTGCCGATAGATATCGCCGATCGCTGTTGCTTCCTTTTCCAGCGCGAATTCGCTGCGGACATGACGCACGGCATTCTCGCCCTGCTGGAGCGCCTGTTCCGGATTGGCCAGATAGAAGGCGATTGCCTTCGTCAGCGCCTCGCCGTCACCGGCGGGCACGATGGCGCCGGTTTCTCCCGGCGCGACTAACTCGGCGTAAGCACCGGCGTCGGAAGCGACGACCGCGGTGCGCGAGGCCATGGCTTCCAGCGGCGTTAGGCCGAAACCTTCATTGCGGGAAGGGGCGACATAAAGCGTCGCGCGGCGATACCAGGGCCTGACATTATCAACTTCGCCGAGAAAGCGGATGCGGTCATTGAGACCTGCTGCGGCCACCATCTTCACCAGTTCGTCGGCGAAGCCGCGATGCTCGGCGGTGACACGACCGCAAATGACGGCCGTCCAGTCCGGATAGCGCGGCAGAAGCTCGATCATCGCCTTGACGAAGAGATCGGTGCCCTTCTGGTGGCGGACGCGGCCGAAGCAACCGACCAGATAGGTGCCGGGCAGGCCGGTGGAGGCCATCCGGTCGTCGGGCACTTCCGGCGGGTGGAACAGCTTGAGATCGACACCGTGCTGAATGACGGTATGCGGCACCTCGAGGAAACTGCCGGAACGGGTGCTGGTGGCGATCACCGCATCCATGCGGCGGATCAGCCAGCGCGTGTAGCCGGTGTGGCGGCGCTGGGCGGCCGAGGTGAAGACCAGTTTCAGCGGCATGCGCAGCAAGGAGCGCAGGAGCAGCCCGACCAGCATCTCATTGTTGCGGCGGGCGTGCCAGACACGCACGCGATGCCGACGCGGCTTTATCCAGAGGCCGGGCAGCCGCGCCCAGCCGAGCCTCGGCAAATCGTCCGGCAAGCCTGGGCCAAGCGTGACGATATGGCAGCCGAGCTCGATCTGCTTCGGAATAAGCTGAACGATCGTGGAGGTAACGCCGGAGAGCCGGCGTTTGAAATTCGTCGCGATGACCTCGATCTCACTGAGATCGCCTGCATGCGATGAGTCACGATCGCGCACGGGCGATCAGCCCCAGGAGATGGAGAGGATTTCGTAGGCCTTGGCGCCGCCTGGGGCGTTGACCTCGATGGAATCGCCGACTTCCTTGCCGATCAGCGCACGGGCGATCGGCGAGGAAATAGAGATGCGGCCAGCCTTCACGTCAGCTTCCTGATCACCAACGATCTGATAGCTCTTCTCTTCGTCGGTGTCCTCATCGACGAGCTTTACCTTGGCGCCGAACTTGATCTTCGAGCCGGACATTTTGGTGAGGTCGATAACTTCGGCGCGCGCCGTCAGGTCTTCGAGTTCGCCGATGCGGCCTTCATTGTGGCTCTGGGCTTCCTTGGCAGCATGGTACTCGGCGTTTTCGGAGAGATCGCCATGGGCACGGGCTTCCGAAATTGCTTCGATGATTCGCGGGCGTTCTTCCTGCTGCCGCCAGCGCAGTTCTTCCTGCAGCTTGACGAACCCGTTCTGTGTCATCGGTACCTTTTCAACCATTTTTCTTGTCCTTCACTCCCTGTGTTGCTCTGTCGCAGACACAAAAGAAAACAGGTCCCGAAGCGGTACTTCGGAACCATGTAGAGCCATTATTCTGTCATCTATAGCAGATTGCGACAGCCGATTTCCAGAAAATTCGAAGACTTATGGCGAGGCTGATCTTGGTCAGCACTCGCCAGAGTCAGTTTTGCACAACCAACGATCAGCAACTCGAAAGTAGCGGTCGCGGGCCTCGATCGCCTCAGAAATAGCTCTGCAGGGTCCGGACTTCGAGGTTGCCGGCCTTCAGCGCTTTGATCGCCATGGCGGCGGCTTCTGCACCGGCCATGGTGGTGTAGTAGGGCACTTTCTGCATCAGCGTCGCGCGGCGCAGCGACTTCGAATCAGAGATTGCCTTGTTGCTGTCGGTCGTGTTGATGACGAGCTGGACCTGGCGGTTGCGGATGGCGTCCTCGATATGCGGACGGCCCTCCAGAACCTTGTTGATCTTGGCGGCGGCAATGCCTTGTTCGGCGAGAAAACGCTGGGTGCCGCCGGTGGCGAGCACCTTGAAACCGATCTCCGTCAGCATGCGGATAGCGGGCAGGACGCGCGGCTTGTCGTCGTCGCGGACGGAGACGAAGACCGTTCCGTCACGCGGCAGTTCGACGCCGGCACCGAGCTGCGACTTGGCGAAGGCCAGCGCAAAATCCGTATCCAGACCAATGACTTCGCCGGTCGAGCGCATTTCCGGTCCGAGCAGAATATCGACGCCGGGGAAGCGGGCGAAGGGGAAGACGGCTTCCTTGACGGCGATGTGCTTCAGCTTGCGCGGATCCGGCTTTTCGCCATAGGCGGCAAAAACCGCATCCAGCTTTTCGCCGGCCATGACGCGCGCGGCGATCTTGGCGATCGGCGCGCCGATGGTCTTGGCGACGAAAGGCACGGTACGCGAGGCGCGGGGGTTGACTTCGAGCACGTAGACCGTGCCGTCCTTGATGGCGAACTGCACGTTCATCAGGCCGCCGACATTCAGCGCCTTGGCCATGGCCTTTGCCTGGCGCTCCAGCTCGTCGATCATGGCCGGCGACAGCGTGCGCGGCGGCAGCGAGCAGGCGCTATCACCGGAGTGAATGCCGGCTTCTTCGATATGCTCCATGATGCCGGCAACATAGACGTCAGTGCCGTCGGACAGGCAGTCGACATCGACTTCGATGGCGTTCGCGAGGTAGCTGTCGAACAGCAGCGGGTTCTTGCCGAGCAGGGTGTTGATCTGGCCGGTCTTGTCGTTCGGATAGCGCTGCTTGATGTCTTCCGGAACCAGCTCCGGCACGGTGTCGAGCAGGTAGGTCTGCAGCATGCCTTCCGAATGGATGATCTGCATGGCGCGGCCGCCCAGAACGTAAGACGGGCGCACGACCAGCGGGAAGCCGATTTCGGAGGCGACGAGCCGGGCTTGCTCGACAGAATAAGCAATGCCGTTGTTCGGCTGGTTGAGATCGAGCTTCATCAGAAGCTTCTGGAAACGGTCGCGGTCTTCGGCAAGGTCGATCGCATCAGGCGCGGTGCCGAGGATCGGGATGCCGTTCTTTTCGAGCGCTTCGGCAAGCTTCAGCGGCGTCTGGCCACCGAACTGGACGATAACGCCGACCAGCTCGCCATTTTCCTGCTCCGCGCGGAGGATTTCGATGACGTCTTCTGCCGTTAGCGGCTCGAAATAGAGCCGGTCCGACGTGTCGTAGTCGGTCGAAACGGTTTCCGGGTTGCAGTTGATCATGATCGCTTCATAGCCGGCATCCTTCAGAGCGAAGGCAGCGTGGCAGCAGCAATAGTCGAATTCGATGCCCTGGCCGATGCGGTTCGGACCACCGCCGAGGATGACAACCTTCTTGCGGTCAGAAACCTCAGCTTCCGAACGGGCAGAGCCGACGAAGGGCGTCTCATAGGTCGAATACATATAGGCGGTCGGCGATGCAAATTCGGCCGCGCAGGTGTCGATGCGCTTGAAGACCGGCCGAACGTTCAGGCTGTTGCGCAGCTCGGCCACTTCCTTTGGACGCTTGTCGGTGAGGGTCGCCAGGCGCGCGTCGGAGAAACCCATGGCCTTCAGCATGCGCAGGTTGGTCGCGTCTTCCGGCAGGCCGTGTTCGCGGATACGGGCTTCCATGTCGACGATGCTCTTCAGCTGCGCGATGAACCAGGGGTCGATCTTGCAGCCTTCATGCACCTCTTCCGGGCTGAGGCCGAGGCGCAGCGCCTGGGCGACCATGCGCAGACGGTCCGGTGTCGGCGTGCCGATGGCGGCGCGGATGGCATTGCGGCTGCCTTCGCCTTCTTCGGTGCCGGGGATCTCGATCTCATCAAGGCCGGTGAGGCCGGTTTCGAGGCCACGCAGCGCCTTCTGCAGCGATTCCGCAAAGGTGCGGCCGATCGCCATGACTTCGCCGACCGACTTCATCGCCGTGGTCAGGACAGGCGAGGCGCCGGGGAATTTCTCGAAGGCGAAGCGCGGAATTTTCGTGACGACGTAATCGATCGACGGCTCGAACGAGGCGGGCGTCGCGCCGCCGGTGATGTCGTTTTCCAGCTCGTCCAGCGTATAGCCGATGGCAAGCTTGGCCGCGACCTTGGCGATCGGGAAGCCGGTGGCCTTCGAGGCCAGCGCCGAGGAGCGCGACACGCGCGGGTTCATTTCGATGACGACCAGACGGCCGTCCTTCGGATTGACGGCGAACTGCACGTTCGAGCCGCCGGTCTCGACGCCGATCTCGCGCAGCACCGCGATCGAGGCGTTGCGCATGATCTGGTATTCTTTGTCGGTCAGCGTCAGCGCCGGCGCAACCGTGATCGAATCGCCGGTATGGACACCCATGGGGTCGATGTTTTCGATCGAGCAGATGATGATACAGTTGTCCGCCGTGTCGCGGACCACTTCCATCTCGTATTCCTTCCAGCCGAGCACGGATTCTTCGACCAGCACTTCCGTGGTCGGCGAGGCGTCGAGACCTCCGCCGACGATCTCGAAGAATTCCGAGCGGTTATAGGCAATGCCGCCGCCGGTGCCGCCGAGGGTAAAGGAAGGGCGAATGATGGCGGGCAGGCCGACATGATCGATCGCCTGGGCGGCGATCGCCATGGCGTGGCTCATGTAACGTTGCTTGCGATCGCTTTCGCCGAGGTTCCACTGATTCTCCAGCTCGTCGAGCGCCTTGTCCAGCGCTGCACCGGAGAGAGAGGCCTTCAGCTTGCTGCGCTCGGCTTCGTGCGTCTTGCGGTCGGCATCTTTGATGTCGGTGGCGTTCGCCAGCATCGAGCGCGGCGTTTCGAGGCCGATGCGAGCCATGGCTTCGCGGAAAAGGGCGCGGTCTTCGGCCATGTCGATGGCGGCCGGCTTGGCGCCGATCATCTCGACATTGTAGCGGTCGAGCACGCCCATGCGCTTCAGCGACAGCGCGGTGTTGAGTGCCGTCTGGCCGCCCATGGTCGGCAGCAGTGCGTCCGGGCGTTCCTTGGCGATGATCTTGGCGACGACTTCCGGGGTGATCGGCTCGACATAGGTCGCGTCCGCCAGGCCCGGATCGGTCATGATCGTTGCCGGATTGGAGTTGACGAGGATGACGCGGTAACCTTCCTCGCGCAGCGCCTTGCAGGCTTGTGTGCCGGAGTAATCGAATTCGCATGCCTGACCAATGACAATCGGTCCAGCACCGATGATGAGGATCGATTTGATATCTTGGCGCTTCGGCATGGGCTCACATCCGTTTTTTGGCTGCGCGAAAAACCGGCCAGGGTGGGAGATCACCGGCCGGGGCGCATGGTCAAGTCTTTTCAGGCTAGAAGCGGCTTATAGGCAAATGTATTTGCAAACGGAACCCCATAAATCACGGAATCGACAGGAATCGGGAAGAGATAGGCGATCGCGCGTAGCGATCGGCCTAAACCGGGGTTTTCCACGGCGATATTCCATGGGTTTGGCTGGAACTCAGCTGTCGAGTATGATGTGCGGCACAAAACGGGATGTATCCCGGGTGATCGGCGTATCGTCTTCCCGAATGCCGATGCCGGCAGGCTGGCCGGCGACGATCCACGAGCCGATCACGGTCCAGTCATCTCCAAAGCGGGGAAGCAGGTGCAGCGCCTGTCGAATATACCCTTCTTCGCCGTAAGGTCCCTCGACATGATAGTTGCCATTGTCGTCCTCATGATTGACGAGCGTCACATTGGCGCCTTCACGGGACAGAAGCGGCTTGCGCACATAACGCTCGCCAAGGCTCTCGGCACGAGGATCGTCTTCGAAATAGGCCGGCAGCAGGTTTTCATGGTCGGGGAACATATCCCAGAGAACCGGCAGGAGGCCCTTGTTGGACAGGGCCAATTTCCACAGCGGTTCAACGACCCGTGTCGGCGTCAATGGCAGATGCCGGCCGAAGGGTTCGCGCACCATGTCCTCCAGCGGATATAACTTGAACAGGCAGTCGATTCGTTCGTCCTCTAGATCGACCAGCCAATGCTTGGTATCGACGCCAATCTCCGCCATGCCGATCAGCTTCGTCTGGCAACCGGCCTGCGCGGCGCAATCGACCAGGTAGTTGAGCGTTACAAGGTCTTCTTCCGATTCGAGCATGCCGGCAAAATGCATGCGCCGCGAAGGGGCGGCGAGGAAGCCCAAGGCCTCGATCAGGCGCTCGTGGATGGAGTTGAACTGATCGGCTCCGGGCGGAATTTCTCCACGCGCTTTCATGTCCTCCAGCCATCGCCATTGGAAAACAGCGCTTTCGAACAGGCTGGTCGGCGTATCGGCATTGAATTCCAACAGCTTTGCCGGACCCTTGCCATCATAAGCCAGATCGAAACGGCCGTAGAGATCATGCTCGCGGTTGCGCCAGGAGCGGGCGACCGCTTCGTGGTAGGTTTCGGGGATCGCCATCCGGCGCATTAGCTTGGTGTCGGTTGCAATCTTTTCGACGGCGGCATAACACATTTGCAGCAGAGCGGCTGAAGGATCCTCGAGCCTTGTCTCTATTTCCGCCAGGCTGAAGACGTAGGCGTGCCGTTCATCCCAGTAGCGCTGGCCATACATGGAATGGATGGTAAAGCCGCAGGCTTCCGCATCGGCTTTCCAACCTGGCCTTTCGTTGACTTCGATGCGTCTCATCCGCGCCGCCCCTCAGCCCGAAAGATGGAAGCCGCGGAACCCCCAGCCACCGCGCTCGACGGTGGTGGTCGAGGAAGCGGAGCGCCTTGAGGACGATCCCCAGGACGATCCACCGCCAGACGATGAGGATGAAGACGATTGCGCGTTGTTCTCGTCATCCTTCGTCGGCGAATAGCCCTTGTTGGCAACCGGCGCTCTATTGGTAAAGCTTCGCCCTGCAGCGCTTCTATAGTCGCTGCTGCCACGCAGCTGATAGAGCGCGTTGGCATTGAAATTCCGGGACGCGTTCCCGACGAGATAACCGGCCATGAATGGAATGAAATGACCCATGCCGGCTTGGTGGGCGCTTGTGGTTGGTTGGCAATCGTTGGCGCCATAGTCTTTTTCACACGCGGCTACCGTTTCATAAGCCGGTGCATTCTGCTGCCGCTCCTTCTCGGCGGCGGCAAAATCGGATCGGCACTCGTCAGCGGAAAAGGCTTTGTCCGCGAGACAGGCGTCGACGTCCTTATAAATTTTAGCGGTATTGTCCTTCTGACCGCAACTCGTCAGCGCTGCCGTACCCATCAGCAGCAGGGAAACACTCATCGATCGCTTCATCAAACCCCCGGGGCGCACAGCAGGTTCACATGCCTCCGCGCTTCAACTACGACGCGCATATTCGCTGTCCAACCGCAAGAGTCTCAAAGTGCGAGTTCACGGTTGTCCACATGGCTATGGAATACAACGTAAGGAATATTGCGCAGAGGAGCAGGTGGGTATGCGCTTGTGATCTTTAAAGAATGCCTGCCCGGTTTTTTGTCAGGATTTGCCGTCGGACGGACAGGATGGTGAAAATTTTCTTTGCGGTTTTCGTAATTTATGGTGACACAGTATATCTTAGAAAGAGTTACACTCTGTTTTCTCAAGGACCTGCATCGCCAGGAGGTGCACCATGGACTGGAAGGGACGTCGGCAATCCGACAATATCGAGGACGAACGCGGTTCTTCGCCGACGGGAGGCGGTCCTCTTGGCGGCGGCGGATTTCGCTTTCCCGGTGGCGGTTTAGGTGGCGGTGGCTTGAGCTTCCGCACCATCATCGTCCTGGTGGTGATCTTCCTGGTGTTGAGAGCCATGGGTGTTGATGTCATCGGCCTGCTGCAGCAGAGCGGCGCCCTGACCGGCGGCTCCAGTTCCCCCGGCTATCAGCAGAGCGACAACAGTGGCGGCACCGCCGCGCCGGCCAATGACGAGATGAAGCAATTCGTCGCCACGGTGCTCGCCGATACCGAGGACACCTGGACCGGCATCTTCAAATCCATGGGCCAGACCTATACCGATCCGAAGCTGGTGCTGTTCTCGGGCAGCTTCCCGTCTGCTTGCGGCACCGCCTCGGCTGCGACCGGCCCCTTCTATTGCCCGACGGACCAGAAGGTCTATCTCGACATGGCCTTCTTCCAACAGATGAAGGACCAGTTCGGCGCCTCCGGCGATTTCGCGCAGGCTTACGTGATTGCGCATGAAGTCGGCCATCATGTTCAAGACCAGCTCGGCATCCTGCCGAAGTTCAATCAGGCCCGCCAGACCATGAACGAGGTGGATGCCAACAAGATGTCCGTGCGTATCGAGCTTCAGGCCGATTGTTTTGCCGGTATCTGGGGCAAATTCACGCAGCAGAAGGGCATTCTGCAGCAGGGCGACCTCGAAGAGGCGCTGAATGCCGCGCAGCAGATCGGCGACGATACGCTGCAAAAGCGCAGCCAGGGCTATGTCGTTCCCGACAGCTTCAACCACGGAACATCCGCGCAGCGCATGAAATGGTTCAAGCAGGGCTTCGATTCCGGTAAGCTCAGCGATTGCGATACGCTGAACAATCCGGTTTAACGCCTCGATTCTTTCTTCCCGCTCCTGGTTCTATCGAAGGGGCGGGGAGATGACGATCGGTCGGATCGTTGGTACCCACGTCAACCTCCCTGCTATGCTTCGTGTACGGTCGATTTTTTAAGGCTGGAGCGCCGGTAGACACCTGAGGAATGGCTGGCATCCCAAGCGCCAAAGATCAAAAAAATCGGCCGATAAATCAGAAAGATTGAAGCGTTCACCGATTGTTTCGGGCAAAATCTTCAAGTATTGGGGACGCACCGATTTTCGTTCACGTTCTGTCTCTTCATGAAGATAGGGCCGCCAAAAGGCAAACTCCATGATCGACCAGAAATTCGCCCGTCGGGGCCTGCTCCTCGTCTTCCTCATTCTTTTCCTCGATGTCATCGGCCTTGCCATCATCATGCCGGTGATGCCGAAATATCTGGAGGAGTTGACGGGTGCTTCGATCAGCGAGGCTGCGACTGAAGGCGGTTGGCTGTTGCTTGCCTATGCCGGGATGCAGTTCCTGTTTTCACCGTTGATCGGCAATCTGAGCGATCGTTTCGGTCGTCGCCCGCTCCTGCTCGCCTCGGTGCTGACCTTCGCGATCGACAATCTCATCTGCGCCATCGCCGGCACCTATTGGGTACTGTTCGTCGGCCGCATTCTGGCGGGTATCAGTGGCGCGAGTTTTTCGACCTGCTCGGCCTATATCGCCGACATCAGCAATGATGAGAACCGCGCCAAGAATTTTGGCCTGATCGGCATGGCCTTCGGCGTCGGCTTTGTGCTCGGCCCCGTCATCGGCGGCTTTCTCGGCGAGTTTGGCCCGCGCGTGCCCTTCTACGGGGCTGCCGTGGTGGCCTTCCTGAATTTCGTCTGCGCCTATTTTCTGCTGCCGGAAACGCTGGATGCAAAGAACCGCCGCGCTTTCCAGCTTTCGCGTGCCAATCCCTTGGGTGCGCTTCGGCAGATGCGGCACTATTCCGGCGTCGGCTGGATTTGTGTCGTCATGTTCCTTAATTGGTTGGCGCATGGCGTCTATCCGGCCGTATGGGCTTTCGTCTCCTCCTATCGTTACGGCTGGAGCGAGGGGCAGATCGGCCTTTCGCTCGGTGTCTACGGCATTGGAGCTGCGATCACCATCGGCTTGATTATGCCGCGGCTCGTGCCGGTACTTGGCGAATGGAAGACCGCATTGCTGGGAATGACGTTCTCCGGTATCGGCCTCATGGGTTATGCCTCCTCCTGGCATGGCTGGATGGTCTATGCCGTCATCATCGTCACCGTCATCGAGAACGTCGCGGATGCGCCATTGCGGTCCATCGCTGCCGGCAAGGTGCCGCCATCGGCGCAGGGCGAGCTGCAAGGTGCACTCGGCAGCCTGACCAGCATCTCCGCGATCATCGGGCCGCTGCTCTTTCCCTACCTCTTCCGCTATTTCACCGCGCCTGAAGCGCCCGTCGTTTTTGCCGGTGCACCCTTCATCATGGCAGTAGCTCTGACCGTGGCTGCGGTGACCGTCTTTGTCGCCAAGGTGCGTAAGACCGCGCCGAAAGCCACGCTGGAACCGGCCGTTCAAGAAGTGGCCTAAATAATCATCAGATATTTTGATGATCTGATGAATTCTTTAGCATCTTAGCTTTGCCAACTGGCTTTTTCGCTGAAGTTGCGCTAAGGCGGCAGGCTCGCGCACCTCGGGTAGGAGCGGTCTGCGCGTTTCTTAAAATCGAGTTTTCAAGATGGATATGCCGGCAACTGCGCGCCCGTTCGCGCATGACAACAACAATTCGTGGTCTGCGCATATCCGCGCCACCCTGGCGCTTGGCATACCGCTGATCGGCGCACAGCTGGCACAGCTCGGCATCAACACCACGGATGTGATGATCGTCGGCCGTCTCGGCGCCGAGCAACTGGCTGCCATGGTTCTGGCCGCCCAGTTCCTGTTCACCATCCAGATTTTCGGTTCCGGTTTTTCCATCGCCGTCGTGCCGCTGGTGGCGCAGGGCTATGGCCAAGGCGATGTCACTTCGGTGCGCCGGGCACTGCGCATGGGTATCTGGGTCGTCACCGCCTTTTGGCTGTTGACGCAGCCGGCCTTTTTCTATTCCGAGCAGATCCTTCTGGCTGCTGGACAGAAGCCGGATGTGGCGAGGCTGGCCAGCGAATATATCGCCATCGGCCACTACGCCGTGCTGCCGGGGCTGCTTTATAACGTCATCCGTGCGCTGGTGAGCGCAATCGGCATGGCGCGCGTCATTCTCTACGTCACCATCGCCATGCTGGTGATGAACGCGATCCTTGCCTATGCCCTGGTGCTCGGCCATTTCGGCATGCCGGCGCTCGGGCTGCATGGTGCCGCCATCGTGTCGGTGGCGGTGCAGACGGCTGGTTTCCTGTTCATCGTCGCCTTCGTTCAGAGCCGCGAAAAGACGCGTCGCTATGAGATCTTCGTTCGCCTTTGGCGCCCCGATTGGCACGCATTGTGGGACGTGGTTCGCCTCGGTTTTCCGATCAGCATCACGGTTCTGGCCGAGGTCAGCCTATTCACGGCGGCGTCGCTGCTGATGGGCCAGATCGGCACGATCGAGCTGGCCGCCCACGGTATCGCGCTGCAATGGGCGTCGATCGCCTTCATGATCCCGCTCGGCCTCAGCCAGGCGGCTACCGTTCGGGTCGGCGTCGCGCATGGGCAGGGGGATCATGTCGGTCTGACGCGTGCGGCGATCGTCGTGCTCATCGTTTCAAGCTGCATCTCGCTGTTTGGCAGTATTCTGTTCGCCACCATGCCGATGTGGTTCGGAAGCTGGTTCCTCGACGTGACCTCGTCCGAGGCCCCGCAGGTGCTTGCCTATGCCGCGCCGCTGATCGTCGTTGCAGGTCTGTTCCAGCTGGTCGACGGATTGCAGGCGGTTGCCAGCGGTCTGTTGCGGGGCCTGAAGGATGCGCGCGTGCCGATGATCCTGGCGCTGATCGCCTATTGGCCGATCGGTTTCTTCCTGGCCTGGCTCCTTGCCTTCCCACTTGGCTTCGGCGGCGTCGGCATCTGGATCGGTTTCCTCCTCGGGCTGGCCTCGGCCGCGGCGATGCTTTGCGTGCGGTTCTACATTCTAGTGCGCTCGGAGAAAATGGCGGGCTGAGCCCGTCCATTTTTTTGCATCTCGGCGAGAAGACTGCTGACAGATATTGGCAGCATGATCCCGTATATTGGCGTCATACCAATTTGATGGGAGACGACCATGACATACAAAGCAAGCGCTCACAGCGAGACCACGCTTTTCCCCCTGGATGGACTTCTAACCCACGGTGCCGTCGTGCATATGCTCGCACATTCCGATGCGTCGCCTCGACGCGAAGAACCGAAAGCAAGATCGTACTGGCTGGCCGTTGCCTGCGCCGCGCACGTCCGCTACGGGCGGGCCCATGGCTTCATGCAGGTCAATCACGGCAAGCAGGGGCCGCTGAAGCGGATCAAGCCCGGTGACGGCGTGGTTTATTATTCTCCGTCGGTAGCGATGGGTGACAAGGACGGCTTTAAAAGCTTTACGGCGATCGGATATGTCCGCGACGGCGAGCCCTATCAAGGCGAGATGGCATGCGGCAAGGCATATCGCCGCGACGTCGATTGGCTAGATGTGCCGGAGCAACCGATCCGCCCGCTGCTGGATTGGCTCGATTTCACCCAGGACAAAAACTGGGGCTACAGGCTGAGATTTGGCCTGGTTCCATTCGGTGAATCCGATTTCGAGTTCCTGCAGGAAATCCTCACGAGCGAGCTTGAGGAGGTCAGGCTCCGGCGTTTGCAGGCCTGATCGGGCGGTTGGCCGCTTTAATGTATTCCCCAAGACGAAAGCCCCGGATTGACGGTCAATCCGGGGCTCTTCCTTTATCTGATGGTAATGGCGGCGCTGCTTATGCGCGCTCAGCCAAAGCCGGCTCGCCCTTCTTCTCGCGCACCAGATTGACGAAGCGGCGGAAGAGGTAGTGGCTGTCCTGCGGACCCGGAGAGGCTTCCGGATGGTGCTGAACCGAGAAGACGGGCTTGCCGGAAACGCGCAGGCCGCAATTGGTGCCGTCGAAGAGCGAAACGTGAGTCTCTTCAACGCCTTCCGGCAACGTGCTCGCGTCGACCGCGAAGCCGTGGTTCATCGACACGATCTCGACCTTGCCCGTCGTGTGATCCTTGACCGGATGATTGGCGCCGTGATGACCCTGATGCATCTTCGCGGTCTTGGCGCCGAGCGCGAGACCGAGCATCTGGTGGCCGAGGCAGATGCCGAACAGCGGGATGTCCGCCTTCAGCAGATCCTGGATGACGGGAACGGCATATTCGCCGGTTGCGGCTGGATCGCCGGGGCCGTTCGACAGAAAGATGCCGTCCGGCTTCAGTGCCAGCACGTCGTCGGTGGATGCGGTTGCCGGCAGTACGGTGACCTTGCAGTCGAGGCCGGCAAAGAGGCGCAGGATATTGCGCTTCACGCCGTAGTCGAGGCAGACGACGTGATACTTGGCGTCGGCAGCCTTCAGCTCACCGTAGCCTTCGTTCCAGATCCAGGGCGTCTGCGACCATTGCGACGACTGGCCGGAGGTGGCGACCTTGGCGAGGTCGAGACCTTCCAGGCCGCTCCAGGCCTTGGCATCCGCCTTCAGCTGGTCGATGTCGAAGACGCCGTTCGGGTCGTGGGCGATGACGCCGTTGGGCATGCCGTTTTCACGGATCCAGGCGGTCAGCGCGCGGGTGTCGATGCCGTACATGCCGATGATGCCGCGGGCCTTCAGCCACTGGTCGAGATGCTTGGCGGCGCGGTAGTTCGAAGGATCGGTGACATCGGCCTTGAAGATGACGCCGACGGCGCCGTGCCGGGCGGCAGGCGTCAGGTCTTCGACGTCTTCCTCGTTGGTACCGACATTGCCGATGTGCGGGAAGGTGAAGGTAACGATCTGGCCGAGATAGGAGGGATCGGTCAGAATCTCTTCGTAGCCTGTCAGCGCCGTGTTGAAGCAGACTTCGGCCTGGACCTTGCCGGTCGCGCCTATGCCCTTGCCTTCGATCACGGTGCCGTCGGCGAGAACGAGCAGGGCACTTGGCTTTTCAATTGTCCATGGAGCTGTGGCGGTCATTGTCATCCCGTTTCCGGCGTCGTGCGCGGCCTTGAAAAGACCGGGGGCTTCCGCCATGTTTGTCGCAGATTGCAGCCAGCGACATGCGTCGCGGCTTGAGACCTTAATATCGATCTAATGTGCAGGTGTTGGACATAGCCAAACAAGGCGTGCCGGTCAATGCGCCGTTTTCGTTTCCCGCCAGGGAATTCGCCGAGTTTCGGCCGCAGGCACGCAATTGCATTGATCGCAGCTGATGGTCTATGAGACTGGCACCGTGAAATGAGAGGCTGGGCGATCGTCGCCGGCCTGCTTAGGGAGTTAAAGACATGATCCGCGAAACGCTTTCCAACGCCCAGAAGGATGCCATGAGGGCTAAGGATGCGGCGAGGCTTTCGACCGTGCGCCTGATCCTGGCCGCCATCAAGGACAAGGACATCGCCAATCGCGGCTTGGCCAAGGAACAGGCAAGCGATGACGAGATTCTGCAGCTGCTCGCCAAGATGATCAAGCAGCGCGAAGAATCGGTCAAGATGTACACCGACGGCGACCGTCCGGAGCTGGCTCAGAAGGAACGCGAGGAAATTGCGGTCATTCAGGGCTTCATGCCGGAACAGCTCTCCGAAGAGAAGGTACGCGAGATCTGCGCCGCCGTCGTGGCCGAGCTTGGCGCCCAGGGCCTGAAGGACATGGGCAAGTGCGTCGCGGCGCTGCGCGAGCGCTATGCCGGGCAGATGGATTTCGCCAAGGCGTCGGCGATCCTCAAGGATCTTTTGAAGTAAATTTTATCCGTTCGCGGCCGCGCTCTGGCGCGGCCAAAACGATGTTCGATTCTCGATGTACTGCATCGACATAGGCTGAAAATAGAGAAGGCAGGAGCTGGGGGAGCTCCTGCCTTCTTGCGCTTTGCAGCCGTTTGATGACGCAGGGTGGGGCCCAAAAATCAAACGTCTATTGCAAAGGCACCCAGGTGAGGCGGCGCCGGGGGTAGGGATGGTGCCTCACCTGGGGATAGGTAAAATCTTATCTGGTGATCCTGACCTGTTGCGGCAATTCCATGCCTTGCGATTCCAGCCAGGATATTTGAACTTTTACGCCGGCCTTGAGAGCCGGAACTTTCATATCGACCGGAAGCTGGTAGCCAGCGTCGGTATAGAGCACGTTCGTTGCTGCTGCGGGGACTGCGCCGTCCGTCATCATCGCCGAGCTATAGTTAGCTGTGGCGAAGAGAGCAGCGGCGGCAAAGGGCACCAGCAAAACGCGCATTTTAATCTCCTAAACTGAAAACCAGTATGTTTGGAACTGAAAACCAGTATGTTTGGCTTCCGGTTCGTCGGGTCGTCTAGGCATGTCGCGTCGCGAAGTATTTGTTCGCCGGCTTGTCTCGTCCCGTGAGATGAAAGCTATTGCGCCGCACACGAACAATCAAATTACAAAAAAATAATGTTTGACTTACGAACCATGCCGCAAATGTGCCACCAACAGGGAAGACTGCGCGCGCTTTCTCCTTCTGCCAATGGTTGCGGCGAGTGTTGCGGCACTCTCGTATCGCTAGTCAAAGCTATGGGCAAGCATTTGCTTTTTCATCGTTTTTCTTGCGCGGAGACGCTGCATTCCAGACGCGTATAAAGGTCGTAGGGAGTCGCCGCCGTTTCTGTCGTCGATGATGTCAAAATCGCTTTTCGGTTGGGCGCGGGAACGTTAACAATGCCGCTGCAATCACGGTCTTGTGATCGGATTGGTTGAATTTCGGCCTCTCCGCAAGGGCTGTGAATAGCGGGTGTGGTGAAGGGTTCTCATGGCAATGCGCGTTGTTCCTGCTTATAAGGGGGCAAGCCAGAGGTAATTATGCGATTTTCCAATACGTTTCTCGATGAGATTCGCGACCGCGTCCCTATTTCGGACGTGATCGGCCGTCGTGTGACGTGGGATCGGCGCAAGACCAATGTGCCGCGCGGCGATTATTGGGCGTGCTGCCCATTCCACGGCGAAAAGTCGCCGAGCTTCCATTGCGAGGACCGCAAGGGCCGTTACCATTGCTTCGGCTGCGGCGTCACCGGCGATCATTTCCGTTTCCTGACGGAGCTGGAGGGCTTGAGTTTTCCTGAAGCCGTACAGCAGATCGCCGACATGGCCGGCGTTCCCATGCCGATTGCCGATCCCATGGAAGCGAAGCGCGAAAAGGAACGCACCTCGCTGCTCGACGTCATGGAGATGGCGACGCAGTTCTTTCAGGATCAGCTACAAACGGCAAACGGGGCGAGGGCGCGTGCCTATCTGCGCGATCGCGGGCTGACTGGTCGCACCATCGACACCTTCCGTCTGGGTTACTCGCCGGATAGCCGCAATGCGCTGAAGGAATTTCTGTCCGGCAAGGATGTTGCCAAAGAGCAGATCGAAGCCTGCGGTTTGGTGGTGCATGGTCCGGATATCCCGGTCTCCTACGATCGCTTCCGTGACCGCATCATGTTCCCGATTCTGTCTTCCCGCGAAAAGGTCATCGCCTTCGGTGGCCGGGCGATGTTGCCGGATGCTCCTGCGAAATATCTCAATTCCAACGAGACCGAGCTCTTTCACAAGGGTAACGTGCTCTACAATTTCACCCGTGCGCGGCGGGCCGCCCAGGGGAATGATGGTTCAGGGACGATCATCGCCGTCGAAGGCTATATGGATGTGATCGCGCTGCATCAGGCCGGCGTCGAGAATGCCGTAGCACCGCTCGGCACGGCGCTGACGGAGAGCCAGCTTGAACTCCTTTGGAAGATGACGCCGCAGCCGATGCTCTGCTTCGATGGCGACGGCGCTGGTATCCGCGCCGCCAATCGTGCCGCCGATCTGGCGCTGCCGCATATCAAGCCCGGCCGCACGGTTCGTTTCGCGCTTTTGCCAGACGGCAAGGATCCGGACGATCTCGTCCGCCACGATGGCCGCGCGCCCTTCGATAAGGTGCTGGCGCAGGCAAAGCCGCTGGCGGAGATGATCTGGAGCCGCGAAACCAGCAACGGCACTTTCGATACCCCGGAGGCGCGTGCCGAACTTGAAGCGCGGCTGAAGCACATGGTTTCGGTCATCGCCGATGAGAATGTCCGCCGTCATTACCAGCAGGATATTCGCGACCGGTTGAACGGCCTGTTCCAGCCGCAGTTCCGGCGCAACGACAATCAGCAGGGGCGCGGCTTTTCCCGCGACGGAAACAGTCGTTCTTTCGGTGGTCGTGGCGGACAGGGCCGCGATCGTCCGGCGGCCGTCAGCACGAAGGCGACGGATCGTTTGATGCGCTCGGGCATGATCAAGGGCCATCATGATATTCCAGGCCTGCGCGAAAGCGTGCTGGCGGTGACCATCGTCAATCATCCGCTGCTGTTGCAGGACGAATATGACGAGATCGCCGCGATCGACTACGAGAGCCGCGAATTGCAGCGCCTATGGTCTGCCATGCTCGGTGCTGCCGCGACCATACCGGCTCAGCAGCTGAGCCGAGAGCGATTGCTCGAACAGCTGGAAGAACAGGGTTTCGCCGCCTTGCTGAAGACGCTGGACCAGCAGGTGCGCAATGCCCGCCTCTGGACGGCGACCGAGGAAGCGGCGATGGAAGACGCGCGCGAAGGCTATCGCCAGGCGCTCGCGCTCCACAAGCGCTCGAAGGCGCTGCGCTGGCATAAGATCGAGCTGGAGCGCGCCGTTGCCGAAGCGACGGAAGAGGGCGACGGTGAACTCATCGAGCAACTGATGCGCGCTTTGCAGGAAGTGCAGCTCGAAGCCGTGCGGCTGGAAAATCAGGAAGCGATTATCGACGGCTTCGGGGTGCTTTCCGGCCGGATCAAAGGACCCGCAGGGAAGTAGGGGATAGATGTCACAGCCGGATAGACAGGAACCGCGGTTTTCCGCCGACAATGCGCTGTTTGCGGATCGCAGCTCCGGAATGGCGCCGCTCGACATCCTCAAGCGAGTGTACGGCTATTCCGCCTTTCGCGGCAAGCAGCAGCAGGTGGTCGAGCATGTCGTGGCCGGTGGCGATGCGGTGGTGCTGTTTCCGACCGGGGCCGGCAAGTCGTTGTGCTTTCAGATTCCGGCGCTTTGCCGCGACGGCATCGGCATCGTCGTCTCGCCGCTGATCGCCTTGATGCGCGATCAGGTCGAAGCGATGAAGCAGCTTGGTATCCGGGCTGCGGCACTGAATTCGTCGCTGTCGCGCGAGGAGGCCAGCGACGTCTATCGCGCAGTCTCCAGCGGCACGCTCGATATGCTCTATGTCACGCCTGAGCGCATCCTGACCGATGGGTTCCAGCAGATGATTGCCAGGGCGAAGATCGCCCTGTTTGCGATCGACGAGGCGCATTGCGTCTCGCAATGGGGACATGATTTCCGGCCGGAATATCGCGACCTCGGCAAGCTTGCGGAACTCTTTCCCAATGTGCCGCGCATCGCACTGACGGCAACCGCCGATCCGCATACGCGCGACGATATCATCGAGCGGCTGGGGCTCGACAACGCCCAAGTCTTCACCACCAGCTTCGACCGGCCGAATATCGCTTATGAGATTGTCGAGCGCGATCAGCCGCGCCAGCAGTTGCTGCGCTTTCTCGACGGCCATCGCGGTGATAGCGGCATTGTCTATTGCCTGTCGCGGGCCAAAGTCGAGGATACGGCGGAATGGCTGAACGGGCAGGGCATTCGCGCGCTTGCCTATCATGCTGGCATGGACCGTTCGGTTCGCGATGCCAATCAGGATGCGTTTCTGAAGGAAGAGGATCTTTGCCTGGTGGCGACGGTCGCCTTTGGCATGGGTATCGATAAGCCGAATGTGCGCTATGTCGCCCATCTCGATCTGCCAGGCTCCATCGAGGCCTATTACCAGGAGACGGGCCGCGCCGGACGCGACGGACTGCCGTCCGAGGTCTGGATGGCCTACGGCATGGCCGACGTCATCCAGCGGGGGCGGATGATCGATGAGGGCAACGCGGCGGATGAGATCAAGCGCGTCGAACGCGCCAAGCTCAATGCGTTGCTTGCCATCTGCGAGACGGCCGGCTGCCGGCGGCAGGCGATCCTGGCGCATTTCGGCGAGGCCCATGGCGGCGGTTGCGGCAATTGCGATACCTGCCTGAAGCCGGTCGAGACCTGGGACGGAACGGAAGCGGCAATCAAGGCGCTGGCCGCTGTTTATCGCACCGGCGAGCGCTTCGGCACCGGCCATGTCATCGACGTACTGATGGGTACGGTCAACGAGAAGACGGAGCGGTTCGGCCATGTCGATATGCCCGTTTTCGGCGCCGGCAGGGATATTCCCGCCCGCACCTGGCAATCCGTCTTCCGACAGTTGCTGGCGAACGGCTTTATCAGCGTCGATCACACCGCCTTTGGCGCGATGAAGCTGGAACCGGAGGCGAGAGCCGTGTTCAAGCACGAGCGTCAGGTCTTCTTCCGTAAGGACCGGCCGGAAGCAAGGCGCGGGGCGAAGAAGGCTGCGCGGATGGAAAAGCGGCAGTCGAGCCTCTCGGGCGAGGCACAGCCGCTGTTCGATGCTTTGAGGGCAGAACGCACGAAAATCGCCAAGGAACTCGGCGTGCCGCCCTATGTCGTTTTCCCGGACACGACCCTGATTGCCTTTGCGACGGAACGGCCAACGAGCCGCGCTGCCCTGCTGGGGATTTCGGGCGTCGGGCAGGCGAAACTGGAGCGCTATGGAGATGCGTTCCTGAAGGTTATCAAGACGTTTGAATAGGCTCTCGCGACATCGCGCGGCCCGCAGACTATCTCAGGACCGACACGGCTTATCGTCAGCATTCGCGACAAGGCGTGGGGCGATGTGCTAATTCTTCGCGATAGCTGAGACAGGTACAATCGGGAAGCACGTTCATCATGACATCTGCCTTCATCTCTCACCTCAAATCCGAAATCGCCGGCCTGAAAGATGCGGGGCTCTATAAGTCCGAACGCGTCATCACCTCCAAGCAAGCCGGAGAGATTGCTGTTGCGGGCGGTGCGCGGGTGTTGAATTTCTGCGCCAACAACTATCTCGGCCTCGCCGATAATGACGAGTTGGCGGAGGCGGCGAAGACGGCACTCGATCGTTACGGCTATGGCATGGCCTCGGTGCGCTTCATCTGCGGCACGCAGGAGGAGCACAAGCAGCTGGAGGCGCGGATATCGTCTTTCCTCGGCATGGAGGACACGATCCTCTACTCCTCGTGCTTTGACGCCAATGGCGGGCTGTTCGAGACGCTGTTGTCGGAGGAGGATGCGATTATCTCCGATGCGCTCAATCATGCCTCGATCATCGATGGCGTACGCCTCTCCAAGGCGAAGCGCTTCCGCTATGCCAATAATGACATGGCGGCGTTGGAGGAAGAGCTGAAGAAGGCTGAGGGTAGTCGCTTCAAGCTGATCGCCACCGACGGCGTCTTCTCCATGGACGGCATCATCGCCAATCTTGGCGGTGTTTGCGATCTCGCCGAGAAATATGGCGCCATGGTCATGGTCGATGACAGCCATGCGGTGGGCTTTGTCGGCGATCACGGTCGCGGCTCGGCGGAGTATTGCAGCGTCGAGGGCCGGATCGACATCATTACCGGCACGCTCGGCAAGGCGCTAGGCGGCGCATCAGGCGGTTATACCGCGGCGAAAGCAGAGATCGTCGAGTGGCTGCGGCAGCGCTCGCGGCCGTATCTCTTCTCCAATACGCTGGCGCCGGTCATCGCAGCCGCCTCGCTGAAGGTCTTCGATCTCATCGACAACGGTGACGCTCTTCGTGAACGTCTGCGTGGCAATGCCGAGTTGTTCCGCAGCGAAATGACCAAGCTCGGTTTTACGCTTGCCGGCGCCGATCATCCGATCATTCCCGTCATGCTCGGCGACGCCAAGGTGGCGCAGGAGATGGCGGCGCTGATGCTGAAAAAGGGCGTCTACGTTATCGGCTTCTCCTTCCCCGTGGTGCCGAAGGGACAGGCGCGTATCCGCACGCAGATGTCGGCGGCGCATTCGAAGGCCGACGTCGAGCGCGCGATAGCCGCTTTCGCCGAGGCGGGACGGGAACTCGGAATCATTTGAATCGGTTGGAGACGACAGATCATGTCGAACATGATGAAGGCGCTGGTCAAATCAAAGCCTGAAGTCGGGCTGTGGATGGAAAATGTTCCCGTTCCCGAAGTCGGGCCGAACGATGTGCTGATTCGGGTCAGGAAGTCTGCGATCTGCGGCACCGATGTGCATATTTGGAACTGGGACCAATGGGCGCAAAGGACCATCCCTGTGCCGATGGTCGTCGGCCATGAGTTTTGCGGCGAGATTGCCGAGATCGGTTCGGCGGTGACGAAATATCATGTGGGCGAGCGTGTTTCCGGTGAAGGACACATCGTCTGCGGCAAATGTCGCAATTGCCGGGCGGGCAGGGGGCATCTTTGCCGCAATACGCTCGGCGTCGGCGTCAATCGCCCCGGCTCCTTCGGCGAATTCGTCTGTATCCCGGAATCCAATGTCGTGCCGATCCCTGACGACATTCCGGATGAGGTGGCGGCGATCTTCGATCCCTTCGGCAATGCCGTGCACACGGCACTTTCTTTCGATCTGGTGGGCGAGGACGTGTTGGTCACCGGTGCCGGGCCGATCGGCATCATGGGTGCCATGGTCGCCAAGCGCTCCGGCGCGCGCAAGGTGGTCATCACCGATATCAATCCGAACCGTCTGGCGCTTGCCCGCAAGCTCGGCATCGACCACGTCGTTGACGCCTCAAAGGAAAATCTTGCCGATGTCATGAAGTCCATCGGCATGACCGAGGGCTTCGACGTCGGTCTGGAAATGTCGGGTGCGGCGCCCGCATTCCGCGACATGATCGACAAGATGAACAATGGCGGCAAGATCGCCATTCTCGGCATCGCGCCGGCCGGCTTCGAGATCGACTGGAACAAGGTTATCTTTAAGATGCTGAACCTGAAGGGCATCTATGGCCGCGAAATGTTCGAGACCTGGTATAAGATGATCGCCTTCGTTCAGGGGGGACTCGACGTCTCGCCGGTCATTACCCACCGCATCGGCATCGATGATTTCCGCGATGGGTTCGAGGCGATGCGTTCCGGCAACTCCGGCAAGGTGGTAATGGACTGGTTTTGAGCATATTTGTGGCTTGATCGCATCAGTATAGCCCGCAAACTGCGGAAATACAGGCGTTTGACAAGGCTGCTCTTGTCATCGCGCGGGGACTTCCTAAATACGGGAAACAATTGTTTCCGGCGTGCTGAGCCTGTGGATAAGGCTTTTTCACGATTTTAACAGGCTTTTTTGTTGGAAAAGCTTGACGAGAGCAAAAATTATAGGAATCACCGTTTGTCCTCGGAAAAACGGTAAACTGGATCAGGCGGATCATTTATACCATGGCCGGAAATCCAAACGCAATCCAGCTTTGCTGTCCGATGCCGGCGATCGTGGTTAAGCAGGCATTAAAGGTCATTCCGTTAGGTCTTTGTCGGTGATTCGGGGCTGGCGCGCGGCGCGCCGGGCCAGAGCGGTCATTCACCGCGTATAAGTTTTAAGCGTCAGGGAAAGCGACGATATAGAGATGGCAACCAAGGTCAAAGAGAACGAAGAAGCTGAAGTCGAACGCGACGGCACCTCCGATGGCCCGCTTCTCGATCTTTCCGACGACGCGGTCAAGAAGATGATCAAGGCCGCGAAGAAACGCGGCTACGTGACGATGGACGAGCTTAACGCCGTCCTGCCGTCCGAAGAAGTGACGTCCGAACAGATCGAAGATACGATGGCGATGCTCTCCGATATGGGCATCAACGTTATTGAAGACGAGGATGTCGAAGAGGCGGGCGCTGCAACCAGCAGCGACGACGACGATTCCAGCGACGACGACAATGGGGAAGGCGGCGAACTCGCACCTTCTACCGGTTCGGCGCTTGCTACCGCCAAGAAGAAAGAGCCGACCGACCGCACGGACGATCCGGTGCGTATGTACCTGCGCGAAATGGGTTCGGTCGAACTACTGTCGCGCGAAGGCGAAATCGCGATCGCGAAGCGCATCGAGGCTGGCCGCGAGACCATGATCGGTGGCCTCTGCGAAAGCCCGCTGACGTTCCAGGCGCTGATCATCTGGCGCGACGAACTCAACGAAGGCACGACGCTGCTGCGCGAGATCATCGATCTCGAAACCACCTATTCCGGCCCGGAAGCCAAGGCTGCGCCGCAGTTCCAGAGCCCGGAAAAGATCGAGGCGGATCGCAAGGCCGCCGAAGAGAAGGAAAAGGCCCGTCGCGGCCGTTCGCCTTCCGGCGATGACGACATCACCGATGTCGGCGGCGAAGGCTTGCCGGGCGAGGAAGAAGAAGAAGACGAGGACGAATCCAGCCTCTCGCTCGCCGCGATGGAAGCCGAGCTTCGCCCGCAGGTGATGACGACGCTCGACACGATTGCCGAGACCTACAAGAAGCTGCGCAAGCTGCAGGACCAGCAGGTCGAGCAGCGTCTGTCTGCATCGGGCACGCTGTCGTCGGCGCAGGAGCGCCGCTACAAGGAGCTCAAGGACGAGCTGGTCAAGTCGGTCAAGTCTCTGTCCCTGAACCAGAACCGCATCGACGCTCTCGTCGAGCAGCTTTACGACATCAACAAGCGCCTCGTGCAGAACGAAGGCCGGCTGCTGCGTCTTGCCGAATCCTATGGCGTCAAGCGCGATTCGTTCCTTGAACAGTATCAGGGCGCCGAGCTCGACCCGAACTGGATGAAGTCGATCGGCAATCTGGCCGCGCGCGGCTGGAAGGAATTCGCCAAGAGCGAAAACACCACGATCCGCGACATTCGCCAGGAAATTCAGAACCTTGCGACCGAAACCGGCATCTCCATCTCGGAATTCCGCCGCATCGTGCATATGGTGCAGAAGGGTGAGCGCGAAGCGCGCATTGCCAAGAAGGAAATGGTCGAAGCGAACCTGCGCCTCGTCATCTCCATCGCGAAGAAATACACCAACCGCGGTCTTCAGTTCCTCGATCTCATTCAGGAAGGCAATATCGGCCTGATGAAGGCGGTCGATAAGTTCGAATATCGCCGTGGCTACAAGTTCTCGACCTACGCGACCTGGTGGATCAGGCAGGCGATCACCCGTTCGATCGCCGACCAGGCCCGCACGATCCGTATTCCGGTGCACATGATCGAAACGATCAACAAGATCGTTCGCACGTCGCGCCAGATGCTGCACGAAATCGGCCGCGAGCCGACGCCGGAAGAACTGGCTGAAAAGCTCGCCATGCCGCTCGAAAAAGTGCGCAAGGTGCTGAAGATCGCCAAGGAGCCGATCTCGCTCGAAACGCCTGTCGGTGACGAAGAAGATTCGCATCTCGGCGACTTCATCGAGGACAAGAATGCGCTGCTGCCGATCGACGCCGCCATCCAGGCGAACCTACGCGAGACGACGACCCGCGTGCTGGCCTCGCTGACGCCGCGTGAAGAACGCGTGCTGCGCATGCGCTTCGGCATCGGCATGAACACGGACCACACGCTCGAAGAAGTCGGACAGCAGTTCTCGGTCACCCGCGAACGTATCCGCCAGATCGAAGCCAAGGCGCTGCGCAAGCTGAAGCATCCGAGCCGCAGCCGCAAGCTGCGCTCGTTCCTCGACAGCTAAGCGGTTTCTGCCGTTACAAAATCAAAACCCGGTTCGTGAATGCGAGCCGGGTTTTTTGCTAAAAACAAACACAATTTACGCCGAGCAGATTTCCCGCTTCAGCCAGCCGTCGGTCAAATGTAACGATTTGCGTTCCATGCTCCATGGCGACAGCTACATGCAATGCATCACCTGCACGCAAGCCAAGTTCGGAACGCTCGCAAAACCGTGCCGCTGTGCGAAAATGTCCGGGGGAGACGGGTAGGATTTCAAAACTCGAACCCATCAGGTGATTGAACGCGGCCAATGCGGTGTTGCGCTCATTGATCGATATTTGCCTGGTTCGAAGTTTCATGGAGAGCGCCGAGGAAAATTCAGTGATCGTCCAATCGCTGATATAGAGAGCGCTCTCTTGAGCTGCGAGCCATTCCTGCGCGTGTTCGGTGGCTGTTTCCCTTGTAAGGGCGGAGATCAGCACCGAGGTATCGATATAGGACATTAGTAGCGTTCGCTATCGCGTAGGGCACGCATGAAGTCACCAGCGCTGTCTTCCTGTACAGACATCCCATCCGTAACGGAGCGCAAGAAATTGATATCGATTGGCTTTTTCTCGGTTTTGACTGATGTCAACTGCGCTACCGGCTTGCCGTGCCGGAGAATACGTACGGTGTTACCCGCCGCAACCTCGTTTACAAGTTCACTGAGATGAGCTTTCGCATCTGCAAGATTGACCGTTGTCATTGCCGTTCCTGACTATAATTCTAGTCTAATGTAGATTGAGTGGCTGATTTTTACAACATGGGTTCTGATGACGTGAAAACTATCCCTTATCCCCTCGAAACCTCTCTGCCAGCACGGTTGCGAGATCTGCTCTCCGATTATCGCTGGGCGGCAGACGAACTCGGACGCTCCTCGGCAAGTGTTTTTCGTTTGGAAGCCGAGGGGCGGCCACCTCTTTATCTCAAGAGTGAAATCGCCAGTCCGTTCAGTGAATTGGCGGGTGAAGTTGCAAGGCTTCGGTGGCTTGGTGCGCAGGGCCTTGTTTGCCCAGCGGTCGTCGCTCATGAAGCCGGCGGCGAGCGTGAATGGCTGCTGATGGATGCGCTTGGCGGCGCCGACCTCGCCAGTGCGTCTTTGATATCGCCCTTGGAGCGCGTGCGGATGCTCGCGGATGCGCTGCGAAGACTGCATGCGGTCGATATCGCGGCCTGTCCGTTCGATCATCGATTGGAAGCAAGGATGGCGGCCGCAAAAGCCCGCATGCTTGCCGGTTACGTCGAGGAGACTGATTTCGATGAGGTGCGGTTAGGGCGGTCGGCGGAAAGTCTTTTTCGCGAACTCGAAGAGCGCAGGCCGGCAGCGGAGGACCTCGTCGTCACCCATGGCGATGCCTGTCTGCCGAACTTTGTCGCCGGCGGTCACCGTTTCGCCGGCTACATCGATTGCGGCCGTCTCGGCGTCGCCGACCGTTATCAGGATATAACGCTGGCCTGCGGCAGCATCGTGTATAACTTTGGTGAAGCGCTGGTTGCGCCCTTTCTGGAGGCCTATGGGATCTCCGAGGTGGATGCGGAAAAAATGGGTTACTATCGGCTGCTGGACGAGTTCTTTTAGCTCTGGGCGTATCGGCGTAGCTGTTGGGTAATCACGCAGGTGTGTTTTCCGGGCATTGCGAAGCCGCCTAGGGCCTGACAATCTGTCTTTTCGCAATTGCCTCTTTCGGGCCGCATTGTTGCCCACCATATGTCGGGTGTCTGTCGCCGCTCGATCTGTCATTTTCGGTAAGGTTCCGATGAAATTGATACGCGTTTTCCCATCGGCTGCTTTTGCCCGGCGAGCCGTTCGCTGAGCGATGGAACAGGCCGCGACAAAGCAGGATGAGAAGATCGGGCGGGGCTTTATCCTGTCGATCCTTCTGCATGTCATACTGGCGGCCATTTTCCTGCTGCGGCCGTTGATGATGCCGCCGCAGGCGGCGCCGGAAGAGAATGTCAACGTGGAGCTTGTGCCGCAGCCGCAGGAGCAGCAGGAGAACGCGACAAAGCCGAAGGAGGCTTCCGGCCAAGTTCCGACGCCCACGCCCAAGCCGGACGAGAAGGCGCAGCAGGCGGAAGCGCAAAAACAGCCGGAACAGAAGCCCGGCGATCCCAAGGCGCAGTCGGATCAGCAGCATAAGGCTGAGGCTGAAAAGGCGGCGCCTCCCGCCAGTAACCCAAGCTCCAATACACCTACGCCGAAACCTGAACAGCAGCCCCCGGCAGAGGAGACACCCCTTCCGGACATGAAGGGGGAGGAGAAGGATCCCTCGACCACACAGCAGGCGGATGCATCGGCTCAGGCAGATGAAGCACCGGCTGCGAACGACGGCCAAGCCGAAGACCAAGCCCCAGCGTCGCCAGCCGCCAAGGACTCTGATGCCCAGACCGCGCAGGCCGATGCCGCATCGTCGGCCAGGGATCCTGATCCGCAGCCGCAGCAAGCACAGGCTACCCCACCTGCGTCCACCGAGCAGGCCAAGGCGGCTTCGCCGGTAGCCGACCCCAATTCACGCGACCCTGCCTCGATGCCGCAGCCGAAACAGCTTACGACGGACCAACCTTCGGACGCGCAAGTGGCTCAGCCGGAAGCTCCGGCGAGGGAGCAGGATGGCACGGACACGCAGGAGAAGGCGGCGGCGATATCTGATCTCGAGACGAAGCAGGCGAATGCCGCCGCTCCCGATCCACAACAGCAGCCGTCATCCGCCGACAGCAAGGTTGATCCGCAAATTGCAGTGCCGACCGTTGCAGGTCCTCAATCGCAGCCACCGTCAAAGGAGCTGGCTGCGTCGGACAATAATAGCAATCCGGCGACCGGAACGTCCTTCGTCACCGAACCCGATGTCAAATCGCAACAGCAAGCCGCTAACGCCAAGTCGGGCGCGCAGAAGGGGCAACAGACACAGGCCAAGAAGCTCTATTCCGGCAGCGAAATGGCCAAACTGTCCAAAAGCGATTACGATGCCTGGAAAAAGCTGCCGCGACGCCAGCGCATTTCGTATCTTTGCCAATCGGAGGAAAAGTTGCAATTCGGTCATGACCTGAATGCGATTTCTTTCGTCAATTCTGCGCTGTCGCCGGCCATGGTTTCGGACACCGGTTCCTTCGGCAACGGCCAAGCAGTTCAAACTCCCAAGGGCTGGCAGCAAGTCAAATTCACATGCCAGGTCGATGCCGACGCGTTGAAGGTGACAGCTTTTTCACACGCGGTTGTGGGACGCGTTCCTAGAAGCCAACTTGATAGGCTTCGTTTGCCTGAATATTGATCCCCCGAACAACACCCGCCCCATCGCTTTGAAACAATAGTTTATTTCGGCACCAATCGAAATTCTGCCTATTTCATCATACAATTGCCCGTACTCAGGCGATTCAGTCTCCCTCCCTTTGCATTGCTCAATCCGATGACATCGATCACTGCCGATTCCAAATCCTTGGCCGCCGGCTATTCCACGCTTCGCGGTGTCCTGGTGGCCTTCGCGTCCTATGCCGTCTTTGCCTTCAGCGATGCGTCGATCAAGATGCTACATGGGACGCTGCCGTCCTATCAGGTGGCCTTCATCGGCGCGCTTTTCGGCTTCGCCGCTGTCCCGTTCCTGAAGAGGCGCGACGATGACTGGGTGGATATGGTCAGAACATCGAACCGTCCTCTGTGGATACTGCGTTTTGCCTGCGGTGCCACCGGCGCCATATGCTCGATCGTCGCCTTTACCAAGTTGTCGATGGCAGAGGCGTTTGCGCTGCTGTTCCTGCTGCCATCCTTCGTCACCATTCTGTCGGTCGTCTTCTTGAAGGAAGACGTGCGCTGGCAGCGCTGGACGGCGGTGATCCTCGGTTTTATCGGCGTGCTCATCGTGCTGCGGCCGGGTTTTCGCGAGCTTTCGATCGGTCACCTCTGCGCAGCGATCGGTGGGCTGGCGGCTGCGATCGGGATCGTCATCAATCGGGCGCTCGGGGCAAAGGAGAAGCGAATTTCGCTTTATGGCGCGGGCCTGTTCGGCACGCTCATCGTCAGCGGCCTTCTGATGCTGTCCGAGGTGTCGATGCCGACGGCCTGGCAATGGCTTTTCCTGGCGAGCTATGGGCTGCTTGGTGCAGTCGGCAACGTGCTGTTGATGACTGCGGCGCGCATGGTGCCGGCCAACCTCGTCGCTCCGCCTCAATATAGCCAGATGATCTGGGCGATCGGCTTCGGCTATCTTCTGTTCAACGACGATATCGACCTGCCGATGGCGTTGGGCATCACGCTCATCATTTTCTCCGGTCTGCTGACGCTGGCGCGCGAGCGCAAACGTGGCACGCCTCTGCCCACAGCCGTTACCGCCAATACACAGGCAGCATTGGCGACCGCGCAGGAGAGGCCTGAGACGTGACATATGCCTCGCCGACAGCTTTCAGCAGGGTTGAGGGGCGGGGCACATGAAGACCGGCCAGTTCAGGATGTTCCGCTCCCGCGTCACGGGCATCAGGGCCGTGAAAGCCGAAACGGGATATACCTTTCCCAAGCATACGCATGACCAATTCGGCATCGGCGTCATCGAATCCGGCGCGCATGCGTCGCTCAGCGGGCGCGGACTGGTACAGGCCGAGGCCGGAGATGTCATCTGTTTCAATCCGAATGAAGTGCATGACGGCATGCCCATCGGCGAAAGCCGGGCCTGGACGATGCTTCATTTCGATCCGCCGGTGATTGGCGCTCTGCTGAACGATGTCGGCGAGGGCAGGATTGGCGGCGCAGAGTTTCCATCGCCCGTCATCCGCAATAGCCAGCTGGCGGCGTGTTTCAAAACGCTGTTCTCGCTCCTGGTCGGCAATTCAGAGCCGCAGGATGTGCTATTGCAGGACGGGCTGCTGTTATCGCTCGTCGCGGTCGTCATGGGCGAGGGAGAGCAGACATCGCGCGATATTGGCATTCCCACCGCTATTAATCGCGCTCGCGATCTGATCGAGGACGATCCTTCCGCCCCTCTGACGCTTGCCGAACTCGCTGACGCCTGCGGGCTCAGCCATTTTCAGTTTCTGCGGGCATTCACCAAGGCGACGGGGCTCACTCCTCACGCCTATTTGTTGCAGCGCCGAATTCATGAGGCGCGGCGGTTGATCGCGACGGGCACGCCACTGGCCGAGGCCGCCTTTGCCAGCGGCTTTGCCGATCAAAGTCACATGACACGCCTTTTCGTGCGTAATTTCGGCGTGTCGCCGGGCGTCTATGCGGCAGCTGCGGGCTAGATCCATGCAATTTTGTTCAAGACCCGGCGATAACGACGGGCTCTTCTGCGGCGGCAAATCGGAAACGCGCAGAAGGAAAAACCATGTATTTCCGCCATTCGAACGAGATGTGGAGTGAATTCCCCGATCTAGTCCCTGGTGTGCTCTTTGTCGAAGGGATTACGGCGGATGCAGACGTCACTGATCCTGTCGCAAGGTTCCATGCCATTGCCGAGGAACGGCTGGCGGCGGGTTCGGAGGGCGAGATGCCGGAGATACAGGCCTGGCGGCGCACCTTCTCGAAGATGGGGCTGAAACCGACGCAATATCGCTGTGCCTCCGAAGCGCTGCTTCGTCGTTTCCGTCAGGAAAATTCGCTGCCGCAACTGCATCCGCTGGTCGATCTCTGCAACGCCATCTCCATCGCGTTTGCCATTCCCATCGCCGTGTTCGATCTCGTGAAGATTTCGGGCGATCTCGAAGTCAGGCATGCGACCGGTAGGGAGACCTATCTGACGTTCTCCGGCGAGACGGAGCATCCGGAGCCGCGTGAAGTGATTTTCGCCGATAGCAACGATCGGGCGCATGCGCGGCGCTGGACCAATCGGCAAAGCGGCCTTTCCGCTGTTCGCGAGGATACGCGATCGGTACTCATCGTTGCCGAGGCAATGCATGAGGCGGCCGGTCGTGATGTGCCGAAGTTGATTGAGACCATTGCTGCGGAGCTTGCTGTTGTATGGAAGGTCAAGGCAAAGACCGCGCTCCTCAGCCGCTCTTCACCACGTTTTGATCTCTAGGTTTACGTCTTTTTGCGGCAAACGACGGATCGAGACAAAAACGCGATTGACAATTGTTGTGTTCGGGCAGAGCAGGGAACTCAACTCAATATCTCATATTTCCCATGAAGATGGTTCCGTTCCCTGTGCGCGGAACCGAAGAAAGACCCATGGACACCTTGCAGAGCCAAGACCGGACAAGCGCGCTCGGTCATCCCGGATACCGTTCCTTCGCCGCCTCCCGCGTCTTTTCCTCCATCGGCTTCCAGTCCGTCACCGTGGCCATGGGCTGGATGATCTACGATCAGACCCATAGCGCTTTCTACCTTGGTCTGGTCGGTTTCTGCCAGTTCCTGCCGATGGTGATCCTGACCTTCATCGTCGGGCATGTGGCTGATCGGTTCGATCGGCGGCGCATCGGCCTTGCCTGTCAGTTGATCGAGGCGTTGACGGCGCTGGTGCTGGGCGTTGCCGTTTGGCAGCATTGGATCGGTCCCCATGGTATTCTCGCCGCCGTTGCCGTCATGGGGGCGGCCACTGCCTTCGAGCGTCCAACGATGGCGGCGCTGCTGCCGAATATCGTGCCGCCCTCGATGCTGCAGGTCGCGATTGCCACCTCGACCTCGATGATGCAGACGGCCTTCATCATCGGTCCGTCGCTCGGCGGTCTGCTGTACGGCCTCAATCCCATCGCGCCTTTCCTCGTGTCTGCGGTGCTGTATGTCATTGCGAGCATCAATGTCATTTCCATCCGCGTCGAGCGGCAGCAGCCATCCTCGCGCGAGCCGGTGACGCTGAGCTCGGTCTTTGCCGGCGTTTCTTTTATCAAGAGCCGGCCGGTGATGATGGGCACCATCTCGCTCGATCTCTTCGCGGTTCTGCTCGGCGGCGCCACGGCGCTATTGCCCATGTTCGCCCGCGATATCCTGCATGCCGGTCCCTGGGGGCTGGGCTTGTTGCGCGCGGCGCCAGCCGTCGGCGCGCTGGTCATGTCGATCTGGCTGGCGCGGCGGCCGCTGCAGAGCGACGTCGGCAAGAAGATGTTGATCGCCGTCTTCATCTTCGGTGTCGCGACCGTCGTTTTCGCGCTCTCGACCAACATCATCCTCTCGGTTGCGGCGTTATTGGTCGTCGGTGCATCCGATACGGTCAGCGTCGTCGTGCGCAGCTCGCTGGTGCAGCTCCTGACGCCGGATACCATGCGCGGCCGCGTCAATGCGGTGAACTCGCTATTTATCGGCACATCCAACCAGCTCGGCGAATTCGAGTCCGGCATGCTTGCCAGTGTGCTTGGTCCTGTACTCACCGGCATTATCGGCGGTGTCGGCACGATTGCGGTGGTGCTGCTCTGGACACGGATCTTCCCGGATCTGACCAAGGTCAAGACGCTCAATGGGTGAGGCGCGGTCGATTACGTCGACGCGACGGCTAGTCCCGCATGCTCATTGGTCATCCGGGATATGATCCAGCCCGGTATCTCGTTTGAGATGCTCGCTGAGGCCTAGGGCATTCTTGCGTGCTGCTTTGTCCTCGGAGCGAGATTTCCGCATGCATCGAAGTGCCTGCAGTAGTCGATCGATCCGCTTTTGGACGACCAGCGGCCCAATATTTACATGAAGATTTCTCATCTTTCACGCACCTTTTGACTCTGTGATCAAAAGGTATGCGCTTGAAAATTTGCGGCGTATAATGAAGCCTTCATCGATAATACATGAAGGTTTTTCATGGGTAAGAGGCCGCTTCCGCCATTGACCGTCTTGCAGGCATTCTGCGCTGTCGCCGAAACCGGTGGCTTCGGGCGCGCGGCCGAGCGGATGGGATTGACGCAGACCGCGATCAGTCATCAGCTTTCGCAGCTTGAAGGCTGGATCGGCGGCAGGCTTTTCGATCGCGGCCGGTCGGGTGCAAGCCTGACGCCGCTCGGCGCGCGTTTGCACCCGTCAATCGCGGAAACGGTTTCTCACTTGGAGAAAGCGCTCTATCAGGCACGGGCAAGTGTGTCGGTCCGCACCTTGGGATTGTCGGTGACGCCGGAATTTTCGAGCCAATGGCTGGCCTCGCGGCTGCCGGATTTTTGTCAGCGCTATCCCGACATCGAGTTGAAGATGGCTGTCGGCTATCAGAGGCCGGACTTCGGGGCTGGTGGCGTCGATCTCGCCATCTGGCTCGGGCGGGCCGAAGTCGGGCTTGTGCTGGAGGAGCTGCTGACGGATGAGGAATTTGTCGTCAGCTCCTCGGGACTGTCCGAGCGATTGCCGCCGCGCAATGCCATAAGGGCCGCACCGTTGCTGCGCTACGCCGGCATGCGGCATACGGTGCTGGACTGGCAGCGCTGGTACGAGCAGGTGACGGACCCCGATCATGGCGATGTCGCGAGTTTCGATATCGGCCAAGCGGTGGAGGCCGGACCATTGTTCGAAACCTTCGAGGACATGCTCAGGGCCTGTCGGGACGGCCTCGGCTTCGCCCTGGTGCGCAGCTCGCTTGTTGCGGAAGATATTGCGGATGGAAGACTGGTGCGTTGCTTCGTGGAGGTTCAGCCGGCGGCCGTCAGCTACAATCTGGTCTATCCGCCCAATGCCCTACAAAATCCGTCGGCGGCGCTGTTTCGCAATTGGTTGATATCTCAGGCCAACGAGGTGGATTGAGAGAGCGATCGCCATCAATCGCGTAGCCTGATCAAGCCTGCAGCGGTCGCCCTAAAACCCAGGTTTCGATAGAAACCGGTAAGATGCGGTTCGAAATCAACATGCAGCCACTCCGCGCCGCGTTCGCGTGCAACCTTCGTTGCTATTTCGACAAGGCTGCTTGCTATTCCCCGCCGGCGGAATTCGGGGGTGACGCAGGTGTCGAGAATAAAGGCATGGATGCCGCCATCCCAGGCAACATTGACGAAGCCGACCAGACGCTCTCCGGCAAAGGCGCCAATATGAGCAAGGCTTCGTGACAGGACCGGCGCGAAATCCCGTGTGTCGGGTTCATTCCAGGCCTCGGCGCAGAGAGCGTTGAGTGCTTCGTTGTCGGGATAGGGATCGGTCCTGAATTCAACCGTCATAACCATTTCCCGTTGCTGATTGTTGGTGAAGCCGTGATGCCAAGCTTATCCGCAGGGTCAGAGGATGCAACAGTCGCATACGACTGATAACCTCCGGGCAATCGGAATGGAAAAGTGCATCCCATGTCGGATCGCGCTATCATCGATCGTCCTTTGCGAGTGAGAACAGAACAGAGGAGACCGATATGCCCTATGTGGATGGTTTTATTCTTGCCGTGCCGAAAGACAGGATCGAGGCCTACAAGGCGCTGGCACACACAGCTGGCGAGGTCTGGATGGAGCATGGCGCGCTCAGTTACGTCGAGGCGATCGGGGATGACGTGCCCTATGGGGAACTGACGTCGTTTCCACGCGCCGTCCTGGCCACGGCGGACGAACTCGTGATTTTTTCGTGGATTACCTATGAGAGCCGCCAGCATCGCGATGCCGTTCTGGAAAAGGTCATGGCTGATCCGCGAATGAAAGATGGGATGGAAAACATGCCCTTCGATGGCAAACGCATGATCTATGGCGGCTTCGATATCTTCCTGCAGATCTAACCTGCCGGCGGCCGGGCGGGCTTGACTTTCCGGCTGTTGCGCCCGACCTCAAGTGCGCCACCGTCATCAGTATCGGGAAGAGACTATGCCGCAAACCGTCATTACGCTATCCACCCATGGCCAGGGACTTTACGAGTTCACGGAGCAGGTGGCGGACTTCGTCCGTGCGGCGAGTTCAGGCATGGGCGAGGGGCTGCTGACCGTTTTTGTTCGCCATACCTCCTGTTCCCTGCTGATCCAGGAGAATGCCGATCCGGATGTGAAAACCGATCTCAATGCCTTTTTCCGTCGCCTCGTGCCACCATCCTCCGATCCCTCGATGCGATGGATCGTGCATACGACCGAGGGCCCCGACGATATGCCGGCGCATATCAAGGCGGCGTTGACGCAGGTGTCGATCGGCATTCCCGTGACGCATGGACGGCTGGCGCTTGGCACCTGGCAGGGCATTTATCTCTTCGAACATCGTGACCGGCCGCATCGCCGCGATATCGTGCTGCATCTTTCCGCCTGAGGCGGTGGATATCGGTGTCAATCCTTTGTTAAGGCTCCTGAATACATTGTGAATGGCCAGTTCGCGTTCGGTTCAGCTTGGCTGACCTAATGTGTTTTCAATCCCAAGGGCATCGGACCACTTGATGGGACCGGATTTCGGGATTGCAACGATCCAAGGACTTGAAGGAGAAACACCCATGATCAGCCTCATTGCAAAGGCAGGTATTGCAGCCCTCATCACGCTCGGCGCCATCTCCGCCACGGCGGCGACTGCATCGGCCAACGATTTTTCGGCCGGCGTCCATCAGGCACGTTATGATCATCATCGCGGCCGCGCGTGCTCGCCGATCGCGGCCGTCCAGAAGGCCCGCGCCATGGGCCTGCGCCGCGCTCATATCGGTAACATCACGCCGCGCCGTGTCGTCGTCGACGGCTTTAGCCGCCGCGGCCCGGATCGCATCGTCTTCGCCAACGCGCCGGGTTGCCCGTTGATCCGTCGCTAATATCGGAAGGCTAGGGGTAGCGTAACCGTTTACGGGCGGGCTCCAGTCGCTTCTATCCAATTCGAAGCTTAGCAAAGTCGCCCTCCCGAAAGGCGGGCGGTTTTTGTTTTTCCGCCTTCCGGCGAATCTGCCTCTGGAATCGGGTTTGTCTTCGTTGTACCTGAATAGGGCATGAGCGGTTGATTCTGGACTTGTTCAGTGTCGGGCCGTTACTCCTCAGGCGCTCACTCGGGAGATGCGGCAAGCCAATGAGAGAGTAGCCTTTTACTCCATGGAGGATACAATGAAAAAACTACTGGCAAAGTTGGGGGTCGCCGCCGCTATCGCGGTGACTGCGCTGTCGGGCACGGTTGAAACAACTTCCGCCCAGGGATTGGACATCTATGTCGGCCCTGGTCGCCATCGGCCGCCACCGCCGGACTATGACAACCCGCGCTTCGATCGTCGTCGCGGCTGCGATCCGCGGGAAGCCATGGATGTCGCCCGCAGCTACGGCCTGCGCCGTGCCCGCGTGGTTGACGTAACGCCGCGCCGCGTTATCGTCGACGGCTTCACCCGCCGTGGCCCGGATACGATGATGTTCGCCAATGTTCGTGGTTGCCCAATGATCGGCCGCTAATAAGGTTGACGGACGCGTCTAGCGTCTGTCGCCCACTATTTCACGCTTTCGCTTTATCGGCGGGGGCCGCGAACCGCCCTTTGCTCGGTCCCATCGGACTTGAGCGAAGGGCGGTTTTGTTTTTGGCTAGAGCGTGGACCGCTCTAGCCTATTGTTTGATGCAATTTCCGACGGAAAACCGCGCCGCACTTTTCCTGGAATTGCTCTATTGCTGGATCGCGTAGGTGATGCTCACCGACGCGTTATAGGTGTTTTCGCCGCTTGCCACCGGCACAGAGCTATCGGCAGACGCCTTGGCCATGGCTTGGCGCATGTAAGGCTGTGGCGGGGCCATGATGGCGCCCTCGCTGATCGAGATGACGCGGCCGAGCTTAACGCCCGCTGCGTCGCTCAGCGTCTTTGCCTTGGCTGTTGCGTCGGCCACGGCATTCTTACGGGCTTCCTGAAGTGCAGCATCCGGTTTGTCGTTGGTGAACTGGATATCACCGCCCTGGTTGATGCCGAGCTTGACGACCTGATCGAGAAGAGTGCCGAGCTTGGAGAGATCACGCACGCGCACTGTCAGGCCATTGTTGACCTGATAGCCGGTCAGCGTCGGCGGCTGAGACTGGCCGTCCTTGTCGCCAGAGTAGACATATTGCGGCTGGATCGAAAAGCCCGAGGTCTGCAGGTCGCGCTCGGTAATCCCGCTGTCCTTCAATGTAGCGAGCACGGCGCCCATCGCCTTGTTGTTCTGGTCGAGCGCATCCTGGGCCGCCTCGTCCTGCTTGACGACCGAGAGCGTCACGATTGCCATGTCCGGCGCGATCGCCGAATGCCCTTCGCCGGTGACGGTGATGATTGCCTCGCGCGGCTTGGCGTCTTCGGCGAATGCCTGGGCGGCAGGCACGAGAAGCGTCGCACTGAACAGAGCAGCAAGAATGAAATCTCTGGTTTTCGTCATCGGCATGGTTCGTTCCTTGGTTGGTGTTTTTTCAGTATTCGTTTTTGCTGATTGATTGTGAAGGTATTGCGGCAGTCCCTTGTGGGAAAAGAAGAATTGGGTTAGAGCCAGATCGGCTTCCGGGGGACCATTGCTCCGGAACAGCATGCGCGATCACTTTTCATCGTGCCGGGCCTGTAGCTCAATGGTTAGAGCCGGCGGCTCATAACCGCTTGGTTGGGGGTTCGAGTCCCTCCGGGCCCACCAATGACCATAAGTAATTGATATAAAACGATATATTCTCGGCGAAATTTGCGCCGTACACAATGAATTACACCGTTCCGTACACATTTCGAGCCAGACTGAGAGGCTTTAAATGTACCTATGGAAACGTGATAACGGATTCACCTATCAGCAACGCATACCGGCTAGCGTGGAATCAAAATTCGGAAAATCGCCGATCCGCGTTAATCTCGGTCCCCTTTCCGCTGCTGAGGCAAGGAAAAGAGCGATAATTCTCTCGGGTGCGGCCATGCAGATGATGGACGAGCCCAATATGACGCGAGACACCCTTATTCACAGCCTTCGAGCACTCAATGAAGAATTGAAGGCAATCAAGAGTGCAAGGTTCGCCAAGGGAGTTGCATCGTACGGTGCCCAATATCAAGGTAGAGAATACCGTGAAATCGGCGAAGATGAGCTAGGCCGTGTCCCCATAACGGGGTTCATGTTGGTGCTGGTATGTGATTCAATCTCCAGAAAAGGAGATTGCTATGCG
>NZ_JBFUPL010000039.1:0-2591 GCF_041355235.1 Rhizobium sp. RCC_161_2 | reverse complement strand
CGGACAACTACCTTGCCGGCCTCAAACTCGCCGCAACGAGGATATGGATCGCTTCAGCTAATGAGTCCGCGTCCTAGGCCGTGGACTCGTTATGGCGGAGAGTGAGGCGAACACAGGCCAGTTTTGTCATGGCGAGGAAACTCGTGCCTAACTTCTCATACCGGGTCGCGATCCGTCGATAACATTTGAGCTTACTAAAGAACCGCTCAATGAGATTTCGCTTTCTGTAAAGCCAAGGGCTGAAGACGATTGGCCTCTTTCGGTTGGATTTTGGCGGAATGTTCGCCCATGATCGATTCATTCTGACTTCCGCACGGAGCCAATCGGCATCATAGGCTTTGTCAGCAAGAACCATACCGCCTGGGGATAGGTCAGTAAGCAGCTCTTTCGCCGCAGTTAGGTCGTGAGCGTGACCGGGCGTGATAGCAATCTTGATTGGTAGCCCTATGCCATCGGTGACGGCATGAATTTTGGTCGTGAGACCACCCCGACTTCGCCCAAGGCAACGATCCGGGTGTTCGGTCGTTAGCGTGGCCGCCAGATGATGGACGCGAACAGAAGTGCCGTCAGTCATGGCGATGCCATCATTCGAAGGGCTCGTGACAGCTTCCATCAGCCTGTCCCAAATTCCAGCCATCGTCCAACGCCTGAAGCGATTGTAGCATGTGGTATATGGTCCATATCGTTCAGGGACATCACGCCAAGGGGCTCCAGATCGAAGAACCCAAAAGATGCCATTCAGCACTCGCCGGTCATCAACGCGAGCGACACCCCGTGATTTGTTGGGCAAGAGCGGCTTGATCACGCGCCATTCGAAGTCAGTCAGATCATATCGGCTCATGCGGAGCGTGAATCAGAATTCGGCGAAGTATGAAAGTGGCATTCGAAAAACCATCGGGTGCTGACGTTCGATTACGCCCCGGCCATGCCCTCATACTCCCAATCGAAGCGCTTTCTGAGTTCCTGCACACTGTCATCCCACGTCGCGCGCTCGCATTTCCGCAAGATGTTTAGGAGGCTCGCCAGCACGCTCTGCCACTCAAACACATCGACAAACACCCATGCGGTGGAGCGCCGTGGCACGTGCGATCGCAAGTCACTGGTCACGACGTAGACATAGAAATCGTTGGTTCCTATCTCGTCGTCCCACCCAATGGCCAGGCACATAAGCAGCGCCACGCTTCTGGGATTGGAGGGTTTCCATTGCTCAAGAAGCTCAACCGAGTCGAGCATCCTCACGCCGGCATCTATCTCCTCTTGCGTGTAGCCCACGCGGATACGGCTCTCGGCAACGCCACCACGCACGTTTGAAGCATCCACGCTTCGCAAAGATAGGCGGTCGGGCACAGGAACGTTGGCAATCTCCAGCCATTTTTCATTCGCCCGTGCCAATGTCCGCTCCTGGAAACCTTCGTCGTAGATAATGTTTAAGGAGGGCAGTTATAGCGACGACAGCGCCGGCTGGAAAGCCATCTCCCTCCACTCGATCACGCTGCATTTATGAGTTCAAGGCCTAGCCGGAACTGAGGCCAGTGCCGGTGAGCGAACGATGCACGGGCCGAGCATCTGGATTGCGCGCGTGCCGAGTGAGCGTTTGCCGGAAGCAGGGTCGTCTTCGCGGTCGATACACGGTCGCCGCATGATGGGGCTTCGCAGGTCGAGTGTTCCAATGTGGTTGACGCAATCCGCCGGTCAACTGCGGTTGCACCCCATTTTGTTCCGCCCCCAATTCGCTATTTCTTGCCGAGATGAAGCACTGCCGCCATATAGGTGCCATGACGCTTGATTCGAAGATATTCATTGGCCTCAGATCGACTCGCAAGAGGCCTGCTCCGCAGAGCGAACCCACCGGTCCCAGATGCCAATGGGACGGCTGCGAAAAGAATGGTCCGCACCGCGCCCCGGTGGGACGGGATGCCGAAGGCCTATATCTGTTCTTCTGTCTTGAGCACGTGAAGGAGTACAACAAGGGCTACAATTTCGCGACGGATCTATCTGACAAGGACATTGCCCGCTACCAGAGGGAAGCAGCCAGCGGTGGCCGCCCGACCTGGGGGACCAGCGTCAGTCAGGCTCCCGAAACTCCGCTCCCGGGCAATGTCCGTTCCGGTTCTGCAAAGGCACTGAATGCCCGCAAAACTGCTGCGCAGCGCCAGGCGCAAAAGGCTGACTTCCAGATACGCAAACTCAAGGTGCTGGAAGCAAAGGCATTTGAGACACTCGGTCTTTCACCGGATGCAACGCCGGAGGAAATCAAAAGCCGCTATAAGGAAAGGCTTAAAATGCACCATCCGGATGCCAACCAAGGCGACCGCACTTCCGAGGACGAGCTTCGAGCATCGATCGAAGCGCATAAGATCCTTAAACTGAACGGATTTTGCTGAAAGCCTTCCATTTGGTTATGTGCAAGCTGTTGTTCATTGAGCGACCGCATGGCATCCTCCGATGTCAGAGCTTGAGTTTGCCGTTCCACAACGAACCCGGAAGACTTCGAGAAATAATGTTTCTACGGCCAATTTGGAAGAGATCTCAAATGCCGCCAAACCGCTCAAGCATCTTTCGAAGCTGAACGTTCTGTTGACGCAGATGTT
>NZ_JBFUPL010000038.1:0-2827 GCF_041355235.1 Rhizobium sp. RCC_161_2 | reverse complement strand
CGGACAACTACCTTGCCGGCCTCAAACTCGCCGCAACGAGGATATGGATCGCTTCAGCTAATGAGTCCGCGTCCTAGCTCTTTAGGGTCGCCGGTTCGAATCTCATCAAGGTGAGGTATCCAAAACTTGTCCGAAACCCTGAAGCAGTACCATTTCAGCATTCAGTTGGGCATGCTGACTGGTAGGTGCAGTGCGGCGTCCGCCTTTTCGGCCGCTACCCGCAGGCGCTTGTCTCTGGTCCATAGAGTCGCTCGCTTGTCAAGAAGGACCGATGCGAGCAAATGGGCATCCGTGTAGCCAATGCCCATGCTGAAAATGCCGTGGCGATCGATCATCGCCATGACTTCGTCGTGCGTGGCCACGACCGCTACGCGTTGAGCCGACAGAAAAGCCATTACGCTGCCGCGATCGCGAAGGCTGCCAAGCGCCAACTCACCGATCACGCACGGGTGGCAAAGTAGGCGATCATCCTCAATAATCCTGCGGAGCTCGGCATCGGCATGGCGGAAATGATCGATCCAAATCGAGGTGTCGGCCAGTATCACTTGGCCGCTGCGCTCCGGCGGCGCGGGGCTGCCTCGGCATCAGGCATGGTTCCTCCGAGCGCGATCAGGCGCTTTCCGGACTCCACGCGAACAAGTGTCTCTAACGCTTGACGGACGAGAACTGCGGTTTCCTTGGTGCCGGTTAAGGACCTGGCCCTTTCGATAAGCGTGTCATCGAGGTTGATAGTCGAACGCATGATCAGCTCCCTTATTGACTGCGATTACTAGCACCATTTGGTGACAAAATCTACACTTGGTCTTTCGCTCCCATTATCGGAGGCAGTCCTGTAACCGAAGTAGACAACACATCAGTTTGTTGAAAAACCGCTGGAACCGCAATTCGAATCCATTCACATCAAAGAATCCGATTTTGTTGGCTGTGGGTTGTCGTCTTTAAAAAAGGTGGCGTCGCAGCCAAGCGCGGGACGACTGCTTTGCGCCTTCAAGACCGCCGTTAGGACGCCCGGTTTGTCATTCTTAGAACTGCCGATCGGCTATGAAACCGACAACGCCGGGCTTCAGGTGAGTTTAGCGAGGATATCGTCGACGACACTTGGGACGGTATTCGCCGTGTCGATATTAACACCGGCAGGAAGATACTCCCGGGTACGATGGTAGCGGAGTACCAGGGCCCGTTCGGCGGGCTCGAAGCCCGGCTCATTCGGCCGCCCATCTAGTCGTCGGCTCAAGGTCTCAACGTCGATGTTGAGCACGAAAACCTTATAGAACAGGTCCAGGAATTTGTGGAAATTGCGCGAACCGCCACAAAAGAACGTGGCAGGATGCGTGGTATCGCCAGCTATAGCTCGGACTTTGTCGACAGACCAGATCCAGTGAGCGTATCTCCAAGCCATCCGGTCTGCCCCTTCGGGTGGTCGTGCGAGCGCCTCGCCTGTCTCGGGGTCGCCGACATAGGCTAAAACGCGATCACCATGGACGACATGGTAGCCCCGCCGCTCCAGTTCGGTAGCGACAGACGTCTTTCCAGTACCCGAGCCGCCTTCGATTAAATAGTTCTTGATGCCCATGGGCCTTTTTATCACGGCTTTCAATCCGGTGAGAAGACACTCTACCTGAGTGTGCTCCGCCGACGAGTCAACCTGATCAAGGTTAGCATTCGCTACATTTCGATTAAGGGTGAATGTCTGGCAGAAACGCGCCCTCATTTCGGTCATTGGGGTCAACTCGCCGGATCCCGAACACTGCCGTTCAGCTAATGCCACCCGCAACGTCATAGATGGTGTGGAATGCGGACATCACTCCAAAACGAGTTTGACATTGTCTTCGGCCTCGTCACCACCAACGCCACGAATTTGTATAATTTCAATAAGCCAATCGAACACAGTGGTCCCTTGCCCTTTTTGCGCTCGGATTAGGTCGGCGTGAATAGCGCCGAGATTTGTAGACACCCTCGGGTTAGATTTTCTGCTGCTTCTCGAACTCGACGGGCGACAGCATCCCGTTCCTGACGTGTTTGCGTTTTGGATTGTAGAACATCTCGATGTAATCGAATACGTCCTGGCGGGCCTCATCGCGTGAACGGTAAACCTTGCGGCGTATCCTTTCGCGCTTCAGAAGATTGAAGAAGCTTTCGGCCACGGCGTTATCATGGCAGTTGCCACGTCGGCTCATCGAATGAACCAGATTGTGGTGCTTGAGGAACGAAGCCCAATCCATGCTGGTGAACTGCGAGCCCTGGTCCGAATGGATCAGCACCTTGTCCTTCGGCTTGCGCCGCCACACTGCCATGAGCAGAGCCTGCAGCACGACATCCGTGGTTTGGCGACCCTGCAATGCCCAGCCGATGACCCGGCGAGAATAGAGATCGATGACGACAGCAAGGTAAGAGAAGCCCTCGCAGGTCCGGATATAAGTGGATGTCCGTGACCCACGCCTTGTCCGGAGCCGCCACGTCAAACTGCCGGTCGAGCGTGTTGCCGATAGCGACAGAAGGCCTGCCGCCATAGATGCCGGGGCGGCGCTTGTAGCCGATCTGCGCCTTGATCCCGGCAAGACGGGTCAGACGTGCAACCCGGTTCGGGCAGCACATCTCGCCCTGATCGAGAAGATCGTCGTGCAGCTTTCGATAGCCGTAGACCTTGCCGCTCTCTTCCCATGCTTTTTGGAGAAGATCAGTCTGCCGTGGCGTTGGTGCGCGGATCGTTAATTGCATTGGCGTACGTGGTCGGCAATCGCAATAACCGCTCTTTGCAACGATGCCTTTCAAACACAACGCCTCCCGACGCCATCGCATCAGCAAGATGAAGTTTGAGCTGACGAAC
>NZ_JBFUPL010000037.1:0-3029 GCF_041355235.1 Rhizobium sp. RCC_161_2 | reverse complement strand
CGGACAACTACCTTGCCGGCCTCAAACTCGCCGCAACGAGGATATGGATCGCTTCAGCTAATGAGTCCGCGTCCTAGACAACCAATAACTGGGATTGGCGTTAGGATACCGCTGGAAACTTATCGCGGAAACTGGGATAATATCGAAATAACATATCGACAGGATCGATGAGATATGCAGCCCCATCCGACTTTGGACCAGTTTCACGTTTTCCTTACCGTCGTTGACAAAGGCAGTTTCTCAGCTGCTTCCCGTGCGCTGAACCGCACGCAATCAGTCATCAGCTACACGATCGCTAATCTTGAGGCCCAGCTCGGCGTGCCGCTTTTTTTTCGGTCCGGCACGAAGCGACCGGAGTTGACGGAAGCAGGGCGTTCGGTCCTCGAAGATGCTCGCCGGCTGCACGGCGATCTCGATCTGATGCATGCTCGTCTGAAGGCTTTGAACGACGGTCTTGAGGGAGAGCTCAGCGTTGCTATGACCGGGATCGTGCCGTCAGACATCGTTATCGATGTGCTGAGCACTTTTCGAAGCCGTTATCCCACGGTGACTTTGAATGTGACGGTCGGCACACTCGGAATTGTAATGGATGCAGTGATCCATGGCAGAGCCGCGGTTGGCTTCGGGGGAGCCATGACAATTGGAAACAATCCAATTCTTTCTCAGCAGATCGGCCATTCAGCGGCGTTTCCAGTCGCGAGCTCGAAGCATCCACTTGCAAAGCTTGGTCGCTCAATCGACCTGTTTGACGTCCGGGACGAAACTCAGCTTGTCGTATACGATGCATCGGGCCTGACAAAAGGGCGAGATTTCAACGTGTTCTCGCTCAAAACATGGCGTGTCAGCGACAACGCAACAAAGCATTCGTTCATTCGCGGCGGGCTCGGCTGGGGCGGACTCCCGGAATCGCTGGTAAAAGAAGACATTTCAAATGGTCGCCTTATCCATCTTGATTTCCCCGCCTTCGACCAGAGTCAGCATCCGATTTTTGCCATTCACAACGTTGCAAACCCGCCAGGGCCCGCAGCGAGGTGGCTTACCTCGGAATTCCGCGAAAGGCTTGTAGGCGCGAAAGGTTCACGAGGCAGCGCGTGCAGCATCCCGGTTTCTGGCGAACATCGATAAGGCAGTAGACGATGGCTGCGTCACACATGCTCCGCTTTCTCCGGTACTGAATTGAGCGCCGACTTGAGGTAGCGGGCTGCGAGCAGGTTTCCCCGCTCCCTTGCCAAAGACAAGGCTGCATCACAATAAGCTTTAAACGGCTCTGAGCCATCAAGAACAAGGGCAGCCTTCTTCTCTACGACTATGCCGCAAAAGAATGAAGCTAGACCTAGCTCATTTCTCAGACAGCAGCCCGTAAGTACCACTTTCCGTTGGGTTCCACCAGGATAGGTCGAGTACTCAAGATAGCATCGTTCTCCTGTTTTGATGGCTTGAAAGAGGCCGTGAGCGACCTGAGGCTGGTCGCTTTTCCCCATACGGCCTAGTAAGTCCTCGACAGCCACACCGGCCGCCAGGTCCTCTACCTCCATTCCGTGGAGCGCCGCAAATAAGCTATCACCATGATAAAGGTTCCCCGCAACAAACCACGTAAAGAAGCCGATTTCGGGGATCACGAGCCTGACGGTTTCCCGAGTAGAGGGGACCTTTGGCCCGTCCTGCAAAAGCTTGCGACTTACACTGATGTTCTCCCGGACATCCGACAGGAGGCCGGCGATCTCCGACGTAAGAACCTTCGTTCGCTCCATCTGCTCCAATTGAACACCCTCTCCAAGGCCCATTGTACGCGTTGATAATATAGTATAGCGTAATACAATCATAGGGTATTGAACATTACTTTTCATCAACCGTGATAACCGGCATTTCTCACCCCAAATTCTTAGGGGATTGCTTAATGACAGACGATTTAAAGTTTAATGCCGATAAAGCTGCGGAGCTGCTTGGGCTTCTCGCAAATCCCAGCCGCCTGAAAGTGCTGGATCTGCTTACCAAGGATGAGTGGGGCGTGTCAGAACTCGCAACGGAGGTGGGGCTTAGCCAGTCTGCCTTGTCTCACCATCTTGCAAGATTCAGGAGCGCCAGTCTAGTTGCTGTGCGCCGAGACGCGCAAAACCTCTATTACTCCTGTTCATCACAGGATATTTTGAAAGTCATGGCGACACTCGAAGAAATAGGCAAAATTTCCGCGAACCCAAAGTCAGCCGCCTAGCTTCAGTCGCGCCTCAGTATATATTGTCGACACGCCCGCTAGCCACCGTTGCGCGGGGTGGCGGTCGACAATAACAGAGGCTACATGACGGATCTTACTGAGAAACCCTCCAATAGCAGTCAGAACTTCGTACCGGTGTGTGCGATCGGCGCGTCCGCAGGCGGCGTGGCAGCTCTGCAAACCATGTTCAGGCTGATCGCTCCCGATCTCGGTTTGGCTTATGTCGTCATTCTCCATCTGTCACCAGACGAGCCTAGTGCGCTGCGAGAGATTCTTTCCGTTTGCACACGCATGCCGGTCTACCAGATAGAAGACACTCCGACGCTTATGGCAAACTGCGTCTACGTCATCCCGCCAGACCGCGAACTCGTGATCGAGGGCGACAGCATCGCGGCGCGACCGTTTACTGAGCCTCGGGGCAAACGGGCTCCTATCGATATGTTTTTTCGTTCTGTGGCGGTAGCCCGCGGCGATGGCGTCGCGATTGTGCTGACAGGAGCTGGAACCGACGGCTCGCTTGGTGTCACAGCCGTCAAGGAAGCCGGCGGTGTCATCATGGTGCAGGATCCCGCGGAGGCGGCCTTCCCATCCATGCCGCGGAATGCCATAGCGACAGGAGCGGCTGATTTCGTTGCACCGATTGCACGCCTTATTGAGCATCTCACCGAAGTGGCTGGCAGCAAGGACGCGGTGCGGTCCCTCGATGTAAAGGGATCCGCAAGCGATCTTCGGCGCATTGTCTGTTGATTTCCACTGAGAGCTGACCCGGCACAGCCTGATATTTCCATTGAGAATTGACCCATGTTTCAACCGTCCC
>NZ_JBFUPL010000036.1:0-4917 GCF_041355235.1 Rhizobium sp. RCC_161_2 | reverse complement strand
TCTCGCGCACCCCTGTGAACGCACACAAGATGGCCCATCATCGTAAATGGCCGGTTAATCTGCCAAAGTAGTGCTAGTAGCCCAAGTTTTCGTCCGCATCCCCAACAACCATAACAAATAATGCTCAGCCAATGGAACAAGGGCCATCGCCGTGAGTTCCGAGGCCGGAGGAGAGTGTGCGATCTCCCTCCGCTTCCGGGGTGCGTCGCGGTTCCCCTAGGCCGGCTCCCACCCGGCACCGCGGCGCACCTTAGAGGCAATGTTTAAGTCCGCTCAAGAAAACTCGGATGCCGCGATCTTCGGCTGGACTAGCAACGGATCTGGGAGAGCAACCTATGCCAGAACGGCTTCTCGTCGATGGAAACTCTGATCTGCTCAGCGTTTGCGGCTTTGAACATTGTTCGAATGAACAAGGTTGGGCGAATATCGTCAAGATAGTTGCACGCGCTGCGCGCGAGGATTTTTTGAACCATCGTTCGTTCTATTACGATCGAGACGGCGACAAGATCACTTCGCTGTGGCTCTCATGCGCCTGGCCAGAAGTCTTCTTTCGGTCGCCGACGCTGACGGAATTGAGCGTTCGTGCTCAACCGGTCCAGGAGCCATGAAACGGTCAGGCCGATCAGCAGCAAGAGCGGAGCAGCCAGCAGGGCGGACCAGATTATAGGCTCCGACCAACGCAGGGACGCACCGATGAGCGCTCCAGCGACGGAGGCTGCAAGTGCGAGCAGCAGACAACCCACCGCGCCGGCGGCCATCGCTGCCAGGAACGCGGATATCATAAGCAGGGCATAGACAGTACCGAACATATGTTTCTCTTGCAGCGGCGGTAGTCACTTTGGCGGCCCTGATCGGTGTACGCAGCCGGGCGCTTGAGGGTGAAGCGATCACTATTGTCGCACCGCCTTTATGAGGTCGCCACCACTTTGATATCGCCCCGGCGATCGATGACCTCGACGACAACCTGCCGCCCCGACCGCCGCAGTGCGACGTCAACCGAGCAATTCGAAAGACGCAGGTTCCGCAGCGTGACATCCTCCAGGAACGACGGCGGGTTGGGCTCACTAAAGCTGACCTGCAGCCCATTTGGATCGAAGTCCAGACCCAGGCAGGATTGCAGCAGTGACAGGGGAGCCGCTGCTGCCCAAGCTTGCGGCGCACAGGCGACCGGATAGAAGGTCGGCCCCTGCGCCCGCTGCCGCGGCATGCCGCAGAAGAGCTCGGGGAGGCGCCTCAGGTCGATATAGGTCGACGCTGCAAACAGACCCTCGAAGATCCGCGCTGCTTCAGCGCGATAGCCATAACGTGCAAGGCCGCTGGCGATCACCGCGTTGTCATGCGGCCAGATCGAGCCGTTGTGGTAGCTCATGGGATTGTAACGGGGTTCGGTCGAGGGGATCGTGCGGACGCCCCACCCACAAAATGAGGAAGCGCCCATCAAAGTGCGCGCAACCAGCGCCGCCCGTTCCGGATAAGCAATGCCAGTAAACAATGCATGGCCGGCATTGGAGGATCGAACCCGGCAGGGATGCTTGTGTCCGTCGAGCGCCAGGACGTAAGTGCCCAGTTCCTCATCGAAGAAGCTCGTGTCGAAGGCACGGCGTAGCCCTTCCGCTCTTGCCAGGAATTTTGCCGCCCGTTCCGGCCGCCCGAGCCTTCGAAAAATCTCTGCTGCGGCCTGCCAGGCGCCATAGACGTAGGCCTGTACTTCAGCGATGGCGATTGGCCCTTTGGCAAGTGTCCCGTCAGCATGGAAGACAGAATCGTGACTGTCCTTCCAGGCTTGGTTGATCAGCCCTTCTTCGGTCAGCCGCCCATACTCGACGAAGCCGTCGCTATCACGATCGCCGTATTCGTCAATCCAGGTCAGCGCCGCCTCGATATTCGGCAGGATAGTTTCGAGGGTGGCAAGGTCCGCGGTCCGCTGGAGATATTCCCCTGCCAGCATCACAAACAGTGGCGTCGAATCGATGCTGCCGTAGTAGCGCCGGAAGGGAACCTCACCGAGTTCGGCCATTTCGCCGTAGCGCACCTCGTGCAGGATCTTGCCAGGCTCTGCATCCGAGGCGGGATTGAACTCCGTCGCCTGGTTGGCAGCCAGATGCCCCAACACCCCGCGAGCAATCTGCGGATCGAGCCAGAGCGTTTCAAGCGCAGTGATCAGCGCATCACGGCCGAAGACGGTGCTGAACCAGGGGATACCGGCATAGGGATAGGGACCTTCTGGCGTCTCCGTCATCAACATGTAGAGGTCGGAGACACTGCGTCGGGCGACCTCGTTGAATATCTCGTTCGACGTTGCGATCGACGCCGCACGCGAGGACGAAGATCGCAGTGCGCGGCGGGCGTCCCGGAGAGCAAGGAAAAAAGAAAGGTGGTTTGGTTCACGGGCTTCAGCGTGGTCGCAGCCGATCTCGATAAACAGCGACCGGGTTTCATGGGGTGCCAGGAGAAGATCATAAGCCGCAAGATCGCCTGCCAACGTATCGGGAGCAGGGTCGAAGGACAGGCGCGTCGCGCGTTTTCGTTCGTCCAGGCCGAGATAGGAAAGGACGATGCTGTCCGTCTCGATAACGGCCGGGAGAAGGCGTCCCTTTCTTGCCCTGACGGTCCCCCGCACCTCGAAAAGATCGGCAAAATCAGCCGCAAACACGATCTCGATGCGGACTTGCTGAGGTCGTTCGTCGTAGTTCTTGACGGTCAGCCGCTCGTAACAGCGCGTCTCCCAGAGGAAACGGGTCCTGCGCAGATGGATAAGGTCATGTGCGAGGGTAAGCTTGCCCTTGTCATCGAAGAGGTCGGGATTGGTGAGGTCACAGGTCAGCGTTGCGTTGTCATCGCGCAGCGTCGACGACAGCAGCATCGGTCGCTTGCCGTTGATCATCAGGGAGAGATGCGAGAGATATCGTGTGTCCCGGTGAAACAGGCCTTCCGGGCTGCCGGGTCCCGAAAGCGCATCGCCATTATGGTCGAAGACGGCAAAGGTATCGCCGTGCTTCAAGGTACGCGGCCGCCGCTCCTGCAGCGAAGCGGTGGCCGGAATGAAAAACTGCGCAACAGGCGGCGATAGCGTAGAGGTCGCCGGCGTCCCGTTGCTGTCTACCAACGCGCTGGACATGGCTTCTCCTTACGCGACGACCTGAAGGTCAGGAGCAACACCATACGATCTGCGCATGAGAGCAGCGTCGATCCGTACGCCCGGCAGGCTCTGGTAGATATCGAGGTAATCGCGCGCCATGCGCTTTGCCGAAAAGCGCTTCTCAAAGGTCTCGCGCACCTTGTGACGATCCATGCGCAGCGCCCATTCGACGTTCTCGACCGCTTCCGTTACTGAATCGACGATGATGCCGGAGAGCCCGGAATCGACCACTTCAGATACTGAGCCGCAGTTAAAGGCGATAACAGGGGTCCCGCATGCCATGGCCTCGATCATGACCAGCCCAAAAGGCTCAGGCCAGTCGATGGGGAAAAGCAGCGCACCTGCATTGCCGAGAAATTCCGCCTTCTGATATTCGTTGATCTCGCCGATAAACTGGACATTCGGATGGCTCTTGACCATCGGCTCGATCACCGTTTGCCAATATACTTTGTCGGCATTGTCGATCTTCGCGGCCATCTTTAGCGGCATCCCTGCGTTCGCCGCGATCTGGATCGCCCGATCGGGTCGCTTTTCCGGCGAGATGCGGCCAAGGAAAGCGAGATAATTGCCTTTTGGCTGCCTGGTGAAGGGCAGGCCATCCGCAGCAAGCCCGTGATAGACCGTCCCCGCCCAGTTAACCGGCGGCATGGGCCGGCGCTGGTCATTGGAGATCGACACCAGCGGAATGTCCGGGAACGCTTCGTAAAAGGGTTTGAGGTCGGGAAGGTCGAGCCGCCCATGCAGCGTCGTGACGGTACGATCGGCAAATTCGCGGATCAGTGGGAAATGCAAGAGATCGATATGAAAATGAAGGACGTCAAATTCGTGCGCCCGGCGGCGGACCTCTTCCAGCATCACCATCTGGTGCGGCAGGTGGTCCTTGACGGCCGGATTGAGCCGCAATGCAACGTCCGAGCAGGGCACCAACCTGGCGTCGGTGACGGAATCGCCGCTGGCAAAGAGGGTGACGTCGTGACCCTGCCGAACCAGCTCGTCGGACAGGTAAGAAACAATGCGCTCGGTGCCGCCGTACAGCTTGGGCGGAACACTTTCAGCGAGCGGCGCGATCTGGGCGATCTTCATCGGCAAAACCTCCTCAATTGAGCAAAGAGTCGACGGTAAAAATCAGATCCGCATCCTCGGTCAGGCATGCGGCAGGTTAAGCGGCTTCTACGTTTCGAAAGGTTGTCGGCGGCGGTCTCCTTTCCGATAGCTGCAGAGGCCGAGGCCGCCAAACCGGCGCTCTTGTGGTCTGCGGCGATGGCCCCTTTGGACATTGCAGGCAGTTGATAACCCTTGCTCCCCAGCGCGCATATCGTCCTCGTCCAGGTATTTCAGCGCTTGGATGATCTCGTCATAGGAGACCGCTTCAGCCGTGCCGGGATAAAGTCGGAGGCCCGGCACGGATTCGATTGCGAACATATCGGAGGCCCACGAAACGAGAATGGCCCGCTTCTCTTGCTTGCCAATGTCCCCGGCGGCAAGCACGTCCCGCGGGTGCTCGAAATGCCTGGCCGGATGAAGCAAATGGGCGGCACTGATGGCCGCGGTGGCTTGCTCGGGAAGCGTGTTATCGATGTCCTTTCTCATAGCTTTGCTCCATTGACGTTGCTCGATGGAACGGGTCGTACGGAAATGTGAGGGAAGGCCCGCTCTGGCGGACTGCGCGAGCCTTCCCGTCGGCCTTAGAAGTCCATGCCTGCGCCAGCAGGCAGCGCCGGGGCGGCGTCCTTCTTGGGCTTTTCAGCGATCATCGCTTCTGTCGTGACCAGCAGGCC
>NZ_JBFUPL010000035.1:0-5969 GCF_041355235.1 Rhizobium sp. RCC_161_2 | reverse complement strand
ATCCCGCGCCACGACATCTCTTCCGGCCACCATCGCGAACTGCGCACGGCGGCGATGAGGCTGTGGGCGAAAATTGCTCGAGCATGAGAGATATCTGCAGATGGCGTCTTTCGCTGGCCGTTCCTCCGTTAAGTTTACGATGCCCCGCATAGAAAGCGCTTTCGCGGGACAATTGGCGGTTTCCATCGTCGCATCGACCGGTTTATAAGGGTGCGCAGCATCGGGGTAATCCACCCTCCTTGATTGCCGCCGCCAAAAATCCTGAGGCTTGCGATGAAATCTGTGGTGATCAGAAAGGCCAGAAAGGCCGTGTGGGCGCGCGTCGTTGCCGGCATCGGCGGGTTGCTTGCCGCGACCATCTCGCTCGGCATTTCGATCTATGAAGCCGGCCACAAGGACGATGTTGTCACTGTCGCGCCGGGGACGACCGTCAATGCGGGGCGCTGGAACGTTACGGTTGATTCGAGCGATATCACAAATCAGACGCCGGATGGCATGCATCTGCTCGATGGCCAGAAGGCGCTGGTGGTCAATCTCACTTTGGAGAACCTCTCGGCCCAAAGTTCGAACATCTATTTCGAAACGCTGAAGATCGCCAATATCGCCGATCTTCCCCGGCCGCAGTTCTATCTGCTGCGTGACAAGGAGATGCTGGGCGATCTCCAGCCGATGATCCCCGAGCCGATATCGGCCGTCTGGCAGGTGCCCTCGACCATGCTGCTGCCGAAGGCGCTCGATATTTCCATCGTCGGCACCAAATTCAAGCCGAAGGACAATCTCTATGCTGCGCCCGGATGGTTCGATCCGGAAAATGTGGCAAGGGTGGAGCTTCCGATCACGGGGACCATGCCGTAATGCGCGTCTTCCTGTCCGTTCTGGCCCTGACGCTGGCGATCGCCATTCTTGCCTTCCTGCAATGGACCACGCCGACTTACGCGCTTCTGACCGGCCCGTTAGAGACCCGCGGGGATCAAAGCGCGACGGTGTCGAGCGAGACCTTCGATGTGAAGGTCAACGAGGTCCTGTTGGCAAAGACCCTTGCCCTCAGCCATTTCGGACGGCCGGTCGAGCGCGACACCGAGGGAATTTGGGTGGTCGTTTCTGCCGAAATGCAATCGAAATGGGAGACGATGCAGATCAGTTCAGCCTCGATCAAAGGCGCGTCCGGCCGGATTTATGCCCAGAGCACTCGAGCGTCAGGCACCAAACCGCTGCTGACGAGCAAGGATCTCCAGCCCGGCCTGCCGGCAAAAGGCGTCTTGATGTTCGAGATGCCGGAACAGGAGGCTCATGACATGGAGCTTATCCTTTCGCGCAAACTGGGGCCGCAGCTCGATTCTGAAATCCATGTAAAACTTGACGCGAATGCCGTCGACACAAAAGACCGCCTGGAGATCCGAGATGATGGCGTCCACGCGTGAAAGATGGTTCTGGCTGGGCTCGCTGCTTGCCCTGCCTCTTCTCATCCTTGCCAGTTTTACCATCGATAGCTGGCGCAATATCGGCGAATATCGTCGCCGGGCCGAGCTTGATGTAGAGCCCTACAAGGCCGGTATACCCTTTGCCGGCGCCTTCTGGACGCTGCAGCAGGCCCGCCTGATCGGCGATGGGCGCGATACGCAGATCAAACTGCCGAACGACATGCGGCTGGTCATCATCCGGCTCTCCGCCGAGGCGGGCGAGGATATCGGCCAAAACTGGATCATGTGCAATCTGACGCTAACGGATGACAAGAACCATCGCTGGCAGCATCTGGATGCCATCATGTCCAGCGATCTCAGCCGCGAACTCGACCGCTCCGCCGAGCCGGTCGATGGATGCGACGCGGTTTCGCGCCATCCGCCGGAAAAGGGTCATACGCTCACGATCGAGGAAAAATTCATCGTGCCGGCGCAGGCTGCCTCTTCCCTTGCCGCGCAGTTGAGCTTTCTGTCGACAAGGCCCGATGCCCTGTCCATCCCGCTGAACCTAAAGTGAAGCGCTGAACTTGAAAGATTCTGGTCACTCGCTTGCCCGGTGCCATTTCCGCCCCTGCGCGAAGCCGATTTCCAGTGTTGCGGCAAGAAGGCATATCTTGATCGGCATGATCAGCAGGCCGTCGCCGGGCGCGCTCGGTATCCCGAAGAGAAGCGAAATTCCCTGGGCGATGATCTGCCAGAGCGCTAGGTCATGCGGTCCGATCCAGCGCGAAATCCCAAACCAGGCCCAGGCAGCGCCCCAGTCGAGCAGGCGGTAAAGCACGATCGCCGCAGCGGCAAGAAGCAGGCCGGAATTGATCGCAAGGCCAACACCCTCCGCCAAAGCGCGATAGCGTTTGGCCGTTCCTGAGATGAAATGGGCGATAAAGTCGCGCAGGGACTTCGGCAGCTTTTCCCAGCGCGAGAAGGCCTTCGCGACCCGTCCTTGCACCACCGGCCGCTCGCCATTGATATCATAGCCATAAACAAGGGCCGCGAGCGTCAGCCATACGGCGGGATAGAGAACATAGGCGAGAAGATTGTAGAGTTGCTGGTAGGTGGAAACCGCCACATCCTCGGCAGGCGGCGGCAGCGTCGTGGCGGCATTGGCGTTGCTGACGGGATTGAGAAGACCCAGGAACTGCCCGATCGTTTCCGGCAGATGGGCGACTCAGGCGCACACATCGTCCTGCCAATTGGAGATGACGAACAGACCGATGAAGGCCCAGTTCGCCTCGCAGATGACAATGACGATCGGCCATACCGCAGACTTGAATCGCTTGTGCATGCGTTTGGCCAGCAGCCTGACGAGCCAGGCGATGGCGACCGAGATCACCAGCCATGCGCCGCCTCTTACCTCAAGTGGTGCGATCTTTTCACCAAACATCATCAGATCGAGCGAGAGCTTGGAATAGTCGCGTATGGTATCGCCGAGGAAACCCCAGGCGGCGTAATAGGCAAAGAAGGGGACGAGCGTCAGCGCCAGCGCCGAGGAAAAGCTCGAGCTCTTCACCTCTTCCTCGGGCCGTGCCGCGACCACCTGCGAGGCGCCGTTCAGCGCCGGCAGACCGGGCCTGATCGTTTGAAAGAAGGCGACGATGATGACGAGCTTCATCAACACGACCAGAGCCAGTGTCGAAAGCCCGGCCAGCGCATTGACTAAGCCGATCTGCACGGCCAGTTCCAGAAGCACGGAATCGAGGATCCGGCCGATCAGCCACAGCACCATCAACTGCGGCCAGAAACGCCACAGCAACTGCAACGTCAATAACGGCAGCCGCCAAAGTGGTTGGAAAGAGGTTGCGCTATCCGAAGAAACGATCGTCACGAAGCCAACTTAAATGCGCCTGCGCAGGCCAGGCGTTTAGGTTCAAATCCGGTTCTCGTCAAACTTAGCAGGAATAGGGGGCGATCATCAATTGCAACTTCGCCCCGCGCCACTCGTCGCCGGCGACGATCACGTCAGGGGGCACTGTAACGTTAATCGAGCATCGATCAAAATGTGGGATCTGGTGGGATGACCAGATTTACGCGTGATCCTCTTTATCGTCGCCACCGTTTTCCAGCGGAGGTGATTGCCCATGCCGTTTGGCTCTATTTCTGGTTTCCGCTCAGCCTGCGGATGGTCGAGGATATGCTGGCAGCGCGTGGCGTCATCGTCTCTCACCAGACCGTGCGGCTCTGGGCTGAGAAATTCGGCAGACACTTTGCCAATGATATCCGGAAGCGATCAGCCGGCAGGCTGGGCGACAAATGGCACCTTGATGAGGTTGTCATCACCATCGGCGGAAAGAAACACTGGCTTTGGCGCGCGGTTGATCAGGACGGCTTTGTTCTCGACGTGTTGGTGCAAAGCCGCCGCAATGCCAAGGCTGCAAAGCGCTTGATGCGAAAGCTTTTGAAAGCGCAAGGCCGTTCGCCGCGTGTGATGATCACCGACAAGCTTCGATCCTATGGTGCGGCGAAGCGGGAGATCATGCCCGGCGTCGAACATCGCTCGCACAAGGGCCTGAACAATCGGGCGGAGAATTCTCATCAACCCGTCCGACGACGGGAGAGGATCATGAAGCGCTTCAAGTCAGCGCGACAGCTTCAGCGTTTCGTTTCTATCCACGATCCGATCGCCAACCTCTTTAACGTTCCCCGCCACGATATTCCATCCGCCCACCATCGCCAACTGCGAGCAGCAGCCTTGGATATTTGGCGAGACGTCGCCCGCCTTCAAGCTGCCTGATCGCAGCAAATATCGCACTTCCTTGGACTGGGCGCGTTAAGTTTACGATGCCGATCGACCAATTCCCGTAGGAACCACGAATCCTGCCCCGGGGAAATAAGCCCGCGAGTATGAGTTGATTCCCCATGAATTGCGGGTTTTCAGATGGCTTGTGGCCAGGCAAGCATCGCCGAAACCACCATCCGACGCAGATCAGAAGCGGTAGCGCCGATTTGCGGTAGGTTCATAATAGCCTGAAGTACGCCGAGAAAGTGCCAGGCTAGCGCTTCTACGTCTGCCGACGATCTTAACTCTCCGTTCGCGACCGCAGCATTTAATATGCCTCTTAGGATCGCGCGTTGCCGCTCCGTTCCGTCTAACGCTACTGCTTTTCCCCTGGGTGGCAATTCTGTTATCTCGGCACAGGCTCTAACAAGCATGCAGCCGCTAGGCTTTTGCGATCCGTGGGTGTTCGTGACGAAGTCCAAAAGAAGCGCCTCAATTTCTTGTCGCCGAGTTTCGGCTTTGACAAGGCCCATCCGGTGTAAAACGCGACTGTTATAAGTTGCCAACACCTCGTGAAAAAGCCCCTCCTTGTCTCCGAAGCGCTTGTAGAGACTGGAGCGAGACAATCCCATTGCCGCGGTCAAATCGTCGATAGATGCTGCCGCAAAGCCTTTTTGCCAAAAGACGTTCATTGCGCCATTTATTACAACCGCATCGTCAAACTGCTGCTTTCCACTCATCTTACCTCCATCTTGACATCCTGGAACGATCGGGCCAACAATCTTGAACCGATCGTTCCAACATAAGCGAGTTCATCTCCATGTCCAGTCACGCCAGAAACCAGGTCTCACCATGGATCGCAGTCGCGGGAGCAACTGGTCGCGTCGGAGCGGCCCTAGTCGCGCATCTCCAAAACGACCCAGTAAATGTTGTGGCGTTAAGTCGATCGCCCAATAAGGCTCAACTGTCCGATAAGGTGTCCTTGGCCACCGTGAATTTCGACGACCCATCGTCATTGTTGGATGCGCTCCGCGGCGCCGACCGACTTTTCCTGGCACATGGCACGTCGGCACAACAGGTTGTCAATGAGATCGCGTTGATTGATGCTGCGGTTGCGGCTGGCGTGCGCCACATCGTCAAACTGTCCGTTATGGGACCCGCGTCGAAGTTGCATCCGTTCGATTGGCACATGAAGATCGAGGCGCACCTTGCTCGCCAGGATATCGGCTATACAATCCTACGCCCATCCTCTTTCGTGGACATATTGGCGCGGGCCGGCGCTCCGGTTGCCGAGGGTTCATGGGGCGGAGCTGCTGGCGACGGCCGGGTGAACCTGATCGACACAAGAGATGTTGCCGACGCCGCGCGCGTTGCCCTGCTCGATACTGCGTTTGCGAATTCCCAACGAGCGTACCACCTGACGGGCCCGGCGACGTTCAGTATGCCTGAGGTCGCTAACGAACTCTCGCGGCTTCTAGGCAAGACCATTACCTACCATCACCGCACCCCAGAGGAGCAAAGGGAAGTGTTGATCAATTCAGGCGCAAGCGACCTGGTGGCCGATGTTCTGCTCGGTATCGACCGGTTATTTAGAGAGTCGGTGCTCGCGGAAACGACATCGACTTTTACAGACCTGACCGGCAAGGCGCCGCGATCTGTCGCTGCCTGGCTGAGTGAGAACATCGTGGCTTTTCGGAAGACGTAACATGAATTGCTTAGGACGCGGACTCATTAGCTGAAGCGATCCATATCCTCGTTGCGGCGAGTTTGAGGCCGGCAAGGTAGTTGTCCGC
>NZ_JBFUPL010000034.1:0-2500 GCF_041355235.1 Rhizobium sp. RCC_161_2 | reverse complement strand
TATTTAGGTAGAGCGTCGAGCGAATACTCCCGGGGGTAGAGCACTGGATGGGCTATGGGGACTCACCGTCTTACTGATCCTAACCAAACTCCGAATACCGGGAAGTACTACTCGGCAGACACACGGCGGGTGCTAACGTCCGTCGTGAAAAGGGCAACAACCCTAACCTCCAGCTAAGGTCCCCAAGTCATGGCTAAGTGGGAAAGGATGTGAGGATCCCAAAACAACCAGGATGTTGGCTTAGAAGCAGCCATCATTTAAAGAAAGCGTAACAGCTCACTGGTCTAGTCAAGGGTCTTTGCGCCGAAAATGTAACGGGGCTAAAGCCATGCACCGAAGCTGAGGATGTGCAGTAATGCACGTGGTAGCGGAGCGTTCCGTAAGCCTGTGAAGGGGTACCTGTGAGGGGCCCTGGAGGTATCGGAAGTGCGAATGTTGACATGAGTAACGATAAAGAGGGTGAGAGACCCTCTCGCCGAAAGACCAAGGGTTCCTGCTTAAAGTTAATCTGAGCAGGGTTAGCCGGCCCCTAAGACGAGGCGGACACGCGTAGTCGATGGGAACCACGTTAATATTCGTGGGCCTGGTGGTAGTGACGGATTGCTTAACTTGTTCACACTTATTGGATTGTGTGGGCGGGGACGCGGTTCCAGGAAATAGCTCCACCGTATAGACCGTACCCGAAACCGACACAGGTGGTCAGGTAGAGTATACCAAGGCGCTTGAGAGAACTATGTTGAAGGAACTCGGCAAATTGCACGCGTAACTTCGGAAGAAGCGTGACCCTTATATACGCAAGTATGTGAGGGTGGCACAGACCAGGGGGTAGCGACTGTTTACCAAAAACACAGGGCTCTGCGAAGTCGCAAGACGACGTATAGGGTCTGACGCCTGCCCGGTGCTGGAAGGTTAAGAGGAGGGGTGCAAGCTCTGAATCGAAGCCCCAGTAAACGGCGGCCGTAACTATAACGGTCCTAAGGTAGCGAAATTCCTTGTCGGGTAAGTTCCGACCTGCACGAATGGCGTAACGACTTCCCCGCTGTCTCCAACATAGACTCAGTGAAATTGAATTCCCCGTGAAGATGCGGGGTTCCTGCGGTCAGACGGAAAGACCCCGTGCACCTTTACTATAGCTTTACACTGGCATTCGTGTCGGCATGTGTAGGATAGGTGGTAGGCTTTGAAGCAGGGACGCCAGTTCTTGTGGAGCCATCCTTGAAATACCACCCTTATCGTCATGGATGTCTAACCGCGGTCCGTTATCCGGATCCGGGACAGTGTATGGTGGGTAGTTTGACTGGGGCGGTCGCCTCCGAAAGAGTAACGGAGGCGCGCGATGGTGGGCTCAGACCGGTCGGAAATCGGTCGTCGAGTGCAATGGCATAAGCCCGCCTGACTGCGAGACTGACAAGTCGAGCAGAGACGAAAGTCGGTCATAGTGATCCGGTGGTCCCGCGTGGAAGGGCCATCGCTCAACGGATAAAAGGTACGCCGGGGATAACAGGCTGATGACCCCCAAGAGTCCATATCGACGGGGTTGTTTGGCACCTCGATGTCGGCTCATCGCATCCTGGGGCTGGAGCAGGTCCCAAGGGTTTGGCTGTTCGCCAATTAAAGCGGTACGTGAGCTGGGTTCAGAACGTCGTGAGACAGTTCGGTCCCTATCTGCCGTGGGTGTAGGAATATTGACAGGATCTGTCCCTAGTACGAGAGGACCGGGATGGACATATCTCTGGTGGACCTGTTGTCCTGCCAAGGGCATAGCAGGGTAGCTACATATGGAATGGATAACCGCTGAAGGCATCTAAGCGGGAAACCAACCTGAAAACGAGTGTTCCCTATCAGAGCCGTGGTAGACGACCACGTTGATAGGCCGGGTGTGGAAGTGCGGCAACGCATGAAGCTTACCGGTACTAATAGCTCGATTGGCTTGATTGTTCTCATTGCTTATGCTCATCAAAGAGCATCCAACGACGTGTTTAAGAAATACAGGCGAAAGCCTGCCAGCTTCTCAATTAAAGTTGCGCTTTGCCGACCTGGTGGTTATGGCGGGGTGGCCGCACCCGTTCCCTTTCCGAACACGGCCGTGAAACGCCCCTGCGCCCATGGTACTTCGTCTTAAGACGCGGGAGAGTAGGTCGCTGCCAGGTCTGCTAAGCGCAACTTCACGCTAAATCGCTCAAGCCGGTTTATGCGCCTTAAATCTTCTCTGATCAAAACGGCATAAGCCGTGTTACAATAGGCCGCATCAAAGCGGCCTTTGTGCTTTAAACAGCAAGCAGTAAACGCTTCTGAAATTTGGTGGGAACCTTCAATAAGGGTGCCCGCCTAACACGATCAAACCCAAAGGGTTTGATCGGATGACGCAAGCCGGCAAAGCCGACTTGCTACACGCGATAAACCGCTCCGCGGTTTACGCTGGCGCGGGGTGGAGCAGCCCGGTAGCTCGTCAGGCTCATAACCTGAAGGCCGCAGGTTCAAATCCTGCCCCCGCAACCAA
>NZ_JBFUPL010000033.1:0-11992 GCF_041355235.1 Rhizobium sp. RCC_161_2 | reverse complement strand
GATGGGCCGCTGCATTCTGTTCGCTACAGCCACCAGCGCCTGATCGGCCCCAATGAGTGGCGGCGCGTCGATGGTGAATTCAAACTGCACTGAGGCTTGAATCCGGATTTTTCTCTTCCTAGAGCAATTCCAGCAAAAGTGCGCAGTGGTTTTGCGACCGGAACTGCGTGAAACTAAGAGATAGCGTTTCCGTGATTCGAAGAAAAAACGGAAACGCTTTAGGTCTGCGGTGGCCGAGGCTTGATGAGCTTGGTCATTCTCCCATGTCTGTTCTCAGACGTGAGACCAACATGGCAGAAGCGATCCGCATCAATGCCGACGAGCTTGCTCGTGATGATCTTCGGAATGCCGAGCGCGTGCTGCAGCAGGCATCGGCGATAATCGCGCAATTCAAGGCGGTGCATCCCTACCCGCCGGTGAGTATGGCTATTCTCGAAAGAGTCCAGTAAGCGGAATGCAGCATGTGAGCTTCAGGTTCCATGTCGCCGTTGACGGCTTCGGGAACAGAAAGAGCGCTCAACCCGGTGGGGAGCGCCCTTTTTCCGAACCCGGACAATCTCGAACGCCGACGACAGATCGTCGAGCAAGAGGCCATCGATACGGGAAGTGAAGCATAGAATGTGGTCCCAGGTGGCGATTTCAAGTGGCGGCCGCGCAAACGGATTGCTAACCCAGCGTGGCTAATGAACAGTCGGAGGGGACGGTGACGACCGAGCAAGCCCGCAGATCGATCGCTGAGCGCGTTATCGCGCGAGCACGCGCTCGTGGCACGCCGATCGACAACGATCCGGAATATATGGCAATCGTCGAACTGTGGATCGCGGGAGAGATCGGCACCGAGGAAATGCGCCAGCGCTATATTGCCCTGCTGCAGCAACGCTCCCGGACGAGGCATGCTCGTCCGGAACGCCATCTGCCGGCGACAATGATAAAGGATGAGCGATTGGAAGCATTGACGGCGGTGGACGAGGTCGAGCGCTTCAGCAATGAGAAAGAGATTTGAGAATGGGCGACCCCGCCGCGGCGGGGTCATCGAATCTCTATCAGATGGCAGCCGTGCGGACGGTTCCGGGCGGGTGGAAATTCGGCTTCACTTTCCACGGAGCCATAACGGCCGGCATCCCCGCCTCCAGGCATGCCGCCATGAAAGCGTCGCGCGCGATGACGGCCGGCACGAAGCCGTTGAGTGCACCGCTACAGGTCTTCACCGCGCGTTCATGGCGCTCACCGTGGCGCAACGGCCATTCGTTTTCGAGAAAATCCAGGGCGTCATAGACGCCTGTGAAGGTGCGCTCCAAACCGCACTGCAGCCGGATCGTCACCGGTCGTGTCCAGACAACATCGTTCAGCAGCATTTTTTCCTCCTTTCCATGCCACCTATGGTCCTGAGCTAGATATTGTTATCGAGCGCAAACCGTTCAAGATCGGGTCGTGGTGACGATACAAAGCCGAAATTGGTCAAAAGGGGAGCTGTTCCGGCTGGGGGCGAAATGACAGTGCGCCGGGAGACCGGCAAGGAGTAGATGGTGGAAGTCCGTCTCTCTTGGGAATGAGGCCGCCCGCGATCCGTACATCGTGGGTGCACCACTGAAGGCGGCGACTTTCTTCGCATGAGCAAACCGCTCTGACAGTGATAATCTGCTACAACGTGATTGCCTTCCTCGTTGCACCGTCTGGAGGAGCGACCATCTTGGAGATCGCAAGGCCGCTTCTTGCAAGACTTTTTGCACATTGCGTAAACGCGGACGGGAAAACCGCACAAGACGCCACACGCCAGCATCCGCCGCCGGTTCAGTCTACGTCGGCATTTCGATACTGAGCGAGAGCAATCAATCGCAGCTCTGCGAACCGGCTTGATCCTGATTGGCTGAGGTGGATGTCATGGAGTTCGCCTGGTTGTTGCAACCGCCGCTATTCTTCCTTGAATCCGCCTTCATTTTCCTGCTGGTGTCTTGCCCCTTACTCGCTCCGGATTTGTCGTCACCCTGTGCCGATTTATTCTGGTTTGACGCTGGGGAGGAAGGTGACGGATCGGTGTCGGCGCCGTTGGGGCTGCCGGACTGCGCCAGCGAGACTGTAGCCAGGCAAAATGAAACCAGCGACGTTGCGACAATCTTCGAGAGCATAGCTTTCTCCTCAACATTCTTGCAAACCGCGTCGGAACTTTTACAGCCGCCCGAAGTTCCAGAGCCCATCGCAGATACTTAGGACGGGCATATGTTTCCGTTACCGAGCGGGACCACTTGCTCTGATTGTATTCTTGCCACTTGAACCTGCGCGAGCGCGGGTCAATCGAGGATATTTTCGATGGAACGAAAACGCGCTCAAGGGCCAACCCGCCGTGCATTCCTATCGTCCACGGCAGTCGCCATCGTCCTAGGATCAGTGCAAAGCGTGAGCGCCGACATCATCGGCGGGGAGCGTCCCTGGACTCTATTCGACGCCAGCCCACCCGAGGCGCGTTCAGCGCCGCCGGGACAGTGGTTTTTCTTCACAGACGAAGAAGCCGAGACGATCGGCGCCATCGTCGAGCAACTGATCCCCGCCGATGAGCTCAGCATCAGTGGAAAGGAGGCCGGATGTACGGAATTTATCGACCGGCAGCTCGCCGGCTTCTTCGGAAATTTCGACCGGCGTTACATGCAAGGTCCTTTTCAGCCCGGCACTCCTGAACAGGGAGATCAGTCATCGCTCGTCCCGCGTGCTCGTTATCGCCTCGGCATTGCCGCGCTGAACGAACACTGCTCTGCCACCTTCAGGCAGCCCTTTGCCAAGTTAACGAGCGAGCAGCGCGATCAGGTGCTGACGGATCTCCAGCATGGAAAAATCCCCATGCAGAACGGCGATTCGATGGCATTTTTTTCTCTTGTCCACGCCAACACGATGGAGGGGTTCTTCGCCGATCCAATCTATGGCGGCAACAAGGACATGGCTTCCTGGAAGATGCTCGGCTTTCCCGGAGCCCACTATGATTACCGAAACTACGTGGAACGCCACAACGAGACGCTCGATTTGCCGCCGGTCGGCATTGCCGGGCGACCCGAATGGAACATCGGGAAGGATTAGACGATGGCGACGAAGCTGCCGCACACTGACGTCGCGGTCATCGGTCTTGGCTGGACCGGTGCCATCGTCGCAAGCGAATTGACCGCAGCCGGCCTTGATGTCGTTGCGATCGAGCGCGGGCCGTGGCGCGATACGGCTCGCGACTTCAACATTGCTTCCGTTACGGACGAGCTCCGCTATGTCCACCGGCAGGAACTCATGCTGCGTACGGCCCAGAACACGGTAACGGTTCGCAACAACCCTTCCGAAACGGCGCTGCCGATGCGCAGTTGGGGTTCTTTTCATCCTGGAAACGGCACGGGCGGCGCGGGCAACCACTGGGCTGGCATTACCTTCCGCTTTCAGCCGCAGGAATTCCGCTTGAAGAGTTATTTGCAGGAACGCTACGGCGCAAACGCCATTCCCGACGAATTGACCTTGCAGGACTGGGGAACAGATTGGGGTGAGATGGAGCCGTTCTACACGGCGTTCGATCGCGTAGTCGGGACTTCGGGAAGAGCGGGTAATCTACGTGGCCAAATTCAGCAGGGCGGCAATCCGTTCGAGGGCCCCCGTTCGGAAGAATATCCCACGAAACCGCTTCGCCAGCCTTTTGGGCCCGTTCTTTTCGCCAAGGCCGCGGCGGAAATGGGCTATCGTCCCTTTCCCGTGCCATCTTCTCTGATCTCCGAACCTTATACCAATCCTCTTGGCGTAACCATGGGGCCGTGCACCTTCTGTGGTTTCTGCACCAACTACGGATGCGCCAACTATTCCAAGGCCAGCGCTATCGTGAACATCCTCCCGGCTCTTGTCCGAAGGCAAAATTTTACGGCGAGAGCGAATTCCGAGGTCTTGAAAGTTCTGACCGACTCGACCGGCAAAAAAGCGACCGGCGTCCTTTTTGCCGATACGTCCGGGCAGGAATGGGAACAGCCGACCGATCTTGTCATCGTTGGCGCTTTTACCTTCGAAAATGTGCGCCTGATGCTACTTTCCGGAATCGGCAAACCTTACGATCCGTCAACGGGAGAAGGTACGACGGGTCGCAATTATTGCTATCAGACAGCCAACGGCGTGCAGCTCTTCTTTGATAACAAGAATTTCAATCCATTTATCGGCGGCGGCGCTGTCGGAATGGGAATCGACGAATTCAACAACGACAATTTCGACCACAGCGGCCTCGGTTTCTTCGGTGGAGGGTCGATTCGCGTCACGCCGATTGGTGCTGCTCCGATCAGCTATCGACCCGTGCCGCCAGGAACGCCTGCCTGGGGCAAGGAATGGAAAAAGGCAACGGTCAAAAATTACCTGTCGAGCATGTCGATCGGCTGCGAAGCCTCGAGCTATGCGACCCGAAACAATCATCTCTCATTGGATCCGACCTATACCGACCGCTTCGGACGGCCGCTTTTGCGCGTCACGTTCGATTTTCCTCAAAACGATCTCAAGATGGCCCAATATTGCACGTCGAAAGTCGCTGATATCGCAAGGCACATGGAACCACGCCAGATTGTGGAGAACCCGATGAAAGGTCACTGGAACACGGTACCTTATCAATCGTCGCATGTGGTCGGAGGCTTTATAATGGGTGAGAATCCAGCTAGCAGCTGCGTCAATAAATATCTGCAAAGCTGGGATGTGCCGAACCTGTTTGTCGTTGGCGCCTCCGCCTTCCCGCAAAATCCGGGCTACAATCCGACCGGCACCGCCGCCGCTCTCGCTTTCAAGGCGGCCGATGCAATTAAGAAGATCTACCTTAAAGATCCAGGCCCGATGGTGCGCATATGACGAGTCCAGCCTGGAAATTACGACTGGGGATGACGGCAGCCGTGGTCGCAGGTTTAACGTCACTTGCTGTGTCGCAATCCCTGGGCGATGCGGAGTTCAACGTCGTCGACCGGGGCCGCTATCTTTCCATTCTGGGCGATTGTTCGGCTTGTCATACCGCTCCAGGCGGCCGCCCCTTCGCCGGCGGGTTGAGTATCGAAACGCCCTTTGGCGATCTGATCACGCCGAATATTACTCCTGACCGAGACACCGGTATTGGTAAATATACACAAAAGGACTTCCAGCGTGTCATGTCAGAAGGAATAGGTAGGGGCGGCTATCATCTTTACCCAGCGATGCCGTATCCCGCCTATACCAAAATGACTGCTGACGAGAACGCTGCGCTTTTCGCATATTTGCAAACGTTAGAACCGGTTAAAAATCAGGTTGAGGTCAACCAGCTGCCATTCCCTTATAACCAGCGCTGGTCGTTATTTGCCTGGAACGCATTGAACTTCACCTCGGGTATTTTCAGGCCCGACGCTTCCAAGAGCGCACAATGGAACCGTGGGGCTTACCTGGTGGAAGGGCCAGAGCATTGTGGTACATGCCACACGCCGAAGAACGCGCTCGGAGGCGACAAAGACGGCGAGGAATTGCAAGGGTTTGTCATACAGGGATGGAACGCTCCCAATATAACCAGTGACAAGCATAAAGGTATCGGGAACTGGAGCGCGGACGACATTGTCGCCTATCTCAAGACCGGGGCGAACCGGTTTGATCTGGCGTCCGGCCCCATGGCGGAAGTCGTTACCAAATCCACATCCAGAATCAGCGATTCCGACCTTGCGGCGATCGCCGCTTACCTCAAGGACAGCGGCGAAACGCCAACCGTGGCACCCGTCGCCATTGCGCAGTCCGAGCCGGTCATGAAGGCGGGCGCTGCGCTTTATTCCGACCGTTGTTCGGGTTGCCATACGCCAGCGGGCGAGGGAATACTGAAGCTGTTTCCCAAACTTGCCAATGCGCCGCTCGTCAACGCCGATGACGCAACGTCGCTAATCCATGTTGTCCTTGCGGGAAGTCGAACAGGTGCTACCGATGCCGTCAGTACCTCCCCTGCCATGCCCGCCTTCGACTGGAACATGTCTGACGATCAGGTTGCAAGTGTCCTGACATTTGTTCGCAACAGCTGGGGAAATGCTGCTCCGGTGGTGAAGCCGGCTGACGTCGCAAAGCTACGCGGTTATTTGAAGGACCAGTGAAACAAAGCAGTCGGTGCCTACTCCGTCCGCTATACGCATCAACACCTCATCGGGCCGAACGAATGGCGGCGCGTCGACGGCGAGTTCAAGCTGCATTGCATCTTGAATCCGGATTTTTCTCTTCCTAACTCTCCGGGCGACCGAGGCTCAAAGGGCTCGGTCGTTATCGAACGTCTGTTTAGAGTGAGATCGATATGGAAGAACAGATCAGGAATATCGTGGGCCTCAGCATCGAGGAACGGGAAGAGGTCTTCATCGACGTCGCTACTGCCCTCGAGGGCACGGCGCGTGAAGCCTTTGTTGAAGGAAACCGTCACTTTGCAGCACTTTCTGCTAACATGGCGCAAGCGATCCGCGTGAATGCCGACGAGTTGGCTCGCGACGATTTCAAAAACGCCGAACGTGTTTTACAGCAAGCGGCCGCAATGATTTCGCAGTTCAACGCGACGCATCCATATCGTATCGTCAGCCATGCCGTGCACTAGGCGCTGTTTCTTTCATCCTTGCTCAGGTCATGGCATAGCGGTCATTCTGAACCGCCAGATCTTGGGGCGGCGGTACCAGCTATAACGGACGGCCATCGAAACGTTTATCCAGGGCGGCACGCAAGCGGTGCTTCACCGCAGCGTCCTCCTTGCTAACAGCTAAGATTAGATCGCGCATCACGATGCGAAGACCGTGAAGCTGATCAACAAGATCCATAATGACGTCGATGCCGGCCTGGTTGACGCCCATGCCGTGTGCCAGGTCGAGGATCAGCCGGGCGCGGGCAAGATCTGCATCTCGGAAGCGGCGCTTGTGCTCGTCGAATTGCGGCGCGAGCCAACCCTCCCCGATCCACTGTTCGAGCTCGGTTAGTTCGATCTCGAGCCGTTGGCAGAATTCATGATCGTCCATGGTCAGCCCTCCATGCTCTTTCTCGGATTTTGTGCTGCCCCGGATGCCCAACTTCTCATGAAGTTGGCCAGATCCTCGTCCGGGCGGTCGGGCAGTACGATCTTCAAAGTCACGTGCATGTCGCCGGCACTACCGTACCCGCGTGGCACGCCCTTGCCCTTGATGCGCAATATCTTGCCGCTGCTGGAATTTGGGGGCAGCGCCAAGTCGACCGGACCGGAGGGTGTCGGCACGCGCACCTTGCCGCCAAGCACGGCTTCGCGGAGCGTGATTGGCAGTTCAAGACGGATGGCATCGCGGTCGCGCGTGAAGAAGCGGTGCGGCCGCACTTTGATGTCGATCAGAACGTCGCCGGCGGGGCCGCCGCCGAAGCCGGGTTCACCCCTGCCTCGTAGCCGCAGCGTTTGGCCATCACGGATACCGGGTGGAATTTGTACTTCGAGAGCCGGACCGTTGGGTAGCTGGGCCTGGGTTTTGGTGCCGTTCACTGCATCGAGAAAATCGACGTCCATCGAGAAATGGCGATCACGTCCAGGAGCGTGAAACCGGGATCCGCCGCCGCCGGTGCGGCGCGAGAAGAAGCTCGCGAATATATCCTCCGCGTCGCCAAAGTCCGCAAAGCCGCCACCATTGTGGTAGGGTTCGCCAGGACCGCTTGCCGAGGCGTAGTCGCGATAGAAGTTGCGGCTCGCCTGTTCGTCTCCGGTCATATCGATTTCGCCGCGGTCGAAGCGCGCGCGCTTCTCCTCGTTGCTCAAAAGTTCGTAGGCTGCGGAAATATCCTTGAACTTCTCGTCGGCATTTTTATCATCGGGGTTTAAGTCCGGGTGCAGCTTTTTGGCGAGCTTGCGGAATGCGCTCTGGATTTCCTTTTGCGTGGCATTCCGTTTCACGCCCAGAAGCTCGTATGGATCTCGGCTCATACATATCTCCTGTCACAGATACATAGACTGCGATCAACTCCGCCCTCATATAGGGGGCCGGGATTTTGGTTCGGAGGCAACTCGAAAGGTCGACTGGGTCGCACGTCGCAAGCGAGTGGGACTGTTTAATAAGGCTACGGAGATGGCAATCGCGCGGAGCCTGGGGGCAAGATCAAACATTGGTTGCTCCTTGGATCTTGATTGATTTCCCTCCGAACATGACGCACGAAGGGCCGAAAAGAAGCGGGCCCGAAAACCCGGACCCGCTTCGATAGATCAGGCGGCCGGGAATGGGCGGTTATGGCTGAACCAGATGTTGCCGGCGGCAAGCACCGCGACGACAATACCCGCTACAACATGAACCCACATCGCGGCCGTCACGACCGAGAAGCCGAGAACCCATGGAGCAGCCACAGTCCAAATGCCGAGCACAAGGTTGATCCATTCCTCCGCCTCATAGAAGGCACAAAGAGCGGCTGCGGCGATCACGGCAATGGCCGCGCCGACGATCCATGCGTTCCAGGCGGCATAGGCCTCCGTGGCGAAGCCAAGCAGCCAGGGTGAGAGCAGAAGACCAAGACCGGCAACGATATTGACGATATCGAAAGCGGTCCGGTTGTTTGAGGACAGGGACTTCAGCATCGTTTGTTTCTCCTTATCGGTTGGTTGCATCATCAATGAACCGCCTCCTGCGGAGAGGAGACGGGCGCGGGGGCAGCGCTTGACGCGCCGTCGCCGCGAAGCTCGGTTGATTTTGAATTGGGAGCCGGCAGACGAGCCGGGGAAGCCGATCCGGAGAGGAACGGCGTCAGTTCGTCCTGACGGAACGCACCGCCGGCTATCTCATGCAGCGCAAGGTTGGTCGCGCTGGCACCTGGCAGGTCAAGCCTCGGCTCCGCCCCGCGGGTGAGCGCGCGGGCTCGGGCGGCTGCGGCCATCGTCAGCGCGAACCTATCCGACACGATCTTTTGGCAATCGAAAACGACATGTGGGTCCATGGGCGCACCTCATGCGACTTTCCGATCAGGTGTATGGTGCTGCCCGCTCCCGACCTGTCGCTCGAGTGCAAGCAGGGCCTGCTCGACCTCATGAAGGCGCGAGGCACGATCGTTTTCCGGCATTCCCTCGTTGGTCGCCTGGTCGATCAGGTATTCGGTCCAGGCCCAGTTCATCAGGATCGAGCGCTTCGCTTCGAGCGCTAGCGTCGGATCACCGACGACGTCGATGGGCGAGGACCATGTGGCAGGACCGGAACCATCGTTCCGCTCCGCCGCCTCATCCATTGCCTGACCGTAGTTCTCCTGAAGTTCGGAGAGACCAAGCCGTTCCAGTGTCGCATCGGAGAATGCGTGGGATGGCTGGTTCCGTAGGGGGCTACTTGTCTGCGTCGTCCGCGCCGCAGTTTTGCTTGCCAGACGCTGCACGACATAGTTCAGACCCTGCCGCTCGGCATAGCGGATGGCGGATCGAAGTGTCGGGAATTCCAGCTCCACCTGCATTAGCGTGTCGGTACTGCCCATATAGCCCATCAAAGGCTCGATGAACGGTGCGCTGCGCCATTCGAAGACAAGCCGCCAGCCTCTCGTTCGCGCTTTGCCTGATGTCGTTGCGGAGCGGGATGGCCTGAAGATGCGGGCAACGGCATCCTCGGGAAATACAGAGCGCCCGAAAGACAAAGCTTTCCGCCGGTTATCATTGGAGGCCTGAATAACGAAAGCAGGCCTCATGCGGGGGTGATTCGTCTCTTTCAAAATCTCCATCATGTTATCCCTCCCTGTCGGCGAAGGAGCCGGCGGCCGCCATCTGGCCGGCCGCCGGCGGGTTGGTTCGGTTAGCTCTTGATCGCGATCCGCTTGACCTGCGACTGCGCCTTCTCGGTTTTCGGCAGGGTCACAGTGAGAACGCCGTTCCGGAAGCTCGCATCGACCTTGTCTTCGTCGACTTCGACGCCAAGCGGTACACGGCGCTCGAAACGGCCATAGTAGCGCTCGGAGAATTGGCGATCCTTGTCCTCGCTCTCGGAGCGCTTCTCGCCCTTCAGCGTCAACACGCCGTCGTTGAGCAGGACCTCGATGTCCTTCTCTTCGAGACCGGGGACCTCGGCCGTCACCTTGATCTCCTTGTCGGCCTCGGCGATCTCAACGCTCGGCCAGCCGGCCCTGAACGCGGAGCCGTTGCCGAAGGAGGGCAGGCCTGAACCGAAGCCGCGCAAGACATCGTCAAACAAGCGGTTCACCTCGCGGTGAAGCGACAGGAACGGATCGCGGTCGTCATCACGTAGAATACTTGGAACCTGGCTGCCATTGTTGCGGCCCCAGGGGATCAGATCACGTACACTCATGGTTTTCTCCTTTCCGTTCTATCGATGGACAATCGTCTCCTGCCGACGCCGGGGCGTTGCCCGGCGCCGTGCGCTTAGACAGGGTTGGATCATTCTGACTTAAGCGGCCTGCTGTTCGGCCTCGATCTGCTTTGCCTCTGCGCCGGGCAGCGCCACTCCGGTGGCGATCTCGATCCGGCGCGGCTTCATCGCTTCCGGAATTTCGCGCTTGAGATCGATGGTCAGCAGACCGTTGACCAAGCTGGCGCCCACGACCTTGACGTAATCGGCGAGCTCGAAGCGACGCTTGAAGCTGCGCCCGGCGATGCCGCGATGCAGGTACTGGCTGACCTCCTCGCCCGCCTTTTGTCCCGACACCACGAGTATGTTCTGCTCCTGGGCGATGTCGAGTTCGTCCTGCGAGAAGCCCGCTACCGCCATGGTGATGCGGTAGTCGTCCTCGCCGGTCTTGGCGATGTCGTAGGGGGGCCAGTTGTCGATCATCTCGACGCGGCTTGCGGCATCGAGCGCGTTCAGCATTCGGTCGAAGCCGATGCTCGACCGGAACAGGGGAGAGAAGTCGAAAGTGGTTCTCATAGCCACATCCTCCATTGAAGCAACATGGGTACAAGGTTCAACTTCCGCCGACGATGTCCTCATCGCTCGACGGGTCGGTCCCGACGGGGCACCGGCAGCATCGATTTAGTTTTGGTCATCTGGCTGTTCAAGAGATCGCCGACCGACACTGCGACATTTTTTTGGGCGGCGGATACCTGACGCAAACAAACAATAAGCCTGAACATGAGACGAGCGATGATAGCTGGATTACTCCCGGCCAAGGGACTGGCCGTCGCGGACGCTGCGCGGATTGTGACGGCGCGCATGAACAGCCCATTCGCCTCTGTCGATGACATGTGGCGCCGGTCGGGTGCCCCTACGGAAGCGCTTGTCCATCTGGCAGAGGCCGATGCGTTCCTACCATCCCTCGAACTCGAACGACGCGATGCCCTCTGGGCCATCAAAGCCCTACGCGACGAGCCGTTGCCGTTGTTCGCAGCCGCGGCCGAACGCGAGATGGCAGCAATCGCCGAGCAGCGGGAGCCGGAGGTTGCGCTTCGGCAGATGACGGACGGGCACAACGTCATTGAAGACTACAGCCATACTGGGCTCACCCTGCGGCAGCACCCGGTTGCCTTCCTGCGCAAGGACCTGTCAACACGCAACATCATCACATGTGCCGAAGCGATGAATGCGCGGGATGGGCGGTGGGTTTATACGGCGGGCCTTGTTCTCGTCCGTCAAAAACCCGGATCAGCCAAGGGCGTGTCATGTTCATCACCGTCGAGGACGAGACGGGGCCGGCAAACATCGTCGTCTGGCCCACCTTGTTCGAAAAGCGGCGGCGGGTGGTGCTGGGGTCCTCGATGATGGCGATCAACGGCCGAATCCAGCGGGAAGGGGAGATCGTGCATCTCGTCGCACAGCAACTGTTCGACCTGACAGCGGACCTTGTCGGTCTGGCTGATCGGGATAGCGAGTTCAAGTTACCAACTGGGCGCGGCGACGAATTTGCCCATGGAGGTGGAGGGCCGGATTCACGCGACAGGCCAAAGCCGATTGTCCCGAGGGACCTGTTCACACCTGATCTTCATATCGATACGCTGAATGTGAGGAGCCGGAACTTTCATTGAGCGATCTAGGCCGTGTCCCCATAACGGGGTTCATGTTGGTGCTGGTGTGTGATTCAATCTCCAGAAAAGGAGATTGCCATG
>NZ_JBFUPL010000032.1:0-13205 GCF_041355235.1 Rhizobium sp. RCC_161_2 | reverse complement strand
GTTCGTGAAGTGTCGTGACCCTGCGCAATATCGAGCACGCCATCTCGTTGACTGGACCCTTGCGTGCGAAAAGGTGACGAAGGCGACGCCAATCGGCGGGAAACGGTTGCGACTGGTATCCAGCGCTAATCGATCGATAGGTGGATAAAGTCTCTATTTTTCAATTATTTAATGAATCATACGTAATAATAATTGCGGAACTATTTGTTGGCTTTGCTGGGCGGGTTATCTGTCGGCATTGCCTTTTGCCTCGCAAATTCGTCGGCTCCTCGTTTGTACAGTCCCACCAATTGCCGACAAATATCATCCACCGACCTATGTTGCTCGATAGCGATGTCTGCAATGTTTTTCACTATACCGCGACCCGATATCACACCAGCTCTTCCCGTCGACTCAGCTTCGTCTCCCTTGGATGAACCTATCAGGTCGTCGTATGTGTTGGCTGACATCCGCAGAAATTCCAAAGCACCATCTTCGGAGATGCCTCGGTCCTTGCAGAATTCCAGCACTCCCAGCATGTTTCGGGTCTCTTTGTGCCTCGCCTGCATTTCATCCGGCACTTGCCGTTGGGCAATAGCCGATGTCACGCTAATGCAACTGAACGCAACGGCGAGCATGACTTGCTTCATTGGAAATTCTCCATGCGAGGCCCCGAACGGCTAGTGCCTTTGACGTGCGGACACGGGTCAAATCAGGGCAGATTTCCACAACTAAAGGGGGAGCGCGTGATTTGGGCTATCATTTCAGTTCTGGCATATCATCTTCGTGCGCTAGATACTCGGTTCTGTCGCAAATTTTCCAGCGGATTTGCAACCTGTATGCTCATGTCATAGATCTGGGATGAAGATGAGCAGGCATTGTTGAGTTCCCGATCATGGTCGATTTCAAAGGCAGCCAGTATCCGAAAGATGTGATTTTATATGCAGTGTTTTTCTACGTCCGATATGCTGTCTCCTATCGTGATCTCGAAGAGATTATGGCCGAGCGCGGCGTTGCCGTTGATCACGCGACGCTGAACAGATGGGTCGTAAAATATTCGCCGCTTATCGCTTGTCAGGCCCGGCGCCGGAAATCCGCGACCAGCCGTTCCTGGCGAATGGACGAGACCTATATACGGGTCAAAGGCAAGTGGACCTATTTCTATCGCGCTGTCGATAAATTCGGCAAGACCCTTGATTTCATGCTGTCTGAGCATCGCGATGAGGCTGCGACCAGCGCCTTCTTCGCCCGCGCGATCGGGAACAATGGTTGGCCTGAAAAGATCGTCATCGACAAGAGTGGCGCGAACCTGGCAGGATTGCACAACATCAACTGGCTGCTGCTGTTGCAGGGATGGTTCTGGCTGATCGAGATCTGCCAAGTCAAATACCTCAACAACATGATTGAGCAAGATCACCGGTTTATCAAGAAGCTGACGCGGCCGATGAAAGGCTTCAAATCCTTCCGGTCTGCGTCAGCGACCCTGGATAGCATCGAAGTGGCACATATGATCCGCAAGCAGCAATTTCCAACCAGTGGCCAATCGGCATTTCAGCAATTTGCAGCGCTCGCTGCATAACTGTGTCAAGCATTGCCGTTTCTGCGACCTTGCTCAAAGTTTGCGACAGAACCGTGGCGCCGGTGTCACCACGGCGGCGGTCGATTTCAACAACTGCCTCGTCAAGAACACTCAAGATATCACCATCCGTCCGATCTTTCTCAGGTTCATCCCCTTTCGATCCACTATCCCGTTTAAAGTGAACCTCAGCCGCTACGAAAAAAGAAAGGCGCGCTACGGTTCTCGGTGACTTTGATGGATCACCGCGAAATGAAAATCGAAGTGACAATAACGTGGAACTGAACAGAGCAAGCTTATTGGGCTTGAGAATTTCGGCGATCATCAGGAAGTTCGCCGATCGGCAAAAACTGATGCGCGTGCGAGAAGGGAGTTTCAGTACCGTTCGGCTTTAGCGCGGGCGCCGTTTTTGCTCTGGATGCTGCCCGACCCTCACGCGCTATCATCCTGCCCGCCAACGAATAGCGCTTCCTGAGTGACAGAATGGGCTTCTCAATCAAGTGCCAGGAAGCAGCCGCAACGCAGAGGACGATGGTGCCCGTGATCAAAGTCAGCATGATAATGCCGACTACCGTGCTGACGAGGATCGGCGGCCCGAGCAGAATAGCGAGCTGGATGAAGGGAACGTGGTAGAGATAGACACCATAGGAATAATCGCCGCCCTCCAAAATCTTCGGTAGCCTCAGGCGCGACAGACCGGCATAGATGGTGATGTAGGTGAGGACAGGCATCAGCATCAGGCGGTTTGCGACACTTTCAGTTGCACTCACGTCGAGCAGGAGCATGGCCGCGAGTGCAACGGCAACGCAGGCAGCAAACAGCATTCTGCTCATCGGGATCCAGTCCCGCAACTGATAGGCAAGGATGCCGCACAGGAAGGCGGTGATCAACTGGGAGCCGCGACCAACGAAGAGCGTATGTAAGCCCCAGAAGTCCCCTGCCTCGGCAGAGGTGAAATGCTCGACCGCAAGGCCTGCGACCACAAAGATCGCTAGCAGCAGGACGGTTGCCAACGCCCGCCGCACCACACCTGTGACCATCATGACCGACATGATGATGTAGCAGTTGATCTCCCAGGGAATGGTCCACAGCGCCCCGTTGACCTGCCGCACCGGGTGGCCTGTGAAGACTCCTGGCAGTTCAAAATGCGCCCAGCCGATAATGTTCAGCATATAGGCGAAGAATCTCGCATCGGTGAAATAGTCGCCGAGCTGCAGCGTGGTGACGGCCGGGCCGATGATGAAGGCGCACACCAGAATGTCAACAGCAAGCGCCGGAACGATGCGCAAGGCGCGATTGAGGAGGAAATTTTCGAGACTGAGACGCTGTGCGCTGCCGGTGATCAGAAAGCCGCTTAGGGCGAAAAACATCGGCACCAGGCTATATTCAAAGAACCATAACACCGGGCCGTGCGCCAGCGCCGAGTCACCGGAATTGGTGAGAACGTGATAGAAAACAATGGAGAACGCCAGTGCAATGCGCAGAAAATTGAAGCCAGGCCCATAGCCCCCATAGCCCGCAAGCACCGCTCCAAAGCTCTTCATCACACTCTCCGCAAGCCCGAAGCCGCCAGGAATGATGCGGCGACGTATCTTTCGGACGCACCTTACGATGTCTTGTTCAATGAAAGGTTGAATATGCAACACTTACGTTTATTAAAATTGTCGCCTTGAGCTATTTGAACCGGCTGTTCCGTTGCTCCGAAGCATCAACTGGATTTCCGCACGAAGACCGTAAACCGTGGTCTTGAATAGATTCGAACTGATGACCCTCAACCGATCAACCCTCCAAGCCATTGCTGTTGTTTTGTCAAGCGAAGTGAAGATTTGACCCCGCCAGTCACCTTAAGGAAAATCTAACCGACGAGCCGTCATTCGCTAAGCCGACGACCTGCCCTTGGAAGTCTCACCTGCCTGGGATTATTGAGAATGTCCCTATCGCTCGTCGGTGGTTCCAATCCATGCCTTCCATGGCGGTATCAGAAATAGTTTTTGCTCTATGATTTGAACTTGAGACCGATTGTGCTGGCGCGCGATAGCCCGGGCACGATCTGAGCACGACCGCAGCCCACGGGAGGCGCCCAAATGATCTTCGGGGTGCTGCGCCGCTCCCCGTTCGAGGGCCCAGACGCCGTGGCCGGAATCAAGGCATCAACGACGTTCGCAGATTGCAGTCGTGGTTCTAGCTTCAAGCGACTTAAGCCCGCGCAATCTCGCGCGTGCCCTCGCAGGAGCGCATCGATGACGCAACTCAAGGACTTCGTAATCAAGGCTCATGGCGGCCTCGATCGCTGGCGGCAATTCAACCAGCTCTCCGCCGATCTTATCCAGGGCGGCGTTCTATGGCCTGTGAAAGGGCATCCAGATACGCTCGCACGCACCACCGTTACGGTGGGACTCAAAGAGGAGTGGGCATCGCATGCGGCCTTCGGCGCCGGGAACCGGCGCTCGCGCTTCACTCCGGATCGCGTGGCGATCGAGGGTGGCGACGGGATCGTTTTAGAGGAACTGAGCCAGCCACGCGCAAGCTTTGCCGGCCACACGCTGCAAACGCCATGGACCGAGCTCCAACTCGCCTATTTCGCCGGCTGCGCCATGTGGACCTATCTCAACATGCCGTTCCTGCTCGCCTGGCCGGGTGTCGAGAGCGAGGAGCTGGAGCCCTGGCCGACCGACAGCGGCGATTGGCGCCGCCTCGCCGTGCGGTTACCCGCCGGCATTGCGACGCACAGCACCGTGCAGACACTCTATTTCGACGGCGACGGCCTGCTGAAGCGCCACGACTACGACGTCGAGATCTCCGGTGATACGCTTGGCGCTCATATCATCGAAGGCTACACGGAAGTGTCTGGCATCAAATTCCCCACGAAACGCCGGATCTATGCCCGCCAGCCCGATGGCAGCTTCAGCACCGACCCGCTTGTCGTTTCGATCGACCTCTCCAACATCCGCCTCAGCTAGCTACCGGCTTCGAAACAGTGCTCGGGCATCGTGGACGATCCGCCATGGCCGTAATGATGGCATCTACGTCCTGTCCGCCCTCTTCACGGCTTGATATGTCCACGGCATCTGACGGCCCCTGTGTGGCCAATCCAGCAAGGTGAAGACATCATGAAAGCTATTGGCTTCCGCTCCTCTCTTCCAATCAGCAATCCGGCATCCCTTGCCGACATCGATCTGCCTTGGCCGGAGCCCACTGGGCGGGATCTTGTCGTGCGGATCGAAGCCGTGTCCGTGAACCCGGTCGACCCCAAGATGAGAATGCGGCCGCAGGCGGAGCCGGGCTGGAAGGTGCTCGGCTGGGATGCCGCCGGCGTGGTCGAGGCGGTCGGACCTGAAGCAACGCTGTTCGCTCCGGGTGACACGGTGTTCTATGCGGGCGCGCTCGGCCGCGCGGGCACCAATGCCGAGGTTCACCTGGTCGATGAGCGGATCGTCGGCAGGAAGCCCGCCTCGCTCGGCTTCGCGGAAGCCGCTGCCCTGCCCCTGACCGCCATCACCGCCTGGGAGACCCTGTTCGACCGGCTCGATATCCGCAAAGCCGTGCCGGGAGCGGCGAACGCGCTCCTGATCGTTGGCGGCGCCGACGGGGTCGGATCGATTGCGACGCAGCTCGCCCGCAAGCTAACCGGCCTCACCGTGATCACGACGGCCTCGCGCCCGGAGACGGCCGAATGGAGCCGCGGGCTCGGCGCGCATCATGTGATCGATCATTCCAAGCCGCTCTCGACGGAGATCGAGCGGTTGGGGGTCGGACAGCCGGCTTTCGTGTTCTCTACCACCAATACGGACCAGCACCTTGCGGAGATCGCCAAGCTCATCGCGCCGCAGGGCCGCTTCGCCCTGATCGATGATCCGGCGTCGCTCGACGTGTCACCCTTCAAGGTGAAGAGCGTATCGACGCACTGGGAGTTCATGTTCATCCGCTCGATGTTCGGCACGGCCGACATCGCGGAGCAAGGGGCGCTGCTTAACGAGGTGTCGAGGCTGGTCGATGCCGGAACGCTGAAGACCACCCTGGCCGAAGTCTTCGGGACGATCTCGGCCAAGAACCTGAGCCGGGCCCATGCCGTGATCGAGAGCGGCCGCGCCAGGGGCAAGATCGTGCTGGCGGGCTGGCCGACATCAGGCGAGAGCTGACCGAGGGCATGCGATCCGCGTGCCTGCTGTGAAAGATAGACGCATGAAAGCCTCAAACTTACCGATCGTGCCGGCATCCTTCTTCGGCATGGTGCTCGGCCTTGCCGGGCTCGGCGGCGCCTGGCGCGCCGCCCATCTCGCTTGGGGACTGCCGGCCCTCATCGGAGAGCTGGTGACGTCGGCGGCAGCGCTCGTATGGCTCGCGGTGGCGACGCTTTACGGGTTGAAGTGGCTTGTCGCGCGCGAGGCCGCTCTGACGGAAGCCGCGCATCCGGTGCAGTGCTGCTTCATCGGGCTTGCCGGCGTTGCGACCATGCTGGTGGCCGCGGGTGTCATTCCCTACTCCCATGGTCTTGCGATTGCGCTTTATGTCGTGGGCGCCGTGTTCACGGCGGGCTTTGCCGTGTGGCGGACCGGCGGGCTCTGGAGGGGTGAGCGCGATCCCGGCCACACGACGCCGGTGCTTTATTTGCCGACCGTCGCCGGCAGCTTCGTCGCAGCAACGGTCGGCGCGGGTCTCGGCTTCCCCGATCTCGGACAGTTCTTCTTTGGCGCCGGTTTCTTCGGCTGGCTCGCGATCGAATCCGTACTGCTGCACCGGCTGCTGACGGCGCCGGGCATGGCGAACGCACTGCGGCCGACCCTTGGGATACAGCTCGCGCCACCCGTGGTCGGCGCGGTCTCGCTCGTCGCCGTCGCGCCGCAGGCTCCGTGGGTGCTGGCCCATGGCATGATCGGCTACGGCATCCTGCAGGCGCTGATCCTGCTCAGGCTGCTGCCTTGGATTCTGCGCGAACCCCTCGCGCCGTCCTATTGGGCCTTTACCTTCGGCGTGACGGCGCTCGCAACGGCGCCGATCCGCCTTCTGCTGCTCGGCGATGATGGCACCGCCCGCTTTCTCGCGCCTGTGCTGTTCGTCTTCGCCAACCTGGTCGTGACGATCGTGGCGGCAGGCACGCTCTACCGCTTCTGGCAGCATCGCGGGCGCGCTTCGGCGGCCAAACCCGCTTCGCAGCCAGCGAGCTCCGCGCCTTCCACCTGACGCCCGAAAGCGTCGGGTGCCACCGATCTCTCTGCACTTTGTCGAATGGAACGGACCCATTCTGAGCGGCGGGGATCAGGTCGCCATCGCGAAACGTGAGGAGAGTGGCCTAAGGCTCTTCATCTTCCACCAGCGCGACCACGCGACGCTTCTCGATATTACCGGTGGCGCGAGGAAGACCATTCGGTGGGAGCGGAGAGGCGGTCTTCGGATATAATCGCCTCTCAGCGCCGTTCGGTCAGTTCGACGACTTACATGCCCGCGAGGTGGGTCTCTTTCGACAGTGAGCGGTGCTCCTCAAGGCCGCTGGCTAAAGGGCTGCGAGAGGTCCGGCATCATTGCGGATCGCCCTCGGAACCTCGCCGAGCAGCCTCGCAAACGCGAGACGCATCCGCTCCCGATTGGCAAATCCCACCTCTCGGGCGATCACCTCGATCGGCAAGCGACTCTGCTCTAGCATCAGCTTCGCGGCCTCGACCCGCAGCGCCTCAACCGCCTTCGCCGGCGTTGTGCCGGTTTCCGCGCGAAAGAGCCGCGTGAACTGGCGCGGGCTGAGGCAGGCAGCCTCGGCAAGGTCCTCGATCGTGAGGCTTTGGGCCAGGTTCTGGCGGGCGAAATTCAACGCGCGCTGAACCCTGTCCTCGTTGGTCCCCAGGTCCAGCAATGTGGAATGCTGGGACTGCCCGCCCGAGCGACGATGGTACATGACCATGCCTTTCGCGACCGAGCGGGCGACCTCGACCCCATGGTCGCGCTCGATCAGGCCGACGACGAGGTCGGTTCCCGCCGTCATGCCCGCCGACGTCCAGATCGGCCCGTCCGCAATGTAAATCTTGTCCATCTCGACCTGGCAGCTCGGAAACCGCTCCTGCAGGGTCTGGGCATAACGCCAGTGCGTCGTGGCACGCCGGCCGTTCAGCAGCCCGGCGTCTCCCAGGATGAACGAGCCGAGGCAGATGGCGGCGACCCGTCGCGCATCGCCCGCGGCGGCCCGAAGCAGCCGGACGAGGCCCGGCGAGGATGTGGGAATCTCCAGGCCGGCGGCGACAATCAGCGTGTCGTAGGGCGCGTCGTCGAACGCTTCGGTCATGACCTGCAGCGCGGATGACGAGGCGACCAGTCCGCCTCCCTCCGAGAGCACGCGCATGTCGTAGAGCTTCTTGCCCGCTTGCTTGTTGGCCACGTCGAATGCCGCGACGGCGCCGAAGCAGACGGGTTGGAAACCAGGACACAGGACAAGGCCGATCTTCATGTTTTCTCCAAGAGGTTCGTCTCCGCCTAAATAGTTGTTTCACCGATAGCTCGCCATACCCATGGCCGGAATGATGGCATCTACGTCCTGTCGGCTTTGGAACACCACTGATAGCCATTTCCCGGATTTCAGACCCAGGAGCGCACATGTCACTCGAAACCGTAAAGACCGAGCATCTCGACGCCGCCGGCGTCCGCTACGCCTACAGGCGCCTTGGCCCGAGCACCGGAACACCGCTCGTTCTGCTGCAACATTTCACCGGGACCATGGACGCCTGGGACCCCGCCGTGGTGAACGCGCTGGCCGAGACACGGCCCGTCATCGTCTTCAACAACCGTGGCATCGGCACGTCGAGCGGCCAGACGCCCGACACCGTGGAGCAGATGGCGGCGGATGCCGAATCATTCATCCGTGGTCTGGGCCTCGCTCAAGTCGATCTTCTTGGCTTCTCGCTTGGCGGCATGCTCGCTCAGGTCCTCGCCGTGCGGCACCCCGCATTGATTCGCAAGGTCATTATCGCCGGCGCGGCGCCGCGCGGCGGCGAGGAGCATCTCCTCGTCGTGGTGGACGACGCGTTCGCCAAGGCAGCGCCGGATGTGCGGCTGCCCTTGTTCTTCACGTCTTCCGACGAGAGCCAGCGCGCCGGCCGGGCCTTCGTGGCGCGCGCCACGGCCCGCGCGCAGGACCGGGATCCGGATAGCGGTGACGATGTCAGCGAGCCGCAGGCAAAGGCGATCATCGGTTGGTGCGCAGTCAAGGATGATGGAAATAAGACGCTGCGTGCCATCGTCCAGCCCACACTCATCGTGCACGGCAGCGACGACACGATGTTTCCGAGCATCAACGCCTACAACATGTTCAAGGCGATGAAGAACGCGCAGCTCATCCTCTATCCGGACTCCGGGCATGGTGCGCTGTTTCAGTATCCGGAAACCTTCGTCGCTCATTGCCGAAACTTCCTGGACGCCTGAGGAGAAGACAGATGCACGATCTTCAGCAGCAGGTGATCGAGGCTCATGGCGGCCTTGAGCAGTTCCAGCGATTTTCCTTTCTGACGGCGAGGCTGCACCAGTTCGGCATCCTCTGGGACCTCAAGGGTGAGCCCGATACGCTTACCCATGCCGATGTCCGGGTAAACCTCCGAAAGCAAGAGGTTTCGCACTGGCCCTTCCACCCGACCCGGAACCGCTCCCGCTTCACGCCGGAAGAGGTGACGATCGAGACGCCGGATGGCGATTTGGTCGAGAAGCTTTCACAGCCGCGTGTGAGTTTCGCAGGCTTCGCGATGGAGACCTATTGGAGCGACCCGCAGCTCGCCTATTTCGCGGGCTACACGATGTGGACCTACCTGACATCACCCTTCATCTTGGCACAGCCGGGCATTGTGACGGAGGAGATCGCGCCCTGGTCGGAGCAAGGCGAGACGTGGCGCCGACTGCGGGTGACCTTTCCCGCGGCCATTGCCACCCACAGCAGGGAGCAGACCTTCTACATTGGTCCGGACGGACTGATCCGACGTCATGACTATGAGGTCGAGATCCAGGGCAACAACGCGGCGGCCCGCTATCTCCTGGATCCCGTCACGGTCGAGGGCATCGTGCTGCCTTCCAAGTTCCGCGTCTATCCCCGCAACCCGGACAACACGCCTGCCACCGAGCCCCTCATCGTCGGGGTGGATCTCTCGGACTATCGTTTCGAGTGACGCCGTTCGCCGACTTGGCCCCATCATCTGAAAAATTCGAAAATGGAGTTTCCTACATGGCCACCCTCAAACTCGCGGACGGCACCGAGATCTTCTACAAACACTGGGGGCCACGGGACGCGCGGCCGATCGTGTTCCATCACGGCTGGCCGCTCAGCGCGGACGATTGGGACGCGCAGATGCTGTTCTTCCTCTCCCATGGCTATCGCGTGATCGCGCACGACCGGCGCGGACACGGCCGCTCAAGCCAGACCGACACCGGCAACGACATGAATACCTATGTCGCCGATGTCATGGCGCTTACCGACCATCTCGATCTGAGGAACGCCGTCCATATTGGCCATTCGACCGGCGGCGGCGAGGCAGCGCGCTATGTTGCTCACGCCAAGCCCGGCCGCGTTGCCAAGTTGGTGCTGGTTGGCGCGGTGCCGCCGATCATGGTGCAGTCCGAGAAGAATCCGGGCGGCACGCCAACGGCGGTGTTCGACGGTTTTCGCCAGGCGCTCGCCGCCAACCGGGCGCAATTCTATCTCGATGTGGCAAGCGGCCCGTTCTACGGCTTCAACCGTGCGGACGCCAAGACCCATTCCGGGACGGTACAGAACTGGTGGCGCCAGGGCATGATCGGCGGTGCCAAGGCGCATTACGACTGCATCGCCGTCTTCTCCGAGACCGACTTCACCGAAGACCTCAAGGCGATCGACGTGCCGACGCTGGTGATGCACGGCGACGACGACCAGGTCGTGCCGATTGCGGCTTCGGCGGAACTGTCGATCAAGCTGCTCAAGCACGGTCAGCTCAAGGTCTACCGGGGCTATCCGCACGGCATGCTGACCACCCACGCCGATGTGCTCAACCCCGACCTGCTCGCTTTCATCAAGGCCTGAGCGATCGTCCCCCCTGGAATGGAGAAATCTCATGACCACTTCCAACGACATCGCTCTCGTCACCGGAGCATCGGCGGGGATCGGCGCGGTCTATGCCGATCGTCTCGCCAAGCGCGGCTATGACCTCGTCCTGGTGGCGCGAGACGTCGGGCGCATGGCGGCGCTGGGCGAGCGCCTCCGGGATGAGACCGGCGTCGCCATCAACGTGATCTCGGCGGACCTCACCCTGGACGGCGACGTCGCCAAGATCGAGCAGCGCCTTGGCGTCGGTGACATCACACTGCTCGTCAACAATGCCGGGATGTCGTTGAGGGGCGGCATCCTTGAGAACGGTGCCCCCGACCTGTCGCGGATCATCGCCCTCAACGTGACGGCGCCGACCCGCCTTGCCTCCGCCGCGGTAAAAGCCTTCGTGGCGAAGGGCGCCGGCGCGATCATCAATCTCTCCTCCGTGCTCGCGCTCGCACCTGAGATGTTCGAGGGCGTCTATAGCGGCACCAAAGCCTATCTACTCAATCTCAGCCAGGCGATGGCCGCCCAGCTGAAGGATAAGGGCGTTTATATCCAGGCCGTGCTGCCCGGCGCGACGCGAACCGACCTGTGGGAGAAGGCCGGCAGGGACGTCAACTCCTTCCCGGAAGGCTTCCTGATGGAGGTCGGCGACATGGTCGATGCAGCGCTGGTTGGATTCGACCGGAGAGAAACCGTCACGATACCGCCGCTGGCGGACGAAGGTCAGTTCCAGGTCATGCAGCAGGCGCGCCTGGCGATGGCACCGAACCTCTCGAAAAGCGAAGTCCCGCCGCGGTACCGAAAGCAGGCGGTGATCTGACTCGGCATCGGCGCTGAAGTACGGCCCGCGAACCATACTGCCGAGTGGTGTTTGCGCGCACCGCGTGATTTGACGCTAGATCTGGCGAAACGACTTTCTATCAAGCACTTGCTGGAGGTGCGGTAGCGATCATGGAATGGTTCGACGGCGCCTTGCGCCGGTCGTTCATCTTTGCGCTTCGCTACGGCAAGCGTCGGGAGTGTCTTCGTATGTGCATGCCATTGCCGCGGCCTGTCCGGCATTCCCCGATGGCGCGATGAGCTGTTGGCATGATTGGAGCGTACACCAAGCTCTCCGACGAGCGTGATCGTCTGTCCGTTCGCCGCGAATTCCTTGGGGATCGCTGAAGCGCTTATCCCCGCGGAAAAATAGAACCGCCTTGACTCATCCTCAGATGAGAACATAATGAGAACACGAAGCTTGCGGCATGGCTTTCTGGGAAACCATAGGAGCCAAAGCCTTCGAGCTGGGAGAAGGTCTTTTCGGCAAACTCGCGGCTGCAGCCTTTGCGCTCCATGCCTGAGACGAGCTTGTCCTTGAACTTGGAGATCCCGCTGGTGAACTTGAAGGTCGCCATCGACTTGCGCAGCTGGTCGGCCTCGCCACCGGTAAAGCCGGCGCGGGCCATTGCGACCTTCACCCGCGAGCACGGACCGATTGGCGCCTCATCGACCGTTACGGGAAGAGACCAGTCGCTCGATAAGCTCGGATCGTCCGGTCATAGATGCCGATATCCCGGCAGCCGCGCGCGACAAGCTGGGCCCCCTCGATGGCTGCGAAGATCGCCATCGCGTGCTCCTGCAGGTCTTGGTCGCTTGCGGAAGGCTTGGCCCGCGAGAGCACCTTGGATAACCAACCGACATTCATGGCGGCGAATTTGTCGATCTCGGTCCGAACCTCCGTGGGAAGATCGTCAAGTTCCGCGCTCATGATGCCGCACAGACACATGCGATTGTCGTTGGCCAGGGCAGCGCGGAAGATCTCCGTTTATTTGTCCAAGCACCAGGTCGCGTCTTCCGGCGTCGCCAGGAGCTCAGCGAGATAGGCTGTGAATCGGCGCTGAACAATAGCCTTGTTGAAATCCCCTGCAACAATCTGAAATTGATAGGAAAATCGGAACATTAATGGGGTCAAGGACGTCGCGGTTATGATCGCTTCTCTCGCCAAAAAAACAGGATATATTTCAACAGCTTAGGCGCCATCTCCATGGGGTCATCCTTGGATGCTTTTTCACAAAATCCGTCCGATGCAGAAAGCTACCGCATAGCCAGGACTTCAAAGACAGAAATCCACTTACACTGCGATCACTGCACCAACGCCCATTCTCATGGCTGTCGAGAAAGCATTCGGCTCCGGATGGCGAACTTGCAACAAATCAATTGGTCTTTTGACTATTTAATTTGACAAATGTCGCTTCATGCGCGATGAAGTTTCTAACAGCATCACTCGATTTCGGAGAAAATATGCCCAAGGAAATTCTCGTCGATCCCGACAAGTTCTTTCAGCGAGGCGAGCTGAAGTTCGCGTCCATCCAGCTACACGCCTATGCGACACCGTTCGCGGATGAGCTGACTGCTTATGGCGCTGATGGACTGCGGAACGTTCTGCGTCACATGATGATCATCCGTGAATTCGAGTCGATGCTCGGCTCTTTCAAGGCTACGGGTGCCTACCGGGAGATCCCCTTCGCGTACAAAGGCCCAGCTCATCTTTCGATTGGCCAGGATGTTGATTTCCACTGAGAGCTGACCCGGCACAGCCTGATATTTCCATTGAGAATTGACCCATGTTTCAAC
>NZ_JBFUPL010000031.1:0-13284 GCF_041355235.1 Rhizobium sp. RCC_161_2 | reverse complement strand
CACGAACGTACCCTCGCCGAGCTCACGAGACTTAAGCGCCTCGATGCGCAGATGCGTCAGAAACTGGCGGCTGATCGGCGTTCTGGGTTCGAAATCCAGGCCAATGTGAAAAAGCATCGAAGAATGACCCCTTCGAGAGGATGTTTAAGTTGTTGAAGTAAATTCAGCTTTTCGGATTAAGAGGGGGTGACGACGGATGTCGATCATGCCCCCCGCAGGTGACCTAATTTCTAATATTTCCAAATCGTTGACGGTATTTTCAACGGGGTCAGCGTTCCAAGCCGGTTTACAAATTGACTCTGTCGCAAACTCGAAGTTGAGACGCGGAAAGGCTTCTGCTCCACTTTTACGCGGCCAAGATTTCAAACTGTTCGACAAATGACGGTGCTGGATGTACCTCTACCGCGCCGTCGATGGCGTGGCGACATGGGCGATTTCTTATTCAGCGAGAAACGTAAACTGCCTGCCCTATCAAGAACCTAGCCAGCCTGACTAAGGCGTCGTCGGTTCGCATCCCATCAAGGCGACCGGTCGATTTCCTCCCGTGTTACGCAATGCATTCAGCACGATTTACCAAGCAATTTCGTAGATCCTGGCGGCATCCGACAGCGACACCGTCCGCGGATTGTTGACCAGCAACCGGGTCTGTTCCATTGCGCTTTCAGCTAGCAGAGGCAGTCCGTCCCTGGGAATTCCGACATCGCGCAGGCGTACGGGTAGGTTCAGGCGTATAGGCAGCAATGCCAGTCCTTCGATAAAACCGGAAAGCCGCTCGGCCTGACCGGCAGGCCCGAGATGAGGAAAGAGGCACGGCGCCAGTTCGGCATAGGCATCACCACACACCGCCGCGTTGAAGCGCAGCACGTGCGGCAGAACCAGGCTGTTGGAAAGGCCGTGCGGAACGTGATAGCGGCCACCGATCGGGTAGGCGAGAGCATGGACGGCAGCGACCGGCGAATTGGCAAAGGCCTGACCGGCCAGCATCGCGCCGAGCAGCATCGCCTGCCGGGCGGCCACATCGGTTCCTTTCATCACTGCGACCTCTAAATTCGCCCCGAGAAGCCGAAGAGCCTCCTTGGCAAGGGCACGGGAAACCGGATTGTTGTTTGCACTCGCGGAGGTGAAAGCCTCGATGGCGTGCACCATGGCGTCAATCCCCGTTGCAGCCGTCACGGCTGGAGGCAGGCCGAGGGTCAACTCCGCGTCGAGAAGCGCCGCATCCGGCAGTAGGACTGGCGATACGACGCCTTTTTTCTCGTATGCGCCCGTGGTGACGATGGAAATCGGTGTGACTTCGGAGCCGGTGCCTGCCGTTGTGGGCACAAGCACCAGCGGCAAGCGCTGCCCGCTGACTTTGCCCACTCCATAGATATCATCGAGCGCTTCCTTGCTTTTGCAGAGCAGAGCTACAAGTTTTGCGACATCAAGCGACGAGCCGCCGCCGATGCCAAGTACACCCGTGGCGCCGAAACCGGTCGTCTGCGCCACAGCCGCATGAATAATGGCGTCCGGCGGGTCGGCGACAACACCGGTGAAGATCGATATTTCAGCGCCGCCGTCCGCAAGGCTTGCCAGGGCCGGCTGAACGAGCCCCGCTTTGACGACCCCATCGTCCGAAATCACCATGACGCGCGGTCCAAGCCGGGTTTTCGTCAGCTCCGAAAGCCTCGTGATGCAACCCGGTCCTGCGATAATCTGCGGGACGGTCGCGAATGTGAATGTGGACATCTTGCCGGTCTCTCACTGATGCCATTTGACGAGCGGCTGATAGTGATGCGGCTGGCGCATGACGACAAGATCCTTTCGCCGGACGATGTTCGTCGGATACGGTGTTTCGAGATTGGTGGTGTCGACGGTTGCTGCCGCAATCCCGTCCTCGTCCAGGATTGCCGATTCCTGGCGCGGAAAGGCAAAGGAATCCGGCCCGAACACCGCACTCTTGCCCAGGTATCCCCGCGCCACATCCAGGACATTGGCGAAGGCGAAATAGACGTTGTTCTCGCCGCCGCGCACGCGCAACGCATGCCAGTGATAGGGATCGGCGCCCTTGGGAATCGGATAGTTGTGCGGAATTTTAGTGCCCTTGTGGCTGCCGGTGAAAGTGCCAGCTATGGCTGATGGGCAAGCGACCACGTCGCATCCCAACAACGCGAGCGAACGGATGGCTTCCGGATAGAGCGCGTCGTGGCCGATCGCCAGACCGACGCGGCCGATCGCCAGATCGTAGACTTTCCATTCGTCGCCGGCCGTCGCCCAACTGTCGGAAATGCCGAGATGCGTCTTGCGGTAGCTTCCCACAAGTCCCTCGGGGCCAGCGAGAACCACACTGTTATAAACGTTGTCCCCATCCGCCTCGGCAAATCCGGCGACAAGATAGAAACCGAGCTTCATCGCCAAACGAACGAAGGCCGATACCGTCGGACCTGAGAGCGGCTCCGCCCGGCTTTGCGGGGCTTCCAGTCCAGTCAGCGACAGTTCCGGGAAAACCAGAATGTCCGGCGCTTTTGTTGCCTTCGCCTCGGCTGCCAGATCGGCGATGCGGGCGAGATTGTCGGCGACGACGGAGGAGGGGGCGAACTGGGCGACGGCGGCACGAGATACGCGTCCACGCGGTATCGGCTGATAACCATAGAGGCGGAAGTAATCACCCGGGTTCCAGGTGAAGCTGTTGGTCATCATGTTCATGTAGAGCTCGGGCCGGCGGGACTCAAAGACCGGTTCGCACAGGACCTCGCGACGGCGGGCAAGAGCGAGATCAATAGTGCCATAGGCGATCCCGTCGCCCGTATCGATGGATGCGGCGACCGTGCCACCTGGATCGATCACGCAGCTTCCGCCGGAAAACTGTACGGTTCTCTCAAGCCCCCACCGGTTACTTTCGATGACATAGCAGGCATTTTCGAAGGCGCGGTTGATCCAGTAGGGTGCCGGGGTGCGCTCCTGGAGCCAGTTGGAGATATGGCAGATGATGTCGGCACCTGCGAGAGCCTCCAGCCGCGCCGTCTCAAAGAAGTGCAGATCCATGCAGACCAGCATCGAGATCCGGCCGATCTCCGTTTGGAAGACCTCGTGGACAATATCGCCGTTGGCGGCCCATTTCGGCTCGGCGATGTAGGGATGCGATTTGCGGTGCCGGCCAACGACGCCCTCTGGGCCAATCAGGACGGCGGTGTTGTAATAGAGTTCACTCGCCGGATCGACTTCAGGCATGCCGACGACGATATAGCAGCGATGTTTGCTGGCAATGGCCTGAAAAACATCCGTAGTTGGTCCGGGAATTGTCTCTACGAAAGGTTTCACTTCGGCCCTATCGAACCAGCAATAGCCGGTCGTGCCCATTTCGGGAGTGACGATCAGGCGCGCGCCTGCCGCTGCTGCCTCTTCGCAAAGGGCTGCCAGCCGGCTGATGTTGCGCACCTTCTCGAACATGGTCGGCTCGAACTGGATGGTGGCCGCGGTGTAGGTTTGTGTCGATGTCATTGTCGTTCCCATTGTATCTGTGAATGGATGCCCGGCTGTTTCAGACAGCCATATGGCGATGAACAAGCGCGTCGGAGAGCGTGTCGATGGCGCCAGCTGCAACCACGCCTCCCTTCTCCAACATCGCGAATCGGTGAGACGCCTGCCTTGCAAAGGCGACGTTCTGCTCGACAAGGATGATCGTCATGCCGATCTCTCGATTGAGCCGGATGATGATCTTTTCGATCTCCTCGACGATGGATGGCTGGATGCCTTCGTTGGGTTCATCAAGAAGAAGAACCTTGGGGTCGGCGGCAAGCGCCCGGGCGATGGCAAGCTGCTGTTGCTGGCCGCCCGAAAGCACGCCGCCCGGTCGATCAAGATTGGCCATCAGGTATGGAAAAAGCTCCGGCACCATCGCCGGGATTTCGCGTTTGCAATCGCTGCGGGCAAAGGCACCCATCAGGATGTTCTCGCGGATGGTAAAATCGGGGATGATCTCCCGGCCCTGCGGGACGTAGGCGATACCGGCCTGGGCTCTCATATGCGTTGGGGACGAAGCGATGTCTTTTCCCTGCAGGCACATCTCGCCCGTCATGCGGTCGGTCAATGCCATCAGGGTTTTCAACAGCGTCGTCTTGCCGGTACCGTTGCGGCCGAGGATGCTCGTCACCTTGCCGGCCGGGATATCGAGCGTGACGCCGTGCAGGATGTGGCTGCGGCCGTAATAGCTGTGCACGTCTTTCAATGACAGCATCAGGATATTCCTTTCGAACCGAGATAGGCTTCACGGACTTTCGGATTGCGCTCGATATCTTCGACGCTTCCTTCCGCCAGAACCTCTCCGAGATGGAGAACGGTGATGCGTTCGGCGATTTCGCGGACGAACCCCATGTCGTGCTCGACAACGAGGATCGTATGGCGACCTTTGAGATTGTTGATGATCTGGGCGGTCTTTCGGGTCTCCGCCTGGGTCATGCCGGCCGTCGGCTCGTCGAGTAGAACCACCTTGGGATCCTGGACAATGAGCATGCCGAGTTCCAGCCACTGTGTTTGGCCGTGGCTGAGATAGGCGGCCATCATGCCATGCTCGGCCTCGAGGCCCGTGAGCGCCAGAACGTCGTCCACACGGCTCGTCTCGGCGCGCGAAAAACCGAACCGTAGATTGGCAAGCACCGAAGGGTTGCGGCAATTGGCGACCTCCAGATTCTGTCGCACGGTAAGGTCCCGAAAGACGCTGGGGATCTGGAATTTCCGGCCTATGCCGGCGCGTGCGATGCGGTGTTCGGGCCAGTTGGTGATGTCGGTGTCGTAGATGAAGACCTTGCCCTGCGTGCTGCGGGTCTTGCCGCTGACCAGATCCATCAAGGTTGTCTTGCCGGCTCCGTTTGCGCCGAGCAGCACCCGCAACTCACCGTCGAAGACGGTGATGCTGACATTGTTGACGGCTCGGAAACCGCCGAAGTCGACGCTGAGACCGTCGATGGTCAATGCGATGGCGCTCATATCACAATGCCTCGTTTTGCTGCTGCAAGGCCGGGAATGCCTTGCCAGGTTTGCGTCGACGAACGAACCATCGCAGCACATCATGCGCAACGCCGCCAAGACCGCGCGGCATGAACAAGACGACCAGCACGAAGATGAGACCGATGATCGCTTTCCACGCCTCGACCAGTGCTTCAGTCTCGCTGACCTCGGCCTCGATCATGTTGATCAGGATCGCGCCGATGCAGGCACCAAGCAGGGAGGAGCGGCCGCCGACGGCAGCCCAGACCACCATCGTCACGGAAAAGGACAGGTCCATGAATGTCGGGGACGCAAATTCTGCGACGACCACGTAGAGCATGCCGGCAACGCCGGCGATCCCGGCCGAAATGACAAAGAAGAACACCTGGTAGAGCGAGACGTCGAAGCCAAGATAGCGGGCGCGCACATGATCATCGCGGATCGCCTGCAGGATCATGCCCGCGCGGGTTTCCACGATAAGACGGGCACCGATGAGCGTTAGCGACAGGCATGCCGCACACAGATAATAGGTCGCCCTGCTGTAGGGGTCGAATTCGATGCCGCCGATCGTCAGCCAGCCAAGATCCGTAAGGCCGTTGAAGCCGTTCGTCACCGGTTGCGCATCGACCATGACGAGACGGACGAGCAGAACCAGCGCCAGCGTGATGATCGAGACGAAGACGCCGGAAATGCGCTTGCGGAAAACCAGCATGCCGAGTGCGCCGGCAATCACCACCGGAAGCACGATGCCGAGCACAAGCCCCACTGACTGGCTTTGAAAGGGAAGCCAGAGAAAGGAGCCCTTGTTGATGCAGCAAAGTTCGGTCGGCGCGCCCGGCTCGGCATTCCAGAGCATGAAATCCGGAACCGGCTTGTCGGATCCCTGTTGCAGGCTGGTCAGGCTCGACAGCTTTAGCGACATGGCCAGCATGTATGCGCCAAGACCGAAAAATAGCCCCTGGCCGAGATTGAGAATACCGGCATATCCCCATGTCAGCGCGATGGCGACGCCCAGCATGCCGTAGACAAGATATTTCGATATGCGGTTCAGCCAGAATTCGTCGCCGAAAACGGGCGCTGCGAAGATCACGGCGATGAAAAGCACATAGGCGACGACCTGGAATTTTCGTTCGATGCTCATGTCAGCGCCCCTTGAACGAGAACAGCCCGCTGGGCTTGATGAGAATGACGAGGATGACGACGCCGAACACGACGGCACGCGCCAGGATGTCGTTCGTGCCGATGGCGACCAGCGCATTGATTTCGCCAAGAAGCCCAGACGACAGGATTGTACCGAAAAGGCTGCCGACGCCGCCGGTCACCACAACCATGAAGCCATCGACGACCATTGTCGTGCCCATGTCGGGAAAGACGGTCTTGAAGCCGGACATCATGACGCCGGCGACGCCGGCAAGGCCGGAACCGAAAGCGAAGGTCATGGCGTTGACGCGTTTCACGTCGATGCCGCAGGCGCCGGCCATTTTCGGGTTCCGGATGATGGCGCGAACCTGCATGCCGGCCGCCGTCCGGTAGAGAATGAACCATGTCGCCAGTGTCAGCGCGGCGGTAACGGCGATGATGAAGGTGCGGTAGGCGTTGATGTTGGCGCCGGCAAGCCTGAACGTGCCCTGCAGGTAGGCAGGCACCGCGACGTTCTGCAGGCCTGCCCCAAGACCTTCGACATGAATGCCGAAAAAGGACAGGCCGAATTCGAGCCGCACGGCCTGCTGCAGGAGGATGGCGATCCCCCAGGTGGCGAGAAGCGTGTCCAGCAGACGGCCATAAAGCCGCCGGACGACCAACCGCTCGATCACCAGACCAAGCAGGGCGGTCACGACGAAGGCCAGCGGGATTGCGAGCAGAAGACTTGCTTTCAGCCAGATGCCGGAGAGGACGGCGACATACGCGCCGATCATGACCATTTCGCCATGGGCCATGTTGATGACGCCCATGGCGCCGTAGGTAATGGCAAGGCCAAGCGCGACCAGAAGAAGGATCGAGGCGAGACTGAGGCCGATAAAGAGAATGTCGAGCATAACGCCACCGTTCGTGAGAAGGGCGGGCCGAACTCTCCTGCGCCTTGCCCATCCTGATGGCAGCTTGCGGAAGAAGAGGGGAGGCCGGCCTTACCGAGAGATGATCCCGCCATCCATGGATGGCGGGACGACGCGGGGAGGGGTCAGCCCTTGAGCTTTGCGGCATCGAGACCATTGCTGGTGCAGAAAAGATTGCTCTCCGTCTCGCCATAGGCCGAATAGGGCAGAGGCTTGATCGGCGCCGGGTAGGCGTTCACCACCTTGCTCTGGCCGTCCGCCTGCCATTGCCCGATGCGCGGCGTCAGCCAGCAATGCAAGTTGTCGGCGTCGGTGGTCACCTTGCCGCCGGGCGCTTCGTAGGTTTGGCCACGAATGCCGGCCCTGATCGCGTCCGCGGAAAGATCGCCGGATTTTTCGACGGCCTGCTTCCACAGGAAAACCTGGAAATAGGCGGCTTCGAGCGAGTGGTAGGTGACGGCTTTCGGATCGTTGACGAAGCTCCTGAAGCGGTCGATGAAGCTCTTGTTCGCCGGTGTGTCGATCGACATGAAATAGGGGAAGGAGGTGTAGCTTCCAGCCGCATATTCGGCGCCCATCGCCGCGATTTCGATTTCGGATGTCACTGTCGCGCAGATCGGGATTGTCTCCTGCGACAGACCCTGGTTCTTGAATTCGCGATAGAAGGCGATGATCGAGTCGCCGACAACGTTGGAGAGAACAACGTCCGCGCCGGACTCCTTTATCTTGCTGACCATAACCGCCCATTCCGAGTGGCCAAGTTCCAGATATTCGTCCGCCACCCATTCCGCCCCTGCCGCCTCGATGAGTTTCTTGGAAACCTTCGCCATCTCGCGCGGATAGACATAGTTCGAGCCAACGATGAAGAACTTCTTCTTGCCTAGTTTCTCCACGATCCAGGGAATGTAATTGGAGAGCTGCTGGTTCGGAACTGCACCGGAATAGACAACATTACGGGAGCATTCGAAGCCTTCATAATGCGTCTGGTAAAACAGCATTGCGCCGCGTCGTTCGAAGATCGGCAGCACGGCCTTGCGGCTGGCCGACGTGTGGCAGCCGAATATGGTGGAGATCTTGTCCTTGAGGATCAGTTTCGAGGCCTTTTCGCTGAAGGTCTTCGGATCGGAAGCACCGTCTTCAACGACGACCTCGACCTGCCGGCCGAGCACGCCGCCGGCCGCGTTGATTTCGGCCACGGCCATCATGACGCCGTTTGCCAGAAGCTTTTCGGCAACCGAAAGCCCGCCCGTCTGCGAATAGAGCGCGCCGACCTTGATGGCATCGGCTGCGAAGGCGCGGCTGCCCAGAGCGGGCAGGGCGAGTGCTGCGGAAGCGGTCGCTGCGGTTTTCAGAAATTCACGTCTGTTGAACACCATCTTGGTTCCCCTTTTTTTGATTGGCGCACACGGCGGCACTGCCCACCGAACGGCGAGGCTCTCATGCCGAAAAATGGGATAGAGGGCTGACGTCACTGTCAGCAGACAACAAAAATCCCGCGAGGCTTGTCACAGCCTGCGGGCACCCTTGCCATCACCGCATCACGGCTGCGCCGCGTGCAACAGCGGCACATGGCTTCGTGAAACGAAGGGATGTGCCGGAGGTGTTTATTCAAAACACGTTAAAAATTAATCATGTTTTTGGGTTGGGCGCAAGAGCTGTTCGGCGTTGATAATCGAATTGGCGATTTCATCGATGGGCACGCGCCGGGCCATCGCCTGCTCGCGCATTTCGCGGTAGGCCTCGGTCTCGCTGGTACCGCGGTTGGCCATCAGAATCGCTTTTGCCCGTGCCAGTTTCTGGTCACCCAGAACCTTGCGCTTATACTTGCGTGCCTCCTTGACGAGCTTCTGGCGTTCGAGCCACAGGTTGCGGGCGATGGCCAGATTGGTCAGCAGGCCGAAGGGTTTGATCGGTCTTTCGACAATGGCAAGCGCGCCGCTTTCCAGTACGATCTGCAACGTCGATGGATTTTCGTAACCGACGATGGCAAGCATGGTCGGGGCGGGATTGGGAAAGGACTTCAACAAGCGTTCGATTTCCGGTCGCGCCTCGTCTTCTATGGCAAGGAAGACGACATCCGTGCCGTGTGGCAGTTCAGGCGGCACCGGCCAGAGGCAACTGACTGTACAACCGATACGGCGCAGGTGATCCACGAGAAAATCTCCCTCGGATGTCCGGGGATGGATGACCAGAACCTTGAGATCCCGCAAATCTCTGAGAAGGGCGAAAGACATCGTCGCTCCTTCTCAAACCTGGACACGATGCGGGAAAGCCTGCGTCAAGTCCGGGCGATATTCGCGCATGAACGGGTCTGGCGCCACTCGCAGCGACGGATCATAGACGATGTCGTAGCTGCCCTGTGCATTCACCCTTGCAACTCTTGGCCACAGATGCGTGTGGTTCGTTAGCCGGTCTATCTTCACTGCGCCTTGCGGTGCATCGTACTCTACCTTGTAAAGAGCCGGGAGAAGCTCCTCCAGCCTGTCGCTGCCGGCGCGCTGCAAAGCCGCTGCATAGAGATAAACCTGGAAATAGGCCGCTTCAGCCGGCGCGGTTGGAGGCATCTGCAGGCCGTATCTCTGTTCGTAAGCCGAGACGAAAGCGCGGGCACGGGGTGTATCCAGAGACGCGAAGAAGGGGGCTGCGGTGATATGCCCCTCGGCCACCTCCGGCCGCATGCGGATCACGTCCGCCTCGCTGGTGGATTGGCTTGAGATCGGCATCGTCGCCGCATCGAACCCGGCCTCCTTGAACGCCGTATAGAAGGGAATGATGCCGTCGCCGACGATCGTCGAATAGATGACATCCGGCTGTGCCGCACGAATATGCCGGATGATCTTGGCGACGTCCTCGGTTTTGAGGTTCAGGGGAACATACATCTCGTCCAGCACCTGTCCGCCCAGCTGAAGAAAGAGGTCGCTGATCGTCCGATTGGATTCATAAGGATAGACGTAGTTCGAACCCACAAGGAAAACCCGCTTTCCATAATGCTTCGTCAGAAAGTCGACGAGCTGGACGGAGTTCTGGTTGGGGGCTGCACCCGTATAGATGCAGTGACGGGAGTATTCGAACCCCTCGTAGAGCGTCGGGTAGAACAGCAGTGCGTCACGGGCCTCGATGACGGGCAGAACGGCTTTGCGGGTGCTCGACATATGACAACCGAAAACGACCCGGACACGGTCTTCGTCGCAAAGCTTGACCGCGAGTTCCTTGTAGAGATTGGGCGTCGATTGGGGATCATAGGCGACGGGTTCGATCGCTCGGCCGAGCACGCCGCCGGCCGCATTGATTTCGTCGATCGCCAGCAAGGTCGCGGCCCTCTGGGTTGTTTCCACGGCCCCCGTCACACCCGTTTCGGAGAACAGCACACCGACCCGCCAACTTTCTGAATGCATCATTGCCCACCAAAAAATAAAAAAGCTCCCGCCCGTTTCCGGTCGAGAGCTACCCTGCTCATGGATTATCAGCGGCCCGTTGAAGCCTGCGAGAACATGATGTCAGTTTCCGTGTCCGGTGACAATAGCGGAACGAAAAGCCATGCAAGGCTATTTGCGTGCATCCTCAAGCAGCATCGCAGCACCTTTCATCGCGATCATCGCCGTCGGCGTATTGGTGTTGCCGGAGGTGATCGTCGGCATGATCGACGCATCGATCACGCGAAGACCCGCTATCCCGTGAAGGCGCAGGCGTGCATCGACGACGGACGCCGGATCGTCCGCAAGACCCATCTTCGCGGTTCCGACCGGATGGAAAATGGTGGTGCCGATATCGCCGGCGGCCTTGGCCAGCGATGCCTCGTCGTCGCCGATGGCAACGCCTGGCAGAACTTCCTCTGGCCGGTACGGTCTCAACGCAGGCTGTGCCATCAGCCGCCGTGTCGCGCGGATAGCGTCCGCGGCCACCCCGGTATCTTCTTCTGTCGTCAGGTAGTGCGGGGCGATGAGCGGCGGCGCATAGGGGTCGGCTGAGCGCAGCCGCACCGCGCCGCGCGACGTCGGCCTCAGATTGCAGGCGCTGACGGTGATCGCGGGAAAACGATGCAACGGTTCGCCGAACCTGTCGAGGGACAAGGGCTGGACGTGAAACTGGATGTTGGCACGATCATGCGACGGATCGGAGCGCATGAACAGGCCAAGCTGGGACGGTGCCATCGTCAGCGGTCCACGGCGGCGCAGGGCATAGTCGAGCCCCATCAGCCCACGACGCAAAAGCGAGTGATAGGTCTCGTTCAGCGTGCGAGCGCCGCTGATCCTGTAGACGGCGCGCTGCTGCAGATGATCCTGGAGATTGCGCCCCACGCCGGGCCGCGCGAGAACCGGTTCGATGCCCACGGCCGAAAGCCACTCCGCCGGCCCGATCCCCGAGCGTTGCAGCAGCTGGACAGAGCCGATGGCACCGGCACTCAGCACGACCTCGCCTCTGGCAGCCGCCGTTCTCAAGACGCCGTCGCGGATATAGCGCACTCCCGTTGCCCGCCCGTTCTCGATGACAAGCCTGTCCACAAGAACACCGGTTTCAAGCCGAAGGTTCGCCCGAGCCAGAACCGGCTTCAGGAAACCCCTTGCCGAAGACCACCGACGACCGCGTTTCTGATTGACGTGAAAATAGCCGGATCCTTCATTGTCGCCCGTATTGAAATCCGCGACCTTGCGGACGCCGAGTTCGGCCGCGGCCTCCCGAACGGCATCAAGGATTGGCCAGGAGAGACGCGGCGCCTCGACGCGCCAGCCGCCGCCTGTGCCGTGATGCGCGCTTTCCCCCATAAAATGATCTTCCATCTGCCGGAAATGGGGCAAGACGTCCTGCCACCCCCAGCCGGGAAGACCAAGGTTCGACCAACCGTCATAGTCCGCCGCCTGTCCGCGCATGGCGATCATCGCATTGATCGCGGAGGATCCGCCGATGACCTTGCCGCGCGGGTAGGACAGCGAACGACCGTTCAGGCCCGTTTCCGCTTCTGTCTTGAACATCCAGTCGGAGCGGGGATTGCCGATCGTGAAAAGATAGCCGACGGGTATATGAAACCAGATCCAGTTGTCCTTGCCGCCGGCCTCAAGGAGCAGCACGCGGTTTCCGGGGTTCTCAGAGAGCCTATTTGCAAGGATGCACCCTGCCGTCCCGGCCCCCACGACAATGTAGTCATAATCCCCCTCCATCGCGTCTCTCCATCTTTTGATCGATATGTCACCGGTTTACTGGCGACGCCGTTGAAGACAAGGCACGCAAAAGCACATAGCGTGTGCAAAAAGGAGTGCTGAAATTTGGATTGGGACAATATCAGGGTATTTCTGCACGTCGCTCGCACCGGCCGGATTATCGATGCTGCACAGGTACTTGCATTGGATCACTCGACCATCAGCCGCCGTCTTTCCAAGCTTGAGGAAAGCTTGGGCGTTCAGCTTTTCGAACGGGCTGGGCGGCGATTGCGCATTACGCCGGCGGGCGAAGAGCTCAGATGGTCCGCCGCCAAACTCGAATCGATCATCCTCCGGGAGATCGGCGGTCTTGGTGCCGAGACAACCGGCATGACGGGCCGCGTGCGGATCGGTGCGCCGGAGGGGCTGGGCATAGGCTACCTCGGCGGACGGATTGCGGCCATCATGCAGGACTATCCAAACCTTGACATTGAGCTTGTTGCTTTACCTCAGACTTATTCGCTTTCGTCCCGGGAAGCCGACATCGCTATTACACTCGATCGCCCGGAAGAAGGCAGCTTGGCGACACGCAAGCTGACCGATTATGCGTTGGGCTTTTACGCCACCCGTGCCTATCTCGGGCGAAACGGCATTCCCCAGACGCTGGAGGATCTGACCGGCCACACGCTCTGCGGCTACATCGCTGGGCTTCTCCACACGAAGGAGCTTGCCTATCTCGACGTTCCGGATCTGAAGCTTGCTGTGCGGTTCGCAAGTACCAGCATCATCGCCCAATGCGCCATGGTTGAAAGCGGTCTGGCAATGGGCGTTCTGCCGGCCTATCTTGCTGCGAGAAAACCCCTGCTTGTTCCGGTCTTGCAGTCGTCGTTCCTCTTGCGCCGCAGCTACTGGCTGTCGGTCCACGAAGACCTTCGGCGTCATGCCCGAATTCGCAAGACTGTTGACCTGCTCACTGCGGCAGTTCGAAGGGAAAGATCGTTGTTCGTTAAACCTTCTTCGACACGCGATGCGTCGAAGCCACAAAGTAGCTCCGACTAGGCCGTGTCCCCATAACGGGGTTCATGTTGGTGCTGGTGTGTGATTCAATCTCCAGAAAAGGAGATTGCCAT
>NZ_JBFUPL010000030.1:0-16188 GCF_041355235.1 Rhizobium sp. RCC_161_2 | reverse complement strand
ACGACCAACACAAACGATACCTAAGGCGGGTCACTTCTCGGTGGAAATGCCGGGTCAGCTCTCAGTGGAAATCAACATGCTATTCTCAGAATCAGCCATGATCCAAGCTCCATCAAGCTAGATTGTGGTTAGGCTGGGTTGCGTGCGCGAACACGCAATCCAGCCGACTGTGCGCCGATAAGAGTAAACGACGTCATTTATAACGTCAATAAACGGCGTCGTTTATATGGAAACTATTGTAACGAAGGCCTCTTATGGGACGACCGCCGCTGAATGTAAAAGATATCAAGATCCGTCTTTCTCCCGATACGAGGAGCCGGATTGAGGCACTGGTTGGCAATTATCAGATTGCGGCGTTCATTAGGGAAGCGATTGAGCGAGAGCTGGTACGGCAGGAAGCCGAGCGTAAAAAAGAAAGCCAAGATAAAAGTCACCTACCGGGCGACAACCAATCTTCTTAGCGGCGGTGGTTTGCGATCCGGCTAATGATTGAGGCTGGTCCGGGTATGCGACGACCCCGGAAGCCGCAGGCCTCGAGTTTATTCCCGAAAATGGTGGTGGCGCCGGCGTCCGCTTTTCCAAACTAAGAGATTGAACTGGCGCGGGTAGTGTCAGTAGTGTTGCCCCGGCCTTGAAGAGTTACGACTAGCCGCTCGAAGTCGATCTAGTCTCCGGTACCCAGACCGGTTGCTGCGGGGACCGTTCGGCACCAGCCGTGAATTAATCTCTTTGTGGAAGATCAGCCGGAATGCGACCGGACCGCTAGAGTCGCTCCGAGTTGGACGCGATACGCGCGAGGATCTCTTTCAGTTTGGGCCTGCCGCGGTAATATAGCGCCGCAGTCAGCTCATACGCGTGCTCGTAAAGTCCGAAGGTATCAGGGTCGGAGAGGCTGAATGCCGGATTGCTGCTGATATCGGGATTGTCGAGCTTCGGGAAACGCCGGTCTTTGTGGGTGCGATATGCATCTGTACCAATGAATGCTTGAACGTCCGGTTGGTCCAGCAGGCAATAGACGTCATAGTAATGCCGGAGGAAATTTGCAGGGAACCGCCCAGTTTCCTGCTGCTTGCGGTATTTTGTGGAGATGGTCTGGAGCTTTTCCACCAGGGTGTAGCCGGGTTCGTAGCAGGGCACAGCAAACGCACGATTATCGATCAGCTCGACGCGCGATGCCGCGTAATCGTAGGCCCAGGAACTGATATCCTTGTCGATGTTGGGCGCCACCGTATCGAAGCCCGCTTCGAGCAGCACGCCGTCCTTGAGCACCGACGTCGTGCCGGTTGTCTCCGGATAATGAAGTCGGATGCCCCCACTGCGATAACTCTCGTTGTCGAACTCCGTATCGCGCTCGATGCTTTTGATGCCGTCGATCGTGATTGTTTCGGCCAGCCAGTCATAGAACGCTTTGCGGCCTTCGCGATGTGCGGGCTTGTCATGATTGGGACCCGTCTTGACGCCCATCGCCTCGGGAGGCTCGATGCGGATATCGATGTCCTCGGAGAATCGGTCGATGATGCGGTAGCCCTTGGAGAGCGAGGTGCCGCCCTTCAGCTGGAATGCCATGCCCCACTGTTGCAGGCCGTACAGGCAGTGCATGATCCAGTAGTCTTTCTCGACCAGCATCGGCTGCACCTTCATCTCCTCGCCGACGATGCGCAGCAGTGCCCCAAAATCCTTATGATTATGCAGGAAATCAGCCGGCATGCGCGTCCGCTACGAGGCCGTTGAAGAATTTGCGAGTGCGCACCATGCCGTATTCCTTAGCGGCACGGGTGAGGGCGCGGCGATCGCCTTGTAGGGCACGTTCTTTCACGCGGGCCAGTACCTGTTCACGGTCTTCGGCCAAATGGTCGAGATTGTTGACCAGGTCGACCAGCAGGAACTCTTTGGTCAGGGTTTTGGGGAAGGCCGGTTTCTTACGAAATTCGAATTCCCGACCGCCCAGCGTGAAGTTGCCGTGGCGCTTAAGGTTGTAAACGACGGTCTTGTTATAGAGCTGCGTCGTTCCGACACCCAGGCTGTTATAGGCGTTAGGCGAGGTGACGAGATAACGGTCATCCTTCAGGAAGGCCTCGACGACAGCATCATCGTCGGCAGGAGCCTTCCCGAAGGCCGTCTGTTTCGGCCGGTGATAGACGCCGGTCGATAGTTTGGTCAAATACCCTTCCGCCAGCAGCTGCTGCAGGTGCCGATCGACAGACGACGACCACTGGGCTAGGTCCTCCCGACGGTAGACCTTGCCGGACCGCAGATGCTTTTTCAGTTCCTGTAACTTCGTCATGGGCTAGCTCCTGCACTCACCATAGCGAAATATGGGCATAAATGCAATTTTTTCCAAATTTCATGCAAAATGATGTGTGTCTTGGAGACCTAAAGAGCTGATGTAATGAGGCTATCTAGCACATTTTTTCCGAAGATCTCCCCCTACTGTAACAATGTAAATTCGGAGACAGCCTCACCTTCTGCAAGGTCATGGAATGACGGCGACTACATGCTGTGCCGTGTCAAACTCTATGTATTGGCCCGCATGGAGTAAAAAAACTCAAAGGTAAACTCCCTTCTAATCAACTATTTGCCAGCCTTCCTGGGTATTTCTGGTTCGTATCCCTTCACATCATACGGATCCGATTTTGTTGGCTATTGGAGTGCCCCCATTTCGCCGGACAGGTCAGCTATTGTGACGACTGCTTTGCGCCCTCATTCCAGCCGTTCAGATCGCGATGGCGATTTCCCAAAAGCTGCCCTCCGTTTTGCAGCCAGAGCGTTATAGCCTCCACAGTGGGATAACCGTCTCAGTATCTACGCGTTTGCGGAATGGGTAGTTTTAGGTACGATCCCGTGAGCCACAATAAAACGTGGGGTTGATGGGGGGCACATGCAGGATTTCAAAGAAGGGCATCCACAGTAGCGAATGTTAGTGTGCCTTTTTTTTGTTTGACGGAAGAGGTTAAGCTCGACGAATGGTCCGAAACCGAATCTCCCTTCGCAAGTACATTCGCTTCCAGCTCGAGCAGATGAGCGCATCCAACGAGCATCACCGCTTTGAGGATCTCGCCTTCGAATTATCGAGACTGCGGATCGCCTCGAACGTAGTACGCGCCACCGGCCCGGTGCAGGCAGGCGGCGATCAAGGGCGGGACTTCGAGACCTACCGCACCTACCTGAGCGGATCTCCGATCGGCAGCAACTCCTTCGTCGCCAGGGCTTCGGACGAGATCATCGTGTTCGCTTGCACGCTGAACAAGGCCATCGAGGGCAAGGTGAAATCGGATCTTGCGACGATCTTCGGCAGCGGTGATCGGCCGAACGCGGTGACCTATCTCTGCGCGCCCGACGTTCCGGTTGCGATGCGTCACAAGCTGCAGGATTACTGCCAGGCCCAATACGCTGCAAAGCTGACGCTACTGGATGGGCAGACGATCTCGGACATGCTGACCGATCCCGACACATTCTGGATCGCCGAGGAATTCCTATCGGTTCCGGCCGAGCTCTTCCCACCGGTCTTGGTGGACGAGGAATACCAGGCGCTGAAGGAGAAATGGTTGGCCGAGTCACTGGACGGTGGGCCCTCCAACCTAGCCGAGTTCCTCGAGATCAAACGCGGGATGCGCCGAGCCACTTTCGAGGAGAACGCCAGGCCCGATCTCGATCGGTGGATCAGGCGAATGGAGCCTCTGAAAGATATCCCAGGGCTGCGACGCAAGGTTCTCTACGAGATCGCCGTCGCCACCCTGCGCGGGAAGGGTTTCCTCGATGCTGAGGACGGGGCGCTCGGGGAGTACTTCTCGACCCTCCCGATCGATGCGCCGCTCGAGGACATCGAGGACATCGTCTATCTCGCCTCTTACACCTCGACGGCGCGGGCGCTTGGCCACCTTCGTGGTGCGACCGATGAGATCGACGGCTGGGTCGGCGAGGCGGCAGAGGCGGTCGATCGAGGCCTGCGGCTCCATGCCGCGCGGTCCAGCCAGTTCCGGCTCCTCAGCCTGCGCGGCCATGTCGAGATGATGGACTTCTGGCACCACGGCGCGACCGAGGCCGCGGGCAAGGCCATATTGACATGGAACCGTGCTGCCGACATTGCAGCGGAAGACCCATTGAGCGATGCGTCGACCCTGGCAGACCTCATCCTGATCATTGCTCCAGCACTGGGGTCGCGCACCGACTTCCAGGATCTCACCGACAAGATCGACAGGTTGGTGTCGGAGCGCGAAGGCAAGGCCGCAGCAGGCGACCTGGCTCGTGATCGAGCAGTGGCATTTGCGGAATCGGGGCAGTTTCTCCTCGCCATCGATCAGTTGCAGCGAGCCAAGGAGAACTGGTTCAACGCCGAGACGCTTAGGGGATCGGTGCTCGCCATGCTTTTGCTGTCCCAGTGGTACGCGGAACTGCACTTGCCCCATGCCGCCAGGTACCACACCTCCATGGCGCTCTACACGATCGTCAGGGCCGACGACGGTGGACTTGGTGAGATGTCGGTCCGCAGCGGGTTCTTGCTGGCGGACACGTTCTTCCTCGCCGGCGAGATGCTGAGTTACCTCGCTTGCGTTGGTCTCGTCCTGCCGATGCACTCCAGCTACCGGGTTGACCCCGATGACGCCGAGCTGCATGACGACTTCGCGCGTGCAATCGCCCAGGGTGCGGTGATCCTCGCAACCGCGCCAGTCGTCGCGCCCGAGATCGTCCAGCGCGCCAGAGCCATCGTCGATGGCTGGAACGTGGATGATGCTTACAAGGGGGCCATAGAAAAGGCGACCAAGTCGCCGCCGTGGTTCGGCATGTCGCATGATGAGGTCGTTTCCAAGCTGAAAGTGGAGATCGGTCAGGACTTCGTCAACGACGCTCTGGGCGAGGTGCGCATCTCATGGAAGGCGCTGGGTCTAAAATGGACGATACTTGCGCCGTGGCGGTTGCGCCGGCGTGCAGAGGCACTCGCTGCCACACTCCAGATTGCCCTGACCGATCTGGCCAGCACCGATCTCGTGGTGATCCCCTCGGCAGTCGAATTGCGCCTGCAGGTCGGCAGCGCCAAGTGGGATACCCGACACGAGCCAGACAACGAAAAGTTGTCGTGGGTGCTCTCGCTGCCCATCGACGACGACAAGTCCAACGACCCCGAAGTGCTGGAGCGCGAAGCACGATAGAGGGATCAAGGATTGGGAGTTGATAACGATCATCCTCAACATCGCCCTGAACCAGTCAGCGAAGGCCGATCCATCGAGGATCTCGGCGGGCGGAATGGACGCATACCGCCGCGAACTGGCGGCAGCGAGCGAAGTACTTATGTCCGGCGGTGGTCCACCGTTCGACCCAGCATGGCTCAGGTCGGAGGACTGGCCGATGCACGTGCGGACCTTCATCATGGCTGTGGCCAGTTCGTGGGGCTTGGTCAGCAATCGCCAGACACCGAATTTCGATGCCTTCAGGGCACTGCTGGAGAACCGATTTCATCATCTCGATGATGACCTCCCCCACGACAACTGGTTCGGATGGGCGGATCCCGTCGATGGGGATCAGTCTAACACTGAGGAAGAGCCGAGTATTTAATATGCAGGTGAACCAATTGATGCGGGACTGCACTAGCTTCAGCCCCAAGCCTATATACCCAGCGGCCTGCGTCCTGAACCCGGCCTAGTGAAGCGCTGTTTAGGCCAAAGCCGCGGGCCAGCCCGCCACATCACTGAAATGAGAAACCTTAACTCGGAATGTCCGCTCTTCGCCAGCCGGCTCCTATAGCCGTCGGACTGCTTTCGGCCCCAAAACGGTCATTCCATCAAGGTCGAGCCGATCTATGGTTTCGAAGAATTGGAGTTGGAGGACTGTTTATAATAACAGTGTCGTCGGTTCGATTCCATTCAAGGCGAGGACTTCAGACACATGCTGATCGCCACGCCCGTCAGGCCGCAATATCCGCGACGTTGCTCCCATTTGTTCTTAGCATTGCTTCACGGATTTGTTGCCGCAACCAAGCGCAACCGAGATCGCTGTCCATCTGAAGCGGCCACACCATGGACACGGGTGGAAAAGAAAGTGCCAGTGGCACCGGGCTGACCTCAAGTCCCAATAGCGGCCCATAACGAAGCGCTATGCGCGAGGACACGGTGGCAATGACTGCAGATGAGCGTGCTGTTGCCAATATCGACATGAAATCCGGAGCCGCCGCCACTACGTCCAGTTCTGCCCCCGCATGCTCCAGTGCATCCTTGACGCAGCCATGGAGACTATCAGTCTGCGAAATCACGGCGTGCTGTGCCGCCATATAGGCATCGAGGCTTACGGGCCCGGAGAGATTCAGCAGTTGCGGATTGAAACAGCACAATACGCTGGACTGATAAAGCGGCTCGCAATGGTGTCGTGAATCCGGGAGATAGCTGCATCCCACAGACAGGTCGACGACGCCTGAATCCAGCATCGCCTCGATCTCCAGTGCATCGCCGCCGCGAGCCAGAATACGAATGCCCGGCGCGATATCGCGCAACCGAGCGGTCAGGTCGGGCAGCAACAATAGTTCCACCTCGCTGGACAGCCCCAGCCTGAATGTACGTCGCTCGGTGGCCGGATCGAATGCGTCTGCCATCAACACGGCGGCCTGTGCCTGTCGCAGAGCCTGCCGCACCGGGCCGGATAAATTCAGCGCCCGTGCCGTGGGCTTCATCGCCTGTCCTACGCGGATGAACAGCTCGTCCTGAAACAGCGTGCGCAATGTCGAGATGTTGTGGCTCATGGCAGGCTGCTGGATCTTCAAGCGCTGCGCTGCCCGGGTCACACTCATCTCCTCCATCATCGCATCGAAGGCAACGAGAAGATTGAGGTCGAAGGAACGAAGATTGAAATGATCGATGACTTGCATGAGCTATATCGATTTGATTGCTGACGGGAGCATCCTTAGCTGATGGGTAGGAACTTGCAAGCCGTTCCACACCATCACGTAAGGAGCAAACCCATGCCATCTCGTCGTTCCATTCTCAAAAGCGCTTTGACTGGCTTCGTCGCAGCGCCCTTCGTCGCGCCGTCAATCGTCTTCGCCAAGGCACCTTTTGCCGCTGTTCAGGCACCGGGTTTCTACCGGCTGAAGATCGGCTCCGTAGAGGTCACAGCCCTGTCGGACGGCACCGTTGCCCTGCCGCTCGCCAAGCTCTACACCAACACTAGCGAAGAACACGCGCAGGGCGTTTTGAATGATGCCTTTCTGCCGGAAATCGTACCAACTTCCGTCAACGCATTCCTGGTCAACACTGGCGAAAGACTGGTGCTCGTCGACGCAGGCACCGGTACCTATTTGGGCCCATCGCTCGGCAAGCTCGTGTCCAACATCGAGGCTTCCGGATACAAGGTAGGTGACATTGACGATCTCATCCTCACCCATATTCATACCGATCATTCCGGTGGGTTGATGAGCGATGGCAAACGCACTTTCCCCAACGCCACACTACGGGTCAATGAGCGGGAGGCGAAATTCTGGCTGAGCCCGGAAAACGCCAAAGCGGCGACCGGCATCGTCAAGCAGCATTTTGGCGAGGCAGACCAGTGCGTGACGCCTTACGTGCAAGCTGGAAAATTTGAAACATTCGGAGATAACCAAGCACCCGTCCCGGGTCTGGGCTCGATTCTTTATGCGGGACATACGCCGGGTCACAGCGCTATTACGTTGGAAAGTGAAGGCCAGAAGATCGTCTTCTGGGGCGACATTACCCATGGTGATATCCTGCAATTCGATGAGCCCGGCATCGCCATAGAATTCGATATCGATCAGAAGGCCGCCGTTGCTGCCCGCGACGTCGCCTTTAAGGAGGCGGTGGAAGGCAAATATCATGTGGCAGGCGCCCATATTGCGTTTCCCGGAATCGGCCACGTGCGTACAGATAGCACCAATTATGACTGGCTCCCGGTCAACTATTCCTAGGATTAGGATTGACCGTCGGATCAAGCGATGGCTCGACGAGGCTCGAAATAGCCTCGTCTCCCGCAGCGACAAAGGTCGTTCTCTGCAAGTCCGGCGGTCGGCACGTACCGTACCCGGTTGGGGTGGAGCGGACCGAAAAGCAGAGGGTTCTATGGGTGCCGTCACGACGCACCCAGCCCGTTGTCGCCACGAGTGCTAGGGCTGTGTCGATCTATAGGCGCGAACATGGTCGATGAGCGCACGCAGCTTGGGCGCCATATTGCGGCGATTGGGAAAATAAAGGAAGAACCCTGGAAAGGCGGGCAGGTACTCGTCCAAAGTGGTGACCAACTCGCCGCGATCGATGTATGGGCGAAACGTCTCCTCAAGCGCAAATGTGATTCCGCCGCCCGCGAGCGCAGTCCGGATCATCAAATACAGATCGTTCGTGGTGATTTGCGGCTCGACGGCGACGTCGAAAGGTATGCCACCTTCCTCGAACTCCCATCGATACGGGGCAGCGCTTGGAGACGGACGCCAGACAGGCCTTTCCGCGCCGACTGTCAATGCAGCGCTCGCTGACTTGGAGCGTCTGGGGATTGTCGAGGAGGTGACAGGTCGCAAGCGTGGCCGTGTCTTCAGCTATCGTAGATATCTCGCAATCCTAAGCGAAGGCACTGATCCGCTGCCTGTTACGTGACTAAAATCACGGGTGGCAAGTTCGAATCTCTTTAAGACCAAGGATTCGGGCACGCTTATTTGAGGGTGCTTACCTTAACTCCTCTCTCTTTAAGCGAAGCGTTGCTTGCTTAAATAGCTTTCTCGGCGCCGTTATAATGTCTCAGCAGAAACATTATAACTGACAGTCTGTTGACCAGAAAGCAGAGGAGCTATAATGTTTCTGCCATAACATTATAACGGATCAACGCCCGCGATGAGCTTGGTCGATTTCTTCCAAGAAAGGCGGGGGATTTAAGAAGGCGATGGCCGATCTGAAGGGTAGGAAATAGGCTGCGGCAAATGCGAAGGAGGAGCAAGGCATGAGGCGGATCGACATCACATATCGAACGATGTTCGCGGAGCTGGCGCAGCGTTCGCTTGATGGGCAATTTCAAGCCGACTTCCCACTTGAGGGTCGGTTCGTCACGGTCCCGGTCAAGGGCCGCGAATACTGGTATTTCGATCTCCCTACCCCCGAGGGCGACAAGCGGCGCTACGTGGGACCGCACAGCGACGAAGAGATCACAGCTCGAGTGAACGCTCACAAGGAAATCAAGGACGATCTCCGCGAGCGTAGACGGATGGTCGGGACGCTCCTGCGAAACGGCGGGATGCAGGGACCGGACGATTTCGCGGGCGACATCACGAAGGCACTCGCGGACGCTGGCCTCTTCCGGCTGCGGGCCGTCCTGATCGGATCTGTGGCATTCGGCTGTTACGCGGGCCTGCTCGGTGTTCGACTGCCATCGACGGCGATGCAAACGGGGGACGCCGATTTCGCGCAGGATTTTGCGATCAGCTCGGAGGTCGGGGATAGCCTGCCGCCTGTTCGGGAAATCCTACAGTCCATCGACAAGACATTCCGGGCAGTCCCGCACCAGGCCGACAAGGCAAAGGTCGTGGCGTTCGTGAATAGCAAGGGCTACCGTGTGGAATTCCTGACGGGCAACCGGGGATCGGGCGAGCATACGGGTAAACCGTCGCCCATGCCCGCCCTCGGCGGCGCGTCGGCGGAAAACCTGCGGTTCCTCGATTATCTGATCTACGAACCCGTGCGGACCGTCCTGTTGCACCGTCATGGAGTGAGCGTGATTGTCCCGGCTCCCGAACGTTACGCTATCCACAAGCTCATCGTGGCCTCTAGGCGGCTCACTGACGCGCTTGGCAGGGCAAAGCGCGACAAGGATCTACTGCAAGCCTCGTTACTCTTCGAGGCTCTGCTGGAAACACGGCAGGGTGATGTGCTGGCCGATGCCTACCGTGAGGCATGGGATCGGGGCAAGGCATGGCAGGAGGGCATCATTTCCGGATTGGCGATGATGCCTGACAATGGCAAGGCGGCACTAGCGACCGCCATGGGCGCATTTATGGATGAATTTGGGAAGGGGTAACCTCGTACCGATCGATCGAGATGCCTCCGATTATGCCTCCGATCATTTTTTTAATCATGGCGCGGATTTAGCCGAAAATCGCGTCCTCGGCTGCTCCAATCCGGCGACGACCTCGGCAATGGGATTCGTCACGTTATCGAGCGAGGATTGACTTATTGTGCAGCAGTTTGAGATCAGGCACCGGCGCCGGTCACGGCTTTCCAAAGCGCCGTTGCGCGGATGCAGTGAATTTGGATGGCGGGAGCGGAGCGTCTGTGCGAACGGCCTTGCGCTTTCAAAAGCTTTCGTATCAAGCGCTTTGCAGCCTTAGCATTGCGGCGGCTTTGCACCAACACGTCGAGAACAAAGCCGTCCTGATCAACCGCGCGCCAAAGCCAGTGTTTCTTTCCACCGATGGTGATGACAACCTCATCAAGGTGCCATTTGTCGCCCAGCCTGCCGGCTGATCGCTTGCGGATATCATTGGCAACGTGTCTGCCGAATTTCTCAGCCCAGAGCCGCACGGTCTGGTGAGAGACGATGACGCCACGGGCTGCCAGCAAATCCTCGACCATCCGCAGGCTGAGCAGGAACCGGAAACAGAGCCAAACGGCATGGGCAATCACCTCCGCTCGAAAATGCTCGATTAACGTTACAGTGCCCCGCTATGTGTAACTTTCACGTATCTGATATGCGCGAAAGTTACAGGCATGCCCCTCCATCTCGTCGGCGAAAACATCGATAAAACCCGCGCAGGGGGAAAGGCGATGACGAGGATGGGTATGCACATGGTAAAGAGGGGTTTCTCCTTCCAAGGTCCGGCCGAAGGCGTTCATGCCCTGAAATCTTGGATCACCCCGGAGGACGATCTTTTTCTGGTCACGCATATGGGGTTCCTGAACATCGACCCCGACCATTGGCATCTCGATGTCGATGGCCTCGTCGACAATCCAACAAGGTTGCGTCTCTCGGATCTTCAAGCCATGCCTCAGCGCAAGTACATGTCATTTCACGAATGCGCTGGAAGCCCGCTTGCGCCGACAGTCGCCAAGCGTAGGATCGGAAATGTGGTTTGGAAAGGCGTGCCGCTGTCGCTTGTTCTGGAACGTGCAAAGATCAGCACCGATGCGTCGTACATATGGACGTCCGGCCTCGAGTGGGGCGAATACGCGGAAATTGAAGAAGCCTATCAAAAAGACCTGCCTATCGAGAAAGCGCTTGCAGAAGAGGTTCTTCTCGCACTTGAGATCAACGGTAAGCCGCTCACTGCGGAGCGCGGAGGTCCGGTTCGACTGGTTGTGCCGGGTTGGTACGGAACGAACTCTGTAAAGTGGGTTGGTTCAATTACGGCCGCGAACCGGCGGGCGAGCGGCGCCTATACGACGCGCTTCTATAACGATGGAACCGCTTCGGGAATGAGGCCTGTTTGGAGTGTCGCCCCGGAGTCGGTGATCGTGTCGCCCTCCCCGAATGATCTGCTGTCAACTGACGTGCCAACGAAAATATGGGGCTGGGCCTGGGGAGATCGTCAGATATCAAGCGTCGAAGTCAGCATAGATGGAGGAGGCTTGTGGCAGAGTGCCTTTGTGGGTTCGCGCGAGAATAGAAGTTGGCAGCGGTTTGAGTTGCCATGGACCCCAACATCCGGCCAGCATGTCCTGCTATCTCGCTGCACCAACGAGATTGGCGAAAGACAGCCGGCATCGAACGCAAGAAACGCGGTCCACTCGGTCCAAGTTCAAGCAGGTGCCTAGGCCGTGCTCAAAGCAACCTGAGACGCGTCATTAGTGGGCAGACTCGGCTGTCGGTCGGCGGTGGAGAAAGGCGAGTCACCATGCCGATAAGCAATGTGAGACTGGCGAAAGGATTGGCGACCTTCCTCACTCATCGCGCGAGACAAGCCTACGACGATCCGGCTGGCAACATCGCTTTGCGGAAGTCGTTGCATGGTTACGTCTGGCGATCGCGTGGCATCATTTGCGATCTCGATCAGATCATCGTTATCAACGGTTCCCAGCAAGCGCTTGACCTGTGCGCTCGGGTTCTCGTCAATCCAGGTGACAAGGTCGTCCTCGAAGATCCATGTTATGCCATGGCGCGCAATGTCATGATCGCCGTCGGCGCGACTGCAGTTGCCGTGCCATGCGGCGATCAAGGTATGGACACCGCATTGTTGCCGGACGTTGGTGAATTCGCTCTGGCCTATGTAACCCCTAGCCATCAGTTCCCGCTTGGCGGCGTTCTATCTGTGGGCCGACGTCAAGCATTGATGGAGTGGGCACGTGCTTCTGGAGCCTATGTGGTCGAGGATGATTATGACGGCGAGTATCGCTACGGCGTGAGCCCGATCCCACCCCTATACCAGTTGGGCGAAGGACGGGTCATCTACGTCGGCACTGTTTCGAAAACCCTGTCCCCGGCGCTCCGGCTTGGCTACATGATCCTTCCGAAAGCCCTTGTGGGGCCGTTCGTCCACTGCAAGCAGTTCGCCGATCGCCACACATCGACATACGAACAGGAAGCACTCGCTTCTCTCCTCACGACCGGTGCATATGAACGGCACGTCCGCCGAATGAGACGCGCGAATGCGAACCGTCGAGAGGTATTCCTGACGGCGATGGCTGAAACGTTCGGCGACGAGATTGAAATCGTCGGCACGTCCGCCGGACTTCATGTGGTCGTTTGGTTCAACCATCTCAAAGCACAGGAAGAGGATAATCTCGCAACCAGGGCCACGGAGAATGGCGTCGGTATATATCCGGTGTCTCGTCTCTATTCCACGGCGACCGAACCACGTGCGGGCTTCGTATTCGGATATGCGTCCATGCCAACGTTATCGATCAGCACGGGGGTCAATCATCTGGGCAGCTTTTTTCGTTTGGGCCGGAACTAGCAGTCACGCTATTGCCGGTTGTCTTGGACGTCGCCCACTTCATTTTCGGCCGCGAGAAGGAACCATTTCTGAGCCTCCCGAGCGGAAGGGTCGAACGCACGACGCCGCAGAATATCCTGGCATGCAGGCACACGAGAGGAGGCGGCTTCGAAAGACATGGTGATTGTTGCCGTCAGTTGGTCCAAACTGCCTGTGGCGCTGGCGGGACTTCCGAATTTCGGCGGCCGGATCGTCATCGATGCCAATAATTCGATCGAAGCGCCGGTCTTCAAACCCGCCGACATGCACGGACGGAGCTCGTCCGAGGTCTTTGTCGATCTCGTGCCCGGCGCACGAGTGGTGAAGGCCTTCAACCGCATCTGGTGGCCGGCGATCCTGCCAGCAATGGAGGCAAGCGAGTGCTCTACGGCACGCGCGTGATCATTCCGGCACTGGCGACGTTCCTGGCCCGGCATCCGGATCTTGGGTCGAGATGATCATGAGCGACGCGCGTCAAAACCTGATCACGGATGGGGTCGATGTCGCCATCCGCCTGGGCGTCGGACCGCTGGATGACTCCACCTTCGGCGCCCGCAGGCTGGCGCTGGTCGAGCGACTGGTGGTGGCGGCACCGGCCTATCTCTCGGCACACGGCGCGCCGGCCAATCCTGATGAGCTCGCCCGACACGATTGTATCGTCCAGCAGGGCCTGTTTGGTCGCGAGAGCTGGCGCTTCACTCACAATCAGACCGTCACTTCCGTCGATGTTTCCGCAAAGCTCTGGATCAATTCGGCGCCGGGCATTCTGGCGGCGGCTGTCGCGGGGCTGGGCATCGCGCTGGCGACCCGCGTCATGGCAGGAGAGGAGCTGCGCACTGGCCAGCTTAAACATCTGCTGGAACACCACCTGCTCGATCCGGCCGAAGTTTACGCTGTCTTCCCGGCAGGTCCAAGGCCATCGGCCAAGGTCCGGGCGAACGTCGATCACCTCGGAGCGTCGCGGATTGAAGATGCTTTGGTAATGTCCGAGCCGTTCAGCGGGCCGGAACTTGCTGCGGTAATTGACCAGGCGAGAAATGCCAACCTAAAATGACGCACCCCTCGTGCAACAGCCCGCGTTAACGCACGATCCGTCAGATACCATAGCGCCGATCGAGTTCTATGAGAGCCGACTGCACTTCATCGATCGAGATTGGAGTTGTTCCCGGTAGCTGACGAAGGGCCGGATTCGAAAGCGTAAAAGTCCGACGCCCAGGCGGCGAGGATCGCACGCTTGTCATCGGGGGAAAGAGCCGGTGATTTCACCACGTCCATCGGACGCTGAAGCTGCATGCCCTGAAGCAGGACCGTTGGGCCCATCGCCATCGCATTGTTGATGGCCTGCTGCAACATGCTGTGCATCATCGGCCTACCTCATCGCACATGCGGATCTTTTTCTCGCCGCAAGCGCGACGCGGCGATCACGTCGGTTTCCGGCGCGAGTAGGTCGTGTTTCTCGGCAAAGGCGGCAAACAGGCCGCGCGCGGTTTCCGCTTCGATTTCACCGCGCAGCGCGGCACGGCATGCCCTGAGCGCAACCAAGTGCGCGCCGTCCCGCTGCGAAGCAGGCCATTCAACGAGATGCCGGTAGGCGTCCATCACACCGCGGACCTCGGCCGGAAAGCCGAGGCCGACAAGAATGGAAACAGGCTGCCTGAACATATCGGGTTTCATCGCTCTCTCCTTCCCAACCCGGAATGCTGATGGGCGCCGTCGCCACGGCGCCCCTTGTTGAGTGGACTACCTAGATTAAGCCGCCTTCTGCGCTTCGATCTGCGCTGGAACAGCTGAATGCTCCAAAGCAGCCTCGCTCTGGATCGAGATCTTGCGCGGTTTCAGTGCTTCCGGAATTTCACGAACGAGCTCAATTGACAGAAGACCGTTGCTCAGATCCGCTCCGTTGACCCTGACATGGTCCGCCAGCTCGAACCGGTGTTCGAACGGACGGCCGGCAATGCCGCGATGCAGGTAGCCTTCATTTACTGCCTCCTGCTTCTTACCCGTGACGGTCAGAAGGTTGGACTGGAAGGTGATTTCGAGATCGTCCTGCGCGAAGCCCGCCACCGCAATCGAGATCCGGTAGCTGTCATCGCCGGTCTTGACAATGTCATAGGGCGGCCAGTCGCTGATCGAGCGGGCGCGCTGCGCGTTTTCCAAAAGGTTGAACACCCGATCGAAACCGACGCTCGAGCGGAACAGAGGTGCGTAGTCGTAAGATGTTGCCATAGCCATATCCTCCTTGAAGCAACATGGGTACGGAAGCGCCGAAAGCGGCGCCCCCAGCAAGGCCAGCCCTGTGATCAGCGGCTAGCGACGATCGAATTGGTTTTTGACAATTTCGGATTCAAGAGCGGACGAAGAAAAAATTCGCTCAGTTTGTCCGAATATGGACTTCCTGAATTGCACGCAGCAGACACTGCTCGTCCATGCGAAGAGATTGGTTGGTCCGATTGTCTCCAATGCGCTTAATGTACAGACCGGCTGACAACCCGATGCGGATAGGCTGCCTTGAATTGCGATATCATCGCACATGCCTGTTGCAAAACCCGCTCCGTCATCTCGGGCTTGTCGCGAGCAAGTTTATCGGCATTGACGCGGATCGCCTCTGCCATATTCGCAGAAAGCACTGCAAAGCGCCCCTCACCATACACCAGAGCCTCCTGTGAGGCGGTCTCTAGCCACCGGGCGAAATCGACGATGATCTCTTCCCTTTCCGGGATGCTGGCGCTCTTGATGATGTTGATGTTTTCTTCCATGCGGTCTCACTCTAAACAGACGTTCGATAGCAACCGAGCTCGTCGAGCTTCGATCGCCCGGAGAGTTAGGAAGAGAAAAATCCGGATTCAAGCCTCAGTGCAGTTTGAAGTCACCATCGACGCGCCGCCACTCATTGGGGCCGATCAGGCGCTGGTGGCTGTAGCGAACAGAATGCAGCGGCCCATCGAGGGAAGCCTGCCAGAAATCCAGGAACCTGCGCATTTCGGGAAAGTCGGGGGCGAGATCGTAATCCTGCCAGACATAGGTCTGCAGGACGGATTCGAAATCGGGAATGCGATAGAGGATATGCGCTGTGGTAAGGCCATAACCGTTGAGCTGGCGCTCAAGATCTGACGAAAACTGCATGCTTCATCTCCTTTTCATAGCAGTCGAGAGGATGACGTAAGTCCACTCGGTCATCAATCTCTTTTCAAACGCCACCTCTTGCTTTGTTATTCCTTTACAGCATGTTAGCAGCCGCCAAGATCGAGTGCTAATTTTTCTCCATCGCCCCCTTGAAATCGAAAAATCTCGAAAATAAATTT